>CAZQNO010000061.1:0-11757 GCA_964594775.1 uncultured Spirochaetaceae bacterium
AAAGATGAAAAATTCGCTTTACTTTTGCGTAGGCTGTGGTAGAATCGGAAAAAGTTTGGTGGCCTTCTTGGTTAACTGGACCCAAGCGTCATGATTAAGCGCTGAGACGGCTTGTGAAAAAGGCGGTGCATTGCGACATGATGAAAGGTTATAGAAGAGATCGGACAACGGGTATTCTTCTCTTTTTGCCCTTGGCCGCAATGATCGTGCTCTTGAGTTTCTATCCCGTCCTCAGGGTGATTCGAATGAGTTTCTTTCGGCAGAGCCTTTATAGCGCGTCGTCGAGTTTTGTCGGGCTGCAGAACTTTGTTCAGCTCCTCGGGCATGAGGCGTTTATCCGATCATTGCAGAATAATCTGGTCTTTGCTTTCGGTAGCCTCGCAATTCAGCTTATTGTGGGTCTTCTCATCGCGCTGCTGCTCAACACCCACTTTTACGCCCGTGGTCCCGTGCGGGGTACGATCATCTTTTCCTACCTTGTGCCGTATGTTGTGGCCGCACTGACATTCCGTTTCATGCTCTCGGATGCAACGGGAATATTGAGCTACGTAATCCGGCAATCGGGATTGGGGATACCAGCGTCTCCTCTTGGGTCGCCGGACTGGGCAATGCCGGTAGTGATCTTGGTGAATTCTTGGAAGAACTTTCCGTTCATGGTCATCGTGTTCTTAGCGCAACTCCAAAGCATCAATCAGGACCTCTATGAAGCTGCTTCGGTCGATGGCGCTGCTGCTATTCAGAAGTTCGTCCACATTACGTTTCCATCCCTCCTTCCAACCATTGTTGTGGTCGGGATGCTGCGGACGATCTGGAATTTCAACAACTTTGAGGTGATCTTTCTTTTGACCCAGGGCGGCCCTCTCGGGCGAACCGAAACGCTGCCGATCTTGATTCATCGATTCGTCTTTGGCGAGTTCAGTATGGGGCGCGGGTCTGCTCTTGCTGCCCTGGTCCTTCTAATACTTCTGGGGATGTCAATCGTGTACTGGAAGCTCTACGAAAACCTAGTAGAGCGACTCAATTAACCGAAGGGTAGTGGCAAGAATGGAACGTGACAATAATCAGATAATCGCAAGAAACCGGGCTGGCATTATTCGCCGGCTCGATCTTAAGAAACTTCTTCTCAGTGGGATTGCCTTCACCATCCTGCTACTAATCCTCTTTCCACTAATTTGGATGTTCTTCAGTAGCTTCAAACCGAACCCTGAGCTCTATTCTCGTCCACCGAGGCTCTTCCCGGGTGCGTGGACCTTCGAGCATTATAGTGAGTTATTTCTCTTTACCAGTTTTCCTCGATATTTCATGAACACCGTCCTGGTCGCAGCCGTCGCCTGCGTTGTGGGCGTGGTTGTGAGTCTCTGCGGAGTCTACTCAGTTACCCGTTTCAAGTTTATCGGTGGGCGCACACTCACGTTCATAATGCTATTCGTCTACATGCTCCCTCCAATACTACTCGCAGTGCCTTTTTTTCAGATTTGGTTCAGTCTCGGAATGGTCAATACACTGCCCGCACTCATGCTGACCTATCTTACCATTACACTTCCGTTTGCCGTTTGGATTTTGCGTCCGTATATCGACGCTATTCCGAGGGAACTCGAGGAAGCGGGTAGGGTCGATGGATGCACGCAATTTCAGGCGTTTGTTAGGCTCATTGTGCCTCAGACCGCTCCGGGAGTGGCGGCGGCTCTCATTTTTACCTTTGTAGTCGTCTGGAACGAGTACCTCTACGCGCAGGTCCTTATTCGGGACGAGTTCTTGCGGACGGTTTCACTCGGTATCGCCTCGCTCATTCTGGAAACGTCAGTGTATTCCTGGGGAATGGTAAACGCCGCCGGAGTGGCCGCGACGCTACCGGTTTTGGTCCTATTTGCGTTTGTGCAACGGGCGATGGTGGCAGGGCTCTCGGCGGGCGCCGTCAAAGGCTAGTGTAAAGGCCGGACGTTGTCCGGTTAAGCAATATCTTTAGGAGGTGTTCTATGTATAGGCGAGTAACAGCTTTATCGCTGCTTTTCGCGATCGTTGCGTTTCCGATTCTTGCCGGGGGGCAGGGAGAACAAGGAAGGGGCGCAAATGAGGCTGGTTTATCGGTTGTTCGATATCTAAACCAGGAAACGGACCCACAGGTTGTAAACGTTCAGCGCGGATGGGTTGAGGGGTACCGCCAGGAGTACCCGCAGTACGACGTGATTCTGGACAACGCGCCAAACACGGTTATAAATCAGACTATTGCCACGTACCTCCAAGCCGGTGCGCCCTTGGATGTATTGCACGCTGACGGCGGTAGCGCCGGAAGAATGGCTGTTGCAGGACAGCTCGCCCCATTGGACGAGGTGGTCGAGGCTCTCGGTGGTCGAGACGAGTTCCTTCCTGGACGGCTCTTGATTTACGACGACGTCGTTTACGCGATTAACCAGGCCCCGGCTACACCGGTGCTCCATTACCGGACCGACGTTTTTAAAGAGGCGGGTCTCAACCCTCCGACGACGTATGAGGAGCTCATGGAAGCAGCACGCAAGCTGCACTCCGATGAAATGGCCGGCATCGCCCTTCCCGGTGGTGAGAACAGGGGAACTACAATCTATTCCGGAATTTTTCTCTGGGGCTACCAGGGGAACTATTTCGACGAGGATCTCAACGTAACCATCGACAACGAGCGGACCCGGGAAGCGATGCAGTACTATGCCGATCTGCTTCAGTACGCTCCCCCCGACGCCGCAGGATGGGCCTTTACCGAGCAGGTCGAGAGTTTCATGGCAGGTCGAGCGGCAATGCTGTTCTACTGGCACGGACTGGATCTTATCCGACGCGGAAACCCGGACATACTAGACCGGGTGAGCGTGGTTCAGTTTCCAAAAGGTGAAATCCAGGTTACAGAGCAGGGAGGACGGTACGTCTCAATCTTTGCGGACTCGGAGAACCTTGATGCGAGCAAAGCGTGGGTGGAATACATCTTTCGACCAGAAAACGCCATGGATCTAACTCACGTGCAGCCGATGCTGTATCCCCCGGCAACCTACGGTGAGCTTGCGCTAGCTCAGAACTCCAACGAGGCTGCCTTCGCGGATTACGGTGAACTTTTGCTTAATGAGGTCTACCCCTCAGCTGAGTTCGCTTACAATCAGATCTTTCACGCCGGGGGTATCTCTCCGGAATACGACTCTCCTCAAGACACTTGGATCATCAATCCGTTGGTAAGCGTCGTTTGGAACAGCAATCTCTACGCCCGAGCCGTTCAGCGGGTGGCGTACGAAGGCGTCTCCGTTGACAGAGCGGTGCGGGATCTTCAGAGAGACCTGGAGCAGCAGGTTGAGGTAGCTCGGGAGGACTTGGGACTGTAAAGTTTGTTATTTCTTTCACATTATTGCGGATGATCTCCTGCGGCGGCCACCGGTAGGTGGCCGCCTGGGGGACTTTGTCTTGAGGGGACACCAGAGGTGAAAAAAGGAGAGACAGTTTTCTTCTTCGTTCTGGGTCTAAGAAGTGCGTTCTATTTTTCGGGCGCAGTATTTGGGCTTTCCCCCGGTGTTCTTTCGCTCAGACGATCCAAATAGCGCTAAAATGTTGAGTTTTACAAACTACATCGGTTATTTGCGTGCTTCTTCGCTCGTAGAAGCTTGTATAGTTTTTCGTTAAGAATGACGGTATAAGAAAACGGTTGAAGTTGGAACTACGAGTATCCCGACACAAGCTGAGGAAAGTGTATTGCACAGCGACAACAACTGGAAAACGGCTAAGCAGGTGTGGGACCATACCGCACGACAAATCGACGCCGTCTCCGAACGAATCAATCCGGAGCAATTTGCCGCCACGGCGGAGCTGATAGTCGGTTGCAAAGGCAAGATAATTACCACGGGTACCGGAACCTCCGGTGCTGCGGCAAAGAAGGTGGCTCACACCCTCTCCTGCGTGGAGCGACCGGCGTTTTTTCTTTCGCCGGCGGGGTCTCGCGGGAGCGTCTCGGAGAGCTCGTAAACGACGAGCTTCAAGGCCGTGGTTTTAGTGACCTCGAGAGAGACCTGGCGGTCATAGCGACGGATGTAGAAAAGCGACGACGAGTAATCTTTATCTTTCCTCGCGTAGCCAAACGACTTAACCGTTCGGTCCTACACGGCTTTCTACCCCCTCCCCGGGAGGCCCGTCCGGGTATCGAGACAGTAATTGTATCGGACCTTGTGGACGTGGGGCTTGCGGTTCGGGCGAGCTCGGCAGTCCCGGGGGCGTTTATGCCTGTGGAGTTGCGGGGCATGCGGCTCCTGGACCGTGGGTTTGTGGATCAGCCCCCGGTGGACGTTGTTCGGGCAATGGGCGCCAACGTCGCCATCGGCGTCAGTCTGGGACTCTCCTTTATGCCGCAACAGATGAACTGTCTCAAGAGTGCCATCAGCGCTACCATCGGTACTCTCGGGGTCCACCAGCTCTGGAGATCCCTCGAGCTCGCGGACATCGGCTTTGAAGTGGAGGGAATCCAGGTTCGCAGCCCGGTAAAACCGGGGCAGGTCTATCTAATGCATCTGGGCGAACGGGACGCCAATGGATGGTTTCGCGCCTTTACTCGCCGGCCTCGGTGGTTGCCACGTGTCACAGGATAGAGGCCGGAAAAGATACGGAATTCCTCGACGACTCTGCAGAGTGGTGCTACTGTGAGGGCACCGTCATGTATCGACTCATCATCGTAGACGACGAAGAGGTGATTCGTAACGGCCTCCGAACTGTTGTGGATTGGGAGGCTCTCGGTTTCACTGTTGTCGGCACCTTTTCCAACGGAAACGCCGCCTTGCCATATTTGCGACACCACACCGTGGACGTCGTCCTCGCGGACATTCGGATGCCACGTCTTTCCGGGCTCGACCTGGCCAGGATACTAATGATCGACAAGCCGGAGACCCTCGTTGTGATACTGAGCGGGTATGATGAGTTCCAGTACGCTCAGGAAGCGATCGATCTAAACGTCTTCAAGTATCTGCTCAAACCAATAAAGGAAGGGCAGCTGATCAAGGTGTTTTCCCGTATCAAGGATACGCTCGATAACCGGGACCCCCGGGCGGATACGGAGCATCGCATTGAGGCGCTTCGAGAGTCGGCTATCGAGGACTGGCTATCCGAGGGCGTGGAGCAAGCTTTGCCGCCCTCTGTAGCCGGCACTTTGGACGGGCTCGGCGAGGGGCCCCGATTCGTGCTCCTAATCGAGCCGAGAATTGTCAAAGGCTTACAAAAGGAGAGCGTGGACCTCCTCGGAGTCTGCGCCGGCTTGCGACGGGTTCTTTCGGAAGCTGTTCCTGAGAGTGAGGCTCGAGCGTTGTTGCTTCGAACGGCCGTTCAGCTCGCGGTGGTTACGGTCGGCGAGTCGGGAGAGCTCCCGGAGGAGCTATTTGGGATTGCCAAGGAGGAGACCGCAGGCTACCCCGGACTCACCTTGTCCGCCGCGGTCGGCGGGCCTGTGGCGGAAGACCGGTCGTTGCCTCGTTCATTTGCCGAAGCGACTGAGGGTTTATCCCATCGGATGTACCTCGGCTTAGGACGGCTCATACAGAGTGATGAGTGCCGGGCGGCATCCGCGGTCGAGGGCGTGCAGCTATCTATCGAGGAGTGTGCCGACGCTCTTATCACAGGTTCACATGGGCAGCTGACCAAGGGGCTAGGGAGCGCATTCTCTCGCCTTCGAGTGCTTGCGATCACGAGTCAGGATACGATTCAAACGCTGCTTCTTTCGTTTATGGTCCGACTGCGGGAGCGGATCGCCGGGGTAACGCCGGCGGTAGCGGCTGCGCTTCCTGAGGACGCTGAGCTCCATAGGGAGCTGCAAGACTGCTGCACCTTGGATGAGTATGAGTCCCGAATCTCGGAGCTTCTCTTGTCGGCACTCCGAGTCGCCGGGGAGGGCTCTGGCTCGAAAAGTGCGGTGATTACCGCCGCCCTGGGATATATCCAGAAAAGTTACTCCATGGATATTTCCCTGGATGAGGTTGCCGGAGAAGTAGGGGTGAGCGCCGGCTATCTGAGCCGACTCTTTAAGCAAGTCACGGGAGAGACCTTTAAAGGGTATCTGACCCGTATTCGCATGCAGGAGGCGAAGCGGCTCCTCGCCGGCACCGGAAATCGCGTTTACGAGATAGCCGAAATGGTCGGATACAACGACCAGCACTATTTTAGTGAGGTGTTTCGAAAGGAGTCGGGTCTTTCCCCTCTTGAGTACCGAAATCGGTCGGTAGGAAGAGCCGAATGAAACTTCCGATCCGGTGGAGAATGACCGCCGTCTTTAGCGCTCTTTTCGCCGTGGTTCTTATGCTTACGGGAGTGCTGGTCTATACCACCGTTCGCCGGGAGATGGAGGAGACACTCCGTAACAGTCTCGCTAACACCTCGGACCTCATTAAGCGGATCGTCGAGGTGAGCATCGATAACAATCAGGGACAGATAGCGAAAAACCTCACCCTGGCGGAGCTGATGATCGAAGGGGCGGTGACCGTCGACCAGTCCAAACGACACACCTTTGACATCTTTAATGAGGTCCGAGAGGAACACGGTTTTATCGAGCTTCCTGAGCTGCGGATCAACGGTGATGTGGTCTCCGGCAGAAATAGCCTTGTAGACCGGATTCAGCGCAAGACCGGCGGCGTTGTCGCGGTCTACCAGATGAGCGACTCCGGCTTCGTCTCTGTGGCCAGTACAATCAGGCAGGCGCCCTGGCGCAGAGGTGTCGGGAGCACAATACCCCGGGGTTCCCCGGTTTACGAACTGGTCATGCGGGAGTCGCCTTTCTTGAGCAGAGACTACTTTAACCGCGATTGGTACCTCACGGCGCACAAACTGATCCGCACCGGCGACGGGGAGGTAGCTGGAGCTCTCTACGTGGCGATCAAACAGGTAAACATGGCGGCTCTCGAGGAAGATGTCCTATCTATTACCGTCGGAGACACCGGCACTCCCTACATTGTGGACATTGTCGGAAACATGGTTGTTCACCCGACGCTGCGGGGGCAGAACCTGCGTGGTCTCTCCTACATTCGAAAAATCGCCCAGCGAACCAACGGCGAAATCTCCTACATCGGTACGGCCGGCCGGGACAGAAGGACGGAGCGGTACATAGCAACCTTTAAGTCGATTCCGGCGATGAACTGGATTGTTGTTGCGGGTTCGGCGGAACGGGAGTTCTACGGAAATCTGGAGGTGCTCAATTCCGCCCTCCTTCTAATCTATTTCCTGGCGACAATCGCTACCTTTCTCTTGAGCGTTCTTGTGGCCGGGCGGATTACCGAGCCCCTGGGGCAGATACGGGAAAAAATCAAGGAAATCTCCGAGGGGGAGGCAGATCTGGAAAAGCACCTCGATGTTCCCTCGGAGGACGAAGTCGGTGAGCTTGCCCGCTATTTTAACACCTTTATGCAAAAACTCCGTAATCTGAGTGATGTGGAGCATCGGGAGGTGGAGTTACAACTGAGGGACGCCCAGATGAGCGCGCTGCAAGCGCAAATCAACCCCCATTTTCTCTACAATACCCTGGAGACGATACGTTTTATGATCGCCATGAAGGATCGTCGCTCTCAGGAGATGGTACAGCATCTCGCGGACCTCTTGCGCATAAGCATCGGCAAGGGCGAGCGCTACGTGCGGATCCGGGACGAGCTTGAACATATCAAGCTCTACATCGCCATTCAGGAGATGCGATATCCGGAACGGTTTACGGTTCGATATGCCGTCGACGAGACGCTCTTTAACTTCTATACAATCAAGTTTCTTCTGCAGCCGGTTGTGGAAAACGCGATTCATCACGGGTTCGAAGCGGTTGAACGGGGTGGGTTTATCGAGATATCCGGTCGGCTCCAGGCAGAAAAGCTGGTTCTTCAGGTGAGGGATAACGGCTGCGGCATGAGCCGGGCCCAGACGGAACGTTTGCGCGGCCAGTTACGAGGGCAGAGCGAGGAGGGAAGCATAGGTCTCCCCAATGTTTGTGCACGAATCAGGCTCCATTTCGGTGACGAGTTCGGTCTCTATATCGATTCTCAATCGCGGAAAGGGACGACGGTAACGTTTGAGCTGCCCATACTCAGTCAAGAACCCCGGGCCGTTTTCGCAAAAGTTGGTACAAAAAGAAAACTCTTTCCCCTCTCCGTTTCCTAATTAAAGCGTTTGTAGTCCGGCGGTCCAGCGCCGGAGACAAATGACTTAGCCCACACGAACCACTCTACCGATGTTTGGGAAAATGCTCCTCGATAGTTCTATCGATGGTCGTTAATTATCGTTAGATCTGGTTACGGGTAAAATAAGTTTACATAAAAGCAAAAAGTTCGACTTGTGACTTTTCGTATCCATGTTAGTCTAATGAAAACTTCCCAAAAGGAGAGGACCTATGAAGCGACTTTTAGTTGTTTTGATTGCCCTAATGCTGGTGCCGGCTTTTCTAATGGCCGGGGGCCAGGGTGAAGATGGACAAAAGACCGTTGCATTTCTCTTTCAAGATCTGGAGACGGAGTTCTGGGTGGCGGGGCATCGCGCCATTATCGACACCCTCGAAGACGCCGGCGTCCGGGTCATCGAGAAAAACGCAAACGAGGATGCCAACCGGCAGCTCGAGCAGACGCGTGACGTAATCGCCCAGGACGTAGACGGCATTATTATCATTCCGCAAGACGGTGAGAGCGCGGTTACTATCGTGAAAACCGCCAACGAAGCGGGTATTCCGATCGGCGTCTTTAACCGACCTCCTTCCAGCAAAGAAGGGGAAACCATCGTAGCGGTGGCGGACAACGAGACTATCGCCGAGGCGGCTGTCCAGCACATGGCTGATCAGGCGAGGGAGCTTGGCCGCAAGGTGACCCCGGCAATTCTCGTAGGAGACCTCGGTGACCCGAACGCCGTCGGTCGGCGCAAAGGCTTTTATAACGCCATCGAGGCCAATCAGGATCTCTGGACCGGAGAGCCAATCGAGATTCCCAGCAAGTGGGACGCCAATGTCGCGCTGGCAAACCTGCAGAGCGCCTTCCAGGCGAATCCCGACATCGACTTTCTCTTTACCTCTTCGGACTTTCTCCTCCCAGTAATCCGGTCGGTCCTACAGCCCCTCGGTAAATGGCAGAAGATCGGAAACGAAGATCATGTGATCCTCGGCGGTCTCGACGGTGACGTTACCGCTTGTCAGATGATCAAGGAAGGTTATCTGGACGCCACCGGCGTTCAGGACGTCTTCTACGAGGCAGAGCTCATTCTCGACAGGATGCTCGAGGCGATCGAGAACGGAGAAGAGCGACCCGACGACTGGCTCTACGACCCCGGTTTCGCCCTTACCCAGGATAATCTGGGCGAGCGAGAGATGGACATGTGGGGCTGTATCCTGCTCGCAGAGCAGCAGTAAGAGTCCGCAAACATCACGAAATTCCTCTGAGGGCGGATCCGAAGGCGGGTCCGCCCTCACATTTAACCGAGAAAAGGAGACAGTGGCGTGTCTAAGCAGTTGAACGACACTTCGATGCAGCGGCCGGGCCTCTACGGGATACTGACTCGCATATTTCTTTCCGAGTATTTCGTTCTAATGCTGACTGTTGTCTACTTTCTAGTTGTCTGGCTCTTTGTCCCCTGGCTGGGGAATAGCCGTAATTTGTCGAACATTCTTTCCAATACCTGGCCGCTTTTGGCGGTGGCGATTGGTGAGACCTTTGTTCTTATCGTGGCGGGCATTGATCTTTCCCAGGCTTCGATAATGGCGGTCAGCAGCGTAGCGAGCGCCTCTATTATAACCAGAGCGGTTGACCCGGTTCTCTTTGCCAAGAGCCCCCTCTGGGGGACGGTTCTCACCGAGGAAGGGGGGCTGCTGGCGGGCAGTCCAATGGCGATTCCTTTTGCCATACTGCTGGTCCTGGTAATCGGTACCGCGATCGGTGCCCTAAATGGAACCTCCGTGGCGGTCTTCAAGATGCCTCCGTTCATTGTAACGTTGGTCTCATTCATGTTCTTCGGGGCCGTGGCGATCTATCTCACCAAGAGTGAGAACATCATGAACCTCCCGGAGAGCTATATAAACATTTCTCGGGACTACGGGGGCATATTCAGCCTGTCGATGGCAATCTCCGTCGGACTCGCCATACTAGCCTATATCATCTTGAGTAAAACCATCCTCGGCCGGTGGATGTACGCCACCGGGATGAACGAGAAAGCTGCGCGAATCTCCGGTGTCCCTACGACTAAGATCACCATCTTTGCATACGCCTTTAGCGGCTTCGCCGCGGCGGTGGCGTCGATCCTCTATTCCTCCCGGCTCCAGGCAGGGCGGCCGGTGCTTGGCGGACTACCACTGATTCTAGACATCGTAGGCGCCAACATCATCGGCGGCATGAGCCTCCAGGGTGGCAAGGGAAAGGTAACCTGGACCCTCTTCGGTGTCCTCTTTTTTGTGGTCCTTTCTAATACTCTTAACCAGATGAACCTCGACTCCTTTTCCATAAACGTGGTAAAGGGAGCCGTGATTTTGGCAGCGGCGGTAATCGACGTTACCCGGAACCGTCTGACCGGACGGCAGAATGCCTGAGGAGGAAGGAATGGCGGACAAAATTCTCGAGTTCGAAGGCATATCCAAGAGCTTTTTTGGCATTAACGCTCTCCAAGACGTGACTCTAGGGATGAACGCCGGGAGCATTCTCGGCGTGGTCGGCGAGAACGGTGCGGGTAAGACGACGCTCATGAACATACTCGGTGGCGTTCTGCCGGCGGACTCCGGACAGATGCGCCTCTTAGGTGAGAGCTACCAGCCCGAGGGGCCGGCGGAGGCGATCGACCGGGGAGTGGCGTTTATTCACCAGGAGCTCAATCTCTTCACCAATCTCACCGTGGCGGAGAATATCTTTATCGGTCAGTTTCCGCGGTATAAGGTGCTTCCGTTGGTGGACAAGAAGCGGATGTTCAGTGAGGCGGAGCCGCTGCTCGAGTCGATCAACCTCGACGTCTCTCCCGGGACAAAGGTGGAGACCCTCTCTCCCGGGGAACGGCAGCTTGTAGAAATTACCAAGGCCCTGGCGGCGGATGCCCAGATTATCATCTTCGACGAGCCGACGACCTCCCTTACGGCGAAGGAGACGCGAAAGCTCTTCGACATCATTCGTCAGCTCCGGAACGAGGGCAAGAGCATTATCTACATCTCTCACATTCTCGACGACGTGGTCGCCCTCGTGGATGACGTGGCGGTTCTCCGGGATGGGGAACTCATGGCCACCGGCCCTAAGGACGATTTTCCGATCCGGCGAATGATTGCTCTCATGGTGGGTAGGGACATCGAGAACCTCTATCCGGAAAAGACATCCACCCCCGGCGAGGAGACGGTCCTCTCTCTCCGGGGGATCTCCCAACCCGGAATCGTCCGAGACATTAGTCTCGAGCTTCACAAGGGGGAGATCCTGGGCCTCTTCGGACTAATGGGCTCGGGACGGACTGAGCTCGCCAGGATCGTCTTCGGAATGGACCCTCACAGGGAGGGAGAAGTTCTGGTGGACGGCTCACCCCTCAGAACGGAAGAGCCTCGGGAGTGCATTAACCAAGGTATGGCCTTTGTAACCGAGAACCGACGCGAGGAGGGGTTGTTGATGGACCACACGATCGCCGAGAATCTTGGTCTTGTCTCGCTACCGGAGTTTGTTACGGGCTTAGGCAAGTTTGTCCGGGAGTCGGAGATGTGCGAAGCCGGAAAGGAAATGAAGGAGACTCTCTCCATCAAGAGTGGCGAGATTACCGAAGCCCAGGCAAAGAGTCTATCCGGCGGAAACCAGCAGAAAG
>CAZQNO010000061.1:11857-15372 GCA_964594775.1 uncultured Spirochaetaceae bacterium
GGCGAGATTACCGAAGCCCAGGCAAAGAGTCTATCCGGCGGAAACCAGCAGAAAGTCGTGATCGGCAAGTGGCTTATGTCCAAACCGAAGATCCTCATCCTCGATGAGCCCACGCGCGGTATAGACGTCGGCGCAAAGTACGAGGTCTTCACCATCGTTAACCGACTTGCCGAGGCGGGGTCGTCGGTTCTCGTGATTTCCTCGGAGCTCGAGGAGCTCGAGGCGATGTGTGACCGGATTCTCGTCATGAGTCGTGGTGAGATGACCGGCGCCTTCAGTCGGTCTGAGTTCGACAGGGAAAAGCTCCTGGCGGCAGCTTTCCGGCAGAGTGAAGTAGTAGCGGCGGAGTAAACGATGGAAAGAAACAAGCTTTTTAGATTTGGCCTCAACAACACCTCGATCATTCTCTTCGTGATTCTGTTCGTGGCGTTCGGTATCATTGCCCCACGCTTTTTAACCGGCAAGAACCTGGAGAACATACTCTTTAGCGCCTCCTACATCGGTATCCTGGCAACGGGTATGACTTTTGTTCTCCTCGCCGGAGGCATCGACCTATCCGTGGGGAGTAACATGTACCTCTCGGGCATAATAGCGGGGCTTCTCATTAATAACGTGGGAGCCCCGGTCTGGCTCGCCTTTTTGGCCGCAATCGCGGTAGGTGCGGTCTACGGGTTTGTTAACGCCTTTTTTATTACCCGACTTAAGATCGTCCCCTTTATTGTCACCTTGAGCACCCTTATCGCAGGCCGAGGAATCGGCTTGCTCATAACCCGTTCCAAATCAGTTGACTTCCCGGCCCACGTAAACGCCTTGAGCACCACTGATATTTTCGGGTTGATTCCTGCTCCCATCTTTGTCTTTGCTCTGGTGGTGGTGGTTTCTCACACCGTCCTCTCCCGTACGCAATTCGGGCGGCAGGTCTACGCCCTCGGCAACAACGACGAGGCCGCGCAGAAGGCGGGTATCAACGATAGAAAACGACTGACCCAGATTTATGTCGTCTCCGGCAGTTTGGCGGCGGTGGCCGGACTTGTTTCTCTCGCGCAAATCGGTCGTATTCAGCCGAACTTCGGCGAGGCGTACGAGCTGGACGCGATCGCCGCGGCGGTACTCGGTGGAGCAAGCCTCTTTGGCGGCATCGGGAGCATTTTCCCCGGCACCGTAGTGGGGACTTTAATGATCGAGATGATCGACGCCGGGCTCGTCTTTGCGAATGTTGACATCTATCTGCAGCCAATTGTGCTCGCGGCGATTATCTTCTTCGCCGTTTTTCTCGACAGTGTCCGCAGTAGACAGATTGCGATACTCGAGCGCCGGAATATCATGAAAATGGAATGATGCGGTCGCGATGGGCCGTTTCCCTGGCCGCCGTCTTGGTCCCTGCGGCGATTCTCGCCGGGCTCGTGTTGAGCCTAAACTACGAGACCGTGGTGGTGGAGTACACAGCCTCCCTGGACGGCAACCTTGACGGCTGCGAGTGCTGGGGGGACCCGGTCGCGGGGCTGGTTAAGCGCGCCGTCCGCTACCGGCCGACCCGAGGGCGGGCGCCGGAGAGGCCGGACCTTCTCCTGGACACCGGGAACATTCTCCCTCCCGGAACGGAGCCCGAGCTCTCCAGACACATTCTCGAAACCTACCGTGAGCTCGGTTACGATCTCGTGGCCCCCGGGGACCAGGAGCTATCCGACGGCACCGACGCCTTTCGGCGGTACCTGACGGAGTACCCGCTCGGCAGCCATAATCTCTCCCTCCCGGTCGCGGCCCCGTTGGAGAAGCCGGTGTACCGGAATGTCGGGGCGGCGACGGTCGCGGTGCTCTCGCTCACCGGGGAGGAGAGCTTTGCCGCGTATCCGCAAGAGTTCCGAGAGCAGTTTACTCTGGTGGATCCCCTGCCGGTAGCACGCAGGCTGATCGGAAGCTCTTCGGGCGCGACCCACCGTATCGTGCTCTACCATGGCGACCGCAACGGAGCGGAACGGGTGGCAAACGGGCTATCCGGCGTGGATGCCGTCATATACGGTCGCGGTGGGGAGCTGAACGAAGAGCTGCTTGCCAACGGGACGCTCCTCCTCTCACCGGGAAGGCACGGAAACAGGGTGGGCCGGCTTACGCTGAGGAGTCGCCGCTCCCTCTTTTCTCCCGGGCGTGTGAGTTTGCGGGCCCGGAACAGCTTTCTATTCTTCGATTACTTTCAAGACCCCGACGACCCTCTGGTGCGGGAGAGGATCGCCGCCTACGAAAAAATGCGAGAAGCCGCCGTCGCCGCAGCGTACGGCGAAAGAGATCCTTCCTCGGAGAAAGACGAGGCGCTGCAGCTCTTCTACTATTACTCTCCGGGGTGCAAGGAGTGTCGGGAGTTCCTCCGGGAGCGAGCGCCTGCAATCGTGTCGAGCCTGCCGTTTCCTGTGAAGCTGCGGCGTCGGAATATACTCAATCCCGCCGTATTCGAGGAGTTCGAATCACTTTTGGGACGAACCACGGGAGAGAGTGATGAGTTTCCCCTGGCTCTCGTGGGCGAGCGAATCCTCCAGGGTAGCGAGGAGATCGACGCCGGCTTAGAGGAGCTTCTCCTGAGTCACGACAGTGGTGAAGAACCGAGAGTGGGGGAGGTGCTATCCCCCGCGGCACCGGAGGAACCCCCGGTAGCGTATCTTGAACGGGGAGAACGTCTCTCCCTGCTGCCGGTAATGGCGGCGGGTCTTCTGGACGGAATCAATCCGTGCGTCTTTACCGCGCTGATATTTCTTACATCTTCGCTGCTGCTTCTGCGAAAACAACGGCGAGAGCTCATCCTCCTGGGAGCGCTCTTTGTCGCCACGGTCTATGTTACCTATTTCCTCGTGGGCCTTGGACTCTTTGCCGGTCTTCGCGCCGTTGAGGGGCTTTCGATGGTGGCTCGCGGGTTTCGCTACGTTCTTGCGGCGGCTCTGGTCGTACTCGCTCTTCTGAGTCTACGGGACGCGTGGCTGGCTCGAAACGGTGAGACGGGCCGGATGGGCCTCCGCCTCCCGAAGTCGGTGGCACGGCGAATCCATAGTGAGATACGGGGGTATCGCCGTCGAGGAGCGATGATTGGCGGGACGATCACCTTGGCGGTTGTGATAACGCTCTTCGAGCTCGGCTGTACCGGGCAGATCTACCTTCCGACACTGGCGTACTACGCACGGAGTTCGGCCCGGAGCTTTTCGCTCCTTGCGGTTTACAATCTAACCTTTGTTCTGCCCCTGATAGCGGTTTTCGTTGCTGTGGTAGCCGGTGTCGGGACAACTCGAATCCAGAAGCTCTTCCTCACGGGTCTACCGTCCGTAAAGCTGGCTTCGGCACTGCTGTTCTTCGGCTTTGCTGCGGCGATACTATTTATGTGACGAAGAAACTGGGTGCCGAGTAAATCGAAGTCTTTACGAGTCGTCGTCAGCTGAGGTCTCGTTGAACGAGCCAGTGGTAGCCCGTCCATTCCTACTTGATCACCCTACCTCTGGTGGTGCTTTTCGTCATAATGCAACGGCATTTCGTAG
>CAZQNO010000062.1:0-15148 GCA_964594775.1 uncultured Spirochaetaceae bacterium
CTCCTTCACCCGCATCATCTGCACCCTCGAAGAGCTGATCGGGCGGGGCTGCAGGCCGGCCTACCTCTGGATCTAGCTCCGAAAGGGACTTCGGCGGTAGTGCGGCAGCAAGATCAGAGGACGGCTTTTAGGCGCTTTCGGCGAGTGGAAGGGACGGCTAGCAGGATTGGGACCAGTAAAAACAGCTTTAATAGAGCCCCGTCTGCTTGGACTATCAGGTTCTCGCTCGGTATAGTATATTGTTAGTAAGGAGGCGAAGGTATGGCGGATAATTCGGTTTTCGAAATAGTGAAGAAGGCGATTCTGCTCGAGCGGCAGGGCATGAGCTTCTACGGACAGGTGGCGGCTCAGACGAAGAGTGAGTCGGTGAAAAATATTTTCTCCATCATGGCCGAGGAGGAGAAGAAGCACA
Organism: uncultured Spirochaetaceae bacterium; assembly: GCA_964594775.1. Lineage (GTDB taxonomy): Bacteria > Spirochaetota > Spirochaetia > DSM-16054 > Sediminispirochaetaceae > CAYFVU01. The sequence goes on from CAZQNO010000062.1 coordinate 413, forward strand.
TGGAAAGTCTGACTGCCCAGTATCGACATTATGAGAAAGAGGGGAAGTTTTACCTGGATCAGCCCCTCGGTTCACCCAATGAGTTTTCCGACAAGGTCCTTTCGGAGAAGATCAAGGGAGAGATCAACGCGGCGAGCTACGAGGCCGCCTCTATCTCAGCCGCTGTTGCCATGGAAAAGGAGGCGGTCGATCTCTACTCCCGCAGGGCCGAAGAAGCCGACGATCCGGAGGAGAAAAAGTTATATGGGGAGCTCGCCGCCTGGGAGAAGACCCACGTCGGTTTTCTCAGCAGGATCTACCGCGACCTTCTGGAAGACTCCTGGTACGACTCGAACTTCTGGCCCTTCTGAGAGCCGCACGCGGCCCTCAGACGATAATTTTATTCATCCTTTTTTGATTTACGCCCCAGGGCCTTGCGAATTACCTCGTTCACCTCTTCTCCGGAGAGTTCCTCCTTCTCTATTAAGGCGTCGACGAGGGCGTCGAGGGCGGCGCGCTGTTTGGAGAGGATGCCGCGGGCCCGGTTGAAGGCGTTTTCCAGGATCTGCCGCACCTCAATGTCCACCTCGCGGGCGGTCTGTTCGCTGTACTGCTTGCCCCGGGCCAGTTCTTCACCTAAAAAGACGTTTCCCGACTCGTCCTGTAGATGGATCTTTCCCAGGACTTCGCTCATGCCCCAGCTGGTAACCATCTTCTTCGCCATCTGCGTGGAGGTCTGCAGGTCGTTTTCCGCGCCGGTGGTCGAAGTCTTGTAGACTTCCTCCTCGGCAGCCCTGCCGCCGAGCATGACGGCGATTCGCTCCTCCAGCTGGTCCTTCCTGTAGATGTACCTGTCCTGCTCGGGAAGCTGCTGAGTAACTCCCATCGCCCGACCCCGGGGAATAATCGTCACCTTGTGGATCGGGTCGGTATTGGGCAGATCATAGGCAACGAGGGTGTGACCGGCCTCGTGGTAGGCGATGAGTTTCTTGTCCTCTTCGGTAAGTTTCATGCCGGAGCGGGTGAGGCCGAGGAGAATGATGTCCCGGGCATTTTCGATGTCGAACTGCTCGATTTTATCCTTCTTGCCGCGGGCTGCCAGCTGGGCGCCGATGTTGAGGAGGTTTTCCAGGTCCGCGCCGCTGAAGCCGGGAGTACCCCGGGCGATTTTCTCGTAGCTGACCGATTCGTCCAGAGGATGCTTCTTGCCGTGGACCCCCAGTATCTTCTGCCGGTCCTCGAGGGTCGGCATATTGATGGTGATCTCCCGGTCGAAACGTCCCGGCCGCTTGAGAGCGGGGTCGAGGATGTCGGGACGGTTGGTGGCGGCGATGATGATGGTGCTCTCGTGCTGCTCGAAGCCGTCCATCTCCGAAAGCAGCTGGTTCAAGGTCTGCTCCCGCTCGTCATGGCCGCCGCCCAGGCCCGCCCCTCGGTGCCGGCCGATGGAATCGAGCTCGTCGATGAAAATGATGCTGGGGGAATTCTTCTTTGCGTCGTTGAACATGTTCCGCACCCGGCTCGCTCCAACGCCGACGAACATCTCCATGAAGTCGGAGCCGCTGGTGCTGTAGAAGGGAACATCCGCCTCTCCGGCGATTGCCCGTGCGATGAGGGTCTTTCCCGTGCCCGGCGGCCCGACGAGAAGAACGCCTCTGCTCGGCCGGGCGCCGAGCTTCTTGTACTGCTCCGGATTTTTCAGGTAGTCGACGATGTCCATGATCTCTTCCCGCTCGTTGTCGAGTCCGGCAACGTCGTCGAAGGACGTTTTTACGTTCTTCTTGTCGTAGAGCTTCGCTTTGCTCTCGCCGACGGAAAACATGTTCTGTCCCCGTGACTTCATGCTCCGCCACATAAAAACCCCGAGCCAGATGAGAATGATGAGGGGCAGCATGTTGCCGATGATCTCCCAGAAACCCTGCTGATTGGCTGAGCGGGTAATGAGAGAGACCCCCTTCTGTTCAAGAAGGGTCAAGAGTTCGTCGTCCCCCGTAGCGGGCAGATAGGTGATGAAGGTGTCGATCTGCCGTCCCGCCACGTTGGTAGACTGGGCTAAGGTCCCCTCTATCATGTCCCGTTCCATGATGATCTGGTTGACCTTTCCGTCTCTCACCAGCTCCTTGAAACGGGTATAGCTTATGATGTCTCCCCGCTGCTGCAGCATCATGAGGTTGAAGAAGGGCAGTATGATGAGGAGAGCGACGATTATCCAGGTGAAGCGGGAAAGATTCCAGTTCCCCTGAGGAAAATTCGAGTTCTGTTGGTTCTGGTTCCGGTCGTTTTGATTATTCTGCTCCCGGTCCTTGTCGTTGCCGCTGTTCATTCGATAGCCTCCACAGCTTAAAATACTATGAAAAGCGGGAGAATATCAAACTCTTTTTTACTGGTCCGAATCCTGCTAGTGTGAGTTTCGGCGGAAGAAAACCCCGCCGCGAAAGCCCTGTATCTCTCTGTTCTCTTCGGCGAGGGCCAGACGTTTTTCTGCAAGGGCGGCGTACTCCTCTTCTCGTTCGATGCCCAGGTATCTGCGGCCGAGCTTCTTCGCCGTAACCGAGCAGGTCCCGGAGCCGAGAAAGGGGTCCATGACCATAGCCCCCGGCGGCGATGAGGCGAGGATGATCTTCGCCAGCAGTTTCTCCGGCTTCTGGGCGGGGTGGTCGGTGTTTTCCGGCATAGACCAGTAGGGGACGGTGAGGTCGGTCCAGAGGTTCGAAGGGTGGGTCAGACGGTAGTCGCCGTCGTCTTCCCGCATCCAGCCCTTCGGCCTTCCCTCACCGTCACGGTAGGGGGCGAGGACCCGGCGTTTCTCCTTCACCGCCGCTATATCGAAGTAGTAGCCGGAGCCGCGGGTGGCGAACCAGATGTCCTCGCAGCTGTTCTTCCAATTCTTCTTCGCCCCCCGGCCCTTCTCCCGTTCCCAGGTAATGCGGCTGCGTACGGTGAGTCGATCCTTGAGGACCCGGCACACGGCGGAGGAGCTTTGCCAGTCGGCGCAGATGTAGACGGAGGCTTCGGCTTTGAGTAAAGGGAGGAGGAGATCCAGCCATGAGGCGACATAGGCCTCGTAATCATCCTCTCCCCGGCGGGAGAAGCTTCGAGAAGAGAAGCGCTTGTCCAGGTTGTAGGGCGGGTCGACGAAGAGGAGGTCAACGAAGGCTTCGGGCAGCAGCGGCGCGAGCTCGTATAGATCGGCGAGGAAGGTCCTGTTTTCGATCTCTTCGAGGCCCAGGTTTCGGCTAGTCATCGTTTCCTGAGGGAGCCGGAAGCAGCGGGAGAGATACGCTTTTTCTTCGGAGGGGCCGAGCAAGAGCGTACGGTTGCGCGGTGCCCGCCGTTTTTTCTCCTCTCTGTTCATACCGAACCCTTACCGGCTCACGGCGAAGCGGCCTTGAGTTCTTCCAAAACGCGGAAAACTTCCGGAAGAAGCTGTTTCTTTCTGGAAAGAATACCGGGAAGGTCGAAGAGGTCCTCCTGCTCCTTCCGGTATACGAGTCGTTTCTCCCCCTCGGGGAACTTGGTGGAGAGAAGCTTGCTGTTCTCCGAGAGGACATTGCTGATCAGCAGCATCGTCCAGTCGAGACCCGCCTCCTTGTTCTTGCTTTCGAGGGTGCTGCGGAGGGCATCGATGAAATCAGGGAGATCTTGAAAGGTCACCACTTCCACCTGTCCTATTCCTACCCGGTAGTCCTGCTGCTCATAGAACTTGAAGTCTCCCTCGACGATCTCTTTCGGCTCCCGGGAGGAGAGGACGGCGGTATGACGAAAGATTTCTGTTCCGAACTCCTCCAATTCCACACCGGCAATCGAGCAGAGATTTTTCGCCGCGGCCCGGTCTTCGGCCGTAGAGGTGGGGGATTTTAACATGACCGTGTCCGAGATTATGCCTGCCAGGAGCACGTTCGCCGTCGTTTGGTCGATCTCTTCACCATGATGGAGGTAGTGCTGGTAGACGATGGTGCAGGTGCTGCCCACCGGCTTTGCCGCAACGTAGATGGGACTCTTCGTCTTTTCGGCGGCGAGGCGGTGATGGTCGATGATCTGTACTATTTCGGCGTGTTCTATGCCGCGAATGCTCTGGTCCGCTTCGTTGTGGTCTACCATGATTAGCTTTCTCTTTGGCCGGTCGATGAAACAGCGGCGGGTCACCACCCCTAAAAAGCTTTCGTCCTCGGCGGAGAAAACGGGCAGCCCGCGGAAGTCCGAGTCGATGAGGCACTGTTTCGCCTCGTCGAAGTGGTCCTGGTTATAGATGCTCGGGTATTTTCTTCGCATGATGAGGTGAACGCTGCTGCTGAGGCGGAGAAGGCGGGCCGTTTCGGCGGTGTCGGTGAGGGAAACGAATACGGTGCCCCGGTAGGAAGAGAAGTCGAAGTCGATCTCCTCCCGTCGGTCGATCCCGGTAAGGACGATCGCCGGGACCCCGATTTCCACGGCATATTCGAGAATCTGCCGCCTCATTCCTACCACGAGCAGGGGTTTTTCCGGCTGGAGGGCGCGTATGCGTTCGACGCTCACTTCGAAGGGCATGGCTCCCACCATTATGGCGGCGGTAAACTCGCGCTCATCGCCCTGCCGATAACAGAAGCCCGGCAGAACCTTTTCGAAGTTGTCGCTGAGGAAGGAGTAGCGGGGACGGCCTCCCACATGCTCATGGATGGAGAAGTCGGATATCTCGTTGACGCTTACAAAGCCGGCGAACCGTTTTTCCTCATCGAGAACGGGAATTACGCTGACGTTGTGGTCGTGGATCGCCTTTATCGCATCGTGGATGGAATCTGAGGGGGAGAGAATTTGTTTAGGGATGGAGTAGATGTCTTCCACCCTGGGATAGACGTCCTTCTCCAGGCGAGGCGGCCGTATGCCGAGGGTTTTGAAGGTTTCCTTCGTTTGGGTATTGAGGTGACCGCAGCGAATCGGGCGGTAGCGGTTTTCCAAGTCGATCTTATTCATCAGTTTGGCGTAGGCCCAGGCGGCGCTTACCGAGTCCATGTCCGGATTTCTGTGTCCGGTAACGAATACTTCCTGCATGTCTGTAGTGTACACGAGGGCGGCGAACTCTGCAAAGGTGAGCAAGAAGGGATTGAAAAACCGCAGGTTTTTTGAAAAACGACTTGCCGCAGGTGATTTCCTGTGTTATATTACCAGTGTATTAGTTATGTAGTATACTATATCGGAGGATATACATGGAAACGACAACAGAAAGCCGCGGCAGCGGCTTGGTGGAAATGACGGGAGTGGATTTCGGCTACGGCCGAAGGCCCCTCTTTTCAGGATTGGACCTTGACCTCAAACCGGGAAACATCTACGGACTCTTGGGGAAAAACGGGGCGGGAAAAACCTCTCTGCTCCGCCTTCTCGCCGGTCTTCTCTTTCCCGGACGGGGAGAGGTGTGGGTGAACGGCAGATATCCGGGGGCACGAAGCCCCGAATTCCTTTCGGAGGTCTACATTATCCCCGAGGAATTCAGTCTGCCCCGTTTCGTTGCGGACCGCTACATCGATCTCTACGCGCCCTTCTATCCCCGCTTCGATTATGAGCGGACGGAGGAATACCTGCGGGAGTTCGAGATACCTCGGCGGACAGTTCTCTCCTCCCTCAGCTACGGGCAGAAGAAGAAGTTTCTCCTCGCCTTCGGTCTCGCCTGCGGCTCCACCCTCTTTCTTTTAGACGAGCCGACAAACGGCTTGGACATCCCCTCGAAGAGCCAGTTCCGGCGCCTCGTCGCCTCGGCGGTGGACGAGGAGAGGACCTTCGTGATCTCCACCCATCAGGTGAGGGACGTGGAACATCTCATCGATCCGGTCATCATTATCGAAGGTGGAAAGATCGTCTTCAACAGAGGCTTCGAAGAAATCCACACCGCCCTCTCTCTGCGGAGGACCGAACGGATACCGAAGGATTGGACGGTAATCTACAGCGAGGCGGACATGAAGGGCTTTTCGGTTGTGGTTCCGGCGGAAACCGAAGGCGCCGAAGAGCGGGGTTCGTTGGACCTCGAGACCCTTTTCAACGCGGTGGTGCAAAATCCACAACTTCTCGAGGATATTTTTGGAGGCAAGAAATAATGACCCTAAAAGAAGAATTTTCCCTGCAGAGACTCTATTTCTGTCTAAGACGGGATATGAAACCCAATTCCCGCTCCTCCTTTGTAATACTCGGGGCGGCGGCGGGCTTTCTCCTGATAATCTCTGCCCTCGACATACTTGTGGGCGACGCGTCTGCCGACTTTCATCAGGGGATCTTCTACCCCATTCTCATAGTCGGCGGTTTCGTCTTTACCAGCGGTATATTCAAAGAAATGCACGGCAAAGGGACAAATTTGCCCTATCTCATGCTGCCGGCCTCGGCTCTGGAGAAGGTCATCAGCCGGCTCCTCTTGGTGAGTCTAGGATGGGTCCTCTTTTCGATTGTCTGGTACACCCTGTATTCGGCTCTGTCGGAAGGAATCAACATGATCCTCTTCGGAAAATCTCACCCGGTCTTTCATCCCTTCAACGGGGATGTGTGGAAAGCCGCAGCTCATTACACGGTGATGCAGTCGTTCTTTCTGCTGGGGGCGGTCTTCTTCCGGAAGCTCCACTTCTTCAAGACCCTCCTCACCCTGGCGGCCTTCACCATACTTGCCTCTCTCTTCGCTATGCTGATGATGAGGATAGTATTCGCCGGTTACGTAGAGGGATCGCTTTTCATCGACAGGGGAGAGGGCTTCGACGCCTCCATGCACATTCTCGGTCGGCAGATGGAGGAACTCGGCCGAACCTTCCTTCCCCTGTTGAAGATTCTCTACTGGATGGTTTTCCCTCTGTTCAGCTGGGTTTTGGTGTATATCCGATTCAAAGAGGTGGAGATAAAAGATGGAGTTTAACGACAATCGTCCCATCTACCTGCAGATAGCCGATCTGGTGATGGAGAAGATCATCACCGCCACGTGGCAGGCCCACGACAGGATACCTTCGGTGCGGGAACTGGCGGTATCCCTGGAGGTGAATCCGAACACGGTCATGCACGCTTACACCTTTTTGCAGGAGCAGGGGATCGTCTACAACCGCCGCGGCATCGGCTACCATGTGGCGGAAAACGGCGGCTCGGGGGCGAAAAAACTGAAGCGCAGCGAGTTTGTAAAGGGAGAGTTGCCGAGGATCTTTCGCACCATGAAAGTTCTCGATATCGAAGCGGATGAAATGAAAAAGATGTACGAAGAGTACATGAGCAACATGGAGGAAATATATGAAAACGAGCAGTAAGATACTCTTGGCTGCGGCGGGAGCCGTGTTCATAATTATCGCCTTGGGTATTGTCGGCATGAGGTTCTATGTGGACCGTTTTATAGAGAAAACAGGAGTAGAGTGGTCCGAAGAGGATGTCACCGGTTCGGTCACCTATTACGGCGAGGTGAGAGAGCAGAGCCGCTCGACCGAGGGTATCGTGGAGGTGAAGCGGAAAGGCCGGTAGACCGGCCGCCCTGAAAAAATTCACAAAAAGGCAAGAAATTTCTTGCTTTTTTGTGAATTTTGAGTTATTAATTACCGTGAAGTGGCATCTGAAACAATAGTCTTTCCCAGTATTTTTCTCAACGTCCTTGAAGAGGTATCGGAGGGAATCCTCATCCTCAATGAGGATGGAGAGCTTCTCTTTTTCAACGAGGTCTTTCTCAAGATCATCCACGGACGGGCGGAAGAGATATTGGGAAACGAGAAGAGCTTCTTGGAAAAACTCAATCTTTCCCTTCCCCCGGCGGAAGGAGTTTCACAGGTTAGCTTTAGCGATGTGGATAAGGTCGAACACCCGCTTCGTCTCAAGAGTCTCTCCGTGGAAGCCCAGAACGGCTACTACTACCTCATCAGCGTGCGAGAGCTGGGACAGAACGAGCTCGTCGAAGATTATAAGGCCCACTACGATCTGCTGCTGCGTAATGTGGGAGATCCGCTTTTAAACGCCTCCTTAGAAGGGACGATAAGCACCGCCAATCCCGCTTTCTTTTCCGCCTTAGGCTATAAGGAGGGAGAGGTGCTGCCCTCTTTGACCGAAATGTACGTCTATCGGGACGATCTCGATGAGAAGATTCAGCGTCTCCTCAAGGACGGCTCGGTCTACAATCTCGAGGCCCATCTCTATGCGAAGGACGGCCTCATCAAACGGGTGCTGGATAACTCATGGCTGATATACGATGAAGAGGGTGTGGTTAAGGGCTATGCCGCACACTTTCACGATATAACCTATCTGAAGAATCTCGAATCCCGTCTTAAAATATCGGAACGGAACTTCACCATTCTCTTCGATACCATTCTCTCCTCCGTCCTCATTTTCGATCCCAACGGACGGATCCTCAATCTCAACTCCGCCGCCGAACGGATCTATGGGCTGGAGTGGGAGGCTCTGGTGGGAGAACACTACGACGAGGTCCTTCGGTATGACAAGAATACACCGAGATTCGCAAAGATAGTCGAACAGGTGAAGCGGGGAGAGGGGACCTATTACCTGAGCGAGGTTCCCCGCCGCAAGAGCAACGGGGAACCCATTTTTACCTTTGCGATTTTTACCGAGATCAGGGACATCGCCGGAGAGGTAATCGCCTATTCTTTGGCCGAAAAGGACCTCACCGAGCGCGTTCACTTGGAAAATAAATTGAGAGACTCCTTCAAGGAGATCAAGGATACCAGGTCTGCCGCCATTATCGGCTTCGCGAAATTGACGGAGTACCGGGATAAGGATACGGGAAAGCATCTGGAGCGGATACGTGAATATACCCGTCTGCTCGCCCTTACCCTCCGGGAGCTGCCGAAGTATCGGGACTACATAAGCGAGGAATATATAGAAGACCTGACCCTCTCTTCGATCCTCCACGATGTGGGAAAGATCGGTATCGAGGACAATATTCTTCTCAAGCCGGGTAAGCTGGATATAGTGGAATTCGACAGAATCAAGACTCACGCCTCCCTCGGGAGGGAAGCCTTAGACGTGGTGGAGAGCAAACTGAAAAAAAAGTCCTTCCTCACCCTTGGGAAGGAGATAGCCATGTATCACCATGAATACTGGGACGGCAGCGGCTACCCCAAGGGGCTCAAGGGCGAGGAGATCCCCCTCTCTGCGAGGATAGTCGCAATCGCCGATGTCTACGATGCGCTGACGAGCAAGCGGCCCTACAAGGAGGCCTTCGGCCACGAAGAAGCCGTAGACCTGATAGAACAGGCCCGGGGTACCCAATTCGACCCCGATATCGTAGACGCCTTTATGAAGAACCACGAGGTCTTCGAGCGGATCCGCCGCTTCATCGATTTCGAGGAGAATCCCGAGACCATAGATTCACTGATAGAAAATACGGTGCAGTTTCCCCTGGAGGATGAGGAGGGCGGGGAAACTTAGAAAAAGCAGTTTAGAGACAGTCTGTGGAAAAATGCTCCGCGGACAATCGACCGGTCAAACAATCGGCCGAAAGACCGGCTTATCGCCCTCTTCTTGATTTCAATAATGAATTATAGGATACTTAGTCATGATAGTTTCAATGAACAAACGTGTAGTCGTGTTTTTATCCCTTATCTTTTTCCTGTGCACGTCCTTTTCCGCTTCGGGACGGCCCATAGAAGTGAGAATGGGCAGCGTGGCGCCGGATAACAGCATCTACTCCGAGCTTCTCCGTGAGCTTGCGGCAAAGTGGCACGAAATCTCCGACGGAGAGGTGCAGCTGAAGATCTACTTCTCCGGCTTTCAAGACGATGCAGATCTCATCCGTAAGATCCGGATCAAGCAGCTCCATGCGGGAGTGGTCACCGGCTTCGGGCTGCAGGACCTCTACCCCAACGTCTTGGCCCTCAGCATTCCCAGTCTCATTCAAACGGACGAGGAATTGTCCTACGTTTTGGAAAAAATAACTCCCGAGGCCCAGAGGGGTTTCAACAGAAAGCAGTTCGAGCTCCTCTCCTGGTCGCAGGCGGGATGGGTCTACTTCTTTGCCCGAAAGCCGGTGGTGTACCCGCGGGACTTGGATAAACAGTCCCTTGCATCGGCCGGCACCGGATCGGCGGCGGATCTGCTGAACGTCTTCAAGCAGATCGGTTTTCGTGCGGTTCCCGTTTCGATAAGCGAGACTCTCCCCGCCCTGGCAAGCGGCATGGCCGACGCGGTCTATGCGACGCCCATCGCCGTGGCGGCGGGACAGTGGTTCGGGGTAACGAAACACATGACCGACATGCCTATTGCTCCCTTTGTCGGCGGAATCGTATTTTCTCAGCAGGCCTGGCGACGCATTCCCGAGGATCTGCGGCCCCGACTCAAAGCCGCCGTGGAGCGCATCGCCGAAGAGCTCAACAGAGAGCTTGCGGCCCTGGAAAACGAGGCGATAAGAGAAATGAAGAAACGGGGACTTACGATCCACTCCGTACCTCCCGCCGCCGAGGCCGCGTGGGATCGGCGTTTTGAAAAAGCGGTAAAATGGGCCGCCGGCAATGTGTACGACCGGGATTTCGTCGAAATGGTCGAGGAACATCTGCGGGAGTATCGTTGGGAGCACTCGCGCTGATCATGACGAAGATCCTCCGATCCCTCGATCGTTTCGAAAAGAGCCTGAACTACCTCTTTCTCATTCTTCTCACCCTCTTTCCCGTGGTCGAAGTACTCCTCCGGCTCTTCTTTCATACCGGGATTTCCAACTCCGCAAACTACATCTACCACCTCGTTTTTCTCCTCACCTTTTTAGGAGGGGCCTACACGGCGAGAGACGAGGACCATCTGGCGATTATGGTGGGCATGGAGCTCCTCTCCGGGAGGGAGAAGCTGAAAAACCGTGTTATCACGCTGCGGATCCACATCTCCGCCGCTGTCGCGGTAAGCTTCCTGTTTTCCAGTCTCTCCTTTCTCTTTCTCGCCTTCGACGGGTCGATAAGGGTGGGCTTCATACCTGCGCAGTTGTTGATACTCTTCATGCCCATAGGCTTCCTCCTCATTTCCTGGCGTTTTCTCTCTCATGCACCTGCAGGCAGGTGGTATCGGACGGCCGCCTTCCTCGGTATCGCAAGCGGCATAGTGCTCTCCTATTCGGCCGTATATAATCTCCTCTTCTTCTTCTTTCCCGGTCTGCCCCTCTTTTTCGACGATCTCCTCTCCCTCTGGTTCGTAATTATACGGCCGCTGTCGCTGATTTGTATCCTCCTTCTCATGGTAACGGCCCTCTTCGGCACTCCTCTCTTCATCGTCCTTGGGGGTATCGCTCTGCTGCTCTTCGCCCGCACGGGAGGAGCCCTCGAGTCGGTTCCCAACGAGGCCTACGCAATGCTTATTAGCGAGACGATTCCGGTGATCCCTCTCTTCACCTTCGCCGGCTTTATCCTCTCGGAAAGCCGGGCCGGGGAGCGTTTGGTCGCCCTCTTTCGGGGACTCTTCGGCTGGATTCCTGGAGGACAGATAATCGCGGCGGTCCTCGTCTCTACCTTTTTCACCACCTTTACCGGTGCTTCGGGGGTAACGATTCTCGCCCTCGGCGGAGTCCTCTACGTGGTTCTCCATAAGGAGGGGCCCTTCGGCGACGATTTCACCACCGGTTTTCTCACCGCCTCGGGGAGCGTAGGCTTTCTCTTTCCTCCCAGCCTCCCCATCATACTCTACGCGGTGGTGGCCCGGATAAGCATAATCGATATGTTCGTCGGGGGCTTCATTCCGGGAATCATCGTGATGACGGCGATGGTCCTCATCGGGGTGGTGGTGGCCAAGAGGAACAGGGTCCCTGCGGTCCCCTTTAAGGGAAAGGAGGTGGTCAAAGGAATACGGAGCTCAATTTGGGAGATCCTGCTGCCGGCGCTGATCATCCTGCTCTACTTCTCCGGCACCGCCAGCCTCATAGAGACCGCTTCTTTTTCCGTAGTGTACATCTTCGTGGTGGAGGTTTTTATACAGCGGGAGGTTGCCCTGCGGGACCTCCCCTCAATAGCCCTGAAGTCTCTCCCGATCATCGGCGGGGTTCTGATTATTCTCGCCCTCAGCCGCGGACTCTCCTACTACATCATAGATGCAGAGGTTCCTCTGCGGCTGACCGAGTGGATCGCCGCCCACATCGATTCGCGATTCGTCTTTCTCATCCTGCTGAACATCGCCCTCATCATCACCGGCTGCTTCATGGACATCTTTTCGGCGATCATGGTGGTGGCCCCTCTCATTATTCCGATCGGCGCCCACTTCGGCATCAATCCCGTCCACCTCGGCATCATTTTCCTGGCAAATCTCGAGTTGGGCTTCATGACGCCGCCGGTGGGACTCAATCTCTTTCTCGCCGGCTACCGCTTCAACAAACCCCTCACGCGGATCTACCGCAACGTAGTACCTTTCTTTCTCCTGCAGCTGGCGGCTCTCTTGGTCATAACCTACGTGCCCCCTTTTACCACCTTCCTTTTGGACATCGTAAATTTCAAATAGCTGCTTGGTATCGACGGGCGGCCTTTTGTGTATCGTGAACGGCAGCCGGCGGGAATCAGGAAGCGCTGGAGGAGAGGCGTTTCTTAAAAGAAAAACGCTCGAGAATCTCTCCATAGTGGTTTAGAACGTATTCTTCGGTGAGCCCGAGATCCTCTATGCTGACCTTCTTGCGAGAACTTTTATGACTGCGTGACCTCTCCGCTTCATCGAGGAGCCGTGAGCGAAATTCATCCGATAATGGGTAGCCCAAATTCCGATAGATGGCTTCCACCGTTCCCGCCGGGTCGGCGGTGAGATCGTCGAATTTAACGATGCTGTAGCGGTCCGGGGGAAGCTTCGCCAGGGCATCGAGGGGATACCGGTAGAAGTGCTTCATCATCTCGAGAAGAAGATTCTGGTAGGGATACTGCTGGGGCAGATCGCTGAAGTAGTGCCAGACGAAGGAAAAGAAGTCGAAATTTGACGGCAGTGTGTCGTAGGGATTGCGCACCAGGTAGACGAAGCGGGCGTCGGGCATCTTGCTGAGGATGCTGTGGATCTTTGCCGATGAGGCGGGATTCTTCGAGAGGTAGCGCCTTCCCCGGCGGTAGTAGATGTGACGCTTGATGCAGCGCTCATAGAATTTCATGAATCGCCGCCGCCGCCACTCTTTTACCTTCGTATCGAAGTAGTGGTAGTTCTCATCGTTCGCCTTATACGGATAGAAAAACCAGCGGTGGATTCCTGCATAAATGAAGAGAAAGAGGCCCTCGTCCTCTTCCTCTTCCATTATCCCAATGGGATGTTTCTTGATGGTTTTTAAAACCCGCTTCTCCCAGCCGGCGAGGAGTTTTTTGAAGGGATTTCCGAGCCAGGAATCTACCGTCGATATGCCGTGAAAGACCTTTCTTTGGGCGATGGAGGGGGCGGCGTAGATCTCCCAGCTCTTCATCCCGGAGAACTGCTTCTCGTCCAAGGAGATGAGACGCTGCAGAAAGGTGGTCCCGCTGCGGTAGTTGCCGATGATGAAGAGGGGACGGTCGATCTTCTGTCTGCTATAGCGGCGGTAGAAGATGTTGTCGATGAGAAAGCCGAGCCAGCCGCTGACGAGTCCTGTAGGATAAATGATGAGGAACCAGGCGAGAAAACGAATCCGCTTTGGGCTGAGTTTCACGTGGGCCAGCGAATAGAATACATCCTGCATCAGCCTGCGGAAGAAAAAAGGCATACTAGAAACTACCTCTTTTATCACGGGAATGCAAGGAAGTTCGAGCCCGCTTCGACGCTTCTAACGCAATACTCACCGGGGGCCCCGGGAGAGCTCGTTGTCGAGCTGGGCCCTCATCGAGTCGATGAACTCCCGATACTGGCTGTTTTCCCCCCTCAGCCTTTTGATCTCGTAGATCATCCACTCGAAATCCTCTTCTGCGTTTTCGATGTCGTAATTGTAATCTGCCACCGGATTGTACTTGATCCAGCAGAGCTGGTTTTTCCACTTCTTCTTTCGCTCGAAGAGTTTTTCCACCCGCTCGAGTCTGTTATCCGTTTTCCCGTCGTCTTCCTTCATTTCACACTCCGTCCGCCTGCTGCCCAATTCTCCGTGAATTGCCGACTAATCGCGCTGCTTTACTAAGGCTTCGCCTGGCAGGCGAATTTTTCAAATTGCCGGCTCACCTCATCCACTAAGATATTTCTTCGAGTACGCAGGCTTATTTCCGGATCCGAGAGCTCCGTCTTGGAAAGGGAGATCGGCTTTCCGATGTAGAAGGATACATAGGTGGGCTTGATGTCGAGGCGCTTGGAAATGTTTCCCCCCTGTATCCGCAGGGAGAGATCGTGAAGATTGAGGGCCGTTTCTATCCACCTGTTCGGATCGTCGCTCTCTATGCCGTATTCGGGCCGCAGGTAGGAGAGGAGGTCCACCAACTCGAGGTGCCGGGTAAAGAGAAAGGTCTCCGAAGCGATAAAGTCGTCCATCGCCTTATCGAGTTTGCTTCGTTCGTCTCTCTGTGCCGGATCGAGGTGAAAGATGCGGTCCCAGCCGGCCTGTCTCACGGTAAAAATTCGGGGAGTAAACCCGTTATAGGGTGCTTTGACACCGAATTTTCTCTCCTGCAGAGCCAGCACCGCGTCGGTGAGCACTTCGACGCGGCGCCGTGTGAATTCACCCTCCATAGAAAAGGAAAAATCGAGATGATAGAAGCGGTGATAGAATGTTTCTGTGCGGTCGAGGAGGGCCGAGCCGTATGCCTTTAGACGGGCTCTCGGTTCTTTCGCCTCGACCCGAAGCCCCGTTGATTTCTCGATAGCGCCGAAGATTGTATCGAGGACCGCCGCCGGATCGTCGCCGTAGCGGTAGTACTGACTGATGGGAAG
>CAZQNO010000063.1:0-15039 GCA_964594775.1 uncultured Spirochaetaceae bacterium
GGTCCTCGAACGGCCCGAAGGGAAGCGTGCAGTTTTCTCTTCAGCTTCGAGCATGTAGGTGGAAAAGGTGGTAAAGGGGCGGAGGGACCATGGTCCTGCCGATGAAGAAAGCCCCCCGCGAACAGGCCCGTCATTCCTCGAAAACCGCCCCCGTGTGGGCTGAGGTTACCAGCTTGCGGTAACGGGCAAGATAGCTGCGGGGCTCCACCTGCGAGGGATTGGGTTTCCACTTCTTCTTCCGCTCGGCCAGCTCCTCATCGCTCAGTTTAACCTCGAGTCTTCGTTCCCTTATATCGATGAAGATGATATCGCCCTCTTCCAGGAGACCGATAGGTCCTCCCGCCAGGGCCTCGGGGGAAACGTGGCCGATACAGGGCCCGCGGGTGCCGCCGGAGAAGCGTCCGTCGGTAATGAGGGCCACCGACTTCGACAGCCCCATGCCGGCGATGGCCGAGGTGGGGCTGAGCATTTCGCGCATCCCCGGACCGCCCTTCGGCCCCTCATAACGGATGATCACTACGTCCCCTTCGCGGATCTTCTTCGAGGTTATCGCCTCGTAGGCCGCCTCTTCAGATTCGAAAATCCTCGCCGGTCCTTCGTGCTGCATCATTTCGGGCTCCACGGCAGATTGTTTGACAACGGCTCCCAGCGGAGCGAGATTGCCCGAAAGCACGGCGATGCCTCCCTCCTTTGCGTAGGGTTCTACACAGCTGCGAATCACTTCGGGTTTCTTGATTACGGCCTTAGCGACGTTCTCCTTGAGGCTCTTGCCGCTTACCGTCATCGGCGAACCGTCGATGTAGCCGTTTTTCATCAATTCGTTCATCACCGCCGAAAGACCGCCGGCGTCGTCTAAATCCTCCATGCTGTGGACTCCCGCCGGGCTTATCCGGGTGAGGTTGGGAACCTTCCGGCTTATCTCATCGAAGTCCTTCAGCCCCAGATCCACATCCGCCTCCCGGGCGATGGCTAAAAGATGAAGAGCCGTGTTAGTGGAACCGCCGATGGCCATGTCCAGGGCGATGGCATTGAGGAAGGCGGTCTTGTTCATAATGTCGCGGGGATTGATGTTCCGGTTAACCATTTCCATCACTTGGTGACCCGCCTTACGGGCAAGCTGCTTCCTCCGTCCATAGGGTGCGGGAATCGTGCCGTTGCCCGGAAGACCGATGCCCAGAGCTTCGGCGAGACTGTTGAGAGTGTTTGCCGTAAAGAGTCCGGCGCAGCTTCCGCAGGTCGGACATGCCCGCATAGCGATCTCTTCCAGTTCCTCTTCGCTCAGCTTGCCCGCCACGTATTTACCGACCGACTCGAAGGATCCGCTGATAAGATCGATAGTCTCTCCGTTGTAGTCGCCCGTAAGCATCGGGCCGCCGCTCACGTAGACCGCCGGTATGTTAAGCCGCGCCGCCCCCATCAGCATGCCCGGCACTATCTTGTCGCAGTTACCCACCAGGACCAGACCGTCGAACTTTTGTCCCGTTGCCACCGATTCGATGGAATCGGCGATGAGCTCCCTGGTTGCCAGGGGATACTTCATCCCGCTGTGATTCATGGCGATTCCGTCGCATATACCGATGGCGGGAAACTCCATCGGTGTTCCTCCAGCGGCGGCTACACCCAGCTTGACTCCCTGAACGATATCGTCGAGGTGAAAGTGTCCCGGTATTATTTCGTTTTGAGAATTTACGATTCCGATAAGAGGTTTCTCCAAATCCTCGGGCAGGTACCCCATCGCATACATCAATGACCTGTGAGGGGCGCGGTTCGGACCCTTTGTGACTTCGTCGCTTCTCATGTCTCTCGTTCTCCTCTCAATTATGTTGATTTTTTGTTTTCGATTAGTCGTCTTCGTAGAGTTCATGGATCTCGTCCCAGGCTTCCGGCTCTCCCGCCCGCAGACGCTCCAGAAGATAGAATTGACCTATCAACATGTCGACGGCAATTCGTTTCACCTCGGCTGCCGAACGATCCTCGGCGATGGCCAGCCCTTCGACCTCTTCTTCGTCCATGGCAAGAATGCTGTCCAGCTGTTCGCCCATTTCTTCGGCGCTGTATGAGGCAAAATCCGGAACGGGAAAGAATATTCCCGGATCGTATCCGTAACGTTCCAGATCTTCGGCAACCCTGTCGACGGTACTCCTGTCCCAGTTTCGGGCCTTCTTCCTGAGTGCCGCCTTCATTTCTTTTACATATTCCTCGAGGTCTTTCATTTCCGCCCCCCTGATACCTTATTTTCGCATGATTTCCCCCCGGCTACAAGATACGATTACGGCTGTCTGTTTACGATAAGCACGATAAAAAAGAAAACACATCTGCTTCATATTTCCTTCATATCATCCCGCTACATTCTATCATGAACGGAGACGATACGCTCCGAAAACAATTTTCATTTCAGGAGGAATGAGAAAATGAAGAGTACAGGTAAGATTATTGTAATTATGGCTGCCATTGCAGCGGTATTTCTCACGGCGGTCCTTCCCCTGGCCGCGGAGGGTGTCCAGGAACGGCAGGAGACGGGAGGATCGTGGAGCCGGAAAACAGGTTACGGCCGAGCCGGCGTCTACGGTCCAGGTACGGCAGCCGAAGGACTGCCGGTTGCCGAAAGCCTCAGCCTCACGGGTACTATCGCTTTTACTGCCGCCCATCCTATTCTAAAAACGAATGAAGGCAGTTACCGTCTAATGTACCCCCTCTTTCTCGGTCAAGAAGCCGACCTAAAGAACGGGCAAAAGGTCGGCATTGAAGGCTACGTCGTTCCCGGTCCCCGCTGGGAAGATGACGGCGAAGCGGATGAAAAGTATCTGCGGGTCAGCAAGGCAATCATCGATGACAAGGAATTTCTCATCGGCGGCCCGAATCCCGGCTCCTTTCATGGCGGTTTCGGCAAACGCCCCGGCATGGCAGGAAGAAACAGCTCTCCCGGCCGGCCGGACTACAGGCAGGACCCTCGCTACCAAACGGGTCCCGGCGCTCGGGGCGGACGCAGATAGACTGCAACAAAGCACATAGACTTCCGGAGCCACGCACATAGTGCATGGGCCCGCCCGTACCACTCGTATCGGGCGGGCCCCTTTTGCCTTCCTCCTCCGCTCTTAGTATCTTATGCCCAACGAGGAGGAAGTTACTATGCAGAAAATTCTCGCAGTACTACACGAAGATTTTGAAGATCTAGAACTCTGGTACCCGGTAATCCGCCTGAGAGAGGAGGGTTTCGATGTCGTCCTTGCCGGAGAGGAGAAAGGCACGGTCTACCACGGGAAGTACGGCGTTCCCGCCGAAGCGGCCATATCCTACAACGAGATCTCGGCAGGTGAGTACGCCGGCATGATCATCCCCGGCGGCTGGGCCCCCGACAAAATTCGTCGTTTTCCCGCCGTTCTCGCCGCGGTACAAAGCATGAACGATGCGAAAAAGCCGATAGGTCAGATATGCCATGCCGGATGGGTAACGATATCCGCCGGAATTCTCAACGGTCGCAGAGTCACCTCCACCCCCGCCATAAAAGACGATATGGAAAACGCCGGAGCGGAATGGATAGATGAGGAGGTGGTCGTCGACGACAATCTGGTCTCCAGCCGGCGCCCTCCCGATCTCCCGGCCTACCTAAGACGCTACATCGAGGTACTCAGGGAGAGTCGATAATATCCGCGAGGGCCTCTCGATCAAGAAAATGAACGATATGACCCTCCCGCCCGATGATTTTTTCTTTACAGAGCCGGGAAAATTCGCGGGAGAGGGAGGGCCTTGTCACTCCAAAGAGCTTCGAGTCCTCCTCGGCGATGAGGGTCACGGGAAGACAGGGATCCGCGGCAAAGAGGACGGAAGAGGCCACCAGTTCATTGACCTTGAGGGATTCCACCTTAAGGACCTTGCCGCGATGGTTTTGGAACTCCGCCCGAAGCCGGCCCTCCGCGACAATCCACAGTTCTTCGTAGCGGTCGCCTCGAAAGGCGATGATCGCGCCGCGGTGATAAGACCGAACCAGGAAATTCTTTGTCTCAATCAAGCCGGATAATTCCACTTCATCGAGACCGCGAAAAAGCGAAGAAAAAGCGAGGGCCCGATAAACCGCAGCATCCATAGTTCGATTTTACCTTTAATTGAGAAAAAAACAAAGAACCGTAACATATGTTACCGCCCGATTTCCCTCTTTGTAATAGCTTGTTGCTAAGAAGGACAAACAGCACACAAGGAGGCAGAAATATGTCGATGTTTTGTTTTCAATGTCAGGAAACGGCGGGCAACAAGGGCTGCACGGTAAAGGGGGTCTGCGGAAAGGACGAGACCACCGCCAAACTGCAGGACCTGTTGATCTACGCTTTGAAGGGTATCGCCCTCGTCCACCAGAGGGCCGGCCTTCCCGAAGAGGACCTGAGGGAAGCCGGCCGCTTCATCCAGGAAGGACTCTTTATCACGATCACCAACGCCAACTTCGATCCGGATGCCGTCACCGCGAAAATTTCGGCGGCATTCCAACTGAGAGACCGCCATGCCGAGAAAGCCGGCCTCCGTCCGGAGGATCTAAGTAAAATCGGATTCCCCGGCGGGGCAGACGGATGGAACGATTATCTATCGAAGGCCGCCGAAGTCGGAGTCCTTTCCACCGAAGATCCGGACATACGCTCCCTGCGGGAGCTGGTGGTCTATGGCCTCAAGGGAATCGCCGCCTACGCCGACCACGCAAAGATCCTCGGCTACGAAGACCTCGATCTCTACCGCTTCGTAATGAGAGCCCTGGCAAAGACCACCGAGGAGCTCTCGGTGGATGATCTTATCGCCCTGGTGATGGAAACGGGAGAGCACGGGGTCACCGCGATGAAGCTTCTGGACAGCGCCAACACCGAGACCTACGGCAATCCGGAGATCAGCACGGTCGAACTCGGAGTCCGCAAGAATCCGGGAATTCTCATCTCCGGACATGATCTCAAAGACATGGAGGAGCTCCTGGAGCAGACTGAAGGGACGGGAGTAGACGTCTACACCCACGGGGAGATGCTTCCGGCGAATTACTACCCCGCCTTCAAGAAGTACGAGCACTTCGTCGGCAACTATGGGAGCTCGTGGTGGAAGCAGAACAAGGAGTTCGAGGCCTTCAACGGCCCCATCCTCATGACCACTAATTGCATTACCCCGGTCAAAGACAGCTACAGAGAACGTATCTACAGCACCAACACCGCCGGCTATCCCGGCATTGCCCATATTCCCGACCGGCCGGAGGGAGGCAGCAAGGACTTTTCGGCGGTAATCGAACAGGCCAAGGGCTGCCGGCCTCCCACAGAACTGGAGACGGGAGAGATCGTTGGCGGATTTGCCCATCACCAGGTGATGCAGCTGGCCGAAAAAATCGTCGAGGCGGTAAAAAGCGGGGCGATACGGCGTTTCGTGGTGATGGCCGGCTGCGACGGCCGCCACGGCAGCCGAAGCTACTTTACCGACGTGGCAAGAGAGCTGCCGGAGGACACGGTCATCCTCACCGCCGGCTGCGCGAAGTACCGCTACAACAAGCTCGGCCTGGGAGAGATCGGCGGCATACCCAGGGTCCTGGACGCCGGGCAGTGCAACGACTCCTATTCGCTTGCGGTTATCGCCCTGAAGCTGAAAGAAGTATTCGAGCTGGAGGATGTCAACGATCTCCCCCTCTCCTTCGACATCGCCTGGTACGAACAGAAGGCGGTCATCGTTCTCCTGGCTCTGCTGTATCTCGGCTTCAAGGGCATCAGGCTCGGCCCCACCCTGCCGGCATTCCTTTCGGAGAATGTGGTAAAGGTGCTGGTGGAAAATTTCGACATCAAGCCGATAGGGGAGGTCAAGGCAGACGTCGAGGCCATTATGGCGGGGGCTTAAAGCTCTCGCAGGTTCGATAATTCACAATGTCTCGCCTGCTTCTCCTGCGCAAAGGCCTGTCCCCTCCATGCCATTCGGTACGGGGGCAGGTACGCGTCAACATGATTGTTTGAGGCGGCAGCGCTCTATCCCTGCATTTCATCGTAGATTTTTGCAAACTTCTCGTGGTGCTGCGCGAAAAGAGAGATGAGGTCCGAGCCGAAACGTTCCTCCCCCTTCAGGCCGCTGCGGTCGTCCACCCGGATGATCTCCAGCGCTTTTTCGTGGCTCATGCCGGCCTTATACTGCCGGGTCGAACGCAAGGCGTCGTAGGTATCGGCTAAAGAGACGATCCTGGCGGTCAGCGGGATCTCCGGGCCTTTGGCAGGCCGCAGCGCGTCATAGTCGCTGCGGGTCTTGCTCGTCATGTCGCCGCGCCGCCCGCTCTCGTCAATGACCGGAGGATAGCCGCCGCCATTGTACATCTGATGATGGTTGAGAGCGATTTCGTAGGCCATTGCCAGGCGAGGTTCGGTGGAGGCGCAGCAGGTCATCATCTTTTCGATGATCTGGGCCCCGTAGACGGTGTGCATTTCCATCTCCTTTCGTTCCTCGGGAGTAAAGGCGCGTTCGAGCTTTATCAGATGCGGAATGGCGACCTTTCCTATGTCGTGCATCGCCGCCACCTGGCCTATGTTATTCTGCCCCTTCTTCGCCATTCCGACCTTCTCGGCGAGCAGACGCGAGTACTCGTTGACCCGGAGAATGTGCATGCCGGTGATCTCGTCGCTGTACTCGGCAGCGGCGCAGAGACCGGTCACCGATTGCAGGAACTTCTGTTCGTTCTCAGAGGCGAGGGATATGAGGGAACTCACCGACCTGGCGCTGTTGATCAGAACCTCCATCGCAAGGAGGTCGCCGGAGGAAATCGGCCGGTTCAGGTTGAAGGCGATGATCGAAACGTCCCCCTCGTGGTAGTTGATGAAACTGCCAATAGGTGAGCCGATGAAGCGCACGACCCGCGCATCGAAGGGGTAGACCCTGCCGAACTCTTTCTCGCCGTAGATATTGCCGGAACTCCCTCCGATGCCGGCCTCGTCGTAGAACATCCGGCCCTTGCGGCGGGAGAGCCATATCGGGGCATCCGATTCCTTCGAAATATGCAGCAGCTCGGACATCTGCAGTCCCTCACCGCCGTCCGCAGGCCGCCGGTAGACCCGTCCCTTGAGCCCCTCATCGGAGGCGGAGGCGATAAATACCCCCTCGTAGTCGAGTTCGAGCATGAGCCGAGCGAGACGGAGAAAACTCGTATCTTCCTCGATGAGTTCCGATAGGTCGGTGATCAAGCTGTCGCTGAAGTCCCTGATTTTCGAGAGCTTCTCATCGAGCTGCCGCCGGGGAGTAATGTCCTCGAGCCACACGAGAAAGGTGCTGCAGTCCCGGCTTTTTCCCGTTTTTATCGAGTACCACTTGTTAAAGGGGGGTGAGTAGCACTCGACCGGTCCGCATTCCTCTTTTTCCTCCGCAACACATCGCATGACCCTCGCTTTCCCTTCCTTGTCGAGAAGGTCACCGATATTCTGTAATCCTCGTCTACTGAAATCTTCCTGTGTTTTCCCTGCCGAAAGGAGTATAGCCCCGTCCGCTTCCATGAGAAAGGCCGGATCGCTCCGGCGCCCCGGCAGAGAGAGAAGCATGTCCTTGTGGCGGCCGGTAAACTTTACATAGGACTTTGAAAAAGCTTGAACAAAGACGGGGACGAGATAGGGAACGACAGAGGCAAACGGCGAGCTGCCCTGCAGAGTGAGAATGAGCAGCCCAATGCCGAGGGCTATGAGGTAGTTGACCGGCTGCAGCAGTTCACGGCCGAGATAGCGAAAGTAGAGAACACGCATGCCGGTATGTTTCATCATATACGAAACCCCTTATCAATATGCGAATTTTTCTAGTGGTACGAAGCTTGGGTATTATTACCCGAACATGTACTTTATATCGGCGATGTAGGTCGGGTATGCCCAGGGCAGCTCCCGCAGTTCTTCGACGGGGATCTTTTTCTTTATTGCCAGCGCGAAGAGGTTGATCAGCTCACCCGCATGCGGCCCAACCAGATGCGCGCCGAGCACGGTTCCCGCATCTTCATCGATGATGACCTTGTAGCCCACATGAGTCTCGTTGAGTCTTTTGTAGTTCGGCCAGCCGGCCCCCGAACCGGTCACGACGCGTACATTCTTCTTCTCTTTCGCACTTCTCTCGTCCATTCCCACTGCGGCGAGCTGCGGGTAGGTGAAGACGACGCTCGGCAGGATGTCGATGACGGCGGCCTCACTCTCCGGTTTCACGATGTTCCGGGCGGCGGTTCTGGCCTCGAGATCGCTCACGGGCGAAAGCTGTATTCCCTGTACACAGTCTCCGACCGCGAAGATATGCTTTTGCGATGTGCGCATGTACTCATCGGTTTTTATGCCGCGACTGTCGCAGGATACCCCCGCGCTCTCCAATCCCAGGTTCTCAATATTCGGCACCCGTCCGATACCGGCCACCACGAGGTCTGCTTCTACCTGGCCGCCGCCCTCGAGCACGACCGAGCACGTCTGCGGATCTTCCATTCGCAGTTCTACCGGATTGACCTCGGTGCGGATATCGATTCCCTTCGTGCTGCAGGCGTCTTCGAGGACCGCCGTCATATCCGCATCGAAGCGCTCCATGATGCGGCTGCCGCGCTGAAGCACGGTCACCGAAGACTCCAGAGCCGAAGCAACATAGGCGAACTCCATAGAGATGTACCCGCCGCCGATAAAGACAATGCGCTGCGGAAGGCGCTCGAGGGAGAGAAACTCATCGCTGGAAACGGCATATTCAGCTCCGGGGATCGGCAGGGGCCGCGGGCGAGCGCCGGCAGCAATGATGAACGTATCGGCGTGTATCGTCTCCTCTCCGCACTTCAGTTCCCGGGGAGAGAGGAACTCGCAGCGGCCGGAGAAGCAGACTATCCCCTGCCTCTCCAGATTATCTCTCGTGCTCGCGGGCACCGCGTCGGTAAAATTATGCAGCGACTCCTGCATAACCGCCCAGTCGAGCTGCGGTGCCGATCGGAATCCCCGTTCGGTAAGCGCCCGGGCTTCGAGGGCCGCATGGGCGGGCACCACGAGAAATTTCTTCGGCTGGCAGCCCCGCAGGGCGCAGGTGCCGCCGTAGGGCCGTTCATCGGCTATGCCTATGCGCAGCCCCTCATTCTGTTTAAGCAGCTCACCCGCCGCGGTCTCGCCGGCAGTACCTGTGCCGATTATGCATACATCTAATTTTTCCATGCTTTCTCCTTCGTCCTTGCACCCGCATAATTATCTTTTTATCGTATATAAGCGTAAGGTAAAGAAGCAGTCAAAGCAAGGAAAACAGACAGAATGCTGAACGAGCCCGGTTATGGGCTTTGCAACTAATCCTGTCCGCTTTCCCCGCTCATGGGAATCTGTAGGTGAAATGTCGGCTGCGGGCTGCGCTGCAGTTCCAGTTTTCCGTCCAGCTGCTTCACCAGCGAGGTGATGAGCCACAATCCGAGGGTCTGCGGCCGCTGGACATCTGTTTCTTCGGGGAAGGGCCTGCCGCTGTTGGAGAGTCGAAGCAGGTAGCGTTGTGCCGCCGCATCTGCCTTGAAATCGAAACCGAATACCGCCTCCGCCTCATCATTGAAACCGTGTTTGAGGGCGTTCGTCGCGATCTCGTTGATAATCAATCCGAGAGGAACGGCGACATCGCTCGAGAGAACGATGTCTTCGATGTTGATCTCGAGCCTGACCCTGCCGGCGGCGAGCGATCCGAAGAGGGAGTCCAGAAGCGCCTCGACGTATTCCCGCATGCTGATGTGACCAATATCGTCACTGCGGTAGAGCTTTTCATGAACAAGCCCGATCGCGTCGATCTGATGTATGATATCGGAGAGATCCACCTCGTCTTCGAGCTCCTTCATCTTCAACCTGATAAGAGAGGTGATTATGTAGAGGTTGTTTTTCACCCGGTGATTGAGCTCACGCATCAAGAAATCCTTCTCCTTCAGAGCCCGGGTGAGCTTTCTCTCTTTTTCCCGCAGCTCGCTCACGTCGCGGATTATTCCGGCAATCCCGGTGACCTCGCCGTCCTGCAGCACCGGAAACTTGCGTGTCTCGAAGACGCGCCCGCCCGCATGCTCGGTATACAGGACCCAAGCCTTCTCCTCGATGGCCTGCCGATCGCTCTTTTCACACTCCGCTGCGGCTCTGCGGTCCATCAGATCATAGTCGGTCTTTCCGATGATCTCCGTTACGTCTCTGCCGAAGAATGCGGCATTGGCATTGTTGCAGAGCAGATAACGGAGCTTCGTGTCCTTGAGAAAGAAGAAATCCGGGCTCGAATCGATAAAGAGCTGCAATTGCCGCCGGCTGTTGAAGAGGGCGTCCTCTATCTTTCCCCTCTTAAGGGCGATGGAGGCCTGCCGGGTAAAAGCCTGTACCGTCTCTCGATGCCGGATATCCTCCCCGCGGGAAAAGAGCATAACGGCATTCGCGTAGATCTCCCCGTCGATGATGAAGCCGATGCCGTAGATCCGGCCAATATTTAAAAGCCGTTCGACGCCTTTCGCCACGGCCTTTGGGATTTTTCCGAAGCTCAAACCGTGGATCCCTTCATGGAATTCATCGATCCTTCCGCTCTCCAAGTTCGCGAGACTCTCATCGATGGGATAGCTGCTTCCCAGCGGATCGAATCCGAGATGCTCGATGATTTTCTTCATACCGCTGCCGACGCCGACGAGGGCCTCGTTTCTCAGCAGCTGCTTCTCTTTGTGGATGGAGTTGACGATGACAATTGCTTTGGGATTGAGACGGCGGAGCTTCTCGGCGATGTAGGTGTAGATCCTCCGCTTGTCTTCTCCTATCCTCCCTGCCCGCGGATCGATGAACTCGAATGCGGTTTCGGCGAGAAAATGGACCTCTTCGAGCCCCTCCTCGCTCCGCTTCTCCGAAAGGGAGAGGGCCATCTCTGTCGCCGCAGCCAGCATCTTTTCTCCTGTATCGACGGGAAGACAACCGTAGGCGGGGATCCCCTTCAGCTCACTCTCGAAATCGGGATCCCCAGAATCGACAAGGAAGATGAGGGGTACTTCCCGCCGTGAGAGGATCAGGCGTGCCGTTTCTGCTCCATCCCTTCCGCCTCCTGCTTCGATGCAGAGGAGGACGAGGGAAATGGACGGGTCGGCATCCAAGCGCTCGAAGGCGGACTTCGCCCCTTGTACAGATTTTACGTCGAATCCGCGCCGGGTGAGCCCGCCGGCCGCAGCCTCTATGGGAGTACAGCTCTTGCTTTTTCCGCTCTCTACGATGAGAACTCTTTTTGACATCGCTTCTTATTCCTCTGTATCGTTTGCCGTCGGAAACACTATCGTAAATACCGTATCCCCCTTCCTCTCCCCCTCCCAGAAAAGATTTTTGCTATTTTATTCTCTTTTGCCTATTCTCTCAAGGAGAAAACAGCGGTTTCCAGCAATTCTCTCTGTACCGAAGACGGGGTGCCGGACAAAGCCCACTGGCGAAAGCGCGGTTGAGCGACTATACTGTATACCCACATGATGATCCCCGCGGGGCATTTGCTCTCTTTCGACGTGGATGAACTCTATCTCGACGTACGCACTTTTTTTAATACGCCGAAAGCGGAGGGGGAACGCGGGTGAAAATCTTTTTTGAGGATGTACAATAGTCGGTCTATGGAACGAGAGCTTACCTTCACCATCTGCACCCCTCTTTACCGCAGAGCAGCGTCACTCCCGCGTCTCTTACAGAGTCTCGAGGCGCAGTCTTTTCGAGATTTCGAATGGCTCATCGTCGAAGACGGCAGCGATGAGGAGACAGACCGAAGGGTCCGGGCGCTCCTCTTTGAGCACCGCCCCTCCTTCGAGGTCCGTGTGCTCAGAAAGAAAAAACACCGAGGTCTGCATACAGCGGTAAACAGGGCCGTCGACGAGTCGAGGGGGTCTTTCTTCGTCGTTTTGAGAAGCGATGAGGAACTCCTTCCGGGGAGTCTCAGCCTTTTGCAGCGCCGCTGGCACAGCATACCGATGAGCGAGCGGCCCTACTTTTCCTCCGTCGCCGGACTCTCCCAAGAGCCCGACGGCACCATCAGGGGCGAGAAGTTTCCCTCGAGCCCTTTCGACTCCACCTACTTCGAATCCGAGGGACGCTACGGCATCGGCGGCCGCAGCTGGGGTTTTCAGCGGACAGCAGTAATGAAGAAACAGCCCTATCCCGAGTTCGCCGGAGAGCGGTACTGTCCCGAGGGCCTCGTGCTCAACCGCATCGGCATGCGCTACCTCACCCGTTACGTGAACGAGCCTTTGGTAACGGTCCATGAGAACGAGCTCTCGAAGGCGGCGGACCGCGCCTTTCCTCCCCTTGAGATGAGTCTGCGGGGACCCGCCGCGAGTGCGCTCTTCTTCATGGAACAGCTTGGCCTCCCTATTCCCCTGGCAAGAAAGATCAGAGCTGCTCTGGCCTACGTTCGCCACGCTCTCCACACGGGAAAGGTTCCCGACGAGATATATCGCAACGCGCCGAAAAAGCTCCTCGTCTTCTTTGCCCTCAGCCCGGGCTATTTTCTCTACCGACGCGACCTGGCAAAGAGAAAGAAAACCGCGGCGGAAGGAGAGCCGCTTTGAGCCGGAGGAATTTCGGACCGGCCGGAGGCCATCATGGGGACCGGTACGGCGGCGGCAGACCCGCCGCCCGCTGCGCCATCGTGGGCCTCGGCCGCATCGCCTCCACTCTGGAGGAAGACACCCTGCGGGAAAAACCCTGCACCCACGCCGGCGCAATCGCTGCCGACCCCGATGCGCTGCTGGTCGCCGGCTGCGACATCGACGCAGAGGCCCGGAGACGCTTTAGAGAGGATTGGCGGGTCGAGGTTTACCAAGACTCCGCAGAGCTGCTTGCAAAGAGCCGTCCGGATATTGTAGTAATAGCCACCTACCCGGAAAGCCATCGACGACTTTGCGAGGAGGCCGTTTCCGCCGGGGTTCCGGTAGTCCTCTGTGAAAAGCCCCTGGCAAGGAGCCTGCGGGATGCCCGGGCAATCGCCCGCCTGCACAGAAGCGGCCGGGCGAAAATCCTCGTAAACCACGAACGCCGCTACTCTAGGGACTACATCGAGGCACGGAAAGCTGTCGAGTCCCGCCGCTACGGAAGTCTCCTCTCGGTAAAGGGGACCCTCTGTTTCGGCTCCCGCCTTCCCCGGCGGGAGGTTCTCCTGCACGACGGCACCCATCTACTCGATGCAATATCCTTCGTAAGCGGAGGAACTCTTCGGCTGAACCGACGATTCGGCTCGATGCGGGGCAATAAAAACTCAGCATTCCTGATGGGGCGGCTCCGGCGGTCTCCTTTTTCCTCAGAGGGGGAGCGGGCAGGCAGACTCGGCATTCCCGTGTGTATTGAAGTAGGGTCCCAGCGGGACCACCTGATCTTTGAACTGGAGCTGGCCTTCGAAAGAGGCCGCATACGGCTGGGAAACGGGGTGTACTCTTTCGAACGGAGCGTCGAAAGCCCCTACTACGAGGGCTACCGCTCCTTAGAACCGGATCCGGAGGCCCCGGCGCCGCCGATAAAAACCGGCTACTTCTCCGGCATGATCGCCGACGCCGTGCGCTGCCTGCGCGAGGCCGAACACCTGCCCCGCTCCTCGGCTCTGAACGCCCTTGAGGTAATGAAATTCATCCGCTCGCTGAGGGCCTGGCGGTGAGTTTTCCCGAGGGGACCGGATCGTACGATAAACTTGCCGCGGTCCGCTTTTTCCGCTACCCTAAAGAACATGAGTACACGCATCGTATCCTGGAACGTCAACGGCATCCGGGCGGCCCACAAGAAGGGCCTCCTGGACTACATGGCAAAAGAGAACGCGGACATCGTCTGTCTGCAGGAAACCAAGGCCAAGCCCGAACAGCTCACCGAAGAGCTCCTCTCGCCGGAGGGCTACAGCTCCTACTTCAGCTCCGCCGAAAAGGGCGGATACTCCGGCGTCGTCACCTACAGCAAAGAGAAACCCCTCTCAGTCCAACGGCTCGACATCGCCGAGTTCGACAGAGAGGGTCGGGCCCTCGTGGCGGAATACAAAGACTTCGTCCTGTTAAACGGTTACTTTCCCAACAGCCAGAGCGAGGGGGCCCGCCTCGACTACAAGCTGGGCTACTGTGACGCCGTCCTGCAACTCTGCAACTCCCTGGCAGAGGAGGGAAAGAGTGTCATCGTCTGCGGCGACTTCAACATCGCCCATAAGCCGATAGACCTGGCCCGTCCGAAAGAAAACGAGGGTAATCCCGGCTACCTTCCAGAGGAGCGGGAATGGATGAGCACTTACCTCGGCTCAGGCTACGTAGACACCTTCCGGCTCTTCAACACGGAAGGGGGAAACTACACCTGGTGGTCCTACCGGACCCGGGGAAGAGAACGGAATGTGGGCTGGAGACTCGACTATTTCTGCGTGGACGGGGCCCTTTCGGAGAGAGTAAAGAGTTCTGAGATCCGCAGCGAGGTGACAGGTTCGGACCACTGTCCGGTGCTGCTGCAGCTCGAATAAAACGGCTCGTCTACACCCGTCTAAATAAGATGGTTCATCTTTAGCTTTTTCGTGTTGAGATAGCGGCGGCTGTGGGGATTCGGCTGAATAATCAGAGGTTCACGACGGCTTATGCGGATACCCTCCCGGCTCAACTTGCTGAGTTTATCCGGATTATTGGTCAGCAGGACCACCGAGTGTATTTTTAAACGGCGTATGATCTCGGCGGCATCGGCGTAGTTTCGTGCTTCGGCGGGAAGCCCTAACTGCTCATTTGCCTCGACCGTGTCCAAACCGCGGTCCTGCAGAGCATAGGCCAGCAGCTTGTTGTGCAGCCCTATACCCCGCCCCTCCTGCTTGAGATAGATAACCGCCCCAAAATCCTGCTCCGATATATAACGCAGGGCCGCATCCAGCTGCTCTCCGCAATCGCAGCGAAGTGAACCCCACACATCACCGGTATGGCACTCCGAGTGCACCCGGACGGGGCACTCCACTTTCTCCGCAACTTCCCCCTTTACCACGACCGTATGAATCTTATCGCTTCCCGGGTGGGTGAATCCGTAGAGAACAAAGTGCCCGTATTTCGTACATAGTGGTTCAAATCATGCGGGATAGGCAATAGATACTCGCTGAGAGCGA
>CAZQNO010000064.1:0-14930 GCA_964594775.1 uncultured Spirochaetaceae bacterium
AGGCGCCGGCTTCGGGGCCGGGGCCGGAACACGCGGTGCTGCCGCCGCGGCGGCCGCAGCACCGGCCGGGGAGGGAGACGGTGCCGGCAGCTCGGGCTCCTTCGGCTTCTCGGGAAGCAGGGGTGCGGGGATATCGGTCAGGCGGACCTCTACCGGCCCGTAGGTCTGGGCGAGACCGGAGTCGGCATTCCATTCTATGAAACCGAGAAGCAGGGCGAGAATCCCCTGGATGAGCAGCGCCAAAACGACGCTGACGATCAGGCGGTCCCCCTCTTTTCCCGGTATCAGTCTATCGGAAAACATCAGCCCCCCTCGTCATTCATCCGCAGATTCACTCCCTCGAAACCGCCCCTGCGGAGGCTGTCGAGGGTCTTCACCATCAGACTGTAGGAGACACTCCGGTCTCCCTCCACCACGACGGTACGGATCTCGCCTCTTTCCTGCCGCTCCCTCAGGTCCTCCAGAGCCTCATCAAGCCCTTCCAGTGAATAGCGCTCCTTGTTGAGATAGATCTCCTCTTCGGAGACGATGGTGACGATGAGCTTCCCCATTACCACCGGTTCGGCGGTGGAAGATTCGGGGAGGGTGAGAGAGATTCCGGGGGTGAGAATGAAGGTACTCGATACCATGAAGAAGACCACCAGCTGGAAAACGACGTCTATCATCGGCACCAGCTCTACCGTGGCAGTGGGCTTGAGCCTTCTTTTGAATTTCATTACTCAGTCTCCTCTCCGAGAAGAAGGACCATGTCGTTCACCCTGTTTTCCAGGCGCATAATAATATGATTCACCTTGTTCACGAGAAAATTGTAGAAGGTGATCGCCGGAATGGAGACGGCGATGCCCGCGGCGGTGGTGAGCAGGGCTTCGGATATTCCCGAGGCGAGGAGAGAGGGATCGCCGACCGAACCGAATTCACCGAGGACTCCGAAAGCCTTGATGTTTCCCGTTACCGTACCGAGGAGTCCCAGAAGCGGTGATATATGGGCGATGGTTCCCAAGGTGGTGAGATACCGTTCGAGCATCGGTATTTCCAGATTCGCCGAAGACATAATCGCGTCCTTGATCTCCGCCGGCCCGTATTCCCGGTGCTCGATCCCCACCTTCATGAGCTTGGAGACCGGCGAAGGATTGTTCTCGCAAATGTTTATCGCCTCGTCGTAATGCTTTTTCTGCAGGGCCGATTTGAGCCGCTCGATCATCGTGTTTTCGTCGATTCGTATCTTCCGAAAAAAGAGCAGACGCTCGACGATAATCACCGTCGCAACGAAGGCCAATATGAAGATGAGAATCATGATGAGCCCGCCCTTTTCGATTAGTAGTGCCATGGTCTTACTTCCTTCCTTTCAATTTATAGTGATATCTCCGTGACTATTCGCAGCAGCATTCCCGGGTCCATATACTCTCCCCAGGTGTTTCTTCCCCCCTCCGACAGAGGGGCCAGCATATCGCTCCACTCGAGCCTCAGCAAGACCCCCTCCGACAAGCGGTAATAGGCGCCCAGGTCGAGCACGGGAAGATCGCTGGTCGGTTCCACCGCGTAAGCGGCGTCGAAACTGCCTCCGTAGCTTCCCTCAGGCTCCTCCAGGTCCAGTCCCGCAGAAAAGCGGTGCCTGCCCTCCGGTATCACCGTTTCCTCCAGAAACTCTCCGTCCCAGGAGAAGGAGAATCTGAGCCCCTCTACGGGAAGATAGCCGAAAGTCGATCCGGCATTCAGCATCGCCGCATCGTCGACCCTTAGGCTGAACAGCCCGTCAGCGGAGTCTCTCCGTGAGAGATCCGCCGGTGAGACGGCGTTCTCCCTCATCTCGAAGCCCGAACGGAAACCCCAATCGAAGGAGCGGCCGACACTTCCCCCTGCAGCGGCCTCGGTATACCACCCGTGGCTCAGCGGAAGACCTTCGGCCGCGTCGAGAAAGGGATATCGTTCCCAGAGATCGAGGTACGTCGTTCTTTCGGTTTTATATCCCCCATCGAGACGAAAATGAAAGAGTTCACCGGCCATCCCCTCTATCCGCAGCGAGAAGGGAAACAGCAGGTCCTCCTCCTCGTCCCAGAGAATCCCCGCCTGAGAGGCAATATCGAGTGAGGCAAGAAAGAGATCGAAGCCGAAAAAACCGCCGATACTCTGAAAGGTCTCCTCCCCGCTGCCCTGATAGTAGTCGTAGTTTCCAACAAGCCGCAATCCGCCCCACTTCGTTCCATATCGGAGGGCGGCGGACGGGCTGAGCAGCCACTCGTCCAGAGGGTCGGAATAGGAAGCGCTTCCCCCCAGTCCCGCGGTAATGCGGGAAACGTAGTGGGCACGAAAATCTATCTGGCTGAGAAGATGCTCTCCCAGGGCAAAATCCAGTCCCGTCCCCGCACGGGCGAAGCGGTGAATAAGCGAGGAGGCGTCGGCAAAGTCCTGCATCCCCGTCTCTTGTTCGCGGTATCTTCCGTCTATATCGAGCTCTCTCTCCTCGGTCTCCGTCCGTAGAGCTGCCTGAAGGGTGTCGCTGCGATGAAAGTAGCCGCTTCCCGAAGCCTCACCGCCGTAGCCGTCCGTCCCCTCGTGGATAAAGCCGACGGAGAAATGCGGTCCCTCCCCCCTCTTGTAAAGGGCGATATCGCCGAGCAGGTGCTTGTCGGCGCCGATTCCTATTCTCCCCTCGCTGTAGAAGGCCCCTGCGCCGGCTCCCGGACCGACCATAGCCACGGGAGGTACGCCGGGTACGGAGAGGGATCCCGCCTCTAATTCTTCGGCCTCCGGAAGGGGGATTTCTATCTCGCTGAGCTGCAGTGCTTCTTCGTCCGGAAGCAGAGCATCTATATCCCGCTGTTCGGGAGACTCGTATTCGAAGATCACCGTCGGGGCCTCGATCCCCGCCGCATCTCCGTCACCGTCTGATCCGGTCTCCTGTCCCGATAGAGGAGCGGCTGCAAGAAGAAAAAGAAGGGCGGCGAGGGAGAAGAGGAGTCCGAGCTGCGAAATGCCCCGTCCCGGGATTCGAATAGCTAGATCGTGGCTCATCATTTTAACAAACTCCTTCCCTCATCGGCCCACTGAGAGTCGGGAAATTCGGCTTCGAGAGTCCTTACCATTCTGCGGGCATCCGATTGGCTTCCCGCCTTGAGAGCAGACTTCGCCGCCATGTACATCGACATCGCGGTAAAATCATCGTCGCCTCGTGCGAGAACTGCGGCCTGCGCGTAGGCTCCCGCCGCTTCGGCGGGAGCGCCGTCCCTCCGGTAGTGTTCACCTAACACGTACTGTGCCCGGGCCGCAGTCCGCGGGTCTGCTGCCTTTCTTTCCATCACCTCCTCGAGGAGCTCGATGGCCCTGCGGCGGAGCTCGCTTCTCTTCTCCGTATAGGTATTGAGGTAGAGAGAGGCAAGATCGACCGCCGCCTGCCGGCCGTCCCTTGTATCGAATCCCTTTTGCTCGACGATTGCCGATAGTTCCGCCTCTCGAGGACCCTTTCCGTCCAAGATGCCTCTGATCGTATCGATACGTCGTTCGACTGCGCTCTTCTTCGCCTCTGAGGGATAGAGCGAGCGAAGGCGGGTGTAATACCTCACGGCCTTCTCGTATTCGCCCTGTTCTTCATAGAGCTCGGCGAGTTCCCGCAGGCCGTCGGCATGCACCGAGCTGTCGGCAAACTGCTCCACCAGCCGTTCGAGGAGGAGAATGGCCCCATAGGGTTCTCCGCTCTTTCTCGCCGCGTAAGCCCCCCAGTAGAGAGATACGTCGGTCAGCTCACCCTTGGAAAATCGACTGCGATGCTCGTAGTAGGCCTCCCGCGCGGCAGCGTACTCGCCCTCCCGGAGAAAAAGCTCCCCTCTGCGGTAGAGCGCCTCCTCGGCGAGAGTACTGCGCGGGTACTCCCGGAAGAGACGGAGATAGGTAGCCGCCGATTCTTCTATCGTTCCCGCGCCGGAGAGAAGGGCCGCATATTCAAACAGCGCATCGTCGGCAACCTCACTTCTCTCTCCCTCTTCGAAAACCTGGCGATAGACGCTGAGGGCCTCCTCGACCCTTCCGTCGAGCGAGAGACTCTTGCCGTGCATGTAGAGCCCCTTCATCCGGCCGCTCTCCCGCTCGGCATGCTTCGCATATTCGGCGAAGGCTGCCTCGGCTCTGTCGTAGCGTTCATCGGCAAAGGCGGACCAGCCGATGAGGTATCTCCCTTCATCGGCGCGTGGATGGCTTGGGTAGTCTTCTGTGAGCCGGCTGAAACGGTCGACGGCGGCCACGTACTCGGCCTGCCGATAGAACCCCCATCCGGCGAAAAACAGTACCTGGGGGACGATCTCTTCCATCCCGAGAAGGGCCTGCCCGGCTCCGGAGCGCTCATCTTTGCCCAGCAAACCGTCGAGAATTTCGGTCCCCCGCAGATACTCTCCCCCGGCAAGCCGTGAGAGCCCCTCGATGTAGGAGATCTGCACGTAGGCCTTCGGCTCGTCCTTCTCTAAATCGGGCAGCTCCTTTCTCATTACATCCGACCAGGCGACGACATCCTCCCAGTCTTTCAGGGAAAAGGCCGCTCGCATCAGGTCAACGTAGACACCGGGATCTTTTCGATGCAGGGGGAGATATTCCCGCAGCACCATCTTTGCCTCTTCCCAATTGCCTAAATCCATCCGCACCCGCGACAAGAGGCGGGTAATATCGTCGTAGAAGGAGCCTTCTTCCCGTTTTCTGCTCACCTCCGAAAGGACGGCAAGGGCTTCTCGCGGCCTGCCGAGCCGCTGAAGAGCCGCCGCATAGAGGTAAGATGCCTTACCGGCAAAGGCCGAATCGGCATAGTCCTGCAGAAAACGGTTACCGTAGAGCTCAGCATCCTTCCACCTCTCGGCCTCCGACGCCAAACGGAGGGCGGAGAGAAGCAGGAGTTCTCGGCTTTCTCGTTCCAGGGAATCGGCATCTGTCTCTATATAGTCTTCTAACAGCTCAAAAGCGGCGGCCGGACCGGCGTTCCGCTCCACTGCGGAGGAGAGATAGAGGGGAACGAGGGGATCGACCTCCTCCATAGGCAGACTTCTCCATATCCGGCGAAGGTAACTCTCGGCCAGCTCGTACTCCTGCTGACGATGCGCCGCAATGGCTACCCGGAGGAAGAATTCGTTGAGAAGCTTCGGTCGGCCGGAGAGAGCGCTTTGCGCGGCATCCAAGATCTCCCGGCTCTCCTGCTCACGCCCCTCTTCGAGGTAGACCTTGAAGAGGTGCCGGTAGGCAGGCAGGGAGATTTCCGCCGGAGCTTCCAGGAGAGCTAAATAGAGCTCCTCCGCCTCCTCGGCTCTTCCCGTCGCGGAGAGAGCCTCGGCCTTGTAGAGGGTGAGGCGGTTTTTCAGCTCTTCATCCGCCTCCGCCGTCGGCACCGTTTGAAGAACCTCTAAGAGTTCCTCGCTGCGTCCCGTTTCCAGAAGAAGAACGGCATAGAGACGAAAGGCTTCCGGCCGGTCGAAAAGGTCTCCTGCATCCTCGGAAATCTCCCTCAGTCTGTTCAGCGCCTTTTCTTCTTCTCCGAGCCGCCGGCGGCAGAGGGCGATGTAGAGAAGCGTCTCTTCCCTATAGGATTGGTCGTTCGCCTCCATGTAGCCGTCGAAAAAGCCGAGGGCGCTTTCGATCTCCTCGAGGGCATAGGCTGCTGCCCCCCGCCAAAAGGGGATAAGGGGGGCGAATCGGGTGTAGGCGTAGCGGCTGCTCACCCTTTCGAGGGAGGCCGCGGCCGATTCGACTCTTCCCATGCGAAAGAGAATTACCCCCTTGCGAAAATGGGCATCGGCGCTGTAATCGGAATTGGGATACTCGCTAATGAGCTTCTCATAACGCGAAAAGGCGAATTGGTAGTCTCCCTTCCTGTAGCGCCGCTCGGCCTCTTCGAAGAGACGTTCCTCCTCCGAAAGGGCCCAGGAGAAGGCGGCACAGAGGCTAAACAGCAGTAGGAGCAGAGATTTTTTTTTCATATTGACAAAGATAAACCGTAAACGGGGAGAATTCAATATTTAACGGAAATCAACGCCGTAAAACGGGATCGAGAGCCTTCGACGGGGGTATAAAGCCGCCGTCGGTTTCGATTCGCACGAGATGAACGTATTCCCTCTCATATTTTGCGATGAAGTTCTCCAGAGGAGTTTCATCGGCATTTTCCATGACGGAGATTTGAAGCCGGCCGAAACGATCTATCCAGGGAAGGAAAACGACTACATGATAGTGGGAGCGCAGCTCCCCCTCACCGTGAATTACCCCGTTGACCGATCCCAGGTAGAAGTAGTCCGGCTCGCTCACCGCCAGTTCGTAGAGAAGGCTCGGCAGCTCTCTTACGGGATATCCCAGGTCCTCTTCGTATTCGTGATAAACCAGCTTGTCCACATCCGCCGCCTCGATCTTTGCATCTTCTTCGCTGAGTCTCAACAGGGAAAGGGCGAGGTTACGCGTCCAATCGAGGCCGAAGTAGGGTTCCCTCAGCTCCTCATACTTCTCGCTCCAGCGGTTGCCCCGGCTGTCCGGGTGGGTTTTTTTCAGCTCGTCTATGGAGAGAAAAGAACCGGTCTTGAGGTAGTAGATCCCGTCGACCACCCATTTAGCGAAGCCGGAACAATTGAGCCCCCCCTTCTTTCCATCCGAATCTTCGTCCTGAAGGCGTCCGTCTTCGATGTAGACGTAGGTGCCCTCCTCGTTCATTCCGCCGTCTTCGCCGTAAGCGATTGAGGGGAGAGAGGGGCGGACCGTTTGTGCGAATACATCGACCCTGCCGAGCTCGGCTATAAGGGGATCGGGAAGGTAGAAGGACCAATTTACATAGCCGACGGTGCTCTCCATGAGCCGCCGAAAGGAAATCTGCAAAAGCTCTTCGAGGGAGAAAGACACGCGGATGTCCTCCTGCATGAGCGTGTCGAGGAGAATGATGTTCATCGTCGAATAGGCTGCATCGGCGGGCCGTATTTCGAGATAGCTTTCCTCTCCGCTTTTCAGGTAGATGCGGAGGTACCGGTAGCTGCCGTCGTCTCCATTACGTACAAAAACGTAATCACCCTGACTCTTTACGGCGGGCTCGAAATCTCCGGATTGGGAGAAATAGAAGAAGACCTCCTGCTCTTTTTCCTCCGCCATGACACGAATCATGCTGCGTTCACCGGGTTCGTTCACCATCTCCGAATCGATTTTTACTGCCTCGCTGATGGGGGCGGTGATCTTTTCGAGATAGAGCCGCCGGGTATAGACCGACTCGGGGAATGACGGAAGCTTCCTTTCCTCGAGGGGAGAGCGAAATGCCCACAGCGGGACTCCCGCGGTAAGAAACAGCAGGAGAAGGAGGAGATACTTTACGGTACTTCTTCGAACAGACATGGGACCTCTATCTAACTGTATCGGCATTCACTGCTCTTCGGACAAGGCCTGCTCGAGTTTTTTTTGCTGTTCCCGCAGCTTTCCTTCGAGATAGAGAAGCTCCGATCGGATCCTGCCGATACCTGCCGTCAGAGTAGTATCGCTTCGGCTCAGCTCCTTCCAGAGCTCTTCCTGGGCACCGGCAAGGGTAAACTTCCGTGTATAGACCAGATAGTGAATCCGCAGGAGAAGGTTCAGCTCCTGACGGGTGTAGACTCTGCGGCCGGCCTCATCTTTTTTCGGAGAGAGAAGCGGCAGTTCCCGCTCCCAGTAGCGTATCACATGGGCTTGCACATCGAGAAGTTCACAGACCTGTCCGATGTGCAAGCCCTTCATCTGCCTTCTCTCTTCCTCTCCCTCAATTCGATCTGAATGGGAACCGAGGGAAACCCCAGATAACGGCGGATTTTATTGGTGAGGTACTGCACATAGGCCTGAGGGAAACCCTTCTTTCTGTTTACGAAAAGGACGAACTCCACGGGATTTGCACTCACCTGTGTTCCGTAGAGGATCTTGTAGGGGCCCTTCTTTCCCCTCGGCGGCTCATACTCTTTATACCAGCTGAGGAGCATGTCGTTGAGTCTGGAGGTTTCTACCCGTTTGTTCAGCTGCTTCCACACGCCGTAGACAGTGTTGAGCAGGGTGTCCACTCCCCGGCCGGTCTTCGCCGAAACGGGAAGCAGGGGAGCAAATGAAAGGATGGGGAAGAGAAAGCGCACCCGGTCCTTTACCGCCTGAATACGATTGGGGATCTGCTCAATTGCGTCCCACTTGTTGAGCACGAGGACCACCCCTTTTCCGTGCTTTACCGCCTGAGCGGCTATCTTTTTATCCTGCTCCGCCAGACCCGCCGTAGAGTCGATGAGCAGGAGCACCACGTCTGCCTCCTCCACCGAGGCGATGGCCCGGTTCACCGAATAGTATTCGACTCCCTCATGAACCTTGCGCTTTCTACGGATGCCCGCCGTATCCACGACCCGGTAGACGCTTCCCTTATAGCGGAACCGTCCCTCCACCACGTCTCTCGTCGTGCCGGGCTGCGGTGAGACGATGGAACGCTCCTCTCCGAGAAGCCGGTTAACCAGGGTGGATTTTCCGGTGTTTGGTTTACCCAGTACGGCAAGCCGTATGCGCAGCTGCTCTTGCTGAACAGTCTTCTCCCCCCTCTCTATGAGGGGGTGAAGGGCTTCCTCCAATTCTTCGAAACCATAGCCGTGGGCGGCGGAAATACCGATAACGGTCTTGAAACCGAGACTATGAAAATTCCACAGCCACTGCTCCCGCTCGGCATTGTCAACCTTGTTCACCGTGAGAATCAGCTTCTCGGAATAGGGCCTGAGATGGTCGACAAAGGCCTCGTCCTCCGCGTTGAGTTCGGTCACATCACAGACGAAGAGCACCGCATCGGCCTTCGGCAGCTCCTCCAGGCTCTTCTCGCGGACGAGAGAGTCGATATCCCGGGCATCGATTCGAAACCCGCCGGTGTCCACCAGCATGACCGGCCGGTCGGCTACTATCCCCTCGGCGGAAACAGCGTCGCGGGTGACTCCCGGCGTCGGGTCGGTTATCGCCCGTCTTTTACCGAGCAGGCGGTTGAACAACGAAGACTTCCCCACATTCGGCCGACCGACTATGACGATGCGGGGAAGTTTCGTCTCAATCGGCGACGAGGTCGAAGCGCTCATTCATCCATTTCCTTACATAGGAGTCGATCTCTTTAACCGACCGCATGTCCATTACTACTCCCACCAGCTCCTCAGCTTCGGACATACTAACGGAGCGCACAATTTTTTTTATTTCCGGGATGGTGAAGGCACTCATGCTGAAAATATCCAAGCCCATGCCAAGAAGAAGCACCGAAGCGAGTGGGTATCCCGCCATCTCACCGCACATGCCTACGGGTATTCCGGCGGCATGTGCGTTGTCTATTATCATCTTTATCAGCCTCAAGACACCGGGATGAAAGGGTTCGTAGAGATAGGCGATGTTCTCGTTCCCTCGATCGACTGCAATGGTGTATTGGATGAGATCGTTGGTCCCGATGGAGAAGAAGTCGACCTTTCGGGCGAGGAGGTCGGAGGTAAGGGCTGCAGAGGGTACCTCGATCATGATGCCGACCTGCAGGTCTTCTTTGAAGGTGACCCCCTCGCTGCGCAGATCTTGCTTGACCTCTTCGAGAATCTCTAAAGCCTTATCCAGCTCCTCCACACCGGAAATCATGGGAAACATGATACGCAGGTCCCCGTATATGGAGGCCCGCAGCATCGCCCGCAGTTGACTCTTAAAGATATCGGCCCGCGAGAGGCAGAAGCGGACCGCCCGCCAGCCGAGGAGGGGGTTCTTCTCGTCAAAGTTCTGCACATCAGGAATTATTTTGTCCCCGCCCACGTCGAGGGTTCTGAGGGTAACACCGCCGTGTTCGTCCAAATCCTTCAGGACCCTCGAATAGGCCTGGAACTGCATCTCCTCCGTTGGAAGCCCGTTCGGTTGAAGAAAGAGGAATTCCGTCCGATAGAGTCCTATTCCCTCGGCGCCGTGGGAAAGCACCGACTCCGTCTCGTCGGGAACCTCGATGTTGGCCTTGAGAAATATGTGCTTTCCGTCTTTCGTCTCCGCCGGCAGCTCGTTAAGAGAGAGAAGCTGCGCCTCTCGTCGCTGCCAATCCTTCATCCGAGCTCGATAGGTTTTTTGCGTGTCTTCGTCGGGTTGAACAACAACGGTTCCGGTATTGCCGTCGATTATTATCTCGGTATTCATTGCGGCATGGTCGGTGATGGAGGAAAGACCGAGAACGGCGGGAATTTCGAAGGAACGGGCGAGTATAGCGGTATGACTGGTTCGTCCGCCCGCATCCATGGCGATGGCCTTTACCGCGCTCCCGTTGAGGCTGAGGGCATCGGATGGAAGGAGGTTGTGCGTTACCAGAACAACCTCTTGCTGAAGATCCGCCAGTGAGATCCGGTCTCTGTAGAGAAGGTGGTTGTATACTCTTTTCGCCACGTCGTGGATGTCGATGGTGCGTTCCCGCAGATAGTTGTCGGAGGAAGATTCGAGCATCTTGACCAGCTGTTTTATCGTCTTATGGAGAACATACTCTATGTTCATCTGCTCGGAGCGGAGGTTTTCTTCGATCTTCTTGGTGAACTCCGGGTCCTGCAGCATCAGCAGGTGGCTGTCCAGAAGCCGGCCCTCCTCCTCGCCGATGCGGGAATGGGTCTGCTCTTGCAGCTCTCGAATTTCATCGCCCGCCTTCTCGGCGGCGGTGTGGAATCTCTCCAGCTCCTCCTCCAGCTCCTCCGACCCGATTTCGTATTTTGGTACTTGGATGGTATCGTCGAGATAGAGAAAGACTTTTCCGATATAAATACCCGGAGAGGCGGATATCCCCTTGAATGTTTTCATAGTGGTATTACTATACGCACTTTTTCTCCACCTGTCAAAAGGGCGAAAAGCGAAGAGACCTAAGGCATGCGGCACTGTACTAAAGAGGGTTTTCTGCCGATACCTTTAGATGAGTATGGCAAAGCGAAAGACTTCACTCGGCTGTTTGTTCTGGATTGCACTCATCCTCTTTGTTCTCGTAGTATTTCTCTTCAGCAGAGATCGGATCAATCAGATACTCGAGGAAACCGGTTTTTCCACCTACATCAACAGGCCGGAGGAGAAAACTCCGAAGATTGAACGGAAAAAGGTGGAAGAAGAGCGAGAGAAGAAAGAACAACAGCCGGAAGCCGAGCAGAAAGAGGAAAGCCCGTCGGATGAAACTCTCGAGATACGCATAGAAAAAGAGGAAGAGGAGGCGGAGGAGGTTTCCGCGGAGAAGGAAGAGCCGAAGATCGACCAAAAACTGCGCAAATCGACGATCTACTTCGTCGTTGTCGATGAAAACGACGCCATCGGCCTGAAACAAACGGTGAGACCGGTCTATTACCGCGACAGCCCCCTCACCTCGACCCTGTACAGTCTCCTGGAGGGACTCTCGCCCTCGGAACATAATGAAGGGCTGCTCAATCTCATTCCCGCCGACACGAAAATTCACCGTATCTGGATAGAGGACTCCACCGCCTACATCGACTTTTCCGAGGAACTCCGTTTCAGTCCCCTCGGAACCGAAGGACTGAAAGCGGCGCTGCAACAGATCGTCTACACGGCAACGGAGTTCTCCACCGTCGACCGGGTGCAGATATTGATCAACGGGGCAAAACGCTCCTATCTCAGCTCCGAAGGCATTCGTATCGACACTCCCCTAACCCGTGAGGACGTCTCAGGATAAACCGGCCTCCCGCAGCGACTCATCGACCATCCTCTCCACCTGGCCGCCGCTCTCCCCGCTGCGCCGCAGCAGGAGAAGAAATTCTCTGTTTCCACGCCGCCCCTCTATGGGTGAAGGAGTAATCCCCTCTATCGTCAATCCCTCTGTCGACAGATCTCGCAGGGTCGAGCGGAGAATTTTCGATAAGAGCGCCGGATCTCGGACCAAGCCGTTGAAGCGGTCCTCACGCCGTTCTGCATATTCGAACTGCGGCTTGAGAAGGGCGATAAGCAGCCCCTCGGTGGTGAGGGAAACGATGTGAGAGGCGGCCCGTCTGAGAGAGCGAAAGGAAAGGTCCGCCGCCGCCGCGTGGGGCATGGGGTCGAGACGACGAAGAGTCATTATATTGGTCCGCTCATGCACGCGGACCCGCTCATCTCGGCGAAGGCTGTAGTCGAGTTGATTATAGCCGACATCGACGGCATGAACGAGCCGTGCCCCGTGTTGAAGCAGACAGTCGGTAAAGCCGCCGGTTGAGGCTCCGGCGTCGAGGAAGCACTTATTCTCGACCTCTACACGCCATCGTTTTAAGGCTTTCTCGAGCTTGAAGCCCCCTCTGGAAACGTAGGACCTGCCGGCAAAATCGATGGGAGCGTCTTCCGCAACACGCTGTTTCGGGTTTTGGACCTTTTCACCGGCAACTAAAACCTCGCCGCAGAGCACCCGGGCGTAGAGTTCTTTTCTTTGGATTTCAGGAAAACGTTTAATGAGTTGATCTATCAGCGGGAGCCGTTTCATACGATCGATTGTCGTTCAATGCGCTCTATCTTCTTTGCCCTTCCCGTTTCACCGTCGATCTCCACCCGAATCCCTTGGATTACGGCACTATTGTCGCACACTTCCATTTTCAGCGGCATCTGGGTCAGGGATCGTTGGATAGAAATCTCCTTTCGGCTACCGATAACGCTTCCCCTGGGGCCGGTCATCCCTATGTCGGTGATATAGGCCGTTCCTCCCGGCAAAATCTTTTCGTCCGCCGTTTGCGTGTGGGTGTGCGTACCCGCCAGGACCGAAATCTGCCCGTCAAGATAGAAGCCGAGGGCCTCCTTCTCTTCCGTGTCTTCGGCATGGAAATCCACCAGAACGACGGGGCACTTTTCTCTGAGCTTTTTTGCCAGTTCTCTTCCGACCCGAAAGGGGCAGTCGAGACTGCTCATCCGTCTGCGTCCCTGCAGGTTCACTACTCCTATTTGAATATCTTTGACTGAAATCGTAGCTGTACCCTTTCCCGGCGCGGCGGGGGGATAATTCGCCGGACGAATTATCGGCTGCTCGGAATCTAAAAGCGTATTGATCTCACGGTTGTGCCACACATGATTTCCCGTGGTGATCACGTCGGCTCCGGCGCTGAAGAGTTGTTCGGCGATTTTTAAAGTGATTCCGAGCCCGTCCGCCGCATTTTCGCCGTTTACCACGACAAAATCCGCTCGATATTCCTTGCGGAGCGACGGCAGAGCGGTAAAGAGTGCCCTGATACCCGGCGTGCCGTAGACATCACCGAGAATCAAGGCATTCACGCTTTTTCCCACAGCTTACCTTATATTTCCCTTCCGCCGGACTTTCAGGTCCGGCGAGCATTCCTAACGGGCATACTCGACGACCCGCATTTCCCTTATGATCGTCACCTTTATTCTCCCCGGATACCGGAGCTCGGCTTCGATCTTCTTCGCCACTTCCTTTGCCAGCTCTTTTGCCTTCGCGTCATCGACGGAGTCGTTGTTGACCATGATGCGAAGCTCCCGCCCCGCCTGTATGGCAAATGCCTTGTCTACCCCCTCGAAGCTTTCAGATATACTCTCCAGGTTCTCCAGCCGTTTGATATAGTTGTTGAGGGTTTCCCTCCGTGCACCTGGTCTGGAGGCGGAAATCGCATCGGCGATCTGTACGATGATCGATTCAACGCAGTTCGGTTCCACATCGTTATGGTGGGAGAGAATCGAATTGATTACCCTGTCGTCCTCACCCATCTGGCGGGCGAGTTCGGCCCCGAGTTCGGCATGATTGCTGTCTCCCTCGGTTTCGATTCCCTTGCCTATGTCGTGAAGCAGACCTCCTCGCTTGGCGACGTCCTTTTTCGCGCCGACTTCTCCGGCAATCATACCGGAGAGGACCGCCACTTCCTTGGAATGGGCAAGGACATTCTGTCCGTAACTGGTGCGGTAGTGCAGCCGGCCGAGGGCCCGTATGCCCTCTTGACTCACGTTGTGTATACCGAGATCGAAGAGAATTTTTTCGCCCTCCTCGAACATGATTTGGTTTACCTCTTTCCCAACCCTCTGAACCATCTCTTCTATCCGAGCGGGATGTATTCTTCCGTCTTGAATGAGTCGTTCCAGAGCTATACGAGCAATTTCTCTGCGCACTGGGTCGAAACAGGAAAGGACAACCGCTTCGGGAGTATCGTCGATGATGATATCCACCCCGGTGAGGGTTTCGAGGGTCCGGATGTTTCGCCCCTCTCTCCCGATGATACGGCCCTTCATCTCGTCGTTCGGCAGACTCACCGAACTAATCGAAACGTCGCCGCTTACCTCGGTAGCGAGACGTTGAATGGAGCTGACGATGATGTCCCGGGCCTTCTTTTCAGCGGTGGCTTCGGCTTCCTGTTCGATACGGTTTATGGTGATCTGGGCGTCACGCTTGGCCTCGTTTTCCATCGACTCGATAATGAGCTGCTTGGCCTCTTCCGGCGAAATGCCTGCGATCCGTTCCAGTTCCTCTTTCCAGCGCTCCTCCTCCTTGGAAAGGAGCCTTTCTCTATCCGATAATTTCCCCTCTTGGTCTACTAGGTTTTGCTTCTGTACATCGAGATCAGATTGGTTTTTCTCGAGATTCTCTTCCTTTTGCAGCAATCTCGATTCGAACCTCTGTAGTTCGGATCTTCTCTCCCGATATTCACTCTCCTGCTGATTACGTTCCTTAAGTAGCTGGTCTTTCGTCTCTAAAAGAAGCTCGCGCTTTTTCGCTTCCGCTTCCTTTACAGCTTCCTGTTTT
Source organism: uncultured Spirochaetaceae bacterium (assembly GCA_964594775.1). GTDB lineage: Bacteria > Spirochaetota > Spirochaetia > DSM-16054 > Sediminispirochaetaceae > CAYFVU01. Next base: position 14,678 of record CAZQNO010000064.1, read on the forward strand.
ACCCGTTCAGCTTTCTGCTCTGAAGATGAAAGCTGAAATCTGGCATATACCCATCTTATTGTCCAACCTAGAATCAAACCTATGAGAGGAAGCCCGATATATACGGCAAGTTTCATGTGCTTCCTCCGAATTCGAATTAACGTACATCATATAGATTGGAAAGGGGGATGTCAAGTTTTTGTGAAAAGTGGACAAATATTTACATAGTGGTTCAAATCATGCGGGATAGGCAATAGATACTCGCTGAGAGCGA
>CAZQNO010000065.1:0-14801 GCA_964594775.1 uncultured Spirochaetaceae bacterium
TTTTCTTTGAAACAAAAAGGTATAACGTTTTCTTATTCTTAGCGAATAATTTCGAAAGGGAGGTTTTTCCTATTCTTCTTCTACCAGTTATAACTGTCATTATGGATTTTTCTTTAACTTGATTATACTGATTTTCAAGTATTTCAAGTTCACGTTCGCGTGCATAAAATTTCATCTGAATTCCTTTATAGTAATATAGATTACAGTAATATATTTTACTATAAATATCAAGTCTGAATTATTCACAGACCGGCTCAGAAGCCCTCAAATCCTCTCCACTATTTTCATAATGAGCGAGGCGAGTTTCCCCTTCACCTTTTGCCCCATTTCCAGGACCTCTTCATGATCGAGGGGCTGGTCGAGGATGCCCGCCGCCATATTGGTAATCGTCGATAGGGCGAGGACCCGAATCCCCGCATGGACGGCGGTTATTACTTCGGGAGCGGTAGACATACCCACCGCATCGGCTCCGAGCACCCGCAGCATCTCGATCTCCGCAGGAGTCTCGAAACTCGGCCCTCCCATATACGCATAAACGCCCTCTTGCAGTGTGATATTCAACTCCGCCGCCGCTGCCCTGGCAAGACTGCGCAGTTCCCGCGTGTAAGCATTAGACATATCGTTGAAACGCGGTCCGTATTCCTCGTCATTGGGACCGCGGAGAGGACTGTCGACCGACAGCTTTATATGGTCTCGAATGAGCATTAAATCCCCCGGAGAATAGGAACGGTCTATCCCGCCGGCGGCATTGGTTAAGAGCAGATCCCTCACGCCAAGCTGTTTCAAGACCCGTACGGGAAAGGCCAGCTGCCGCATCGTATAGCCTTCATAGTAATGCAGGCGGCCCTGCATCACCGCCACAGGCCGGCTGTTCAATCGTCCAATGGCAAACCTTCCTCGGTGCCCCGGTACGGTGGATGCGGCAAAGCCGGGAATTTCGCCGTAGTCGATGTACACCGCCCCCTCCAGTTCATCGGCGATCTCTCCCAATCCGCTTCCCAGGACCAAAACGAGAGGAGGAAAGGGCCCGGCGCCCCGCTCCTCGAGCGCCTTGCCGATGAATGCTGCTGCCGCTTTTTCGGTTTCTCCGTTGTTATTCAATCCTGCACCTTCCTTTCGTTTATCCCTTCCCACTACAAAAAAAGCCGGACGAGGAGCACGCCCCCCGCCCGGAAATTATCCTGCGAAAACGCTCTCAGCCTTAGCGGCCGATGGCATTTCGGGTCGTTTCGATGTTGACCGCATCGCTCAGAATCTCTTTTTTAGCCTTTTCGACCTCGTCCTTTACCGCCTGCGGCACTACATCGTCGAAGCTGTGGAAAGCAGAGATGCCGACCGCTTCCTGCTCGAGACCGTAGACGGTGGTCCCTCCCTCAAAGGTGCCGTCGACCGCTTCCTTCACCGCAAGAAACACCGACTTCGGAATCTTTTTCTCAGCGGAAGTGAGGACCGTGTCGGGAGCTACATAGTTCTGGTCGACGTCGACGCCGATTGCCAGCACGCCCTGCTCCTTGGCGGCCTGGATAGCGCCGAGGCCGGTGAGTCCGGCAGCGTGGAAGACGATGTCGGCACCCTGATCGACCATGGCGACGGCGGCTTCCTTCCCCTTCGCCTGATCGGTGAAAGAACCGGCGGTTACGCTGAGGATCTTACAGTCCGGGTTAACCCGCTGAACACCCTGGATAAAACCGACCTCGTACTTCTCGACGGGAGGAATAAACATACCGAGAACGACACCCACCACGTTATCATCGTTGAGCTTTTCGCTGTTTCCGGCGTATTCCTTGGTCATCATACCGGCGACGATTCCGGCAAGATATCCGGCCTGCTCCTCTTTGTAGAGGATCCCCTTGAAGTTGGAGGGATCGTCGTCTCCGGCGAAAATATCGATTCCGGCGAAATAGGTATCCGGCATATTTGCGGCCGCTTCCTTAACGGCCTTTTCCATCAAAAAGCCGACGGCAAAAACGATATCCGATCCGTCTTCTGCAAGACCGGTGAGGTTGGGAATATAGTCGGTCTGCTGCTTCGATTCGACGACGCGGATCTCCATCCCAAGTTCCTCCTTCGCCATCTCAAGTCCTTGGTACGCTCCGTCGTTAAAGGACTGGTCTCCAAGACCGCCGACGTCGGTGGCCATCGAGGCGAGCATCCCTTCGCCGGGCAGCGCCTCTTCCTTTGCTTCTTCCGCCTTCTCTTCCTTTTCCGCGGCCGGCTTCGCCTCTTCCTTCTGACATCCGGTCAGCACGAGACCAAATACCAAAAGCAGAGCAACTAGTACGAGTAAAACCTTTTTCATCTAAAATGCCTCCTAATAATAAATATCTATTAATCTATCTTCCGGTCAGTATACCCCATTTACCGGAGATATGTAAAATGCTTATTCTCCCGATTTTTCGAGGATAAAGTCCTCTCCGACCTTCGCCGGAGGTCTCGAACGCCGTACCAAACCGGCAACGGCGATGATCGTCGCCACATAGGGGAAAATGATGAATATCTCCTCCGGAATTTCGAAGAGTTTCACTACCTGAAAACGTATCTGCAGCGCGTCGGCGAAACCGAAGAAGAGCGAGGCGATGAATGCGCCGATGGGGTGCCAGCCCCCGGAAATATTCGCCGCCAGAGCAATGAAACCGCGGCCGTTGGTCATGCCTTCGGTAAAGGAGGCGGCGTTTTCGATGGACAAAAAGGCTCCGCCGAGACCGGAGGAGAGCCCGGAGATGAAGATGGCCAGGTAGCGCATCTTGTAAACCGAAACGCCGATGGTTTCCAGGGCCATAGGATGCTCGCCGGCGGCCCGAATGTGCAGCCCCGTCTTGGTTTTGAAGAGGAACCAGGTAAAGAGGGCCACCATAATGAAGGAAAGGTAGACTATCGGCGTCTGATTGAAAAGGATCCGCCCGAAGAAGGGAATTTTACTCAAGCCGGGGACGGCCCACTGCATCTCGCCGAGACTGGTGGGGATGGTGTCGGTGGTCCCCGGATGGCCGAAAAAGACGACCATGAAGAATTCGGTGAGGCCGAAAGCCAGGATATTTACCACTGCTCCGGAAACCACGTGGTCGAGGTGGAGGGTCACCGTACCGAGGGCGTGTAACAAGGAAAAGACCCCGCCGGCAAGCATCCCGACGAGCATCCCCGTCCAGGGACTGCCGGTAATAAAGGTTCCGACAACGGCGAAAAAGGCCCCGACGATCATTATGCCTTCCATGGCGATGTTGACGATCCCCGAGCGCTCGCAGATGACCGCGCCGATGGCCGCCAGACTGATGGGAGTAGAAAGCCGGATCATCGCGGCAAAGAGGTCGGTGTTGAATAGGCCAATAAACCCTTCCATCTCAGGCCTCCCCCTGCTCGACGAGTTTCAGCTGCCGCCGTTTTTTCATCTTTTGCGAGAGGATAACGTAGATGTACTTCGCCACCACGAGGAAGAGGATGACTCCCTTGAGAATCTCGACGATGGAGTTTTCCACCTGGGTGACTCGGGACATGTACTGTCCCCCCGCATCCAGGGCACCCCAGAGCAGTCCGGTAAAGATTACCCCGATAGGATGTCCGCCGGCTAAAAGGGCGACGGAGATACCGTTCCACCCGTAACCGGCGCTGAGGTTTTCGTAGAGAACATGGTCGAGTCCCGCCACCTGGTTCACCCCGGCAAGGCCCGCCAGAAAACCGGCGATGAGAAGGGCCGCCATAATTGTCTTGCCCACGGAGATGCCCTGGGCTCTAGCGGCATCCTTGTTGCTTCCCACGGCGCGGATCTCGAAACCGATTTTTGTGTAGTAGAGAAGATAATAGACGAAAATCGCCACGAGGACGGCGATGAGGATTCCCGTGTGCAGACGGTAGTTCGCCTCCGGGAGAAAGGACTTGAAGCGGGGCAGCCAGTTTGCTTCGGGAAGCTCATTGGTCACATAGGCATGGTCGCTGGTGGCCGGATCTCCACCGTGGGCCCGAATAAAGATGGGAGAAAGATAGCGTGCCGTGTGAGCCAGCATCATCGTGGTAATGACCTCGTGGGCCCCGGTCTTTACCTTCAGGACGGCGGGGACGATGTTCCACGCCGAGGCGAGAAGACCGGAGAGAATGAATATAAGCGGAATGGTGAGCAGCGGCGGCATCCCGAGATAGAGGCCGAAATAAGTGGCCGCCATCGCCCCGATGTAATACTGTCCCTCCGCGCCAATGTTGAAGAGCCCCGCCTTGAAGGCGAAGGCTACCGAAAGACCGGTAAAGATGAGGGGCGCCGCGTTGAGTATGGAGATGTGCCAGTTCTTATAGAAACCGCCGATAAAAAGCGCCTTGTAGGCTTTGATGGGCGGATAGCCGCTCAAGAGCATGATGATGCCGCCGATGATGATCGCCGCGGCAATCCCCATTATGGGTACCGACAGCCCTTTGAATGCGGCCCGCAGGTCCTCGAAGAAACCCTCCCGGCCGGCGCCGAGCCGGCGAAACAGCCCGTAGAGCAGGACCGCCGCCAGGATAAAGAGCAGACCGATGAAGTAGGTGGCCATGAAGAGAACGGTACCGACGGCGGCAAGAACAACGATGCCGGTGATGAAGAAGGCCGTAAAATACGAGCTGTGCATACGCGGCTACTCCTTTTTCCCGCCCGTCATGAAGTACCCGACTTCCTTGTGATCGGTATTTTCCGGCAGCAGTTCCTTGACGATCTTTCCTTCGTAGAGTACCAGGATACGGTCGGCAAGGGCGAAGACCTCTTCGAGCTCCAGAGAGATGAGAAGGATTCCCACGTTCTTCTCACGCATCTCGAGGATCCTTTTCTGTATGTATTCGATTGCCCCCACGTCCAGTCCCCTCGTCGGCTGTGAAACGAGGAGAAAGCTCGGTTTCCGTGAAAACTCCCGCGCTAAGATGACCTTCTGCTGGTTTCCCCCCGAGAGGTTCGCCGCCGGGACCTCGGTAGTGGGGGTGCGGATGTCGAAGCTCTCCACCAGTTCGGCTGAATGCTCCCGCACCGCCTTGAAATCGAGATGAAACCCCCACTTGCAGAAGGGAACCCGATCATGGTAACCGATCATCGTGTTGTCGCTCAGCTTCATGTCGAGCACCAGTCCGTACTTGTGGCGGTCCGAGGGGACAAAGGAGATGCTGCGGTCGATCTTTTCCTTCGTCGTCAGTCCGGTAACATCCTCTCCGAGATGCCGCACCGTTCCGTCCTCGACTTTACGCAGCCCCATGATCCCCTCGGCGAGCTCGGTCTGTCCGTTGCCGTCGACCCCGGCAATGGCGACGATTTCACCGGCCCGTACGTTGAGGGAGAGACCCTCTACCGCAGCGTAGCCCTTGTCGTTGCGCACCTTGAGTTTCTCAACTTCAAAGACCACCCTCTCTTCGATTTTTTTGGCCTCTTTCTCGACCCGCAGGACTACCTCCCGTCCCACCATCAAGTTGGCCAGCTCCTCCTTGCTCACCTCCGCCGTGTTTCGCTCGCCTACCAGCTCTCCGCCCCGAAGAATGTAGACCCGGTTCGATATCGCCTTTACCTCTTCGAGCTTGTGGGTAATGATGATGATCGATACGCCGCTCTTGTGCAGATCTTTTACCACGGAAAAGAGCTCATCCACCTCCTGGGGGGTGAGGACCGCCGTCGGTTCGTCGAGAATCAGCACCTTCGCCTTTCGGTAGAGGGCCTTGAGGATCTCGACCCGCTGCTGCAGGCCGACGGAGAGGTTCTCGATCTTTTCATCGGGATCCACCTTGAGACCGTACTTCTCCGAGATTTCGAGCACCTGCCTGCGTGCGGTCTTGTAGTCGATGGTATTGTAGCTTCCCGGCTCGGCGCCGAGAATGATGTTCTCCGTTACCGTAAGGGGATCGACCAGCATGAAGTGCTGATGCACCATCCCCAGACCGAGTTTTATGGCGTCTTTCGGCGAAGTGAACTCGACTTCTTTCCCCTCCAGGAGGATCGTTCCGGACGTCGGCTTGTACAGGCCGTAGAGCACGTTCATCAGGGTGGACTTTCCCGCCCCGTTCTCTCCCAGGAGCGAAAGAATCTCCCCCTCCCGCAGGGTGATGCTTATGTCGTTATTTGCCAGGACCTTGGGAAACTGTTTTACGATATTTCTGGTTTCGAGGATGACCTTCTTGTTTTCAGAATTCATTATGCGTGACCTCACTCCGTCACCTGTCGTCAATGAGATCAGCGTATAGGAGTTTACTTTGCTTGTCAATTAAATCACGAGGGAGAGTGCCGCCGGTCGAAGAGAAAACCGCTCGTTTTAGCCTTGTAGTTCCGTTCCTTTGCCTTGCTCTTCAGGTGGGCGACGTTTTGTCCCAGCTTTCCCGGGTGCGGAGGACGTTCGAAGTTCAGACTCGTTACGATGGCCACGCTCAGCGTGGTAAGGACGACCCTCACCCGTTTACCCTGCCGGTTTTCGCTCATGAAACAGCCCTTCTTCAAATCTTCGTCGGAGAAGAGACTCCTCTTGCGTTCATCGAAATCCCTGCAGATTGCCTCGAAGAATTCCTCCTCGATAAGCTCCTCGATGAACATCATGAAATCATCGCCCCCCACGTGACCCAGGCGGCAGGTGGATTCGCTGTTTTGGATATGGTCGGAGAGGACCTCGGCCACCATCTTTATCAGCTCGTCGCCGACGGAAAAACCGTAGTGGTCGTTGAATTCCTTGAAACGGTCCAGGTCGAAGTAGGCGATCGTATAGGCAGGTTTCAGCAGTAGTTCTTCGAGCCATACGTTTATCACGATGTTCCCCGGCAGTCCGGTCAGGGGATTGGTGCTGGTGGCATAGCGTATCTCCGTGTCGAAGGCCTTGTTGATCAGGTCCTTCATAGAGATCGTTCCCACCAGGTGCCCATCCTTTCCTATTACCACCACCGGATCGTGGACCTCGCTCTCATTTCGGGACATGGCCAATTTACCGAGCATGCGCAGGTCGGTGTCGTCCCTTACCGTGAGCATGTCCCGCTTTGCCATCTGATCAGCCGGTTTTCGCTGAAAAATCGCGTATCCGTACTGACCGGAGAGAAGACTGTAGAAGTGCTGCCGGGTAATGAGCCCCTTCGGCCGGTCGTCGGCATCGACGATGAGCACGTGACTTATCGTGCTCTGCGTCTTGAAGAACTCGTTGAGATTGTTGCCGGTAATTTCTCTCTCAAAGAAGGTGGGCGGACGGGTAATCAGCTTGCTGATGGCTATGTCGATGAAGGAAGAGTGCCGTCCGTACTCCTTTGAAAGCTTTTCCAGCAGATCCGCAGCCGCTCTGCTCAGGGGCGCGGGGTGGGGCCCGGGCCGGGCAAAGAGATAGCCCTGCGCGTAACGGGCGCCGAGGCGAAATGCCGTGTGAAGCTCATCCATAGTCTCAATGCCTTCCGCCAACACCGCGCTGCCCACCGTATCGGCGAATTGGCAGATAGCCTTGACCAGGCTCTGTTTGTAGCTGCTGCGGTGCAGACCGGAGACCAGCTGCTTGTCCACCTTCATGAAATGAGGGGTCGTGGCAACGAGGGTAATTAAACCGGAGTGGCCCGAACCGAAGTCGTCAAGGGCGATGCGGAAGCCCTGCTTGACGTAGTAACGGATCGTGTCCTCGAAACGGGCGTAATCGGCCACGCTCGCCGTTTCGGTGATCTCCAAGATAACCCTTCTGCTGTCTATTCCGTAGCTTTTCAGCGTCCCCATCGTAAAGGCCTGCTGGAATTTACTGCTGGAGAAAACTTCCGGACTCACGTTGATGAAGAAGTTTTTTCCGGGAAGCTCCTCGATCACTTCGAGGATGCGCTCCAGGGCCGCCACCCTGCAGGCGTTCTCCAGTTCCCAGGTGAGTTCTAAGTCTTTGGCCGCCTCGAACATCACCGCCGGCGCCGTGAACTCTCCCTCTCCCCGGGCCAGCAGCTCGTAGCCGAAAATTTCTGCGGTAAAGAGGTCCACGATGGGCTGAAAGTGGCTGGTGATCAGGCCGTGTTCGAGAATACCGCTGAATTTCTGCGCGCGTTCCTTGCGGTCGATAAGTGAACCGAGGGCGACTTCGGCTGTTTCTTCGGCGGAAAAATCCATGGGGCCCGATGATACAGGCCCCCTGTTAGTTTTTGATGAGAATTACTTTTTTTTCATGATAAATTCGACCCGGCGGTTCTTCCACCGCAGGTCCACGTCGTGGACCGACACGATGGGGCGGGTACCGCCGTAGGCCTCGGTCTCGATCTGTCCGCCGTCCATACCTTCCTCGATTAGAGCGTCCCGCACGGTTGCGGCCCGGCGGACGGTGAGCGGCTGGAGGATCTTCTCCTCATCGCTCTCCCGCTTCTCGCTGACTCCGCGGTAGATGTTCAGTGCGTGTCCTTCAAGGAGCAGTCCGTAGGAGGGATAGCGCCGATAGATATCGGCCACCCTTCTGATAGAGTCCCGGTTCCGCTTCTCATACTCCGGTCCCCTCGAATCGAGGGCGTGCTGATAGGCGCCGAATATGATGTTCGGTACGGCGATGTGATATTTGCCGTCTTTCTTTACCAGGAAGATGTCCAGCGTTACTTCCTTGGAGAAGGTACGCGTGTTTCCCGCCGCGTCGCTCACCTCGAATTTGAGAGTAAAACGTTCGCCGCCGAACTTCGTCCGATTTTCCTCGGAGGGGCTGTTCCAGGAAATGTCGTCGGTGGGATCTTCGGTTCCCGTGTAGCTGCGGATCACCTCGCCCTCCTCGTTGACGATGTCCATCGTCCATTCGGTGACCTTCGATTCCTTCTCTTCTATATCGATACCGATGAAGACCTCTCCCTCGACCTCTCCGTTGCTCTTGGCGAAGGGATTCTTCGTCACCTTCATCGAAACCCTCGGCGGCGTTACATCGAGATAGAAGCCTCCGGTCTCCGCCTCGGCGGTCTTTCCCTTCGCGTATTCGACGATGAGCCTGCCGGTGTAGAAACCTTCGGATGCCGATTCGCCGCCGCCCTCTTCGATGGCGATGAGATCGCCGTCCCAGACGATAGAGCGGGGCAGAGTCTCGGTGCCGCTGAAAACCCGTTTTACCTCGCCGGAGGTTCCCGTGAGCTCGAGCTTCCAGCGCTGCACATCGTCGTGTTGATTCGCCTCGATGCTGAAGGGCATTATGTCGTTTACCCCGTCTTCATTGGGAGAGAAGCCTTCCCTCTCGGCCTTAACGACGGCGGAAACGGGCCGGGTATCTATCTTTATCCGTATCGGCGCCGGTTTGACGGCGTTTCCGGCGGTATCGGTAAAGACCCCGGAGACGATGTAGGTGCCGTCGCTCAAGGTTTCACCGTCCTTATCTTTCCCGTCCCAGACGACAAGACTGGTGGTCTTCGTGGAATCTACGGAACGAATCTCCTCCCCGTCCTCGGTGCTGATGGTTCCCTTCCACGTGACCTTTTCTTCGGAGGAAAAGGAGAGTTTCGCCTCGTCCCTCCGTCCGTCGCCGTCGGGAGAGAATATCGGGTTCTCCACGTTTACTCGCACCTTTGGTTCAGACACGTCGATCCGAAAGGGCTCTTCCACGGAGGGCTTGTTTCCATGATCATACTGCACCGAATAGGTGAAGATGAAGCGGTCCTGTGGGTACGCTTTTCCGTCGGTGGTGCTTCCGTCCAGCTTTACCTCCTCAGGCGGCATTCCCTCACCCTTTTTCGTCTCATAGAGGGTGTTGTGAATGTCCCGGATGCTCCAGGACCAGCCGACGATGCCCTCCTTCACCGCCTGGTCCAGATAGGCCACGGCGAAATCCTGTATGCCGTCTCCGTTGGGGCTGAACTCCGGCGGATCGATGAGCACCTCGATGGGCGTTTCGGTTCGGTCGAGCGTTATTCCCTCCAGGGAGATATCTCCCGATTCATTGCCCGCCCGGTCGACGGCGCTGAGGACGTAACGATACCTAGCACCGGGCGCGGCATTGCCTGAATCGTCGCGGCCGTCCCAGACCACTTCTCCCGGCCTGCCGCTCCACTCGTAGCTCTTTACTTCCTCTTCGGCATCGTTTTGAATGAGCCCCGTCCAGCTGTCCTCCTCGGTGGCTTGGGTATGCGAAATGGTAATTGTGTCCTTCCTCCCGTCGCCGTTGGGCGAAAAGAGGAGACTGTCCGGCTCCACGATGAGGGCCTCCGGCGCCTTCGTATCCACGACGAAGTCGTCGAGCTGCTGCTCCTGCTTTTTCCCGCTCGGGTCGCTGACCCAGAGAGTGAGACTGTAGGTGCCGTCTTCCACCGTATTTCCTGCATCATCCTTACCGTCCCAGGTAATGGAACGGCTCAGGGTGAATTTCTTGTAGCCGGTAAAGAGGGAGGCGAACCAGCCGATGTCTCTCTTCTCCTTTTCCACTACTTCCTTTACCACCTCTCCCGAAGGGGAGCCGATCTCAAGACCGTATTCGGGAACGTAGCCCTCCTTGCTTTTCACGTAGAGGGTGCTCTCGAAGGATATGGTTGCTTCCTCCTGAACATCGTCACCGTTCGGCGATATATACTGGGTCCCCGAACTGATCGGAGGAATTTCCGGCACCTCGGGAGTACCTCCTGCGAAGAGAGGGCCCGCTGCAGCAGTCAGCAGGACCGCGAAGAGAATCAAGAATAGCGTTGATTTATCAATCGAATTTTTCATGGTCGACCCCTTTATCAGCGAAATATCTCAGGATGCCTGAACACGCGGATATATGCCTATTGTACCACTAAGTGGCGAGAGTTTCACCGGAAAAAAAACAATTTCCAGAGAGGAAAGCCCTTAGGAAGGCCGAAAAAAGAGGTTTATGGGAAGCCGCTAATAGGAATCGCCGCCTTCGGCCCCGGAGAGAATGGCGATCCCGGCACTGGCGCCTATTCTCGTGGCCCCCGCCTCGATCATCTTTTTGGTATCCTCGAAGGAGCGGATGCCTCCGGCGGCCTTGACGCCGATCCTCGGCCCTACGGTCTTCCGCATCAGCGCAACATCTTCCACCGTCGCACCTCCCTTGGCAAAGCCCGTAGAAGTCTTGACGAAATCCGCTCCCGCCTCTACGGCGATCTTGCAGGCCCGTACCTTCTCCTCCTCGCTGAGGAGGGCCGCCTCTATGATCACCTTCAAGAGGACCTTCTCTCCCCGCTTCGTGGTCCCACAGGCCTCTCGAACGGCCTTCAAGTCCTCCTGCACTTCTTCAAACAGGCCCGACTTGAGCATTCCCACGTTTATCACCGTATCGATCTCGTCGGCCCCGCTCTCCACGGCCCGGCGGGTCTCGAAGGCCTTGCTCCCGCTCTCCATGGCGCCGAGGGGAAATCCCGTTACGGCGGCTACCTTTACCGGCGAAGCCGCCAGCTCCCCGGCGCAGAGGGGTACCCAGCACGAGTTCACGCAGACCGAGTGGAAACCGTATTCCTTCGCCTCCGCGCAGAGCTCGCGGATCTTGTCCTCCGCCGCATCGGGTTTTAGTTGGGTATGATCGATATATTCGGCTAGCTCATGTCGTTCCATGATCTCTCTCCTTCATTCAAACATGTCGACCAGCATCTTCTGGTCCAGATCCACCTGACGGCGGTTGTCGAAAAGGGTCTTCTTCATGTAGTCCCGGTCCAGGTCCAGCTCGTCGACCAGGTGGATCAAGAGCTCTTCGGGCAGCAGGTTTTGCTCGGCGTAGAGATAGATCAGGGCCTTTTCGGCGATCCGGGCCACCTTGAGACTGTTGAGATTTACCCGTTCATCGGGCCGCCCTTCGAACTGGCCGCGCAGGTGTGAGTAGAGCTTCGACTCTTCCCGTGCGGTCTTCAGCGCGCCGAGCTCCTGCTTCAGCGGTTCTATTTCTCCCCGGGCGGCGGCCTCGCCAAGAGGCTTGAGGGTAAAGAAGGTGTATTCCTTGCCCGGAAGATAGTGGTGGGTGTCGCAGCGGGTGCAGTAATTCGGTTCGAGGGGGTTCTCCTTCTTCGTATCCCCCCCTACGATGATCAATGGATCGAAGTAGAGGGCCGGACACTCCTCGCCGTCTACGAGATAGTAGCGGTAGGTGTAGAAGGAGTCCTCGATGCAGTCGGGATGCTCGCAGTAGGCGGTGAGGGGAAAGACATCGGTGGCCGTCTCCAGCATGAGCCGGGCGGTGGGATTGAAGATGTCCCTGCGGAAGTTGAGGATGAGGGCGGGGAAGATGAAGATCAGCCCCCGTTCCCTGCTGGCATTGCGCACTACGTAGACGAGCCGCTCGTCGTAGAAGGAAGCCTCGTCTATGATCCAGGTCCCCGCCTCGGGATGGTCGGCCAAGACCTTCTCCAGGCTGAAAGAGTCCTGGATACGGGCGATCTGCTCTCCGCAGCGTTCGTAGCCTCCCCGGTAGGCAAGAGCGTCGTCGGGATAACCGGGAAAACGCTGGGCATCCAGCAGGGAGCGGATGAAGAAGACCCTCCTGCGGTCGGCCCCCTCCGATGTGGTCTGCTCGGCGATCTTGTCGCTCTTGGACAAAGCCACCCGCGCGTCCCGCCAGACCCGGGCGGAAAACTCGGTCTTTCCCGAACCCATGGGCCCTATCACCAAAATCCTCCGGGATGAACGGGTAAAATCGAAGTGGTTGAAGGAATGATGAACGGCTACGCTGGGAAAACCGAGACTCTTGAGAAAGCTCACTGTTTCCGGATTGGTCTGGGCATCGTACATTGGCCCATCTTACCCCACAGCGGGGCTTCTTGACTACGGATGTCTTGGCGGTTATGGTCACATATTATGCTGCCTGCCTCTGTCGAAACCGCTCTCGTCGTCTTACTCATAGTGATTTTCGGTTTCAATCTCAGTCAGAGAACGCATCTCGCGCACGGAGAGAAGAAACGCTTTGCTACTCTTGGCATCGCCCTCGTTATTCTCGGCCTCTACGCGGCGGTCCTTGCAATCCGCCGGCATCGGCTCCCCGCGTGGACGATGCTTGCGGCCCTCGCCGGCGCCGCGGCGGTTTTTTACGCCCTGAGGAGCCGGCTCCTCGTCTTTCGGCGCCGCTGTCTCGAGTGCGGCACAGATCTTCCCGTCAAGACGGTCCTCTACCGCGACGACAATCTCTGCGAAAGCTGCCGCGGCGCCGGAGCCTGGCCCTATGAAAGCGAAAGCCGGATGGACCCGGAACGTGTCCCCGCCACGGTCGAGGAAGTCGACTGGGAGGCGTGGGAACCCTCCGAGACGGCGGTCCTCTGCTACGTGATCTCCGACGGGCAGGTCCTTCTGATCAACAAGAAGACGGGCCTGGGAAAGGGCTTAGTCAACGCCCCCGGAGGCCGTATTGAAGAGGGAGAGAGCCCCGCAGAAGCGGCGGTCCGGGAGCTGCAGGAAGAGGTCGGCATCACCCCCATCGAGCCCTACGAAGTGGGAAGGCTCTCCTTCCTCTTCACCAACGGTTTCTCCTTGAGCGGGCGGGTATTCTTTGCCGAACGGTACCGCGGAGAACCCCGCGAAAGCGACGAAGCCGACCCCTTCTGGGTCCCCATAGATAAAATTCCCTACGAGAAGATGTGGGAAGACGACCGGGTGTGGCTGCCGAAGGCCCTGGCGGGCTCCTACATCGAAGGACGATTCATCTTCGAAGAGGAAAAGATGCTCAGCATGAAGATCGACGAGTCACCCCGGCCCGACCGGCCTGATTAAGAGAAGAACTTAATGCAGGTTACCCGAGCCTATCGCATCACCACCCATCTCATGCTCTTAGGGGCGACTTTCTTCTGGGGCATCAATCCCATGTTAATGAAAGTGGGTTTTAGAGAGCTCAGTCCGATTCATTTCAACCTCTTCCGCCTCATCCTTGGATTGATCATTACCCTGCCCTTTGTTTTACTGAAAGGCCTCTGGAAACCTCTTCGAAAAGAGGACCTTCCGGGTCTGGTCATCGTATCGGTGTTCGGCTTTTTCCTCTTTCAGATTACGTACTCCTACGGCGTCGATTACACCTCAGCCTCGGTTACCGCGATAATCCTGGGCCTGCTCCCCATTACCGTGATCATCATCAATCGTTTAAGGGGAAACAGAGACCTCACGAAGTTGAAGATAATCGGGGTAGGGGGTACCCTTGTCGGTATCCTCTGCATCGCCGCCGGGCGGAAAGGAGGACTTTCCCTGGGAGACACCTACCTCGGCGGGGTACTGCTCCTCGTTATTGCCGAATTCAGTTACGGAGCCTACACGGTCTTCGTAAAACCGCTGACGAGATACTATTCCGTTTCTCAGATCATCGTGATAGTCCTCTTCGTCAGCGCCTCCCTCTTCTTTTTCTTTTCCATCCCCAGCTTGAAAAATGTTTCGCCCGCCTCTATTTCGCCGGTCACCTACGCGTCGGCGGCCGCTTCCGGTTTTCTCGCCCTCTCCCTCGGCAACATACTGTGGAGCGCCGGCGTTAAACGGATCGGCAGCCTCAATACCTCCGTCTACGGCAATCTCCCGCCTCTTTTCGGCCTTGCCGCCGGCATGCTTATTCTTGGAGAACGACTCTCTCTCCTCCAGATCTTAGGGGCCGTATTTATTCTCTCGGGCGTCTTCCTCGTCAACTCGCGGCGGGCCCAGAAGGACACATCGTGAAGTACAGAGGAGCCCACGTAAGCGCCGCCGGCGGAGTGGAGAACGCCCCTCGCCGCCTCTATTCCCTCGCAAATCCTCACTTCGGTTGACAAAGGCAGGGCATGAGCATATATTTTGTACGTCACGGAGAGGTGTCCGAGTGGTTTAAGGAGACGGTCTTGAAAACCGTTGAGTCGCGAGGCTCCGTGGGTTCGAATCCCACCTTCTCCGTTGGTTTACCGGTGGAGAGGTGCGAGAGCGGTTGAATCGGGCTCCCTGCTAAGGAGTTGTACTCTTACGGGTACCGAGGGTTCGAATC
>CAZQNO010000066.1:0-12657 GCA_964594775.1 uncultured Spirochaetaceae bacterium
GTATCGATCCTCCTGCTTCAGCTTCCCACATCTTTTGAACCACTATCAAAGGCTTTTAAAAGGCCGCCAGGGGGAAGCGCCGCAGGACCATATTCGCCGCTATCCGGCCGCTGAGGGCCGCCGAAATGACTCCTCCCGGCCAGAGGGCGTAGTGGCCGGCGGCGTAGAGGTTCTTTAGGGGAGTACGCATGCGGTTGAGCCCCGCCAGGCGCCAAACAGGTGAAACCTGATCGTCATAGCACCAGCCGCCGCTCGAGCCTTCGCTGTTGCGGGTAAAACGATAGAGGGAGAGAGGGCTGCCCACATCCATGTACTCGATCCGCTCCCGCAAGCCGGGAATGAGCTTCTCCGCCGACTCCACCAGTTCCATGCCCACCTTCTCCTTGAACTCCCGATACTCGGGGCTTCGGCGATAGCCGCCGATACCCTTGGCCGGGTCTTCGGCCTCGAAGCCGCCGTTGCGCCAGTAGTTCTGCCAGTCGAAGGAGGTGAAGGTCTGCAGCGTCAAGGCCGCCTTTCCCGCCGGTGCGGCGGGACTTTCCTCGCCGAAGTGGTTGAGGGCGACCCACATCTGCCGATGTACCTCTTTGGGAAATCCGGCGTCGGGAAAGATCACCTCGTAGTTGGGAAAGTAGAAAGGATGCTGAGCGTGTTTTAGCTGCTCTCCCAGCTCGGCGTCGCTCATATCCAGGCCCAGATAGACAGAGACGAGGGCCTCGCTGAGCCGGGCCTCGCTGAGCCGGCGGACGGTACGGCGGGGAAAATACTGGGGACCGAGGACCTCGTCGATGAGCTTCTTGTAGTCGCCGGCCCAGACCACCGCGTCGGCCTCGAAGCGTTCTCCCGAGGCGGTGCTCACCGACGCGGCCCGGCGGCCGGTAGAGTCGGGATCGATGGAGCTCACCAGTGTGTTGAGCCGCAGCTCTCCGCCGTAACCTCTAAAGGCTTCTGCCAGGCGGTCGTGAAGAGCCTGCATGCCGCCGTGCGGATACCAGTAGTCCTTCGCCCAGAGATGCCAGAACCCGGCAAAGAAAAGATAGGGCATCCGGTAGTAGCCTACATAGGTCAGCCAGTTCCGCAAGCCAGGATCTTCGATCTGTTCGAGGACCCGCTCCCTGTAGCGAAAGGCGGACCACTTCTTGAGCTTCGGCAGCCACTTCACTATCTTTGCCGCCGATTTCACTGCGGGCCGATTTATCAGGGGAAAGTCCCAGGGATCGTAGTTCTCCTCGAGAAATCTCTCAACTTCCCTTATCTCCCTGAAGAGGGGGGCGATGCCCGGCTCGGCGGGAAAGGCCCGCTGCAGATCCTCCTCCACCTGAGCGGGACTGTCGATAAAGAAATCGAAGTCCTTCGAGACCATCCGGTAGCGGGCCTTGATGAAGTCCTCGGGGCCGAAACCCGCCAGCTCCTTCAGAATAGGGAAGACGAGGCCGAGGCTCTCGAAGGACTGGTCTCCGCCGTCAAAATAGAAACCCTTTCTGCTGAATCCGGACATGTTGCCGCCGGTATGATGGTTCTGTTCCAAGAGCAGGACCCGCTTCCCCGCCTTCGCAAGGAAGGAAGCGGCAATCTGGCCGGCGATCCCGGCGCCGACAACGATGGTATCGTACCTCTCCAAATCGCTCTCTCCTGCAAGGGTCAGACGAAGCCCTGGTCCATCATGGCCTGGGCTACTTTGAGAAAACCGGCGATGTTTGCCCCGTCGACGTAGTTTCCCTTCTCGCTGTAACGCTCGGCATATTCGAGGCAGGTGTCGTGGATCTTCGTCATGATCCCGTACAGTTCGTTGTCGACCCGTTCCTTCGTCCAGGGGATCCCGGCGCTGTTCTGCGCCATCTCCAGCCCCGAAACCGCCACGCCGCCGGCATTGGCCGCCTTGGCCGGTCCGTAGAGGATTCCCTTGTCGAGGAAAAATTCCACTCCCTCCTGCGTCGTCGGCATGTTGGCCCCCTCGGCGACCAGACGGATACCGTTGTCCGCCATCTTTCGCGCCTCCTGCCCGCCGATCTCGTTCTGTGTGGCGCAGGGAAAGGCACAGTCCGCCTCGATGTCCCACTCGGGATGCCCTTCAGCCCGGCTTTTCACAAAGTACCGACAGTGGGAAAAATCCTCCTTGTATTCGGAGAGCCGGCCGCGGCGGACATTTTTCAGCTCCTTGATGAAGTTGAGCTTCTCCTGTCCGATTCCGTCGCCATCGAAAACGACCCCGTCGGAGTCGGACATGGCCACCACCTTCGCTCCGAGCTCGTTGAGTTTTTCCACGGTGAACTGGGCCACGTTCCCCGAGCCGGAGACCACACAGCGCTTACCCTGGAAATTATCTCCCCGTGTCTCGAGCATTCGGGCGGAAAAGTAGACCAGGCCGTAGCCCGTCGCCTCCGGCCGGAGGAAAGAGCCGCCCCACTGGGTCCCCTTTCCGGTGAGGGCCCCGGCAAAGCGGTTCTTCAGCTTCTTGTACTGGCCGAAAAGATAGCCTATTTCTCTCCCCCCCACTCCGATGTCGCCAGCGGGGACGTCGGTCTTCTCCCCTATGTGGCGAAAAAGCTCGTTCATCATGCTCTGGCAGAAACGCTGCACCTCCAGGTCGCTCTTTCCCTTTGGATCGAAGTCGGCCCCGCCCTTCGCGCCTCCCAAATTGAGACCGGTGAGGCTGTTCTTGAAGGTCTGCTCGAAGGCGAGAAATTTCATGATACTGAGGTTTACCGAAGGATGAAAGCGCAGCCCGCCCTTGTACGGCCCAAGGGCGCTGTTCATTTCCACCCGAAAGCCCCGGTTTACATGGTAGTTGTTCGCATCGTCTATCCAGGGAATACGAAAGATAATGGTCCGTTCCGGTTCCACCATTCTTTCGAGGATTTTTTCGTAGATAACGGCGGGAACCTCATCAATGATCTTTTCAATAGAGCGGAAAACCTCCGTTACCGCCTGCTGGAATTCCTGTTCGCCCGGGTTCCGTCCGGCGACCTCCTGCAGAACCTCATCGGTGTTAAAGTGCAGCATAAGGACCTCCTTTTTCTCATTCTTTATACTATACCCGGCGTTGTCGTTTTGTACACGGCTTCTAATCGGTCGTTTTGATATTTTATGCTACAATTGTAGGTATGCAAGGAGGTTCTTATGAACTACAGCTATCTAGGGAACAGCGGCCTGAGGGTCTCGGATTTTTGTCTCGGAACCATGACCTTCGGCATACGAACCGACGAAAAGGAAGCGCAGCGGATCGTCTCGGCGGCCCTGGAGGCGGGGGTGAGCTTCTTTGATACGGCGGACACTTATGGAAAAGGTGAATCGGAACGCATATTGGGAAAGGCCCTCGGTCGACGGCGCAGCGAGGTGGTCTTGGCGACGAAATTTTCCAACCCCACGGGAAGCAGTCCCACCGATTCGGGCTGGTCGCGGGTGCATCTGATGAAGGCGGTGGAGGAGAGCTTGAAGCGCCTCGGTACCGACTACATCGACATCTACTATATCCATCACACCGACGATAATACTCCGCTGGAGATCGTGCTGCGGGGTCTCGACGACCTCGTCTCCCAGGGAAAGGTGCGCTATATCGGCTGCAGCAACTTCGAAGCCTGGCGTCTCTCCGACGCCCTCTGGACGAGCAGACATCACGGCTTCGAACAGTGCAGAATCTATCAGGGTGCCTACAGCCTTGTGATGAGGGACATAGAAGAAGAGCTCTTTCCCATCATCGAAAAGAACAAGCTCGGTCTCGTCGCTTTCTGGAACCTTGCAGCCGGTTTCCTCTCCGGCACCCACAAACCGGGAGAAAGGAAGGTTCCCGGCACCCGTTCGGCCGAGGGCTGGATCTACCACGATGAACATTTTCATCCAAAAGCCGACGAGATCCTCAAGGTCCTCCTCGATGTCTCCGAAGAGCTCGGCTGCAGTCCCGCCGCCGCCGCGATCGCCTGGGTACGGAGCAAGCCTCAGGTCGCGGCTGCCCTCATCGGCGTCCGCACCCTGGAGCAGCTGGAGAAGAATCTGCCGGCCGAGGATCTCGAGCTGCCGCCGGAGGCCGTCGAGCGTTTAGATAGCGTTTCGCAGCTCGGCCGCCGTTATCCGCGGTGGATGGAGGAGAACATGCAGGATCGGCGCGATGCGGCGCTGAACTAGGTTTTCGCTTTCCCCGGCGGCAAAGATAATCATGAAGAAAATAGGCGTGACTAGTGAAAACAAGGATACCGGGCCGGCTTCACGCAGGACTGCTGCCTCGCTGAGCGGCTTGGCTGTCCTGCTGCTCTTTCTCTTCGCCGGCGAGGCCCTGAGCCGTATCGGCCTGCCGATGCCGGGCAACGTGCTCGGCATGCTCCTTCTCACCGCGGCACTGGGCTTTGGGCTGGTCAGGCGGCACTGGATAGAAGCGGCCGCGCGTTTTCTCCTCGACCACATGGCCCTCTTTTTTGTACCGGCGGGAGTGGGACTGATGGCCCACGGGCGTCTGCTCTCCGCCCATTGGCCGATACTTGTTTTCTCCGTACTCTTCAGCTATCTCGCGGTACTCCTCTCCTCAGGGCTTGTATACCGGCTGCTGACTAAAAGGCGGTCTCGCAGCCGGGAGACCCGGCGGAGTGCCGATGGAGGCGGGAATGGGGACTGAGTTAACTGAATTGCTTCGCTCCCCCCTCTTCTGCCTAATGATGACCCTGGGGGTCTATTCCGCCGCCCGTCAGCTCTACCTTCGAACGGGAAGCTTCCTGCTTCACCCCGTCCTTGTTTCGGTGGCCTGCATCATAGGCTTCTTGGCTGCCGCCGGGATCGCCTATGAAGACTACTTCGAGGGAGCCCGCTTCATCCACTTCCTCCTCGGTCCCTCGGTGGTCGCCCTGGGCCTTCCCCTCTATGATCGAATGAAGGAGCTCCGCCGGGAAGCCCCCGCCCTCATCGCGAGCAGCCTCGTTGCCGGGGCCGCTGGTATCATCTCGGTAACGGTCCCCCTCGTTCTGGCCGGGGTCCCCAAAAACCTCGTCGTAAGCCTCGCCCCGAAATCGGTAACCACTCCTATCGCCATGTCCATAGCTGAAGCCGCAGGCGGCGAGCCGTCCCTTACCGCTGCGGTGGTAGTAGCCACCGGCATCCTCGGCGCCGTCACCGGCCCGCTGCTGTTGCGGCTCTCCGGTATTACTTCGGGCATCTCTTTCGGCCTGGCATTGGGAAGCGCGGCTCACGGCATCGGTACAGCCCGGGCCCTGGAGAAAGGAGAAAGCGAGGGGGCCGGGGGAGGCCTGGCCATCTGCCTCAACGGGATCGCCACGGCTGTGCTGACACCGCTGCTTCTGCCGCTTATCCTGAAGATCGGCGGCCTGGTATAATCCTATTTTTTCGATGCCTGCCCCCTCGAGGTGCAGATTTACTGCTTCACGGATATTTTCGATGGGTTCATCCACAGTTTTGCCCTGGGTAACAACAGGAAGATGCACTCCTTCGGCCACATACCAGTCCTCTTCGCCTTATTTAAGTGTATTTGTATAGTTCTGTGCATTAATCCTATTTCCTCTGCGGCATTATACTCGATAGTAAATGGGCCTCGAACTGCCTATGATGCCATGTGAAAACGGGAAATCTTGTTAAACTCCTCCTCCTTCCGCTCCTTCAAAACTTCGAGATCGTACCGGCTCTGCATGTTCATCCAGAATTCTGGAGTGGTGCCGAAAAAGTGTGCAAATCTCATAGCCGTATCGGCGGTTATCTTTCTTTTACCCTTTATAATTTCACTTATTCTAGGAGGATCTACGAATATACTCTTTGCCAGAGCATAGGCTGAGATTCCCATCGGCTCGAGGAATTCCTCTTTTAGTACTTCTCCCGGTGTTGATAGTTCGATAAGATTTTTACCCATAGTCTCCTCCTCTTAATGATAATCGGTAATTTCCACATCAACGGCGCTTCCATTTTCCCAGCGAAAACAGACCCGCCACTGATCATTTATACGAATACTATACTGCCCTGAACGATTTCCTTTTAATCCTTCAAGCTTATTTCCCGGCGGTACAAGTAAATCATTGAGTTCAACAGCATCTTGAATAAAACCAAGCTTCCTTCGAGCAATTTTTAATAGGTCAGCCGGAAACCCCTTGATTCGTTTTCTTTCCCAAATACTTTCAGTCCGATTATCCTTGAAGTTTTTTATCATGAACTTTATATTAGTGTATCGCACTAATAGTGTCAAGCCCTATTTAATCCTCATTAATCTCACTTTCTCGTGTACACCACCGTCGTCGCCTTGCACTTCCGATAGATACAACTGTTTTACGGATATGCGGCTTTCTATACGGATAGGTTGATGGTTCCTCCCGCTGCTTCTGCCTGTACTCCTCAAGAATAACGTCCTATTATAATTCACTTTTTTGTTTATCGGCACAACTCAAAACAATATACTTATTGTTCCCGGGAATACGCTCTCATCCAGGAAAGCCCTTCATCGGTGCCGGCGCGAGGCCGATACTCGGCTCCAATGAAACTCTGCCGGCCCATAGCGGCCAATTCAGACAGCAGCCAGGGATAGTTGATTTCACCCCTGTCCGGTTCTCCCCTGTCGGGTACCGCGGCAATTTGCACATGGCCGATAAACGGCAATGACTCTTTCAATCTATGGATAATATCACCCTGCATGATTTGGGTATGATAGCAATCAAACATGAGTTTGAGATTATCCGCATCGACCGCATGGATCGTTTCGATGCCCTTCTCCACGAGGCTCAGATGGTAGCCGGGAACATCGCGCTGGTTGATCGGTTCAATGAGTATGCAGATATTGTGTGCTTCGGCCTGCAGAATTGGGCGATTTTCCCAAAAAAAATGTGAACTTCTCCTATTGAAATCGGGAAAACTGTTTTTTTAGACTTATTAAAAACAATAAGGAGGAAGTTATGAAAAGACTTCTTAGATTTTCTACATTTTTTGTATTAATTGTTCTTCTTTTCGGCTGTGCATCCACTCAGGTACATCAAGTCTATGTGAGGGATGATGTGGAAGCGGCATCGGACAATCTTTTGGTTATGCCCCTCTTCGGAACGAAGATCTCCGGCAACAGCCTCACCCTCGCCGACAACAAAGATGCGTCCGTTCCATCTGCCGATGCAGCTCTTTTGAAGCAGTTCAAAAGCCGGAACGAAGGAAAGGTAGTAACGGTGCCGAAGTCCGTCTTCGACAAAGTCGACGGCTCCTACAAGGCCATTGATGTTTTGATCGGCATACTCGATCAGGCATCGATGGAAGAACAGAGCGGTATGAATCCCGACAAGGCGACCCTCGAAATTCTCAAAGCCATCGCAAAGGCGGCCGGAGGAGGGAACATGGCCTTTGCCATCGTGTATCCCACCGAAGAAGTCTTCGAGTCGGGAGCAGTAAAAGACGTACGGGTTCACATCGGACTCTTTCACCTCGAAAAAGAGACCTGGAAATGGATCACCAAGGCGACTACGAGTTCAGGCCTTCTTCCGGAGAAGTATCCGATGCTGGTTAACAGTACCATTTCAAAATCTTTCGAAAAACTCGACGAAGACATGTAAGCAAGCATGCCCGAGGAATGAACACGCAGAGCTTCTTGGGGTTTACCGGAAGCTCTGCGTTTCAAACAATGATTACCAGCCTATCGAAGAGTTTCGGCAGGCAGCGGATTTTCCGGGCGCTTGGGGGTTGGGGAGCAACAGTGATGGCGCCGTTCTCGACGGGCTTCCTGTGGTCACAAGCTGAAAGATAATACAACGAACCTGCCGCTTGATCCTTCTAAGGACATAGTTGTCCGCTTCGTCCCGCCCATCTCTTTTTCCTGATATTTTCTTCCCACTAATCTTGAATGCCTCACGGCAGCTCGAACAAATCGAGGGGCGGCAGCTCTGAGTTAAAGACCAGAAAAATCACCAGACTCGCGGCAAAGAGCAGCAGCACCGTCAGCCGAAAGAAGGGCCCGAGGGGCGCCTCGGCAAGCTCATCGCGCAGAACGGCGGCAAAGAGGCCGGAGAGGTACGTGATGAGTACCGAATACGCTACATGATACCCCATGTGTTCGACCTCCCCCGCCGCCGCCGGCATGAGGTAGTAGAGGAGAAAGATGATCCAGGGAACGAGGGCCGCGGCAGCCAGCCAGGGGTAGAGACTGCGAGCGGCGCTTAGGGGGTGCCGGGTCCGACGCTCCGTATCCTCTACAACACCCGGCAGCAATCGGTGCTCGAACAGTCCTGCGGTGAGATAGGAAAAAAAGCCGATCTTCAGGTGCTGAAAGACGGACTCGCTCGTCCCTGAGAATATGCCTATGACGGGATTCGGAAAAAAATCATAGAGAAAGTGCAGTACGAGAAAAACGGCAAAAAAAATGCCGCCGCGCGCTAATAAAAAGTGACTTCGCATGCATTCATCTTAACATACTTTACACAGTCGCTGCGATCTCTGTAATGTAATGGCACCTATGAACGTACTTATTCGCCCGAAACACCGAAGAAACCGCGCCGGTCATATAGGCATCTTTTTCTTTCTCCTTTTATTCTTCGCGTTAGAACTCCCTGCGGCACCGCCGCCCCATCACTTTCTGGACTCCGGAGGTCCGATGATTCAGGCAGACACCGGCACCGTCGGTTCGCTGCCGCCCCTAGAGGTACCTGCAAGCTTCGAAGCATCGCACACGCTCTCTCCGCAGACCGTCTTTTCCCTCGTCACCATCTACCCCGGTGAGGCCCTCTACTCGGCCTTCGGCCATACGGCGATCCGCATTAACGACCCGGCGACGGGCATGGACCTGCTCTATAACTACGGACAGTCTTCGGTACCCTTCGATTCCGGCTTCGTCCCCGACTTCGTACGCGGCTACCTCCCCTTCATGCTGGGAGTCATAGACACCGAACGGGCCTACCGCTTCTACATCGAAGTGGAGGACCGTTCGATCTACGAGCAGCGCCTTGGGCTGAGCTATCCGGATAAGCTTCGCCTCTACCGCTTTCTCGCCTACAACGCCCTGGCGGAAAACCGGATCTACATCTACGACTTCTTCTTCGACAACTGCACCACCCGGGTGCGCGACCTCTTCACCTATCTCTACAGTGAATCCCTTGTCTACGAGCTGCCGGAAAGACAGAAGACCTTCCGGCAGGAGATAGCCCCCTACTTCTCGCCGGTACCCTACATCAGCCTCGGTATCGATCTATTGTTCGGCATGCCCTCCGACCGGAGGCCCGAAGCGCGGCAAAGGCTCTACCTGCCCTTTCAGCTGATGAAGGCAATAGAAGGAGCCGTACGTGCTCCGAGATCAGGCAACGCCGGGCTCGAAACGGCCACCCGGATCATCTACCTTCAGGAACGGGAAAACCCCAAGCCGCCTCCCATAGCCCCGGCCCTGCCTCTCTGGGTTCTTTTCGCTGCGGCAGCCCTCCTCACCTACGCGGGCCGGAGATCGACGGGGAAGACACGAGGCTCCGTACAGACAGGAGACGGCCGGATAATCCGAACCGGCACACGCCTCTTCGACTCACTGCTTTTCCTCTTCGGGGGAATCCTCGGCTCGACGATGCTCCTTCTGTGGACGAGCTCGGGCTATCTGATGACCACAGGCAATCTCAATCTCATCTGGGCCTGGCCCTTGCATCTCATAGCCGCGGTCCTCATTGCCGCCGGCTGCGCGGGAGGCAGCGTCGGCGCCGCACGCACCGGCAAGGATGAAGGGCTGCGCAGAAATCATGACCCTCGGCTCGGCCGCATCCTCCGCCTTTACCTTTTTCTCAGCGCGGCGGTCTCCGCCCTCTTCGTCCTCTCAATCCCGCTGCTGCCGCAAACCATTCCGTCCGCCGCCGTTCCTCTTATTCTCTCTCTTGCCCTCCGCGGGGGCGACCGGGGATTGGGACTTGGGTTCGGAATAGTGCACAGCCGAAAAACGGTTGAAGAATCGGGCCCGAAGTAGTAGCTTAGGCACATGGGACACCACAAAAAGAGTTCCCAGGACGAACTAATCACCGGCGCGGCTCTCACCGTCGTTTTTTCGATTCTCTATTTTCGCGTCGGCGGATGGTTTTGGATTTTTCCCCTGGTCTTTGCCGGGGTCCTTCCCCTGGTCCGCGGCCTGAGCCGCCTCATCGAAGGCCGCGCGCGCAGGCCTCTCGACACCCCTCGGTCCGGGACGAAAAACGCGAAGGCCGCACAGGAGCGTGAGATCCTCAGGCTGGCGAAATCCAAACGGGGCATCCTCACCGTCGCGAGCGCCTCCCTGGATTCGAGCCTCTCGCTCGAGGAGACGGAAAAGGTCCTCTCCGACCTTTCAAGCCGCGGCTTCGCCCAGATGGAGGTGGAGGAGAACGGAACGATAAGCTACCGCTTTCCCGACTTCCTGCCGAATGCCTCCATAGGCAAATAGCTCACATCCACTCCGCCTCCGTTTTTACCTTCGGCCGATGAATCTCAGAGAGAATATCATCCTCCTCGATGACCTTTATGTCCCTCCAGCGCCCGGATCGAAAACGGAGAAAGATCACTCCGCCGAGGATGATAACGAATCCGATAAAGAAGAGCCATATCCGCAGAGGCGGTGCTTCCACCACGCGGATGAGGATCCACGCGCCGACGGCAAGAAACCAGTGGACCGTCACGGAGATCATCATGACATAACGGGTGTCACCGGCCCCCCGGAGGGCACCGGCAAAGATGAGCTGGGTGATGTCGGCAAGAGTATAGACCGCCGCCAGCCGTATCATCGCCTTCGCCAGTTCTACGAGGGCCCGGTCCTCGGCGGCTAGTCCTCCGGAAAAGACCCGCACCAGGGCGCCGGCACCGAAAACGAAGACCATCATCATCACCAGGGCATATGAGTAGCCGACCCGAAGGGCGAGATAGGTCGCCCTCTTCGCCCCGTCGGGATTCCCCGCCCCCATCTGCCGCCCCACCAGAGAGGTGACGGCGATGCCGAGGCCGAGCATGGGAATGAAGGCCACCATGTCGTAGTTGAAGGTAATGGTCACCGCCGCCGCCACATCGGGGCCCATCGAGTGCATCAGCTGAACGAAGAGGTTGAAGGCGAACACGTTGAGAAAGAGCTCGGCCCCTGCAGGGAGACCGAAGCGAAGAAGCCGCCGGGTCACCACCGGTCGAAAACGCCAGCGGCCGGTTCCGCTGGGAAGCATTGCGGGGGCGGGCTCGCTTTCCAGACCCGGCTCTCTTGGCCCATCTTCTTCATCGCTGTTCGACCCATAGCCGCGGCAGAGAGGATGTCGGAGAAAAAAATAGAGCAGGATGAGAAAGATCGTCGCACTTCCGGCTATCGTTCCGAGGGCGGCACCGCGAATACCCATGGCGGGAAAACCGAGCTTGCCGAAGATCAAAATATAGTTGACGGGAATGTTGACAAACATACCTATGAGGTTTGCCTTCATCACGATCCCGCTTTTCCCGATTCCAAGGAAAAAGCCGACCAAGACCTGCCGAAGCAGCACGGTGATGCCGCCGAACATCAGAATACGAAAATAGCTGAACTCGAGGGCAATCTGATCCGGCCTGTGTCCGACAAAGATAAAGAGACGATGAACGAAGGGAATCAGAAGGAGGGTAAGGGGAAGAAAAGCGAAAGAGAGGTAAAATCCCTGCGCCGCAGTCTCCACGCAGCGCTCGTCGCGGCCCGCCCCGTAGTAGTGGGCCACCATGGCGTTTGTGTATCCCACGATCCCTGCAAAGAAGGAGAGAAAAACGAAGAAGGAAAGCCCCCCGCTCATAGAGGCGGCGATGTGGAGCTTGCCGAACCAGGAGAGAAAGAGACGGTCGACAAAGAGCATGATAGTCTCGGAGGCCTGACTGGCGATCATCGGCAGGGCGAGAGAAACAAGCTCCTTGAATGTGGGCGGAGAAACCTGTCTGCGGTTCATATCTTTCGGAGTATATACGGCGCGCTTATCCTTGCCAATGGAAGCATTTCTTAAAGCGTACTACTAATTTTCCACCTGCTATTCATTCTTTTTGCGGAGCTCTCCTCTTCGGCTGCAGAAACGGTAGAGCACAAAGGTGACTAATACGGCAATCCCCTTATCGATAAAATTGACGGGGATGCGCGCCCAAAACGCAGCCGAAAAAAGGCTCTGTCCAATCGAGACGAAACCGGTCATTAAGAAGTCGACCGGATGATTGGTCATACCGGAATAAAAGAATACCGCTACCACCGCGCCGGTGAAGGCATTGGCCAGAGTCACTGCGAGAGTGACCGAAATAAGATGAAGCATATTCGAAAAACGATTATTGCGCAGGAAAAGCCACAGAGTAAGCGCGGAGGCAATACTACAGAAGACCCAGGGGAGGTAACCGCCGGCCATGAAGGAAAACAGGTCCGGAGTAATATGGGTAACGACAGCGGTTGCTATACCCGCCGCCAGGCCGAAAAGGGCAGTACTGATCAGCGTTCCGATTGTATCGAGAAAGAGGGGAAGGTGAAAAATGAACGAATTCGCATGGCCGAGGAATGCGTTGAACACTCCGAGCATGAGACTCGAAACGACTGCTGCCGAAATGTACCATGAGCCTAATTCTATGCCGCAGAGCGTCTTCTTGTTCCGCATTGAGATATATCTTAGCATTTAACCGCGTTGTTTTAAAAGGGGGAGGCTTCCCGGCACTCACCCCTTTCGGCCCCATCGTCAGACCAATCCCATATCCTCGGCATAGGCTTTTAGTTCAAAGGTATTTTCC
>CAZQNO010000066.1:12757-14345 GCA_964594775.1 uncultured Spirochaetaceae bacterium
CTATTGTTGCCGTATCTCCTCCCTCGGCCAGGAGAAAGAAGATTTCCTTTTCACGTTCCGAAAGACTATTGTATCTGCCGTCCTGTACCATCTCCCCGGCGTGGGGAACGGAGCGCATCCAGTCGGCGAGCGCATCGGAGGCAGCCGAATCGAAAAAGTGATGTCCCTCCGCCACGCTCTCCGCCGCTCTATAGATCACCTCTTGCGGTGAGTCCTTCACCACGTATCCTCTGCCGCCTAAACTTATTGCCTTTACCACATAATGTGCTTTTATAAACATGCTTATGAACAGCACCGCCGGCTGCTCCCCTTCTCTGCCGCGACAAGAGAATACTTCGAAACCGCTTTCTTCTCCGAGAGCTATATCTACCACGCTCAGAACGGGGCGTTTCTCTCTTATAAGACGGCACATTTCTTTTACTGTTCCACCCTCTCCTACACAATTAAAACGGCCGTCCTTCTCCAAAGTTGCTCTCAAGCCCGATCGAAAGGTCGGATGATCGTCGATAATGATGAACGTATATTCACTCTGCAAAAGCTACTCCTTTACCAGTTCCAAACTGACGGTGGTTCCCCAGCCGGCTCGGCTCTCCACGGTAAAATCGGCGCCGATGGACCTTGCTCTTTCCTGCATACTCAATAATCCTAAATTACGCCCCTTTCTCTCTTGAGAGTATTGATTAGTAAAACCTATACCGTCATCTTCTACAATGAGCCTGAATACCGGTTTTACATAGAGGGCTTTTACCGTCACCGTCGCGGCCCCGGCATGCTTCGCGGCGTTGAACAAAGCTTCCTGAAGAATAGAGAGGAGCTGTTCGATCTCTTGAGTTGCAAGCGGAGCCTTGTCGACGGCGAGTAAAGAAGTTCTCACCTCGGCTTTCATATTCTCCCCTGCTCTTTCCACCAACACCTCTATATTATCCCTCAAGCTGAACGAAGAAGTGTCCCAAACGGGTAGTCCTTCGAGTATCTTTCGCAGATTATAGATACCTTGAGACAGTGAATCCCTGATTCTCTCCAACGTCTCTTCGCGGCGGATCTCATCAATTTCAGTCGTACTGCAGGTTTCGACATTCCTTCTCACCATCTCCAGATCCTGCAGCACATGATCGTGAATCTGGTAATTTATCCGCTTTCTACCCTCTTCAAGCTCCTTCAGGTTCTTGCGATTTAGCTGCCTCAGGCCCTCTTCCAAATCCTTCGCCCTTCTCCTTCGCGCATCGGTATATACCATTGCAAGAGAGAGAATCAGAATTACCGTAAAAACGAAAGAATTCGATAGGTGTATGGTCATCAGCTGTCGTTCCTCGAGCTTGTACATATAGTTACTGAATTCCTTAAGTGCAACGAGAATTCTTTCGCTATGGGGAGCTGCGATGTCCCCGCCTTTCGCGGCACGCGAAAGGTAGTTTCCAAGCAGGCGTTCCATATCGCCTGCCATCTTATCGAATGCGGGTTCAGATTTCCGCATCTGTGCAACTAACGGCTGTTCGAGACACCTTTCAAGTCTCAATCTAAGGTCTTCGATTCTATCGCCGTTTTCGCCGGCGTCTCCTTTTAATCGAGAGTATTCAGCTTCTAGAAA
>CAZQNO010000067.1:0-13960 GCA_964594775.1 uncultured Spirochaetaceae bacterium
TCGCTCTCAGCGAGTATCTATTGCCTATCCCGCATGATTTGAACCACTATGTAAAGCTTGCCTCAACTTCCGACTGGTCCTGTTTACTGATGGTTTTTCTCCGTTACGCGAGCGTGGCACGTATGTCAGCATAATGATCGGCTGCTTCTAAGCCAATAATCAATACCTCTAAATGAAAATAGATTGCGCGAAACTTTAACGCTCTCTCTTTGCTCTTTCTTTAGAGTTTTTGATAATAATGTATATCTCCGCGTTGGTGATAAGGGTAATTATAAGGGCTCAGGGCCTTCTCGTTTTTATCTACCCGCTATTTTTTTAATTTTTCTAGGTTCTTAAGCACAATTGGGCGCAGTTTAGACGTAAGCCTGCGCGCAAAAACGTTGCGGGCCGGTTTCATTCTCAGGCTTTCAAAAAAAAGCCCCGAGTCCTGATGATAGGAGAACCTGGAATCAACAAGTTTAAAATAGTAGGCCTCAGTAATCGGCAGCTGTTCTATGGCATCGATATAATCTTCCATTCTCTCTGCCTGATAGTGTGGACTGGTATTTTCAAACTCAGAATTGGGGCCGCCGAATTCTGAAACAAGAACCTCTTTGCCTGCGGGCAGCACAGAAAGATATTCCGGCCAGTTTTCCGGATCATCATATAAATGAATATCAATAATATCATACTCCGCATCCTGAAGTACCCTTTCAACATTCTCTCCGATTCCCTTGCTGTCATAGTTTGCTTTAAGTTTATCAATCCGTTTTTTTAGATATTCAACAGTCGCTCCGTTCGCGAGTTCAATGCCGGAAAAATCAGGATAGCTGTTGTTTGAAGCAAAATATTCCACTAGTGGGTATGTCCGGGTCAAACCGCCCAGTACAACTTTTGTCTCCGGAGACAGTCTTTGAACTGCATCATACAGAATATTGGTATAGATGATAAATTTCTCAACAGAGTCCTGAGAAGTATAGGCTGTACCGTCTTCGGTTCCTGCTTCCCACTCATTTCCAAATTGAATTTTATCAATATTTTCATAACGGGTTAATAATGCTTCAATAAAAGTCTCAAGGGCATCCTCGTCGAAAAAAAACGCACCATCCTCTCCGGTACCGGTGAGGGCCCAGTGGGGACAAACACTGTGTATAGTCAGAAAAACTGAGATAGTATTGGCCGCGGCAGCATCCATTCGATAATCCATCGGAGCCCAATAGAACTCACCCTCTGATGGTTCCCTGTTCCTCCAGTCAACGGCTATTCTTATTCTATCGATAGCCAGCTTTTTCAACTCTGTTGTGGTGAAGTGTATCTGTTCCGGGTTAGCAAAAGGGGGAAAGGAGATGCCGGCGGTAATATCAGTTTCTCCGTACACGGAACGGGAGCCGTCTAAAATCAGTTCCGCTTCACCGCTTGAAAATACGGGAAAAGCAGTAATTAATAAAAAGAGTAATCTCATCAATCTGTTCACAAACTTCTTCCTCTTTAACGGCTCAGCAACGGCCATATGTGTAGTGTAAAAGAAAATCACCGCCTCTGGGAATGGGTAAAAAAAGAGTTTGCTGCACTTGTTGATACAATCATCAGCTGATACAGCTTTTGCGGTCTCATAACGTTTGACAGAAAGGTGCATGGGGAGCTTGACCCGGTGGTCGCTGCCGCCTGCCTCGCCTTCGGTTTCGTGTACATCCATCCTTTCGAAGACGGCAACGGACGGATTCACCGCTATCTCATCCACCACGTCTTGGCACAGGCAGGGTACAACCCGCCGGGCTTAGTCTTTCCCGTTTCCGCGATCATACTCGATCGCATAGAAGAATACAGAGAGATCCTTCAGCAGTACTCTCACAAGCTGCTTCCTCTCATCGACTGGGAGTGGAGTCTATGGTTGATATGCCGAATGCAACCATCCATCTGCTTTTCAGATTTCTCAGGCAAAACGACGGTACCCTCTCAAGACGGGCGAGAGAGAAGGAGTTTGCAGAGTTGCAGGAGGACAAGGCCGAGAGGATAGAAGAGGTGTATAGAAAAACCATAGGATAAGTGGATGAGCGTGCCCCTCTTTTTGGAGCCCCACCTGCAGTACTATTCGACAAATATCAGCCCTCCGGAAATCGAAGAGTCTGGATACACCGTCATTTCCCATGCCCCCGCAGCTCTTCACTGCCGAAGAGCTGCAGTGTATCTTTTGTACGGTAAATTCCTAAGTGTTTTTCAGCGGGCCCTAATTATCCGGCTGCACCTGCTCGTCGTAGAGCTTTTGGAAGAAATTCTTGTGCTGCGTTTCTTCGCCGGCGAGGTACTCGAAGGTCTTCCGCAGTTCTGCGTCTTCGGTCTTAGAGAGGAGCTCGGTGTACAGCGCGTAGGAGCGGTCCTCCCGCTTCATCGCGGTAATGAGGATCTGCTGGAGGCTCATCTCGGCGGCGGGGGGCGCCTCGACGAGATAGGAATCCTCTTCGAACCACTCGGCCTTCCGTTCTTTTAATTCGCCCGGCGGCTTCTTTTTCACAGAGTGCAGGAGTTTGACGTGGCTCTCCTCCATCCGGCGGATCTCTCTGAGCATCTCTTTCTGGGCGGCGAAATGGACGCCTTCCTCCAGTTCTTTGTAGAAGCGGACCGCCTCGTGTTCTCTCTCTATGGCGAAATCGATGATTTCCGTGTAACCGGTCTCAGCCATCATTTTCCTCCCTTGCGGATAAATCGGTCGATGCCCCGGGCCGCCCGGTGACCGTCGGCGACGGCGCTTATCGCGTCTTTTGGGGCGTTTGAGATGTCGCCGCCGGCGAAGATCTTGGGGTCTCCCGTTTCTCCGTGGACCCCTGTCTGGAGTTTGTAGCGGACGATGCCGACGGACTCGAAGTAGGCTTCGGGAAGGAAGCGGAAATCGGTGCCCTGGCCGATCGCCGGGACGATGGTGTCGAACTCGTCTATGTGGATCTTGTCCTCCTGGAGGACCGGTTTTGGACGCTTGCCTGGGCCCTGGTCGACCATCTCTGCCTCTCCCCAGACGAAGGCCGCCGGTTCCTCTCCTCTTCCTTCCACGCGGACGGGGACGGCCTGGGTGATAAAGCGGACGCCCTCTTCTTTCGCCTCGTCGATCTCCTCCTGGTCGGCGGGCATGTCGACTTCCCGGCGGCGGTAGAGGATGGTTACCTCGCAGCCGAAGCGCCGTGCCGAACGGGCGGCGTCCATGGCCACGTTTCCCCCGCCGATGACCGCCACACTCTTGCGGAGGTCCGGGGTCTTTCCCTCGGTAATCTCTTCGAGGATCTGTACACCGGAAATGACCCGCCGGTGCTCCTCTCCTTCGATTCCCATGCGGTAGGGATCGGGCAGACCGGTGGAGAAGAAAACGGCCTCGCAGTCTCTGTAGAGCTCGTCGAAGCCGACAGCACCGTCCGGGCCGACGGGAGTATTGAAACGGATCTCCACACCGAGGGAGGCTATGGTTTCGATGTCCCTGTCCAGCTTGTCGTAGGGAAGGCGGTATTCGGGGATGCCGTAGCGGAGCATTCCTCCGCCGCGGGACTTGGCCTCGAATACGGTGACCTTGTAGCCCATCAGCCGCAGATAGTAGGCCGCGGTGAGGCCTCCCGGTCCGGCGCCGATGACGGCGACCCGTTCGCTGCGTTCGGGCTCGGCGCTTTCGGCGAGGGCTTGATAGTCCTGATCTCCCGCCATGTCGCAGAGATAGCGCTTGAGCCAGCGTATGGCGATCGGTTCGCCGTTGTGTCCGAGGGCGCAGACGGTCTCGCAGCGGTGGGTGCAGACCCGGCCGCAGGAGGCGGGAAAGGGGTTGGTCTCATACATCAAAGCCAGGCCGCCTTTGATGTTGGTTTCCCGGACCGCCCGGATGTAGCCGGGAATGTCCATGTGAGCCGGACAGGTGGCGGTGCAGAGGCCGCACTCCACGCAGCGGTCGGCTTCGCGGCGCGCCTCCTCGGCGGAGTAGCCGTGGATCATTTCGAGAAAGGAGCCGATCCGCTCGTCGGGCTGCATATGCCGCATCTCCACCCTCCGGGGATCTAAGAGACGGTAGTCCTCGGGTCGCGAGTAACCGTGCTCGTATTCGTCCCACCACTTATTCTCCGCCCCGGCAACGAAGCGGAAGACCTCCGGGTCCGAATCTATCCACACGTATTCGTTGCTCATCGTGAGAGAGCTGGTGGTGCAGATGTCGACGCAGAGGGCGCACCAGCAGCAGCGGCCGTAGTCTATTTTGGGCCGCAGCCCGCTGTCCTCGAAGCTCGTCTCGATGTCCTCCACCGGCACCATGTCGATAGCGGCGTTTTGGCAGATCGATTCGCAGGTCCCGCAGCCGATGCAGGCGTCCATGTCGTTGCGGTGGAAGCCGCGGTATCTCGGCGCTCCGGGACGCTCGCGGACAGGGTCTTTAATCGTATACGGTCTGTCGGCGGTCCGTTTCCACACGGAAAAGGGCGACAGTATATCCTTGAGACTCATAGGCGCTTACCTCTCGATCTCCGGGGGATAGGTGTGAAGGCTCATCATCAGACCGTACACATCGGCGATATTGCAGCCTTCGGCCAGTTTCTCCAGCAGGGCCATGGCGTGGGGGTAGCTCGGCCCGCGGACGTAGATGCGCCGCGGATATTCGCTGCCGTCGCTTACCGTGTAGTAGCCGTATTCGCCGCGGGTGCACTCGCCCCGCAGGTAGGTGGCCCCGGGGGAAATCTTCCAGTGAAGGACGTTGGGTAGGGGAGTGTGAACGGCCCCCTCTCTGGGCATGCGGTCGAGGATCTGCCGGATGAGGGAGATCGACTGCCGCATCTCCCGGTAGCGCACTTGCGCCCGCTCGTAGACGTCCGAGTCGCTGCCGGTGACCGCTTCGAAGTCAAGCTTGTCGTAGACGAGATAGGGCTGGTCTTTGCGGATGTCCCGCTGCAAGCCGGCGGCCCGGGCATTCGGTCCGGTAATCCCGTAGGGGTCTATCCATTCCGACGGAATGAAGCCAAGGCCCTTCGCCCGCTTCTTGAAGACGTAGTTGTCGAACATCACCCGGCCGATGTCGGTCAGCACGTCCTCTACCTTTTTCATCACCGCCTCGACTTGCCCGGGAAAACCGTCGGGCAGGTCTCCTCGCAGCCCGCCGGGAATGATGTACATGTGGTAGATCCGTCCGCCGGAGAGTTCTTCGAAGAGGTCGAGAATGTAGTCCCGGTGGGTCACCGCCCACTGTCCCAGAGTCCCCAGGCCGAAGGCCCCGCTCTGCCCCCCTATCCACTGGAGAAAACTTGCCAGCCGCGCCATTTCGAGGGTGAGGGCCCGTATCCAGTCCGCCTTTTCGGGAACTTCGATGCCCGCCAGCTCCTCCACCGTGGCGGCGAAGAGATACTCGTTGAAATCCGGCTCCGGCACGCAGATCCTGCAGACGATGGGAAAGCACTGGATGTACTTTCTCCGTTCCATCAGCTTCTCGAAACCCCGGTGGAGATAGCCCACGTGGGTCTTGCACTCCACCACCTCGTCGCCGTTGATTAAAAGTTCGAGGGACATGTTGCCCGTGATGCCGGGATGCTGGGGCCCCTGCCAGATCTTGAGATACTTGCCGGAGGCCAGCTCGCTTTCGGAAAGTTTGGAATGCTCCGGGCTGCTTGTGAGCGGGCCGGAGCTCGAGCCCGATCCGCCGCCCGCCGGCGAAAAGGCACCCGCGGCGGGTTTTACCCCGCCCGTATCCTTATCCGTCATGAGGTCCCCTCCTCCGGGTAGAGTTTCTTCCGCATGTGCTCGGCCGGATCATGCGTTTCCCTGCCGGGCCGGGGGAAGTAGGTCTCCTCTGAGTATTTCTTCGAGTCGAAGTCCCGTCTCATCGGCGGCATATCCTCCCAGCCCTCTAAGGCGAAGTTTTCGTAGAGACGGGGGCTTCCGGGAAAGACGATGCCGAACATCTCCCGCAGTTCCCGCTGGTAGGTCGCCGCCTGAGCCCAGAGATCGTGGATGGAATCCATCTCCGCCTCTTCCCGCGGGAGGTAGACCTGGACGCCGAGGTCGCCGTGCAGCGGGTAATTGTGCAGCAGGTAGAGCAGCTGAAAGCGCCCTTCCTCTATGTAGTCCACGGCGGTGAGGAAAACCAGGTGGGTAAATCCTCTTCGGTCTCTCAATTCGAAAAGGAGGTCTCTCAGCTGTTCGGCCGGAACGGTGAGGAAGGCGAGCTTGTTCCTGCCCTTTCGCAGCTGCGCCTCCGTGCAGTTGTAGTGTTTCGGTAGGGTGTCCAATACCCTTTGCAGTTCCTCCAATGCGCGCTCCTTTACCAGTTGTAATCCGGCATGTTCCAGTCCTTAATAACCTTCTTCTGATTCGCCTTGTAGTCGTCGAAGTGCTCGGCGTAGTCGTTCGCCTTTTCTCCCTTCCCCGCCTTGATGATTCGCTTGAGCTCCTCGAAACCGGCCAGAATGGCTTCCGGGCGGGGCATGCAGCCGGTGACGTAGACATCCACGGGGATGTAGCGGTCTATCCGGTTGATCGTGTTGTAGCTGTCCCAGTACATCCCGCCGTTGATGGTGCAGCTGCCGAGGGCTATCACCCACTTCGGGTTCTGCATTTGCTCGTAGCTGCGCACTATCCGTTTGAGCGTTTTCACCGAAGCGTAGCCGCCGATGATGAAAACGGAGGAGTTGCGGGGCGAAGGCCTTCCCACGATGCCGAAGCGGGAGACGTCGAAGCGGCTGGTCATCAGCGGCCGCAGTTCGATGGCGCCGCAGCCGGTGCCGAAGCCCAGGACCCAGAGTGAGTTCGCCCGGGCCCAGTTGAGGAATTTCTCCACGATGCCGCGATAGGGCTTTTCCCCCTTCGGGCGGGCGCCGCAGAAGAGTTCGGTGTCCGTGGCAGGGGAGTCGCTGTAGACGGAGGCCGCGTCTCCGGCGGTCATCGCCTCTATGACATCCTGGATCTGCTCCTGCTGTTCCTGTTTTTCACGCTCGTTCATCTCGTACTCCTCTCTTTACAGGGCCCATACCAGACCTATCAATCCCAGGATCGTCGGCACGAAGAGAAAGAAGCGGATAGACTGCTCCACTTTGAAGCGAGGAAAGCCGGCGCCCACGATTATATTGATCATGTAGATGAGAAATGTCTTTACCACCATTACCAGGAGGTTCGTCGCCCCGCCGAAGAAGAGATTCATGTAGAGGATCAGTTTCGCCGCGTTGAAGATGGCCCGGTTGGTCTGCAGAAGTCCGAGGTAGTTGCTCTGATATTCGGTGGGGGGACCGATGGGGATTTCCTGCGGTGCCAGGACTACGCTGAAGGGATTGTGGCCTGTCATGCCGAGAAAGGCAATGAGGGCCGCGGCGGTGGCAAAGGGATTGGCAAAGAGGTTCCAGCTGAGGATTCCGCTCTGCTGCGCCCCCACAATTTCGCTTATAGAGAGGCTCTGATGCTGAACCGCCAGGGCCACCACGGCGATGGAGAAGGGCACCTCGAAGGCGGTCATCTGCGCCAAACCTCTGCTCACCCCGATGGGACTGTAGGGGTGGCCGCTCTCTCCGGCGCCCAGGGCCATTCCCAGCTGGCCGAAGAAGATGAAGTAGAGGACTAAAAGAAGGTCTCCCGAAAAGCTGAAGTTGGAGAAGACGACGGAGCCGTAGATGACCGGGATGAAGAGATAGGTGCCGACGCCTCCGGCGAGCCGGAAGACCGGTCCGAGATAGAACATCACCCCATGGCTTATGGATGTTCTCTTTGCGTTGTTCTTGATGATATCGATGTAGGGCTGGTATATCCGAATTCCGATCCGGCCCTGCACCCGGGCATAGATCCGTGCCACTGTTCCTATCAGAATGAGACCGTAGTTGACCGCCACAAAGAGAGAGAGGGCGGCATAGAGTATCGATGTGAGCAGGCTCTGTTCCATTTACCTAGCCTCCATGATGAAGTAGAGGACCGTGACAAAGAGCATGATGTGCAGGGCGTAGGTTTGACCGTTTCCGTTGTAGATGCGGCGCAGGGCCCCGCCGATGCTCCCTGTGATCTCCCGTATGCCGTCCCAGAAACGCACGCCGTAGGGCTTTACCAAAAAGCCCAGGGCCCGACGGTAGGGGGCGAAGAAGTTGTGGCCGAAGTGGCTGGTCTCCGGCCGATGGGGCCGTTCGGCGGCGAATACGATGTTGAACTGCTTTACCGGCTGAGGTCTGCGCTGGACAAAAAGGAGCCAGAGAAGGATCAAGCCGAATACCGCCATTGTGACGATCATTACCGCCGCGGCGTTCCAGTAGCCGAAAGAGCCGGCGAGGGTCCCGCCTTTCCAGGCGATGTCGGGGGTAAAGAGGATCGAAACGGCCTTCGACGCGGGCTTCACAAGAAGAGCGGGAAAGGTCGAAAGCAGCATTATGGCGATGAGAAACAATATCTGCGGCAGGATGAGGATGAAGGGCGCCTCCTGTACCGTCCGGTGGGCCGTCTTTAGCTGTCCAAGAAAGACCACGTGGATGAAACGGAAGAGGTAGAGAAAGGAGATGGTGCTTGCGAAAAAGGCCACCGCCGCCAGGAGGAGATAACCTCCTTCGATGAGGGAGGTGTAGAGCAGCCACTTGGCGCCAAAACCGGCAAGGGGAGGAACCCCCGATACGGCGATGATGCCGATGAGGGCCCCGATAAAGGAGAGGGGCATCTTTTTGATGAGGCCGCCCATCCGGTACATCAGTCTCGTCCCGGTACGGTAGACCACCCCGGCGGTCACGAGAAAGAGAAGTCCCTTAAAGAGCATATGGAGGACGGAGATGTAGATCGCCGTCACCCATCCCAGGTGGCTGACCAAACCGAAGGATAGGATGATGTAACCGATCTGACTCATCGATGAATAGGCAAAGAGGCGTTTGATGTCCTCCTGGAAAACCGCCATAAGTGCCCCGAAAAAGGCGGTGAGGGCACCGACCCAGCGGAGGGCGGCGAAGAGCAGGGCCGGGCCCAACGAAGTTCCGCTGCCCAGGGAGCCGGCGCCGGGAGCGCCGGTGCTGAGGATCCCGCTTCCAGGCAAACCGGCAACTTCCGTCCCCGTCGCCGGGCCGAGACCGAGCAGCGGCGCCAGAAGAATCGTAAAGAGCAGCAGACCGAAGATACCCGCCTTCGAGAGGAGGGCCGAAAGGATGGGGGTTGCCTCGTCGTCTGCCTCGCCGTAGGCTCCGGGCAGCCAGACGTGGACGCCGGCGGCTCCCGATTTAATGAGAAAGCCTAGCGTCAGGAGAGCGAAGGCCAAAAGGGCCGCCGGAGGAAGCAGACAGACCGAGGCTTCGGCGGCACCCGCGGCTCCCAAATCCCCGGCGGATACCGCCGGAACGAGCAGGGCGAGTCCCGCCATCACGGTAAATGCCCCGCCTAAGGAAAATCCTGCGTAGTTCAGCGCCGGCGCCTCCGCCTCTTCACCAAGAAGTATGAGGAGATAGGAGCTTACCGTCATCAGTTCCCAGAGAAAGAAGAACTCCAGGAGACTCGCCGCGACGGTGAGGCCCGCCAGACTGAGGACCACCGTGAGGGCCAGCGGGTAAAATCCCTCCGAGTGCTTTTTCCGGTAGAGGCTGCCGACGAGGAGGAGGGCCCCGCCGCCGAGAAAGAGCAGGGCGAAGATGAGCCGCAGGCCTCCCAGCCCGGGAAGGATGTACCATCCGTAAACAGCCAATGGAAGGAGGGAGAGGAGCCCGAGGAGGGAGGAATGCAGCCATGAGAAGAGAAGAAGGATGGCACCGGCGGCGAGGGGAAACCAGACGATGGCCCGTTCGATCTCCAGGGTGATTCCTCCCGCCGCTCCCATGCCGGCCAGGGCCAGGGAAAAGAGCAGGCCCGAAAAGGCGACGGAGAGAGGAAAGGGATCCCGGCGCAGAGATAGCTCGGAGGTTTTCGCCGTCGGCGGCAGCTCTCCCTTGCGGAGGCTCATGGTTCGCCCGTACCAGCGCAGAAGATAGAGCGCTTCGAAGAGGGAGCCTCCCAGCAGAAGGACGACGAAGAGAGGGGCCCGCTGCAGCATTCCGACAACTATGCTCCACTTCGCCCAGAAAGCCGGAAAGGGCGGGAGGCCGGCAAGAGCCGCGATGGATAGGGAAAAAATGAGGAAACCCAGCGGTCCCTTCGGTCCAATCCACGATGTCCACTTTTCTTCCTGTTGGCGGGAGGTGAGCCAGAAGAGTCCGGCCTTACTGAAGAGATGATTGAAGAAAATCAGACCCGCGGTAAGGGCGAAGAGTTTTGGAGAAAGCCCGTTCGCCTCCCTCAGGGCGGCGAGGGCGATGAGAAGGCCCATCTGAGCCGAGGAAGAATAACCGAGGAGCCGCTTTACGTTCTCCTGTCGAAGTCCCATAAGGTTGGAGAAGAAGAAGGTGAGGATCCCGGCCCACATGAGAACAGGCAGGGCCGCCGGGTCGAGAAAGGGCAGGGTTTTCATGAGCGCATAGAGGACCGCGCCGCTGTTGACCACGGCGATGAGGGAGACCACCGAGCTTTCGGCCGCTTCGTAGACGTCCAAGGCCCATCCGTTTGCCGGAAAGGGCTTGAGCTCGATCAGAAGGGCGGCGATGAGGAGGAAGGCGGCGGTGAAGCCGGCGGCCCCCTGCAGGCCCGGCTGGACGGAGACGATGTCGTCTATCGCCAAGCTTCCGGCGATCCGGTAGAGGAAAATCGTTCCGATGAGAAAGAGCGCCGAGGCGATGCCGCCGGCGATGATGTACTTGAAGCCCGCAGAGAGGCTTCTCACGTTCCGTTCCAAGGCGATGATCGCGTAGGTGGCGATGGAAGAGATCTCGAGGAATACGAAGAGGTTGAAGAGATCGCGGGTAAGGACGATTCCCGCCGCTCCGAGCATCACCATGAGGAAGAGGACCATTGCTTGAGGCTTTTCCCCGCGCAGACGCCTAAAGAGGACCGTCGAGGCGAGAAGAGCGGTGAGGAAGGCGGCGGAGAGAATGAGTGCCTCGTAGCTTCCCATCCTCAGGGCTATGGAGAGGGGAGGAGGAAAGCCGGCGGTATAGACGAGGGCGGTCTTTTCTAAAAAGAGGCTCCCGTAGAGCCAGATGCCCGAAAGGGCGGTGCAGACTGCAAGGGTCGCGTAGAAAACGAAGAGGGAGAGAGTCCTCGCGATTCTGTCGAGAAGGGGAATGAGAAAGGCCGCCGCTAAGGGAAGTATGATCAGATAGATGGGGCTTACCATTTCGGCTCCTTGTAATCGTCGATGGAGAGGGAACCTCTTCGTTCGTAGAGACTCGTCGCGTAGGTGAGCATGAGGGCCGTTATCGCCAGTCCGATGACGATGGCGGTGAGGACCAGGGCCGAGGGAACGGGGTCGACGATCCGGGCGGCGGCATTTGCCTTATTCACCGCTTCATCCAAGATAGGAGCGGTCCTTCCCTTGATGTACCCCACCGAAACGATGACCAGGTGTATACCCGTGTCGATGATGGAAAAACCGATGATAATTTTAATGAGATTCTTCTGTGTGAGCATACCCCAGAAACCGATGAGGATGAGGGCAAAACCTATAAGGGTAAGCAGGGTCATGGGCTCCTCCTATTCCTTCTTCATCGTATCGAGGATATTGGTGAGTTCGGTCCCGACCTTCAGCCCTATGAGGGAGTAAATGAGGGGAATCGCCCCGGCGCTCAAGAGGCTGCCGAAGCTGCCGAGGGGAAGGAAGCGGTTGTCGAGAAAACCGGCGGCAAAGACGAGACCCGCCAGGCCCAAGAGCACGTAGCTGAAACCGGAGAGAGACTCCACAAATGTCAGAACGAAATGGTTGAGCGGCTGCGATACGCGGGAGAGCATGACCAGGAGCATCCCCGCGGCTATCACGACGCCTCCCTGAAAGCCGCCGCCCGGACTGAGATGACCGTGGAGGAAAATATAGATGCCGAAGAGAAAGAGGATCGGCAGGAGAAAGAGCGACCCCGTCTCGAGGATCTCCGAAGCGGGCTTTTTTCGGTTTGCGACGGGTGTTACGGCGCCGGCAGGGAATGCAGCGTCGGCGGGCTCTGCCGCCTCTACAGAGTCTGCAGCCCCGCCTTCATCCTCTCTGTTCCTTCGCAGGAGAAAGGCCACCCCCGCCGTGGCGATAAAGAGCACCGTCACCTCACCGAGGGTGTCGAGACCGCGGTAGGTCACGATGACCGCCGTTACCAGATTGGCCGCGCCGAGGGTATCCGGCCCCTCCTCGGCGTAGCTTTCGGCGGTGTGGGAGAGCTCGCTAAAGGGCTGCAGATCCAATGCGAGGGGAAGAAGGATGAGGGCCGTCAATACCAGTACAAGAGCGGCGAGAATTCGTCTAATCATCGTGCGGCTCCCTTTCCGGCCTCGGCCGAACCGAGTGTATCCTCTTGAGGGCCAGAAGAAATACGACGGTGGTGAGTCCCGAACCGATGGCCGCTTCGGTCATCGCCACGTCGGGGGCGGCAAGGAGGACGTAAATGATGCTGGCCAGAAGGCTGATGACTCCGGCGCCGATTATCGCGGTGAGGAGGCTGCGGCTGTAGACGGCGAAGAGGGCCGCGGCGATCATCAGAACGCCGAAAACGGCGATTATTACGGTGATCATTCGCAGACCGCCTCCTCTCCCGCCTCGTCGTCGGCAAGACAGTCCCGCACCGAGTACTTCTCCGAGAGCCGGATTCCGCGGCCGTGGGCGGCCCTGGCGAGTACGTGGGATGATATGGGGTTGGTAAAGACGATGAAGACGATGAGGAGCAGCACCTTACCGAACCATGTCGGCGATGCGAGGGCGATGCCGACAAGAAAAAGGATGCTTCCCATGGTGGTGGCCTTCGTTCCGGCCTGCATGCGGTTGTAAACATCCGGCATGCGGACGATGCCGATGGAGGCGAGGAGGAGAAAAACAGCCCCCGTTACAGAGACAATACCGCCGATAAGTGCGAGTGCTTCCATTACATCCCCCTTTCCAGAAAGCGAGCCACGGCGATGATGCCGAGGAAGCTGACGAGGGCGTAGACGAGGGCCACGTCGAGGTAAATGATCCTGCCGAGCAGGAGGGCAGCGGCGGCGATGACGGAGATGGATATGATCGTCATTCCGTCGAGGGCCACCGTGCGGTCGGCGACGGTGGGTCCGGCGATCAGGCGGATAAAGGTCACGACCATGGCCAAAAGGGCTATCCCCGTGGCAATGAGAAAGAGCATTTCAGCCAAAGATCACCTCCAGGTAGTTCTCGAATTTGGAAACGATGTTTTTGGTCGTTTCCTCGATGTTTCGCGCCCGCACGTCTATCCAGTGGATGTAGAAGTATTCCCCCTTCGTCTCGACGGTTATCGTACCGGGGGTAAGGGTGATCGAGTTTGCCAGCGCCGTCCGCCCCAAGCGGCTGCGGAGCTTCGTGCGCACCTTCACAATACCGGGACTGATGGGGAGCTTGGGATGGAGGACACGAAATGCGACGTCGATATTAGATTTCATGAGTTCGACGAGAAACACACCGATATAGATGAGAGCGAAGATAATAGCCTTTGGACTCCACCGTATTTCCGAAAAAACCGGCATGCTCCCAAGGGGAAGAATCACCAGAATGAGAGCGGCGACGGCCCCCGCAATCATCTCCTGACGGTCCAGAGGATAGGTAAGAAAGAGCCAGATTATCAGAAGAAACAGAAAGAGGGTAATTCGGCCTCGAAACGACTTCATTTTATCCTCCGCCCCAAAGAAGATATACACCGGGCAATATACATAATATTCTAAACAAAAAATGGCTGGACGCAAGGGACTCTATCTGAATTACGGGGAAGTTTATTAAAAAAGTGAGGTTTGTGTGGGTACTATCGGATATTGGAGGATAGGGGAATTGAACCCCTGACCTGTTGATTGCGAACCAACCGCTCTACCATCTGAGCTAATCCCCCATTCGAATTCCGATTATAGCGAAACGCGCAGTTTTTTCAAGGGGCCCGCTCTCGGTGTTGGGTACTCTCAAGCCACGGGAACTAACTTTTTCGTTTCTACGAACTTCTCCGGACTCTTTATGTTCAGCGAGTAT
>CAZQNO010000068.1:0-13498 GCA_964594775.1 uncultured Spirochaetaceae bacterium
GAGAGTTCTGTTGACGCTTCACAATTCATCGCATAACAGCGAGCATGAAAATGCAGCCATCCAGGCCCACATTTCGTCTTGTGCGAACCCACAAAAACGAATATTCTGGTACCTACCGTGGACAACATCAATGATACACACACATTACACATAAGCTTTACAAAGTCGGATGAGCAACGGGCGATGGATCTGGAACTGCCCAGTGGCGATATCCTCCTCGATGCAATCAGGAATGCAGATCCCCACGCCCTGGACGCTCCCTGCGGAGGGAGGGGAATCTGCGGTAAGTGCAAAATTCTGATTGCTTCTGGAGATGCCGGCCCGATAGGCACGCAGGAGAAACAGCTTCTCACCCATGAGGAGCTGCAGGCAGGTATCCGTCTTGCCTGTCTCTGTAAACCCGAAGGGGATCTCGTGGTACGCACCCTTTACGGGGGAGCCCATACGGTGCTCGACTCCATTGGAAGCTTCGACGAGAGCCCCGATCCCCGGCAGGTCGAAGCAGGGACTGTGGGGGTGGCTGTGGATATCGGCACCACCACAGTGGTTGCCTATCTTATCGATTTCACCTCTCCCGCCCGGCTTGTGGGGGTGCGGTCCGCTTTGAACGCCCAACGCCCCTGGGGCGCGGATGTGATCAGCCGTATAAGCTTTGCCGGAGAGGCTCCGGAGCATCTGCCGAAACTGGCCGAAGCAATTAGAACGCAAACCGCCTCATTAATCGCGGAGCTTCTCCACGCCCGGGGGAAGAGAAAAGGGGATATTAAGGAGATAGTAATAGCGGGGAATACCACCATGCTTCACCTCTTCGCCGCCGTCGATCCCTCTTCGATCGCAGTCGCCCCCTTTACCCCGGTTTTTGTCGAGGAGATCCTAAAAAGCGCAGCGGAGTTCGACCTCGATTATCCCGAAGCAACGGTGAGGCTTCTCCCCTCCATCGCCGGATATGTGGGTGCCGACATCAGCGCGGGGATTACCGCAGTTGGGATGGACAGGAAAAGCAGTCTCACCCTTCTTCTGGATCTGGGAACCAACGGAGAGATGGCCCTGGGGAATCGGGAGCGGATTCTCACCTGCGCAACCGCCGCCGGACCCGCCTTCGAAGGCGCCGGAATCAGCAGCGGAACCGGTGGTATCCCCGG
The DNA here is from genome assembly GCA_964594775.1 of uncultured Spirochaetaceae bacterium. Taxonomy (GTDB): domain Bacteria; phylum Spirochaetota; class Spirochaetia; order DSM-16054; family Sediminispirochaetaceae; genus CAYFVU01. The sequence goes on from CAZQNO010000068.1 coordinate 1,143, forward strand.
AGCAATCGATACGGTGATAGCCGACGAGGGGATGCTCCGGTGGACAAGCATCGAAGGGAAAGAGCCGGTGGGAATTTGCGGATCGGGAATTCTCGATACGGTGTCGGCCCTGCTGTCCTTGGGGGTGGTGGATTCCCACGGCGCCATGGAGGAAGAGTACCTCGATAAGGGGTACTGCCTTGTTCCTGGGGAAAAGAAACGAAGAGATATCTGTTTCACCCAAAAGGATGTACGGCAACTACAGCTCGCCAAGGGAGCAGTTGCGGCGGGAGTTCAGGTACTCCTTGAAGAGTGGGGCTGCGGAGCCGCCGATATCGAAGAGGTCTTTTTAGCCGGAGGATTCGGCAACTACCTTCGCCCCTCCTCCGCTATTCGCAGCGGCCTTCTTCCTTCAAAAACCGCCGATTCGATTATTCCCGCGAAAAACAGCGCCGGCTTGGGGGCCGTTCGAGCTCTTCTGTTCAAGGATGAAGCCCGGCGGATACAAGCAGTCGCTCGGCAGGCTGAATATATCGAATTGAGCACCGACAGCAGATTTCAACACCATTTCATGGAGCAGATGCTCTTCCCCGACCCGGAGGAACAGGGCCCGGAAGAGCAGGGCTGATCGATGGAGCAGTACCCCCTTCCAAAACACGTCGAGGAGGAAAACCGACTCCTTCTGGAGAAGGCGGAGAAAGCGGCGGCGGATTACCGCAGCGCCACCGGTATCGAATGTGAGGTGATGGATGCCCAGGGCCAAATCCGCTCAAAAGGGGAGCTGGAGAAAGGAGAACTCCTTTTCCCCCATTCCTGTACCCTGTGCCGATCCTTCCAAAAAGGCCGATCGGTTTCGGACTGCAGGGACCTGCACCTCCATGGAGCATTTCAAGCCGAACGGTTCGGAGGCAGTTACATCTATTTCTGCCCCATCAGTTTAATATTCTGGGCAAGCCCCATCGTACATGAGGGGAAAACCATAGGCTCCCTTCTCGCCGGACCGGTAACGGTTATCAGTAAGGATGAGGTTGTGGAAGAACTTAGCAGGAAGTACCCCTCGGAAAGCTTTGAAAAAGATTCTCTGCTTTCGGATCTCGATTCGGTTCCCTTCGTTTCCACCGACCGGGTGAAAAGTCTTGCCGAACTCCTCTTAATGGCGGCATCCTGGCTAAGCGGGAACGAGATACATCTCGGGACGGAACGGGAAACTTTGGATCTGCAGAGCCGGATCAGCGAGGAAATTCAGGAACAGAAAAGATGGGCGGCCCGGGGGGTCGATGTCCCCTCCTATCCGATCGAAAAGGAGCGGGAATTACTGGCGGCAATTCGTAACGCGGAGAAACACACCTGCAAGAGGATTTTAAATGAACTGCTGGGTGCTATCTTCTTTTCCAGCGGCGGGAGTTTCGAAATCGTAAAATTCAGAACCCTGGAACTGCTGGTGCTGCTGAGCAGGGCGGCCATGGAGGGAGGGGCCGATCCGGAACAGAGTCTTTCCCTCAACCTTCGCTACATACGGGACATCGACACCCTCAAGGAACTGGATGATTTAAGCCTCTGGTTGGGAAAGGTCTTAAACCGTTTCATCAATCTTGTCTTTACCTTTCGGGAGGTGAAACACCTGGGAGCTATTGAACGGGCGGTACGATATATCCAACTCAACTTTACAGAAAAGGTAGGCCTGGCCGACGCTGCCCGGGAAGCGGGGCTTTCAGAGGCCTACTTCAGCACCATTTTCAAGGAGGAGATGGGAATAAGCTTTTCCGCCTATGCGAACAGGCTGCGGGTGAGTATGGCCAAGAACCTTCTCATCGGCTCAAAGCTCTCTCTGTCGATAATTTCCGGCAGGTGCGGCTTTGAAGACCAAAGTTACTTTTCCAGAATATTCAAAAAGGTGACCGGAATTTCCCCGGGACGCTACCGGGAGAGCGGGGGCCGGATCTCGGAAAAACGGATCGAAATCACCGAATAGTAAAAAATTTTACTATTCATCGTAAAAAAGTACAATACGAAGTTTCCTTTTCCCTATATATTTACCCTATCTTATTGAACCGGCCATTTCCGGGGAAGCGGGGTGAGAATCCCCCATGAGCCCGTCACTGTGAGTGCCGACAAACCTGCAGAAGCCACTGACTCCGTCGGGAAGGCGCAGGGGAGGTTGAAGTACGAGTCAGGATACCCGGTATCGGCTGAAACTCCGAAGACGTCCCGGCAGCGGACGGGGGTAAATCCAAAGAGAGGAGCACGCATTATGGCAGATCTAATGCAAATGTCCGAGTTCCTGCAGAAGGGCCGGGCGAAGGAAGTGAAGGAGCTGGTACAAGCAGCGATCGACGAAGGGATGAGCGCCAAGGAAATCCTTGAGGGCGGTCTGATGCACGGTATGGGCATCATCGGTGGTAAGTTTAAAAGAAACGAGGTCTTCGTACCCGAAGTGCTGATTGCAGCCCGGGCAATGAACGCCGGCACCGAACTTCTCAAACCCCTCCTGGTAGACGACGGCGTAGAGGCGACGGGAACGGTCATCATGGGTACGGTAAAAGGAGACCTCCACGACATTGGGAAAAACCTGGTTACCATGATGATGGAAGGAAAGGGCTTTAATGTGACCGATCTGGGAACCGACGTACCAGCGGAGAAATTCGTCGAAGAGGCCCAGAAGGCGAATGCCGACATCATCGCCTGTTCCGCCCTGCTTACCACCACCATGAAGCAGATGAGTACCGTGGTGAAGGCCGTTGAAGAGGCCGGAATCAGGGACCAGGTAAAAATCATGGTCGGGGGCGCCCCGGTTACCGAATCCTTCTGTGAAAATATCGGTGCAGACAAATACAGCCCCGATGCGGCCACCGCCGCAGAAGATGCGGTAGCATTCTGCCGATAGTTATAGTGAACGGACTCCCGAAACACATGGAGGATCCCCATGGCACAATCAAGCACACGAACAAGTATTAAAGAGGCGGTCGCTGCAGGCCGTATCCTCATCTCCGACGGAGCCTGGGGAACCATGCTGCAGTCCGCCGGTCTTGATCCCGGGGAGTGTCCCGAACAGTGGAATCTGGACCGCCCCGAGGAGGTAAAAAAGATTGCCCGGGCCTATGTGGAGGCAGGCGCCGATATGATAGAAACCAACAGCTTTGGGGGCAGCCGGATCAAACTGGCCCACTACGGCCTTGCCGACCGCTGCGGAGAGATAAACGAAGCTGCTGCACGGATCTCCAGAGAGGCGGCCGGGGAAGACCGGTGGGTACTCGGTTCGGTGGGACCCACCGGGAAGATGCTGCTCATGGGGGATGTGAGCGAGGAAGAGCTGTATGAGGCCTTTCGTGAGCAAGCGGCCGCCCTGCAGCGGGGAGGGGCCGATGCTATCTGCGTCGAGACCATGAGCGATCTCAAAGAGGCGGAACTCGCCGTAAAGGCGGCAAAGGATCACACAAAACGGGAAGTGATCGCCACCTTCACCTTTGAACAAACCGCCCAGGGCGATTTTCGGAGCATGATGGGCGTCGCCCCGGGGGAAGCTGCTAAGGCAATGGTTGAGGCCGGAGCGGATATCATCGGAACAAACTGCGGAAGCGGTTTCGAACGGATGATTCCCATCGTCCGGGTAATCCGTGAGGCGGTTCCCGACAAACCCATACTGGTTCACGCCAATGCGGGGATGCCGATACAGGAAGAGGAGGGCGTTCGCTATCCCGACAGCCCCTCTTTCATGGCCTCTCTCCTGCCCGAGCTCATTGATGCGGGAGCCTCGGTAATAGGCGGCTGCTGCGGCACCGGGCCGGCCCACATAAAAGCACTCTGCGACTATAGACGGGGCAGCGGGAAATAGGAGCACTTCTCTCTGCTTAGGTACGGGAAATCTCCTTCACGATGGCGGGGATGACATCGAAGAGGTCCCCCACTATCGATATGTCCGCCATCTGCATCAGGGGAGTTTCCGGATCCTTGTCGACGGCGATTATCAAGTCGCAGGACTGCATTCCCACCAGATGCTGGATCTGCCCCGAGATACCACAGGCCACATAGACCTGGGACTGAACGGTCTGGCCGGTCTGCCCCACCTGATGGGTGTAGGGAACCCAACCGGAGTCCACCGCGGCCCTGCTGGCTCCGACTGCACCGTTTACCTTCTCGGCCAGCTGTTTAAGGAGATGAAAACCATCGGATCCCTTCATCCCCCTTCCACCGGATATAATAAACTGCGCATCGGCTAAGTTCATGGCGTTATCGCTGTGGTGAAACACGTCGAGCACCTTTTTCAGGCTCCCCTTTCCTCCGGCCTCCAGGCTCTCCCTCAACACCCGCCCCGTTCTGTCCGGATCGGGATCGAGGGCATTCATCACCCGGGGGCGGACCGTGGCCATCTGGGGGCGGTGATTGGAGGAACGGATGGTGGCCATGATATTACCCCCGAAGGCGGGACGGGTCTGAAAAAGATCCCCCGTCTCCTCGTCGATGCTGAGACCGGTACAGTCGGCGGTCAGGCCGCAGTTCGCCTTTACCGCCACCCGGGGTATCAGGGCCCTGCCGCGGGTGGTTGCACCGCTGACCACCACCTCGGGTTTATACTGCTCGATCATGCGAACCAACACCGCCGCCTCATCCTCTTCGATAAACTCTTGCAAACAGGGGTCGTCCACCATCAGCACCACATCCGCACCGTGCCGGATCAGGGAATCGCTCTTATCGGAGATCCCCGAGCCCATGGCAACACACCAGAGTTCGGACTTGGCCTGATCGGCAAGGGCACGTCCGGCTCCCAGCAGTTCGTAACTCACTTTCTGTATTTCCCCGTCCATGAGTTCGGCGACAACCCAGATATTCTTATATTCGGCCCGTGCTTCCTTCGTATTCGCTCTCATCTCGTCATGCTCCTTATACCAGACTCCGCATCCGAAGTTCATGCACCAGCCTGGAGGCGATGTCCTCTACCGTTCCGTCCAACTTGATCGACTCGTTTTCCCTGGGAGGCGGAGGGTTGGTCTCCACCACCCGGGTAGGTGACCCGTGGAGTCCGATAAGTTCCGGTTCCGCTCCGATATCTTCGGCGGCCCACGTGGGTATCTCCATTTTTTCGGCCGCCAAACGTCCCTTAAGGGTCGGGACTCTAGGCTGATTGATATCCTTGACCACCGTTATCACCGCCGGCAGCGGCACTTCGCAGAGGTCCCAGCCGTCCTCGTGCATCCTCTTTACCTGCACCCTCTCCTTGCCGAGCTCGGGCACTTCCATTACGAAGGCCGCCTGAGTCCAGTTCAGATGAGCGGCGATACCGGGTCCCACCTGGGCGGTATCGCCGTCGATGGCCTGCTTTCCGCAGATGACCAGATCCACGTCCCCGATCTTATCGATCGCCTTTGCCAGGGCGTAACTGGTGGCCCAGGTGTCGGATCCGCCGAAGGCCCGGTCGCTGAGGAGGATCGCCCGGTCGGCACCGACGGAAATGGATTCTTTCAGCACCATATCGGCCCTGGCGGGGCCCATGCTGATCACTATCACCTCTCCCCCCAGCTTCTCCTTCAACTGGACCGCCTCTTCCACCGCATAGGTGTCGAAGGGATTGGTGACGGCCTTTATCCCCTCCCGTTTTATCCTCTTCGTTTCCGGATCGATGGTCGCATCGTGGGTACCGGGAACCTGTTTTACACAGACAACAATTCGCATCTCCTCCCCCCTATTTCCACAGATCTTCGACCAGATGGTACTGGCTTTTAAAACCGAGGAGGGAGAGATAGACTCCGCACTCGGGATAATTTTTATGGAGATTTTCCAGGCTTACCAGGGGGTCGAAGGATTCGGCACCCGATATTTCATAGCCCACCGCATCGGAGAGGAGGTGGATCTTCTTACTCATCCACGCCTCCACGATGGTGGGAACGCCGGGGTACTTTTCCCGCAGGGTATCCACCACCGGATGGCTGTCGATTACCGGCTGAGTGATGATAAAAGTGGCCCCGGCGGCCATCTTCCGTTCCATCTTTTCGAACTCATGTTCCTCCGGCTCGTAGGGATTGAAGGCGACCCCCAGGACAAAATCTCCCGGGTACTCCCGTTCTATATAGCTAAGAAGTTCCACCGAGGTGACCGATTCCACCCCGCTCGCTCCGATATCCGCCGGGGTGAGTTTGGGCAGCCTCTCCGAACCGTCCCCGCTGATGATCAGAAGCTGACGGATCTTAAACTCTTTACAGGACTCGAGGATCCGGTCGAGATCTTCTTTGGTATGAAAGGTATTGAGGTGAATCATCACTTGATCGTCCCTGGGGCAGAGTTCCAACTCTTCGATCATCTCCGTCCCCTGAAAGGCCAAAAGTCCCATCGCGTTATCGGTGATGCAGGCGCAAAAGCCGCTTTCCATCACCCGCTCGAACTTGGTCTGGAAGGTGTGCAGGTCCTTCTCCAGTTTCTCCGTGTCCTGCTTTGTGGGGAGAATCTCCACGTGGTACAATTTCTTGTCGATATGCTGCTGTACGCTATGCATTTTTTCCATCCTCCGATGCTGCTTTTCGATCTACTTGCCGTCCCGGAAAGCCGTGATGTAGTTCATTCCAAACTCATCGTTCCCTAAAAGCAGTTCCTTTGCCAGCTTGGATAATGTGTCTTCAAAATCAATTTCCCGGAGGGTTTTTTCGTTTATCTGTTTCGGATCGACGATACCGCCGTCGCAGCCGGCATCGAGGCAGAGTTTTGCAAATACCTGGTTGATGATGCTTCGTTTCGGCATTCCGTGGGAGATGTTGGAGAGACCGGGGGCGAAGTGGATATCCTTTCCGTACATCTCCCTGATACTTTTCACCGTATCGATAAAGGTAACGCCGTTATCCTGAGCGACCGAAACAGGATAGACTAAGGGATCGATAAAGATACGCCCATCTTCAAAGCCCTCCTTTTTGAGTATCTTCATCAGCTCTTCGATGTTTGCCAACCTATCCTCCTTCGACTCAGGCATACTCTCCCGGCCGGTCGCTCCGGCGATAACGCAGGCTCCCTGCTTTGCCGCAATCGGAATAAGGGAGGAGCGTTCCAGAGAAACCGAGTTGACCAACGGAGTACCCTTGGAGGGATCGCAGGCAGCCAATCCGGCTTCCAGGATTTCCGGCTCCGAGGAGTCGATGCTCAGGGGAACGGAGGAGACCTCCTGGATTATCCCGGCGGCCCACTGAACAGCCTCGATCTTTTCAGCTGTATCCACACTGAATTCGTCCACGTTGAGATCTAAAAACCAGGCTCCGTGGGATTCCTGGGCAAGCGCCATAGCTTGTATGTACCGCTTTCCAAGCTCCTTCTCTTCTCCCTTTCCGTAGAGCCCCTGCTGCAAGGCCACAGCCACATGGCGGACCTTTCCGTTCTTGAATCCTTCATCGTCCACAATCGATGCGGGGATGGGCAAATACCGGGTTTCCCCCTTCTCGGTAAACAGCAGAGCGAAGGATCCGTCGCTCATTTCCTGTACGAATTTTCCCTTGCTCAGCCGAACCCGGGTGCAGTGGATGTTTTCCCCGACAATAATATATGAACCCTTTTCCGACATAGAAACCTCCCAAATTTTCTGTAAGCTTGTTCAAGCATAGAGGTTCCTCATTGCTGCTGTCTTGTAAAGTTTTTTCGATATTGTAACTATTTTACGATTTACCGGCGTTTTTCGCACTTTTTTTCTGTCAAGCCTGCCTATCGTACAGCACAGCAGCCGTTTGCTTCCCTTGACAGAGCGAGGTTTTCGAATAATTATCACCCCACACCTATGGAGCAGAAGCCGCGGGAACAAGATAAAGAGATCGCCGACATCATCTCTGCCTTAGAGGGAGTAATCGCACTGAAAATGCTCAGGGAAGAAGAAGCGCTCCGGGTGAAACAGCTCTGTCCTGTGAGAGAGCGGAACAACTTTGCCGATATCGTCTCTACAGGCCTGGAGGAGGTTCTTTCCAGAGAAAAACAGTGGGTCCTGCTGAAGGATACCACCTTCAGGCCCCCGCCGGGTAAAACCGTCTTTATGGTGGAGGATGGGGATGAACAGTCCCCGGCTAAGGACCATTTCCTTTCCCTTGGGAAGAGGAGCTACCGTATCATCGGCGAGGAACTGTTCACGGGGGAAAAGCCGCCGGAGGAGCCCCACATGCTGCTGGGCGACGGCTTCGTCCTCTTCACCGAGAGAAGAAAGGGGACGAAGCACCTCCCCGCCTACTTTCTCCTTCCACCCATAGGGTTTCCCGAATTGGAGGAGAGAAAGGAGCTTTTGGGAATCGAGAATATCGTATCGGTCAGTCCCTCCGCCGGCAGCGATATGCTTCTTCGAAATATGTTCGGTTTCGATATGAGATCGGAATATGCAACTATCCTTATCGGCATGGATATGCGCCCTGTTTTGTCCCGCTGGTAGAATTCGCTTATCGAAAAAAGTAAAATTGGAATATGGACAGGGGAAATGAAAAAAGGGCGCTTGTTGCATGCGGAGTGTTTCGACCGGAGATCGAAGCGCTGCTGCGCTCGGGAGAGGCGGAGAAGATAGATCCTGAGAAAATAACCATCCTCGAGGGCGGGCTTCATACCAATCCCGCCCGGCTGCGAAAAATGCTTCAGCAAGAGATAGACCGGCTGGAGGGCGATGGGGACTGTTCCGGTATCGCCGTCCTCTACGGCCTCTGCGGCCGCGCACTGGCCGGTATTTCCGCCCGTTCTCTTCCCCTCTTTATCCCCCGGGTGCACGACTGCATCTCCCTCTTCCTCGGATCGGATGCCGGATATCGAAGAGAGTTCGATAAAAACCCCGGTACTTTTTATATCACCCCCGGCTGGTACGAGGAAAAATTGACTCCCTTCGCAAGTCGAGGAGAACAAATCAGCCTCGACCCCAGCCTCACTGAATCTTTCGAAGGGTATCGAAGGAAATATGGAAAGAAGAATGCAAAAGCCATCTTTGCCTTCTACAACAGCTGGCGGAAAAACTATCGTCGGTCGGTCTTCATCGATACGGGTATCGAACAGGAGGGCGGGGATAACAGCACCTATCGAAGCTACGCCTCCGACTTCGCCCGGGAGTTTGGATGGGACTACCAAGAGCTGGAGGGATCGTCCCGGCTTATCAGGAAATTGCTGGAAGCGGAAAGGGGGGATGAGGAGATTCTCATGGTTCCTCCCGGGGCCTCCACGGTGTACGATACCCGAGGCAGCTCCCTGGTGATCGGAAAAAACTCATCGCTAAGCGCTTTTCCGGGAAAAAGAGACTCTCGAATCTCCCAAAGCTCCCGAAAGGACGATGAGCAGCTCGCCGACATCCGGTACGGACTCGGGATTGATGCCGGGGGGACCTACACCGATGCGGTCATCTACGATTTTCAAAAAAGAGCGCCCCTTCAGAGCGGAAAGGGAAAAACCACCCCGCAGCAGTACACTATCGGTATCGAAGAAGCGGTAAAGGAGATGGACCAGAAGCTTCTTCGCCGGGTCGGTATGGCGGCTATCTCCACCACCCTGGCTACCAATGCTATCGTGGAAGGGAAGGGAAGATCTGTGGGCCTGATCATGATGCACTCGGGCATTTTTGATCCGAAAAAAATCGATACTACCCCCTGCGCCCTGGTTTCCGGGCGCCTGGACATCAATGGAAAAGTGCTTGACCCGGTAGACCCTGCGGAGGTTCGGCGGATAGGCCGAGAAATGGCGGAGAAGAACCGAGTGGAGGCCTTCGCCGTTTCCGCTTACGCCGGATCGGTCAATCCTGTTCAAGAGTTGGAGGTGAAGGAGCTGTTGGAAAGAGAGACGGGCTTGCATGTCTGCTGCGGCCACGAACTATCCGATCTCTACAACATCTACCATCGGGCCAACACGGCGGTGTTGAACGCCCGGATTATCCCGCTTTTGGAAGCGTTCCTTGAGGAGGTGATGACCTTTCTCCGGCAGCTGGGAATCGACGTGCCGGTGATGGTGGTCCGCGGAGACGGCACCCTGATGAGCATTGAGCGGGCCAGGGAGGTGCCGGTGGAAACCGCCCTCTCCGGACCGGCGGCCAGCGTATCCGGGGCAAGATTCCTTACCGGATTGGAGGATGCAACGGTAGTGGATGTGGGGGGAACCACCAGCGATATCGGGAAGATAACACGGGCAAGAGTAGAACTGAAGGACAAAGGCTCCCTGGTGGGACGATGGAGGACCCACGTAAGAGCCCTGGACATGAGCACCCTCGGGATGGGGGGAGACAGTATGATCGGCCTCGAAAAGGGAAAACTCCAGGTGGGCCCCCGGAGGATCCTCCCCTTTTGCAGACTCAGCACCGACTTCTGCTACGAAGCCGATTTCTCTCTTATCGAACCGGAATTGGACAGCTGCGACAGGAGCAGCGAAGCACTGAGCTGGTACTACCTCCTGCCCGAACGGAAGGGCAAGGGCGGAGCGGACGGCTTTACTTCGAGCTTGCAGGAGAAGGATTTAGCTGTTCTCGACCTGCTGCAGGGCGGACCTTTGAGCAGGATCGAGATTGCCCGGGACCTCTCTCTGGGCCACTGGATGATGACCGATTTTTCCAAACTGGAGAGGTTAAGTCTGATTGGACGCTCCGGATTGACCCCCACCGATCTGCTTCACGGGGAGGGGAAAATGGCTCTGTGGGATTTTTCCTCAGCCCGCGCTCTCTGTTCACTCTATGGGAAGCTCGCCGGAAACTCCCTGGAGGAATTCTCCCGACGGGTCTTCGATTATATTAAGCGGAGACTTTTGGAGGAGATTATTCTAAAACAGCTTCCCGAGGGGGAGGATCGTGAAGGGGTATCCTCCTTTCCTCTTCTCCGATATCTGGTGGGCGACCGGGCGGAGACGGTTCAGTTTCGCGCTGCCCTGCGCCATCCGGTGATCGGCCTTGGTGCTCCGGTATCCTTCTTTCTTGAGGGGATGTCCGCCAGGGCCGGGGTAGAAATAATCGTGCCCCCCCATGCGGAGGTGGCCAACGCGATCGGAGCCGTGACCAGCTCCGTTTCGGTAAGTACAGGTGCCCGGATCATCCCGGTGGAAGAGGGTTTTGGAGTCCGAGGGATCGGCAGAGTAATGGATTTCGAATCCTTCGACCGGGCCGATTCCTACGCCCGGGAGCAGCTAAGTAAGGAGGTGCTTCGTCTGGCGAAAGAGGCGGGGACCGCCTCTCAAAGGGTGGAGTTCGACGTGGAAGACATACTTACTCAGGCGGCCGACGGAAGCGAGATTTTTATTGAACGAAGCTTAAGCGCCCGGGTGAACGGCGCCCCGGATCTTGTTTCTCTGGGTGGATAGGGGGAAAAGACAGTCGATATTTCAACACTTGCTAATCCTAAGCTGAGGGATTCCGTCTATGCTGAGTCAGCAGCGAGCTTTTCATGAGCCGGAGCCGAGATATCGGAAAATTTGGACGAAGCGAAAAAACAAACGGACTAACGGAGAATAAGAATGTATAGATACGCACACATAAATTGCAGAAGAGTCATGAAACTCATATCGACTTTTACTCTCTTCGCTTTTGTAAGTTTATTAACCGCATGCACCCATACTACGCACGATCTAAATCTCCGCATCGATAGTAATGCCGGGGAATTACCCCTTCTAAACGAAGATAATAGAATCGGTACAATTCAGGGGTTTAATCCTTCAAACCCGCCGGAAACGGTAGATTCCATGGCTGCAAGCTGGAATGATGCGATACAGGCAGGAATGTCGGTGTGTCGCCTACAAATTGACTGGCCGGAGTTAGAACCGGCTCCGAATACATATGACAAAGTCAGTTTTGAGCAAAGATTGAGGGAAATGAAAGCTGATGGGCTTCAGCCGTTTCTCCTGATTTCAGCTTATGACAGCGGTGAACCGGTTGTCCCTGAAGATTTAAAAGAAAAAGATTTTGATGATCCTGAATTTATCCAAAGATTTAAGAACTTGATGGATTGGGTGATTCCATTGCTGGTGGAGTATGAGGGTTTTCTTATCTCGATTAGTAATGAGGCCGAAAATTCTTTTGGAGAAATTCCCGGTCTTGATACACAAATACTAAATTTTTTGCAGGCGATAAAAGAGCATATCCACCAAATAAACGAAAATATGGCGGTTACCGTTACCCTTTCTGAAGGCAGTCTTGATGAAGATAAACCGGGCATCTATAAAATTCTTGCAGCATGCGATGTGGCCTGCTTTAATTTTTATGGAGCAAAATCTCAGTTTACCCCTCCCCTTTACTATGTTGCTCAGACTGAAAGTGAAATTAAATCTGACATCCGGAGAATGCTGGCTGTTTCAGGTGAAAAGAATATCGTTATTCAGGAGTTGGGAATGTATTCGGGCACTACCACTCTAAACAGTTCTCAAGAGATACAGCGAAAATTTTTTGAAGTATTCTTCACTGAAATGGAGAATGAAGAAAGAAT
>CAZQNO010000069.1:0-13260 GCA_964594775.1 uncultured Spirochaetaceae bacterium
TAACCGGACAGACCATGCGCCTTAGCGAGAATGCAGGACGCAGCGGTGGAAACGGATCGGGCAAAGGTATGGGAACAAGTGGCGGTCAGCGCCGCGAAGAAACCGGTATTACACCCGTGGGTGCATCGCAGGTGATCAGCCTCGACGATGATGAGTTCGACCGCTTTTAAGCGGGCCGAGTGCGAGGAGGGATAGAGAACATGAGCAGCGCACAGGTCGAGGACCTGATGTTGGAAACGGAAGACGACGATGAGGTCCTGGAGAACAAGTTCCTCATGTGCAACATAGGAGACGAGATCTACGGGATAGACATACGGGATGTGACGGACATCATAGAGCTGCAGAAGATCACCGAGGTGCCGGATATGCCCGAGTACGTAAAGGGAGTGATCAACCTGCGGGGGCAGGTGATACCGGTGGTGGACATGCGCCTTCGCTTTCAGATGCAGGAGCGGGAGTACGACGACCGAAACTGCATAGTGGTGGTGGACATCCAGGATTTGTCGGTAGGTTTCATCGTAGACACGGTGACGGAGGTGCAGGAGATCGCGCAGAAGGACATCGATCCGCCGCCGGTCTTTCGCAGCGGCGACACGGAGGAAGACACACACAAGGTGAATAAACAATTCGTCAGCGGCCTGGGAAAGGTCGGGACTGAGGTAAGGATCCTCCTGGACGTGAAGAAACTGGTGCAGGAGGAGGAAGTGGAACAGTTAAAAGGCGGAGTCAACGGCTCTGCTTAATCACACCCTCGGAGCGGGACACAGCACGTTGTGCGTAGTCCCGCTCCTTTTTTTGTGGTAATAATTATCCATGGAACCCCTTATCTTTATCGTAGAAGACAGCTTGACCTATGGGGAGCTCTTGGAGCGGAATATCGTTCATAGGCTCGGATATGCCACCGAATGGCGGAGAAGCTATGCCGAAGCGGAAGAGTATTTAGGGGTCAATCCGCAGATCACGCTGGCCCTTTTAGACTTTCGTCTCCCCGATGCCTACAACGGCGAAATAATCGATCTGCTTGCCAAACATCAAATACCTTCCGTTGTGATTACCGCCGATTTCAACAACGACCTGCAGGAGTTCATCTGGTCCAAGCGGGTCATCGATTATGTGGTAAAAGAGGGCCCCCACAGCATTTACTATCTGCTAGACCTCATCGAACGATTCACGCAGAACCACTTGGTCGAAATTCTCATAGTCGACGACTCGGAAGTCGCCCGGCAGCACATCCGAGACATTCTTACGCTGCAGCAATACACACTCTTAGAGGCAGCCGACGGAGTGGAAGCCCTCCGGATACTGGAGGACAATCCCAATATCAAACTCGTATTAGTCGATTACACCATGCCGGAAATGGACGGATTTGAACTCACCAGAAGAATACGTCAGAAATATCCGATGGACAAGCTGGCCATTATCGGTCTCTCTGCCTCTGCGAACCATCAACTGACCGTCAAATTCATCAAGTACGGCGCGAACGATTTTCTCAGCAAACCCTTCCTCAGTGAGATGCTCTACACTCGAATCAATCTCAACCTGAAGATTGTTGAACATTTCGAAGCCCTCAGAAAAGTCAGCCTCATAGACCATCTAACGAACATCAACAACCGCCGCTATCTTTTCGAGGCCGGAGACCTTATCTTCGAAGACGCCCTCCGGACCGATAACTTTCCCGTTGTTGCCATGATCGACTTAGACCATTTCAAAAAAATAAACGACGTGTACGGACACGATCAAGGCGATGAGGTCATTCGAAGGACCGCGGAGACTCTGCAGATGAATATCCGCAAATCCGACATACTTTCACGATACGGGGGGGAGGAATTCTGCATTGTGTGCCGAAATCTAAAACCCGAGCGAATATCCGCCTTTTTCAATGAAATGCGGGAAAAAGTTGCTGATCTCGTCTATGAAAAGGGAGACTCTAAATTCCATGTGAGCATCAGCATCGGTGTCTGTGCCGAGAAGAAAGATTCCTTTTTGGAGATGCTCAAAGCCGCAGATGAAAAACTCTACGAAGCGAAGGCGGCGGGAAGAAATACGGTTTGCATATCGCCGGAAAGGGTATACACTAAAAAGCGGGAGAGATACTCATGGAACAGAAGCGTCATTCGGACCGTCACGATACGATCCTCTACCTCCAGGTATACTCGGCAAAGGGGAAAGAGCCGATAGCCCGGCTCATCGATATGTCCTCCGACGGGGCCCTTCTCCTTTCCGATTCGTCTTTTCGCCCGGAAGAACCGTTTGCCGCGGTGATAGCACTTCCGCAGATGGGAACAAAAGAGACCAAAGAACTATCGTGCACCCTTACCCCGCGCTGGAGCAAGCCCGACTACAATCCCGATCTACACCTCACCGGCTGCACGATGGAACTCGCGCCCGTGCATAGACGTCTGATCAACGACTTTGTGCGCGAATACGGCTTCAACGGAGAGGCACCGCAATTCCGGTCTTGAGCTTCACGGAACGAACTTGCGATTGCATGAGAGAACTACTATACTTTCTATTAAATGCCGAAAAAAATCCTTCTTGTCGAAGATCAAGCCATTCTCGCAATGGCAACGGCAAAACTTTTAGAAAAAAACGGCTTCACTGTCATAGTGGAGCGCAAGGGCGAAGATGCCGTCGAACGGGTAAAGGGAGAACCCGATATTTCCCTCATCCTTATGGACATAGACCTAGGATCGGGGATCGACGGGACCGAAGCGGCTCAGGAAATTCTAAAGAACCGGGAGCTTCCCATAGTCTTCCTCACCAGCCATTCCGAAAAGGAATATGTCGATAAGGTCAAGAAGATTACCGGCTACGGATATGTCCTGAAGAACTCCGGTGAGTTCGTCCTCCTCGAATCCCTCCACATGGCCTACACACTCTTCGAATCACACTTGGAGTCGAAGAGACACAAGGAGCTGCTGGATGACACCGGAAAACTGGCAAAGGTCGGCGGCTGGGAATTCACCATTGACACGATGAAGCAGCGGTGGACCGAAGAGACCTACCGCATCCATGAACTGTCTCCTGATACCGTCCCGGATGTAGAACTGGGCTTGAGCTTCTTCACTTCCGAGGCCAAACCGGTGATCGAAGCGGCGGTACACGAGGCAATCGAACACGGCACCCCCTACGATCTCCAGCTTCCCATCATTACGGCCAAGGGCAACAGACGCTGGGTCCACACCATAGGCCGGGCCTACTACAATGAAGGAAGAGTATATAAGGTCGGAGGCTCGATACAGGATATTACCGAGCTCAAAGAGGCGAAAAAGAATATAGACGACTATCGAAAATATCTCGAAGAAGAACGGGACAAATTCTTCACCCTTACCGAAATCAGTCCGATATCCATCGTTCAGCTGGATCGATCGGGGAATATCAAATACGCAAACAAAGAGGCCGAGAAAACGCTCCGCCTGCACAAGTCGGAACTCGAATCGAGGACCTACAATGATCCGCAGTGGAAGATAGGCGATTTCGAAGGTCGGCCCTTCCCCGAGGATGAACTGCCCTTTCTCCGCGTTCAAAAGACGGGTAAACCGGTCTACGATGTCCGCCATGCGGTGCAGTTTTCCGACGGCTCTAAGGTACTGCTCTCGATCAACGCCACTCCACTGTACAACGAACAGGAAGAGTTCAACGGCATGATTGCGACCCTTCAGGAAATCGACCAGGGGGATACGTCCCTGAAGCTGAAGAGTCCGATCGAAAAAAATACCGAGAAAAGAGCCTCAAAATCGATCGAGAGCCATTATCGCAACGTTCTGCAATTCATACCCATCTTTGTTTTAGACCGTGCCTTTCGGTATGTACAGGTAAACGACCTTGCCGCAGAGCTTGTACATATGAAAGTTGAGAACTTGGTGGGCAGAAAGCTCGTCGACATTTTCCCCGGAATCGAGGCAACCGGTTTTTTCGCCGTCTACAGGGAGGTAATGAGCGACAGACAGCCCCAGTCGATCGAAGCCTTCTTCACTCTCCCCGGCGGAGAAACCGGGTTCTATCGGTGCAGAGTGCTCCCCTGTCCCGAAGGCATCCAGTGTATCTGTTTCGATATTACCGAACTGAAAAATGCCGTAGCTGCGATTAAAGAGAGCGAGGAGCGCTTCAAAACGGCAATGGAGGTGGTGAACGAGGGGATCTGGGATTGGAGGATCGATACTGATGAAGTGTACTTCAGCTCCGGATACTACTCCATGCTGGGTTACGCCGACAACGAGTTTCCGGCGAGTTTTGAGAACTTCAAGAACCTGGTACATCCTGATGATCTAAGAGGGACCCTTGAATTTATCGATAAGATATTAAAACGGGGAAAACAGTACGATTGCGTGTTTCGGTTACGCAGTAAAGAAGATCAATGGGTATGGGTCCATTCTAAGGGAAGAGCTGTTGAATTCGACGACGAGGGTAATCCGACGAGACTCATAGGGACGCATACCGACATCACCGAGCAGAAGAGATTGGAAGAGGGCCTGCGGCAGGAGTATGAGAAGTTCGCCCGGGTGATTCAGGAGGCAAACGACGGAATCGTCCTTACCGACGAAGACGGCCTCATAATTGAATGGAACAGGGCGCAGGAGGAGATAACGGGGCTCTTAAAAGAGGAGGTTCTGAAACGTCCTCTCTGTGAAGTCCAGTTTGAATCTGCTCCGCCGGAAAAGAAAAAACATGAGATCATCGATGCGTTTCTCAAAGAACTGAAACACTTCTACAAGACAGGTGAGGCCGGCTGGTTATCGCAAAGCACCGAGTCCAAGATGATTCGAAAAGACGGCCGGGAGATCTTCATCGAGACGAAGACCTTCGTCATACCTACCGATCAAGGCTACCGCGCCGGGAGCATCATCCGCGACGTTACAAAACGAAAAAATGAACACCGTCGACTGGAGCGGCTCCTGGAAGAGCGGCAGATCCTGCTAAAAGAAATGAACCACCGGGTAAAGAACAACCTCTACCTGATAAACTCTCTTATAGGTCTCAAAGAACACGATCTGAAGGGCAGCATAGACCTCTCGGATCTGAAGAAGCAAATCCATTCGATCCGATTGGTTCACGAACAGCTCCACCAATCGGATACGGTCACCCATATTCATTTCAAGGATTATGCGGAAAAAATTCTCAGTAATGTCTTTTCCGCCTCGAGTCGGTCGATTGAGGTGAAGGTCACCAGCGAGGTCGACCGGCTTCATTCCCGCATCACCGTCCCCCTGGGCCTCATCATCAACGAACTGGCGACAAACGCGGTTAAGTACGGCTTTAACGATGCCCAGGATGCCCTTTTCTCTCTAGAACTGAAGCGCAATGGAAATGAAGAGAGAGGCGGTACAGTGCAGGAGTATACCCTGAGTGTCTCGAATACCGGTAATCCCTTCCCCCCCGATCTCGATGTGCACAAGCCCCGGTCCCTCGGTTTACGTCTCGTTGCCGCCCTGGCAGATCAACTAGACGGAAGGCTTGAAATAGAGAGAGAACCATATACGGTATTTACCATTCACTTTCTCGAACGCCGCCAAGAATAATATTGAAAATTCTATAGAAAAGGACTACGGTTAAATAATCAATTAAATACTAATTAAGTGAGGAAAACAAAAATGGCAGATGAAAGAGAAGAGAGAGCTAAAGAAATCTATGAAAAAGATGAAAGCACCTACTCGGATTCCGATGATAAGTGGGAAGCCGCTAAGTCAAAAGCAGAAAGTGAACATCATGCTAAAATGCATGCTTCCTCAAATAAAAACAGCAAGGTTGACGATACGCAGTGGGTCCTCGGCGGCATGAAATTCGCCTGGAAGTTCACCGAATGGGCAAAAAACAAGGGTATTATCGGTTACCGGCGCGGTTTCAAGCCTGTCCGTATCGTTATAGCTCTTGTTGCTCTTGTGATACTCATCTGGCTCACGAAAGGCTGAAAAGGGGTAAAACGGATCGGCCTCAAGAGGGTTTTCTCGGTATCTCATTCGGCAGGGGAAGACGAATTTCCACCCTCGTTCCCTGAGGTGTTCGTCTCTCTATCCACATCCGGCCGTTTTGTTTATTTGTTACGTAGAAGGCCTTCGTGAGGCCGAAACCTCCGCCCCTGGTCGGACGGTCCTGTACATTCGATCCTCGAAAGCCGAAAGATACTATCTCTTCGATTTCATCCTCCGGAATACCCCTTCCCGAGTCTGCTACTACAAAGCGGAGTTCGCTCTCATCCTGGTATAGACCGGCTAAAATTTCGCCTCCGGGAGAGGTGTATTTTCGGGCATTGGCAATGAGGTCGCGTATCACATCTTGAAAAACCGCGGGCATGTAGATCGTCTCTCCGAGTACAGAGCCGATTTCCAGAGAGAGGAAATAATCACCCTCCTCGTGCCGGGCGATATTCCCCACAATGTGGTAGTCGCCGTCGCTGTTTACTTCTATTGCCTTGAAAACCTGCAGAAAGTTTGATTTTAGCTGGACAATGCTATGCGCGACCCAGGCGTGGGGATCATCTGCCCGTGCCGTTATTTCCCTGGCCCTGACACGCAGGACATCGGCGATCATCAGCAATTTCTTTTTTGCACTATCTATCTTCTTCTGCTTCTCTGCGGAATGATGTTTCTTTTCCTCTTCCAGTGTCTTCATGAGGGTCGAGACAAACACTTCGACATTTTCTATCTGCCGAAGCGCCTCCTGCCGGTCTGTAAGCTTTTCCGCCAGTGCCGATATCCCATTAATCTCCTCATTTAATAAGGCCGGCTGATCCACATAATCGCTCAGCTTAACCAGCTCATAGGTTATTACGTTTAAGACATTGAGCACACTGTGCATGTCGAGAAGGTTCTCTTCTTCCAAAGATAGATCAAAATCGGTTGTTATCTCCATAAGCATGTATACCACACAACTGAGCTCCGACAACAATGCATTCGAATTTTTACTGAGCTATGGAAAAGAGCTCTTTCCCGGTACCCCGCTTGTCTCCTGCGGACTGAACAACTTCGACGATTCTCTGATAGCCGGTAAGGGTCCCGGCTACACCGTCATAACCGAAGAGATAGATATAGCCGGAACCATCGATCTCGCCCTCAGCCAATTCCCGGCAAGCGAGATCGTTGCCGTGGTCAGCGACGACACGTCGACGGACAGAGAAAACCGACAACTCTTGGAACGGATAAAACCCACCTATGAGGGTCGAGTCGAGTTCATCGACCTTGCCGGGCTTCCCGCCGCGGAACTAAAAAGAGAACTTCAAAGACTTCCGGCAGATTCCATCATCCTCCTCTTCAATTACTACCGAGACCTAGAGGGAAACCACTATCAGCTCAACGAAGGCATCGACCTCATCGAGGAAGCCTCGCCATTTCCCGTGTACAGCATGTGGAGGGATAAGATAGAGGCGGGAGCATTAGGCGGAGTGATCTGCGACGGCACACTGCAGGGGAAAGAGATGATTCATATAGGTGTGCAGCTCCTCGAAGGTACCGCCGCCGAAGATATCCCGACAACGAACAGTGGCCCCCAGCAGTTCATCTTCAACTTCGCAAAGCTACAGCACTACGGCATCCGACCCTTCACCCTTCCTGAGAACTCGCTCATTATCGGTGAACCGGAGAGTTTTATCTACACCTATCGCACCTATGCTTCGATTGCCGCTACCTTTGCCCTCATTCTCATTATCATTATTGCTCTGCTTTTGTTCAGCAGACAGCGGCGAAAAGAAACCCTCACGGCCCTTAAGCAATCCCTCAATGAGAATGAACTACTGATGCAGGAATTGAACCACCGGGTAAAAAATAATCTCTTGCTTGTCTCTTCGCTTATTTCTCTCAAGGAAGCCACCTTTGAGGGACGCTGCGACCTGTCGGATATTCGCCACCAGGTAGACGTTATCCGGATTCTTCATGAGAAACTCCACCAAGCAACGGCGATAACCCACATCGATATGCGAAGCTACATAGAAGAGCTCCTGTCGGTGGTATTCTCCTTTTCGGAAATAAAAGTCATCTGTCGGTTAGATATCTCGGGAATAGAAATAGAAACCAAAAGTGCGATCTCTGTCGCTTTAATCATCAACGAGATCGCGACCAACGCCATGAAACACGGTTTTCTTCCCGAGGAAGAGGCACATTTCTCCATTTCTATGCACTACCGACGGCAGGCTGAAGAGTATGAGCTGGTCATAGAGAGCAGCGGACGGCCGCTTCCCGATGATGTAGATTTTGAGAATCCCTCGAGCCTCGGCCTGCGCATTATCGGCAGCTTGGTGACCCAGTTGAAGGGAAAAATCGAAGTCACGAAAGAGGGCAGGCCGAAGTTCCTCCTTACTTTCCCAAATACTTCTGCAGGAACAGTTCAAGGTTCGTCCGGGAATTCGTGAGCCCCAGCTTGCGCCGGATATTCTCCCTGTGCCGGTGGATAGTGGTCGGCGAAAGATTGCGCATCTGGGCGATTTCCTTTGATGAAAAACCCCGGCTTATCATGTTGCAGATCTGTATTTCCTTCGGAGTAAGGATGCTGAAATCTTTCGACAACCCCGCGTAGAGGGGTGCGGCAATCTCCTTGAGACTGTTTTTCAATAGGCGGAGACTGTACTCATAACTCGTATTGCGCATCTCAGTTTCGAGGGATTCCACGATGGGGAGGATGATGTAGTCGATGTTTTTCTGAATCCGCTTCTCCGTTTCCCGGCTCTCGTAACGGGCCTGTTTAATTATCTCCGACATGGCGATGTTTTTGTTCTTCAAGGCCTCCTCTTCCATTTCGAGCTTTTCTTTTGATCTAATCCGTTCGGTGATCCTGCCGAGCCGCTCGGCAATCGCATTGAGGAGGATCCGTTCCTCTTCAAGAAACGGCCCTTCGTACTCCTCGTCCCGCTCCTCGGTATAGGAAACGCTGATCTCTCCGATGTAGGAGCCGTTGAATTTGACCTTTGACTTCAGCATCCATTTTGTCTCTCTAAACTGCGGACTTCGGTAGGATTTATCATCGAGAAGAATCTCGGCCTCCGTTATTTCCGAATACTTCCAAGAATCGGGGATGATTTTCACAATTCCTTCGATGATGCTTTCCAGGTCATCCCCGAAATAGTCGACGAGCTCTGAGATCCGAAAGAGGCACTTCATCTCTTTCATCCGTTCCTTCAGAGCAAATTCGATATCTTGCATGGCAAGCCTCCATAATATTACCCAATAATTATATGCAAAATATGTGAAATTTCATAGGAGGGTTTTGCCTATCTTTACGTATTACTTTGTATTATTGCATTAATGGAGAATACAGGAGGAACAACGGAAATAACGGGCGCGGCCGCTTGGTCGGGATTTCAACAGCAGAAGACAGCAAGATAGACGATTGAACATAAGAAGAGCCGCACGATCAATGTGCGGCCCCTTTCCTCTGTCACTTTGCCAAAGAAACTCTCTTCGGTGAGCGTACTAGAAACCAGAAAATGTAAAACGCGGCACCCGGACCGCCGGTAAACACCGTCCATACGATGAGAGCCCACCAATTAAACTTTTTCGGTTCCTGTAGAATAACTCCATTGTTATCCTCGGATACAATCGAATAACCGTTCATCAAGTATTGTTGAATATCTTCATTCATTTTCTTGGCACCCCTCTCATTGACCTACCTTCGTTCATAGTAGGCTTTCATCGTGTAATCCATTACCGGTATCTTTACCAGTATTACGTTATCGCCCTTCGGAATGATTTTTGTCTTTTCGCCATTAGATTCGATAAAGAGAAAAGATCCTCCCGATTTTTTCCATTCTCCGCGCACGGTGTCACCGCTTCGATACGCTGCGCTGTGGTCCTCCTTAAACTCGTACCATTCACCGCTGTTTCGGCCGAGTAACGGCGAACCGTCGACATTTAAAGCCTTCTGCAAGGTCCACTTTCCGACTATCCATTCCTCCGGTTTTCCGCAGGATGAAAAGCCGATCAAGAGCAGCAGAACCAGACACGCTATCAGACATCTCTTTGTGCTTCTCATATAAACTCCTCCTGTTATGGTTTTTTCCTGTCACCTTTATACATATAGACCGCTCTATTGCGCGCCTTCTTTGGTCCTTCCAAGGCATATGAATATGCATCGGAACCTCGTCCTATGACGATCGCATAGTAGCTGTTGCCGGTATCGGAGTAGGTGCCTTTTTTGATACTCCAACTGCCGCTCTTGTACACATTTCCCCATGAATCGTCCCCATCGGTGGCCATATACTGAGCGAACGTACCGTCCTCAGAAAATACCGTCCTCGAATAACGATCGAAAACCAATTTTTGTGTTATCCATGTTCCCGTCGTATACTCCTCTGCTTCTTCCTTAGAAGATGGAGGACCTCCACCACAGGACCACAGCAGCATCACTATTATCAAAATAATAGTCAATTTAAATAATTGTCTCATATTCACCTCCTTATTAATTTACTCCATTAAGCTTAATTATTGATTTTTCCCAATTTCAATAGGAATAATTCACAATTTTTTTGGGAAGCTCTTGGAGAAATCCGGCAGCGAGGGAACAATTTGGCACATAGTCTATCCGGCTCGCGTAATTTATGAGCAGCCATTTTTATTTGCTTTTGACATCGGGGAAGGAAGCCGTTATACTCTGCAAGGGAAACAAAAAGGATATTTCATACTTAGTGGAGGCTTCTTTGCAAAAACGACTCTTTACCCCGGCCCTTACCGCTCTGCTTTTCTTCTTTCTGCTGCTTCCCGCCTGCCGCACAACAGAGGATAGCTACAATCCTAACGACGCCCTCGGCATTGCCCCGGCATCCTTTCCTCGTGAGTTGAGCGAAGCGGTTAAGGAAAGTCCTGAGAAAAATCTGTCTCTTCTTGCAGCCCACATCGAAAAACGGGCGAAGACGGAAAAAGAGAAAATACTCCTCGCCCACGATTGGATCGTACAAAACATCGCTTACGATTCGGAGAGCTTTTTTAGCGAAAAGAACGCCGTTACCGATCCCTACGATGTCTTTCGACGGGGAAATACAGTCTGCTCGGGTTACGCAAACGCTTTTGCCTTGCTCCTTGACGAGCTGGATATCGAAAACCGCGTACTTCGCGGCTATGCACGCGGTTATGGTTTTGATCCTTTCAAGGAGGCAGAGCGAGATCCGGAAAAAACAAGCCATGCATGGACGGCGGTGCGTAGTAACGGAGAATGGCAGCTCATCGATACTACTTGGGATTCCGGCTTCACCTCGAAGGAGGAAGGCTTTCGCTTTTCCTATCGACGAGACTATTTCCTAACAGCACCGAAGGAATTTATACATACACATTTTACTCAGAATCACAAGTGGCAGCTGCTGGAGGACCCGCTCAGCTACGAAGAGTTTCTCGAACTCCCTTATCTCCGCCCCTCATTCTTCAGGCTAGACATGGAACCCGATGCTTCACATGGAATGATCACTAAATTAGAAGGAAAAAACCGGGACAGTCTCGAGTTTCCCCTCCCCCGCAGAGGAGAGTCGGTTTTTCCGCTCTCCGCTTCTCTTTATAAAATGGATACAACTGAACGACTTTCCCGCTACAGCATGGTTGTACCGAACGAAGAGAACCGGGCGCGTGTTCATCTGAGATTTCCAGAGAACGGAAAATACCGGCTCGCCATTGGCACGAGAATTAGCGAGGATGAGTATCATCCCCTCGGATTCTATTATTTTATTGTAAATGGCGGAGAAAAAACGCCGGCCCCCTTTCCTCGGCTCCATCCTCGCTTTTTCGATCTCGGTATGAGCTGGAATCCCGATTGGGCGGGCTACACCCTAGTTGAAGGTCCGCAGGAGCAGTCCATCGAACTCACCCCGCCGCCGAAGGACAAGAGAGACCTCGAACTGCGGTGCAAGCTTGTTTCGGCGGAAACGGACAATCCTCACAGGGGGTATACGAAGATCGAAACGACAGATGACCAACAGGTAAAGATACGCATTCGTTTTCCGGGCAAGGGCAACTACGACCTGCACCTCTTCACCCGCAGCCGGAGGGGCGATTACCTCTATCTCGGCAGCTTCTCCTACGAGGTGACAACGAATCAAGCTGCCTCAAAGCCCTTCAGAACAGAGCCCGGCCAGGGTTAAAGCCTCATTCGTTTTAGATAAAACGGTTCCGCCTCGCCTCTTGCTAACCGGCATCTAAGCGTCTACAGAAAAACAAAACAAGTCATCCCTTCTGCTGCAGCACATGAAGCATAGCAATAAACCTATTTTCTCACAAAACCTATGACAAGCCCTATCACCGCTCCTCCGGCCCCGGTAAAAAGGATCTTTCTCCGCACTTCCTCTACCCCGCGCACGGCGTTGCCTAACTTTTTTAGAATGGAGTCCCCTCCACCGAACAGCAGATCCTG
This sequence comes from uncultured Spirochaetaceae bacterium, assembly GCA_964594775.1. Lineage (GTDB taxonomy): Bacteria > Spirochaetota > Spirochaetia > DSM-16054 > Sediminispirochaetaceae > CAYFVU01. Next base: position 12,319 of record CAZQNO010000069.1, read on the forward strand.
TACGGGAATATAGGAGTCTCCGAATTTTGCAAAAAGAACGTAGCCTAATATCAAACCGGCAATTCCCAATACGAGTGCCAAAGAAATCGGTGATCTCATGTATTCCTCCCTTGATGAATAAAAAATGGAGCGGGTTTTGCACGATGCGCTCAACCCGCTCCGGATAAAGGGTGTCTTAAGCGGAGCTGCCGACCCCGCTTTTTATCTGTTCTACTTCGTCCTCCTGCACCAGCTTCTTCACATCGAGGAGGATCTTTACCTCCGTCCCGACCTTCCCCAGGCCGCTGATGAACTGTCTGTTTACCTTGTTCCCGCCTTCCGCCTCTTCGCCGCCGCGAAATACCGGAGGAGGATCGATGTCCTTCTGCGCGATCTCCTGCACCTCCGTCACCGTGTCTACGATGAAACCTACCGACAAATCCTGGATGTCCACCACCACTATGCAGTTTCGGTCGTCGTACTCCCGCTCCTGCATCTGAAAGCGAAGGCGCATGTCCACCACCGGTATCACCTGCCCCCGCAGGTTGATCACTCCCTTTACGTACTCGGGCATATCCGGCACCTCGGTGATCTTCTGCAGCTCTATGATGTCCGTCACATCCCGTATGTCTATCCCGTAGATCTCGTCTCCTATGTTGCACATGAGGAACTTGTTCTCCAGGACCTCATCGTCGTCTTCCGTTTCCAACATCAGGTCCTCGACCTGTGCGCTGCTCATGTTCTCTATCCCTCCTCGCACTCGGCCCGCTTAAAAGCGGTCGAACTCATCATCGTCGAGGCTGATCACCTGCGAGGCGGAGACCGGCTTGATACCCGTCTCTTCTTTCCGCTGTCCCGCGCTTGCTCCTGCGCTGCCGCCGGCCTGGCTGCGCTGTTGCCGGCCGCCGCCGTTTCCACCGCTGCGTCCTGCATTCTCGCTAAGGCGCATGGTCTGTCCGGTTA
>CAZQNO010000070.1:0-13126 GCA_964594775.1 uncultured Spirochaetaceae bacterium
GCGGCGGAGGGGGGGGGGGGGGTTGGTGGTGGATTGTACCCGCCGGTAGACGAGGGCGCTCTCCCGATAGAGCGTATCAAGGCTGTTCATAAATTGAACAATCGCGGGAAGGGCCCGGCGGCCGAATTCACGGTAGAGAAAGTAAATGGCCTTTATCCAGAAGTGGGTGAAACTCAGATAGATTTCCACGTGCCGCGGTCGAAAGGGAACCTTCTCATCGAGAGGATGGTCTACCCCTACGACGGGCCGCTTTCTTATTTTGAACCGGCCCTGGAATTGGGGGACAAAAAAGTCCCGCTGTACGGTCCGGATTACCCGAAGGGCCGCCGGGCGGCTGGCCTTTTTGCTGAGAAAGACGAGCACGGCGAAGAGAACGCTCTTGTTTTCTATCCTGTTTTTACTGCCGGGGCCGAGCTCGTCTAATGAGGGAGGAGGGGGGATGCGGAATTCCATCAGTAGCCGCGTCTCCTGTGGCCGAAAAGCATGTTCTGATAGCAGCGGATACAGCCGGGAAAGAGCCCAAGATCTCCACTCCGCAGGGCCCGGCGGAACTTTTGGGCACGCTCGCCGTTATAGATCTCCCGGAGGGGCTGCTCTTTGATGTTTCCCAGGATGTAGTCTGGATAGTCGGCGCAGAAGTGTACGTCTCCGTTGTAGTCGATGTTGACCTGAAACCAGGGGACGGAGCAGTTATCCCGCACGGGAACTTCGAGTTCGGCGTAGTATTGCCCGATCTTTTCCGGACGAATGACCGGCACGGTAATCACGGGGTAGCCGGTGTCGATTTCGTGGACTCTGCTCAATATGCGGGTAAACTCTTGCCCGTCGATATCCTTGTTGTAGCCGTTGTTGAAACCTTGGAGGGTGAGGGGGTCTGTGTCGAGATGTTCCTGCATGAAGGCCCGGTGCTTTGCGATGATGTCGTCGGTTGTGTAGGTGCCGAGGTTGATGATGTGCCAGGCGAGATTGTAGCCCTTTACCGCGTCCACCAGCTGATCGAGATAGCGGTAGTTGAGATTGCTCACGGTGGTCACGATGCCCATATAGGGCTTGGTGGAGTTCTGCAGTTTCTTCTGCCGGTTTATCTCTTCGAAACCTTCCACGACCCGGCCGTAGGAGCCCTTGCCGCGAATGCGGTCGTTGACCTCTTCGAAACCGTCCAGAGATACGAAGAGGGCGTGCCAGCCGTCACGGACGATCCGCTCGGCGTGTTTTTTCAGGAAGGTCCCGTTGGTGTTGACGCTGAGGGCAGGGCCGTTCTTTACCGTATACTCTGCAAAGTCCATCATGTGCGGGTAGAGAAATGGTTCTCCGCCCCATACGTAGAATACCGGTTTTTGGGGACCGACTTCGTCCACCAGGCGTTTGTAGTACTCGAGAGGCAGCACCTTTTTCGCCTCTTCGGCGGCATATCTTCCCTTCAGCACTCCCGTGTCTCCCCGCTGATTGCACATGACGCAGCTGAGATTGCAGAGGGAGGTAATGCGGAAGGTGATGAGGTTGAGGTGGCGGCTTTTGCCGCCGCCGAAGCGTTTGTCGAAGGTTTTCGCCATGCTCTGGCCGAAGAAGGATTTGGTCAGTTTATATGCCAGGTCTCTGTCGTTGCGCAGGACCTGAGGTACTATGGAAAAATTGCTCTTCATAAAAATAGTCCTTTTACGAGATGAGTGAGTTCACCGAACGGTGTACGATCCGGGCCGTCCATGTGGCGGGCAGGATTCCGCTGAGGCCGCCGAGAAGGCGGTTCGCGAAACCCGGGACCACGAGTGCCCGGCCGCGAAAGAGCGCCTTGAGCCCCGCCGCGGCAACCTGCGCGGCGCTCATAGCGTTTCGGTCGGAAAATTTCCTGTATGCTTCGTTGTCCGCATGGGCGTTCTTATCGAAAGAGGTACGCACGTAACCCGGCTCGAGGCAGCAGACCTGCACTCCCTGGGGTTTCAGTTCGGCCCGAAGGGCGACGGAGAAGTTTCTCACGTAGCTCTTCGATGCCCCGTAGGCGGCAAAATACGGCATGGGGCTTCGTCCGGCCAGCGAACCCACGTTGAGTATGAAGCCTTCTCCCTCTTGCGCCATCTTCCTACCGAAAAGGAGGCAGAGAAGAGTAAGGCCCGTTATGTTGAGAGAGAGCATCTGTGCCGCCTCGGCGGGAGATTGCTCGGTGGAAGGGCCGAAGAGGCCCGAACCGGCGTTGTTGATCAAAAGAAACACCCCGCCCTTCGCTTCACCGAAATCGCGGTAGAGTTCGTGAGGGCTCTGGGGGTCCGAGAGGTCGGCACGCTTGGTCTCGACATTTACCCCGAATTCCTCGCCGAGTTCCCGGCGGGCTGTCTCCAGTTTCTCCTCGTTTCTACCGGTGAGGATGAGCTCCAATCCTGCCCGGGCGAGGCCGCCGGCGAACTCCCGTCCTATTCCGGAGGCGCCTCCGGTGACAAGCGCTCTCCTGCCGGCGTATCTGTCCCATCCCTTAGTATTCACACAAATGAATATACGCTACTCTCCCATTCTGTGCAAGACGTATGCTCCGGCGCCGGCAATCCTTTACGGTGTTTGTTTGTCTGTAATTAGGTGTTTTTTCTGTGAAAAGGTGTATGAATACTGTCATCTTTTTGGGAAATTTGCTAAGTTCTGAGCGTGGAAATAGATTCGCTGCTCCATATCGGCCTGGATATCGGGTCCACCACGGTAAAACTCATCATCATAGACGATGAGAGGAATATTCTCTTCAAGGAATACGTCCGGCACCGTTCGGATATCAAGGAAAGCCTCATCGCCCTCCTCGAGAAGGTCTACGGTCAATTCGGTGACCGTCCCATTACCGTCAAGGCCGCCGGTTCCGCCGGTATCTCCATAGCCGAATGGCTGGACATTCCCTTCGTGCAGGAGGTGGTGGCGAGCAGCAGGGCGATTGAGGAGCTCATCCCCCAAACCGACGTGGCCATCGAGCTCGGCGGCGAGGACGCAAAGATAACCTACTTCGACGGGGCCATCGACCAGCGGATGAACGGCACCTGCGCCGGCGGTACCGGCGCATTTATCGACCAGATGGCCGCCCTCCTCAAGACCGACGCGGACGGACTGAACGAGCTGGCAAAAGGCCACTCGGTGATCTATCCCATCGCCTCCCGCTGCGGGGTTTTTGCGAAGACCGACGTGCAGCCCCTTCTCAACGAGGGAGCGGCGAAGGCCGACATCGCCGCCAGTATTCTGCAGGCGGTGGTCAACCAGACCATCGGGGGGCTCAGCCAGGGGAAACCCATCCGCGGTCGGGTCGCCTTTCTCGGAGGGCCCCTCTCCTTCATGTCCGAGCTCAGGGCCCGCTTCATAGAGTCACTCAAGCTGAAGGACGAAGAGGTGATCTTCCCCGAGGAGCTCGCCCGGTACTTCGTCGCCCTCGGGGCCGCTATCGAGTCGACGAGCGAGGAGCCCTGCAGTTTTCAGCGCCTCGTGCGGAAGCTGCCGGGGCTTCGCAAGGCCACCAGCTTCGAGGTCCAGCGCCTCCGTCCACTCTTTCACAACGAAAAAGAGTTGGAGGACTTTCGGCGGCGGCACGACCGCCACCGTGCGAAGGAGGGAAGCCTCGAAGATTTCTCCGGACCCTGTTTTCTCGGAATCGATGCCGGGTCTACCACGACCAAGGCCGCTCTCATCGGCGAAGACGGGGCCATCCTTTATCATTTCTACGACAGCAATCACGGCAGTCCCCTCCAGTCGACGATACGTATGCTGAAGGAACTCTACGGCCGGCTTCCCGGACGAGCGCGGATCGCCGGTGCCGTGGTGACCGGCTACGGCGAGGCCCTTCTAAAGGCGGCCCTTCAGGTGGATATCGGAGAAATCGAGACGGTGGCCCACTACAAGGCGGCGAATTATTTCCTGCCCGGTGTCGACTTCATCCTCGATATCGGCGGACAGGACATGAAGTGTCTGCGGATACGCGACGGCATCATCGACGAAATCCTCCTCAACGAGGCTTGTTCCTCCGGCTGCGGATCCTTTATCGAGACCTTCGCCGCCAACCTGGAGATGAACATCGAACAGTTCGCCGAGAGCGCTCTTTTGGCGAAGCAGCCGGTTGACCTCGGCTCCCGCTGCACCGTATTCATGAACTCCCGGGTCAAGCAGGCCCAGAAGGAGGGGGTGACGGTGGGGGATATTTCCGCCGGGCTCTCCTATTCGGTAATTAAAAACGCCCTCACTAAGGTGATAAAGATAAAGAATCCCGAGGAGCTCGGCGACAAGATTATCGTCCAGGGGGGCTCATTCTACAACGAGGCGATTCTTCGGGCCTTCGAGCGGATAGCTGCGCGGCAGGCGGTTCGGCCGAACATCGCCGGCCTCATGGGCGCCTTCGGCGCGGCCCTCATCGCCCGCGAGCGCATTCCGGCGAGCCGCCGGACGAGCCTGCTCTCCCTCGATGCCCTGGCGGACTTTTCCGCCGCCACAACGATGGACCGCTGCGGACAATGCGGAAACAACTGTCTCCTCACGGTGAGCACGTTTTCGGACGGCCGCACCTACATAACCGGAAACCGCTGCGAAAAGGGAGCCGGGGGCGGGCAGAAAACCGGGCAGGATCTGCCCAATCTCTACCGTTACAAGAACGAACGGCTTTTCGACTACCGTCCCATAAAAAAGAAGGATGCGCGGGCGGTGGTGGGGATACCCCGTGCCCTCAACATGTTCGAGAATTATCCCTTCTGGCACACCTTCCTCTCCGAGCTCGGCTACCGGGTACTGCTTTCAACTCCTTCGAGTCAGAAGGGCTTCGAGTCGGGAATGGATTCGATTCCCAGCGAATCGGTCTGTTATCCGGCAAAACTCGTCCATGGCCACATCATGAACCTGATCAAGCGGGGAGTAGACTTTATCTGGTATCCCTCCATCCCCTACGAGAAGAAGGAGGACCCGGGGGCGACGAACCACTACAACTGTCCCATCGTCGCCGGGTATCCGGAAGTGATTCGGGCCAACGTATCCGGCCTCATGGACTGCGCCGGTGCAGGTGCCCGATACGGCTGCAGCAAAAACGAGACCGCCGGCGAAGAAGGCGGCGTACCGATCCGCATCCCGTACTTCTCCATGCAGAACAAACACCGGCTCATGCTCAGACTCTTCCAAGAGTTCAGAGGCGACGGCTTTTCCTTCAAGGAAATCCGCAGGGCCGTCGACCGTGCCTGGGAGGAGAAGGAGCGCTACAAGGAGGACATCCGAAGGAAGGGACTGGAGGTCCTCAAGGAGCTGGAAGAGAAGAAGCTCAGGGCAGTGGTGCTGAGCGGCCGGCCCTACCACGTCGATCCGGAGATAAATCATGGAATTCCCGACATCATCAATCAGCTCGGCATGGCGGTCCTCACCGAGGATTCGGTTTCTCACCTGGCGGAGGTCAAGCGGCCTATCCGCGTGGTCGACCAGTGGGTCTATCACAACCGCCTCTACGCGGCGGCCCACTACGTGGGAAAGAACCGCCGGGTGGAGCTGGTTCAGTTGACCTCTTTCGGCTGCGGGCTGGATGCCATTACGGGTGAACAGATCCACGAGATCCTTCACGAGGAGGGGAGAATCTACACGTCGCTCAAGATAGACGAGGGGAACCAGCTGGGGGCGGCTCGTATTCGGCTGCGGAGTCTCAAGGCGGTGATGGACGAACGCGAACGCAGCGGCATGAAGCCGAAGAAGAGTCCCCACAAGGGCGAAAAGGTCCCCTTCACCAAGGAGATGCGCAAGACCCACACGATTCTCGCTCCTCAGATGGCGCCGATCCATTTCGAGCTGGTCCAGGAGGCCTTCCAGCGTTCCGGCTATAAGCTCCACGTGCTTCCTTCGGTGGACCACGAAGCGGTGGAAATAGGGCTCAAGTACGTCCACAATGACGCCTGTTATCCCACCATCATCGTGGTGGGGCAGCTCCTCAAGGCCCTTCAGTCCGGTGAGTACGACACCGAAAAGGTGGCCCTTCTCATCACCCAGACCGGCGGCGGCTGCCGGGCGACGAACTACATCGCCTTCCTGCGAAAGGCCGTCGCCGAGGCAGGATACGGAAACATTCCCATCATAAGCCTCAACGCCATGGGGATGGAGGCCAATCCGGGATTCCGAATCGGACGGATGATGCTGCTGCGGAATTTTCAGGGCCTGGTCTACGGCGACCTCCTGATGCGGGTATTGCTGAAGACCCGGCCCTACGAGGTGCAAGAAGGCAGCGCCGAGGCCCTCTTCCGGAAATGGATGAATAAAATCCGCCGGGACCTGAAGCACGCCAACAGATTCGTCTACCATCGCAACATCCGCCGGATCATCCGGGAATTCGATGAACTTCCTCTGCGGGATGAGGTGAAGCCCCGGGTGGGGCTGGTCGGCGAGATCTTGGTGAAATTCCATCCCACGGCGAATAATCAGGTCATAAAGGTGCTCGAACGGGAGGGCGTCGAAGCGGTGGTCCCGGACCTCCTCGACTTTTTTCTCTATACCGCCCACACCGGACACTTCAAGCGGAGTCACCTCTCCGGTACAAGGAAACAGCGCTACATGGCCGGGGCGGTGATCCACTTTCTCGAGGGTTTCCGACGGGTCATGCGGCGGGAGCTGAACAAGAGCCGCCGATTCGAGGCACCTCCGACGATCTACGAGCTGGCCGAACGCACAAAGCCGGTGGTCAGCGTCGGCGCCATCATGGGCGAAGGCTGGTTTCTTACCGGAGAGATGATCGAGCTTATCGAGAGCGGAGCCGACAACGTGGTGGTGATGCAGCCCTTCGCCTGTCTGCCCAATCAGATTACGGGAAAGGGAATGATCAAGATCCTCAAAAAGAAATACCCCAAGGCGAACATCGCTGCCATCGACTACGATCCCGGCGCCAGCGAGGTCAATCAGCTCAACCGCATCAAGCTGATGCTCTCCGTTGCTTTTAAGAAGCTTGATGCGGGAGGCGCGGCGAAGCCTTCCGGCAGAACTGCCGGTTCCGCTGCGGCGGCGGATAAGAACGGCAGCGATGATAAAGGGGAAGGCGGCAGCAGCAGGGGCGGTGAAAAATCCGCGCTTGCCGGATAGAAGAAAACTCTCCAGGCTTCGCACCACTCTTTAGAGGTTTTCCCTGAGAAGATAGGAATCGTGGCCGAGTTCGGCGAGCCTCTGCTTCGTCGATTCGAGCTGCTCCGGCTCGATACGGGCCAGGACCACCCGAATATGACCCTTCGCGCTCCTTTCGTACGAGGGAGAGAGACCGGCTTCTTCGAGAGAGGAGAAAAGACGCCGGGCGTTTTCCTTCTGCGAAAAGGAGGCTATCTGAAAGGTGTAGCTTACCGGGTCGGGGAAGCTGTAGATGGAGTCCCCGCCGGAATCTTCGGTCTCATCGGGGAGTTTGGGGAGGGGGAGTGAGCCCGAGAGTTCCTCTGAAGAGGTGTCCACGGCTGTTGTTTCCGGCTCCGCCTCTTTTTCCCGCCCCGCGCTCTTCTCGTTTCCGCTAATAACAGAGATACCCACTTTTGCCACGCCGGAGCCGAGCATCTCGATCTGCTCAGCCGCCGCTCGGGATAAATCGATGATGCGGCCCTTTACGAAAGGTCCCCGGTCGTTGATCCGTACCACCACGCTTTTGCCGTTTGTAAGGTTCGTCACCTTTACCCAAGTACCGAAGGGCAGGCGCTTGTGGGCCGCCGTGAGCTTGTTGGTGTCGAATATCTCGCCGCTGGCGGTCGGCCGTCCCTGGAACTTTCCCCCGTACCAGGAGGCGTATCCGGTTTGGCTGAAGGCCCGAGAAGCATCCCCTTCCGAGGCCGAAAGGGAGAAAGGTCCGGTCGGCGCGGCGGCGTACAGCAGAAAAACCATAATTGTGATGGGGACCGACCCGAAAATGGGAAAGCGATTCGAAGGATTAGGACTCACGTTTACTCTCCTTACGTACTACTCTCTCTATTCGGCAGAAAAATCGTATAGATTGACCCCCCATCATCATACCGGTATACTCGGCAGCTATGAAGGGAAAAGCGAGTCATTGGGCCGATGTAACGGCGGAAAAGGTGGTACGGCAGAAGGGAAAGAAGGAGCGCTATGTCTGCGCCTCCGGTATTACCCCCTCCGGGACGATACATATAGGAAATTTCAGAGAAATAATCTCGGTCGAGCTGGTGGTCCGGGCGCTGCGGGACCTGGGCGAAGGGGTGCGCTTCATCTACTCGTGGGACGATTACGATGTCTTCCGAAAGGTCCCCAAGAATATGCCGGGGCAGGAACTCCTGGAGTCCTACCTGCGCAAGCCGATTACCCTTGTTCCCGACACCAAGGGCGAGGCGGAAAGCTACGCCGCCGCTAATGAGCGGGAGCTCGAAGCCCTGCTGCCCGTAGTCGGCGTGGAGCCCGAGTATATCTATCAGGTCCGGCGCTATCGAGCCTCCGAATACGCAGAAGGTATCCGCACGGCTTTGGAGAATCGCGAGAAGATTAGGGAAATCTTGAATGAGCACCGCAGCGAAGACCTGCCGAAAGAGTGGTGGCCGGTATCGGTGTTCAGCACCTTTACCGACAAGGACACGAGCACCGTTCTCGGCTGGGACGGAGAGTGGGGGCTCAGCTACCGCTGCGATGAGACAGGAAAGGAAGAGACCCTCGACCTCCGCAAGACCCGCGCCGTGAAACTGCCGTGGCGGATTGACTGGCCGATGCGCTGGTCCGTCGAAGGGGTCGACTTCGAACCCGCCGGTAAGGACCATCATTCGGAGGGGGGCTCCTTCGACACGGGGCGCCGGATCGTAAAGGAGGTCTACGGGGCCGAGGCGCCGGTTACCTTCCAGTACGATTTCGTCCGGATCAAGGGCCGGGGCGGGAAGATTTCTTCTTCCTCCGGAGAGGTGATCGGTTTGGATGATGTGCTGGAGATCTACCAGCCCGAGGTGGTGCGCTATCTCTTTGCCGGGACGAAGCCGAACAGCGAGTTCGCCGTGAGCTTCGATCTGGATGTCTTAAAGATCTACGAAGATTACGATAAGTGCGAGCGGATCTTCTTCGGCGAACAGGAGGTGGGGGAGAAGAAGCGGGAGAAGGAGAGCCGAATCTATGAACTCTCCCAGGTCCACGGTGTTCCCCCGAAGATGCCCCCGCAGATTCCCTTCCGGCATCTCTGTAATCTTCTGCAGATACAGGGCGGCGACGTGGAGGGGGTCCTTGCCCTCTTCGAGCTGGATGAAGAGAGCCGCCGGAGGATGACGGTACGGGCGAACTGCGCCTGGAACTGGGTGAAGAGTTTCAGCCCAGAGGACTTCCGCTTTCGGCTGCAGAGTGCCGAGGACTCGAAGGCCGAGGTCGCCGAAGCCGAGCTCGAGGCGCTGCAGGCTCTGCGGACGGTGGTTGACGGTCTCGACGCTTATGATGAGAAGAGCCTTGCCCAGGCGATCTACGACATTGCCGGGGAAGCGGGACTCGAGCCGAAGGAGCTCTTCGCGCTGAGTTATCGTGTTTTAATTGGAAAAGAGAAGGGACCGCGTCTGGCCGGTTTTATGATGACCGTAGGCAGGGAGCGGGTCCTCGAGATTTTGAACCGCTACGTATAGGCAGGATTAGTGGATGAGCCTGCGCAGCAGAATCTCGTCCTTGTGCCAGTGCGGCGCCGTCTTGACCCGCAAATCCAGCTCAATACGGTAGGGAAAGAGGGCCGCAAGCTCCTTCTCTGAGGCGAGGCGGATCTGCTTGATCAAATTCCCGCCCTTTCCCACGATCATCCCCTTCTGTGATTCCCGTTCCACGAAGATGAAGACCCACAGCCACATTTTTTCTCCGTCCTCGGAGAGCTTTGAGTCCTGTACCTCTACGTAGACCGCGTGGGGAAGTTCCTGCCGCATTCGCTTGACCACCTGTTCCCGTATAATTTCTGAGATCCGGAATTCCGGATCCTGGTCGGTGTAGTAGTGCTCGGGATACATCGCTTCGCCCTCCGGCGCCCGCAGGAAAAGTCCGGTTTTGAGGTCGGTCATGCCGAAGCCGGTTTTCGCCGATACGGGATAGACCGCTGCCCGGGGCAGCTTTTCCGCTAAGAGTCCGCCGAAGAAGTCGAGCCGCTTCGTGCCGAGATCCGTCTTGTTCAGCGCGACGATGAGCTTGCCGGCGGCAGGGCTGCCGGCGGCCCCTGAAACCGCATCCTCTTTGGAGTAGTCCCCTCCTGCTGAATCTGCCTCGGCGGCGAGGCGAATGAGGGCCTCCTCTTCCTCTCCAAAGTTTCTCGAGATATCAATAACATAGAGAAGAAGATCGCACTCCTGTATCGTCGATTCGGCCAGACGACGCAGGTGCCGGTTGAGTTTCTTCTTCGAGATGTGAAAACCGGGAGTGTCGAGAAAGACGAGCTGGCCCCGGTCCTCATTGAGAATTCCCCTGACGGTGTTCCGGGTGGTCTGGGGAGAGGGGGCTACGATGGCGATCTTGTGACCGCACAGAGCATTGAGGATGGATGACTTTCCCGCCGACGGCCGGCCGAGCAGGGCAATGTGCGCCGATTTCATGGCCCCACTATACTCGTTTTTCGCCGGCCGGTACAGAGATGCTCGGCAATTGCCTATGGATGAAAATCCATGGTAGCTTGAGTATATATGGAAGAAAATCCAAGGGTCGCGGCGGCAGCCCTCCTGCCGAAAATCCTTCTCGGCGGGGGCCTGATGGGACTTGCAAACCTGGTGCCCGGGGTGAGCGGCGGTACCATGCTCCTGGCGGCGGGAGTCTATACCCTCTTTATTGGTGCGGTTGCCGATATCACCTCTCTGCGGTTTCGGCTTCGGTCACTTCTCGTAACGGTGCTCGTTGCCGGGTCGGCGGCTTTGGCCATCCTCCTCTTCGCCGGCCCCATCAAGGAGCTGGTGGTCGGCTACAGGTGGATCGCCTACAGTCTCTTTATCGGGCTTACCCTGGGCGGTGTGCCGGTTATCCTGGCTATGACCGATGAGAGAAGCCGGCGGCTCTGGACCGCCGCCGCCGCGGGCTTTGCCGTCATGGCCGTTGTTGCGGCCTTACAGCAGTACGGCGCTGTGCAGGCCTCCGGTTCCGCCGGAAGCCCGATCATGCTTTTCGCAGCGGGGCTTGCCGGCGCGAGTGCCATGATCCTCCCGGGAATCAGCGGCGCTTACCTGCTCTTGCTTCTCGGACAGTATATCCCCATCCTCTCGGCGGTGGACCGGTTCAAGGATGCCCTCGGCGCCCGGGACCTCGCCGTGGTCTGGGAGGTCGGCATTGCCGTGATTCTGCCGGTAGGGCTCGGGCTCGTCGTCGGTGTTGCGCTGGTGAGCAATCTCCTCACGTATCTCCTGTACCGCCACCGAACGGCTACTCTCGGGGTCCTTTTAGGGGTCCTCCTCGGCGCCGTCGCAGGGCTCTGGCCCTTTCAGGAAGGAGTGCCCCCCAGAGCCGGAGATACCTTCAAGGGACAGGTGCTGAGCGAAGAAACCGCCGCAGAGATGGAAAGAGAGGAGTATCCTGCCGAATTTTTTCGTCCCACCGCGGCACAGGCGGCAGCTGCCCTGCTTCTTGCAGGGGCCGGTTTCGCCGTGACCTACGGGATCTCCCGCTTCGAGCCGCAAGGGTAAGAGGCGCAAGGTAAAATGGAGTGTCTTTCCCCTCAGCGGCAGCTCCTTTTCTTTCCTTAAGAATATTAGTATACTCTGCATAGTTGTTTTTGAGGAGCGGATACGATATGCCAAGAAGCATGCTGCGGGTAAACGAAGAAGAGAAAGACCAGGACAAGAAACAGGGACCGAATGAAATGCTGGTCGAGAAGATGATGGAGACGCGGACGATTCTTCTCGCCGGAGAGATAAATAAGGAGCTGGCCGAACGGGTGGTTCGTCAGCTGATTCTGCTGGAGAGCAAGGGAGAGGAGCCGATAAAGATTTTCATCGATTCTCCGGGAGGGGATGCCGATGCGGGTTTCGCCATTTTCGACATGATGCGCTTCGTCAAACCGGACATCTACACCATCGGAATGGGGCTTGTGGCGAGCGCCGGGGCGATAATCCTTCTGGCTTCGCCGAAAGAACGCCGGATCGCCCTGCCGAACTCCCACTATCTCATTCACCAGCCCCTCTCGGGGATACGCGGCGTGGCCACGGAAATCGAGATCCACGCCAGGGAGCTGGAAAAGCTGCGGGAAAAGATAAACCGCCTCATCTCCGGAGAAACAGGCCGTGAGTACGAGAAGGTGGAAAAGGATACGGACCGGGATTTCTGGATGAACGCCGCCGAGGCCGAGGAATACGGGCTGGTCTCTAGAATCGTGACCACGCGGGACGAACTGGGGGCGTAAGGAACTGCCTTTCGGTACTTGAACAGCCCGGCGGTAGGCTAGTTGTCATTTTCAAGATATTTTTGTTGGTAATTCTAAAAAAGAAAGGGTATGCTCTGTTGCCGCTTGATTTGGGTGAATCGGGGTTTTTTTCATCCACCAATATGACGGTATTATAGGGCTGCAAATCTCTCCCGATTTCAATTTTATCGCGGGTGTTTCCGGTTCTCTATAAATACTATGATGATCATCCTCGGAACAGCTGCATATCTTCAATGGCTGGGGGGGAGAGGTCACGACGGTGATCGATAGCGGCAGCGGAACCTGCAGAGCCGACGGTTTTTCCATGGAGGCTTCATCATCAGTGGGAGTCGACAATATTCATCTTTCTATTGATTTTACCGATGGTGTTACTCCTGACAATCAGGATGTGACGGGGGCGCTTAAATATACGAAGGCCGATATGGCCTCACCGGAAAATTTTACCGCTAACTTGAGCGAAATAGATTCGGGTACTGTTCATATCAGCTATTTTATCGGAAACCCGAGGGACCCCTACGAACTCCGATATGTCAACAGCAGCGACTGGTCACGCATATACCGCATCGCAGAAGGCAATGGCATGAGCACTATTCCCTATTATGGAGATTGCAGTAAAATCGCTGTGGGAGTTCAGGACAAAGTATATATTTTATACCGTAACCGCGCTCAAGAACTTCAGCTTGCAGAATTTGCTGCCGCAGATGTGGTAAACACCTTACGTATAAGCACAATTGAAAAAGCGGGTATAGTCGGGCCTGGAATGGATATAGCGATTGATACAAGCCGAACGCCGAATCTGATTCACTTTTTGCTTCATTTACTTAGGAA
>CAZQNO010000071.1:0-12799 GCA_964594775.1 uncultured Spirochaetaceae bacterium
AGCACATACCCCCAAAGGGGCTACAACTCATCCGGCGCTACGGCCTCTATGCTTCAATTTCATGTATCAGCTTGAATAAAGAGAGAATCGGCGTTACCATGATGCGCATTGAGGAGGAAAAGTTTATGAAGCTTCGCACAAAGGTACTGGCATTTGTGTTGGTGATTTCACTACTTTTAGTCGGAGTGTCAATATTCGGCATGTACAGCATCAGGCGACTCGGTGGCCAGGTCGATGTCATGGCCGAACGGGGGATGCCCGTGATCGTGCAGGTCTCCCGCATTAGTGAACAGAGCAGGCAGCAGTCTATTCTGCTCAACAGGCTGCAGATCTCGCAGATGCAGGGAGAACCGTCGGAAATGGAGAGGATCATCAGAGATATCCAAAGGCTCGACACGGCTATCCGGTCGCTCTTCGACGAGATCCGGAATAACCTGTCTGCACTGTCCGGGAACGTGCAGTATGACATGGAACTGCTGAAGGTGCGGAACGAGTACGATGCGGTGATGAAAATGGTGAACTCGGTCCTCGATCTCGTACGTTCGAGGGGAGGCGAGTCGGGAATGGAATCGTCGGTACATATGGTGGAGATGGTCGAAAAACGCCAAGCACGTTTTCTCGAAAATCTCGACGAGCTGCGCTCGCAGGTCGGAGCGCTCGCCGACGAGTCCGCAGGGGAGCTGCAGGAGCTCAAGAACGATGCAATGGCGATCTTCACCCTCCTGCCGCTCTTTGCCATCGTCATAGGCATCGCTATGGCTGTGTACCTCATTGCCACGATCAACCGTCAGCTCGGAGCCGACCCCGCCTACGTGGCGGGCATCGCACGGCGAATCGCCGACGGCGATCTTCGTGAGCAAGAGAGTGAGGGAGCGGGGAGGAAACCGAGGGGACTTCTCGCCTCGATGTACGAGATGCGCGAGGGAGTCTCGCTGATCGTGAAGAAGACCCTCGAGCGCGTGGAAGAGACGCGAAGCGAAACGGGGGAACTCTCTTCGATGAGCGCCGAAACCTCCTCCGCCGCCGAGGAGATAGGCGCAACCATCTCCTCCCTCGCCGACAGGATCTCGGGGCTCTCTGAGAGTGTTGAATCGAACTCCTCCTCGGTGCAGCACATCAGGCGGAGCATCGACGAGCTCGGTGAGCAGGTCGAGAACCAGTCGTCTGCAGTCTCCCAGACCTCCGCCTCAATGGAGGAGATGAGCGCGTCACTGCAGAACATCGCGAGGACCGCCCACGAGAAGAAGGAATCCTCCGGGCAACTCGTCGAATCGGTGCAGCAGGGGAGAGAAAACGTGGACAAGACGGTTGAGCAAGTCGACGAGCTTAGTCGCCATGCCGCGGAAATCCAGGATGTCATTGGCATCATCAACTCGGTCTCCTCACAGACCAATCTGCTTTCGATGAATGCGGCCATCGAGGCGGCCCACGCCGGAGAGTCGGGAAAAGGCTTTGCCGTGGTCGCCGAGGAGATCCGCAAGCTCGCCGAAAGCACCTCACAGAACGCAAAGAAGATAGGAGACAACCTGAAACAGAACGACGAGATCATCGAGCGACTGCAGAACTCTTTCGGGGGGACGAGAAAGTTCTACGAGGAGGTCGAGCGACATGCCGGCGAAACGAGCACCGCCTTCACGGAGATACTCAATACCCTCGATGAGCTGTCCACCGGAGCGGAAGAGATCCAAAATGCCGTGCAGACCCTTTCCGAGACCAGCGATTCCGTGAAGGGTGGAGCCGAGGAGATCCAGCGGAATATCGCGCTGATCGACGAGTCGACAGGCTCGGAGAAACAAATTTCGAAAGAGGTCCTGTCGGCTATGCAGGAGATGCGCTACGGTGCTCAGGAAATTAGCGAGGCGATACACAGCCTCAATTCGTCGATCGAGTCGATCACCGAGTCGATGAACGGCATAGTGAAGCAGGTCTCCACATTTAAAATAAGAGACGAGGAGCAGGAAGGCGAAATCGTACAGGCCGACGCTGAAAGCGATGAGCCTGAGCCCGAGAGCGGTGCTCGATGAGATCGCCGGAAAGCCTCGATGGCGGGCGGGTCGGCGAACTGCGCTACATCCTCACCGACATAGACGACACTCTCACCGAGGACGGAAAGCTCCTTCCCGAGGCATTCGAGGCAATGTGGCAACTCGCCAAGACCGGATTCAGGATCATACCGGTTACCGGCCCTCCTGCCGGATGGTGCGACATGATCATTCGGCAGTGGCCCGTCGATGCGGTGGTCGGAGAAAACGGCGCCTTCGTCTATTACAGCGACTATCCCCTCGGCATGCGGGGTGCCGACGTCGGGGAGGCCGAGGCGGGACCGCACGAGACCTTCATACACCCCTCCGTTGGCACCGGAGGCATCTCCTCGTGTCTATCGGAAGTGAAGCGTGAGGTGCTCAGGCGGGTTCCGGAGGTAAGGTGCGCGAAGGACCAGCCGTTTCGGATCTACGACCTGGCCATCGACTACAGGGAAGACTAACCGAAGCTGGAGACGAGGACAGCCGAGGAGGTAGTCGCCGTGTACAACAAGATGGGTACCGAGGCAAAGATCAGCTCGATCCACGTGAACACCTGGTTCGGTGCCTATGACAAGCTCGATACCACCCTCCGTTTTCTGCGGGAAGTGAGGAACAGTGAAGAGGATAAGGCGAAGCGGCGGGTTCTATTCTGCGATGACTCCCCGATGATGAGTTTCTGCAGCGCATAATAGGTAAGCACAATAGTACTCGGCCTCTATATACTCTTTTCAAGCGTCTTACTATAGACGGGATACTAGCGTATCCGCCTCAACTCGTAATCGCTAGTGACGCCGAACTGCTTCTGCAAATACTTGAAGCTCGTATCACTCGGTGATTCATCCCAGACCTCGCGAAAGATATTGGAGTGCGTCCCGCTGATCTTTTCTCTGTATCGGCTCGAAGAGAGCGGTTTGGACGCGCTCACCAGGTCGAGGCTCGCCCTGTCGAGGGCAAATGGGTTCTCCGAAGCAAGTATTCCCACATCCTCCACTATCGGCACGTCGTTCGCCGGCCAGCAATCGCAGTCGGGAGTAATATTGACGGCAAAATTGAAATAGAAGGCATTCTCTCCGAAGTAGGAACTGATACCGTAGGCATATTCGCTCACCTTTTCGATAAAGACGGCGAGGTCCGAGCTGCTGCCGGCCTCCATGGCCTCGTAGTTGCAGGCGGCAACGCATTGGCCGCAGCCGATGCAGATATTGTAGTCTATGCGGGCCTTTTTATTTTTCATCTCGACGGCGCCCACCGGGCAGGCGCGGTAGCATTGTTTGCAACCGATGCACTTACCGGTATTTACCTCCGGTTTCGTTTCGGCGTGCTGCTCTCTCTTACCGGAAATGGAGGCGCATCCCATGGAGAGGTTCTTGATGCTGCCGGCAAAGCCTGCCTCAATATGCCCCTTGAAATGGCTGAGAAGAACGATCTTGTCCGCCTGAGCAATCCCGCCGGCGATTTTCACCTTGTCGAACCTCTTGCCCGGCACTTCGACCTCCCGATAATCGAGACCCCGCACCCCGTCTGCGGGAATAAACGGTGCTCCGACGGTGGCGTACGTAAACCCGTGCTGGACCGCCGTAAGACTGTGCACCACCCCATTTTGTCTACCGCCGGAGTAGAGGGTATTTGTATCGGTACAAAAGGGGTGAGCGCCCCTTGCTTTAACTTCTTCGGCAACTATTCGGGCATAGTTTGGATTGAGGTAAGCGAGATTCTCCCGTTCCCCTACGTGAACCTTAAGCGCCACCAGTTCTCCCTCGCGAATTGTCTCGAAGAAACTGCTCTTTTTGAGAATTTTTCTAAATTTCGCTTCCAACGAATTGCCGAATTCCGTCTGCATGTCCGTGTAGAAAACTGTCTTTTTCTCTTTCTTCATACCGCTATTATATGCGGAAGCGGGCGCTAGTTAAAGAACTTATCGAGAACGAGGTCCGCCGCCCCGATACCGGCGAGTATCGGGTCGTATCGGCAGGAAAGGACGGCACATTCATCGCCGACCGTTCCGTTCGGCTCTCCGCAGAGAGAGGCAGAAACTTTACTAGAAAAATATTCGGAAAGGGCCGCCGATCGGCTGACAATGAGGAAAGAATCCGGCCCGAAGAGCTGGAAAAGACTTCGCATGCCGCCGGCGAGGAGCTCCGCCTTCTTCTCTAATACCTTCAGTACTCCCGGATGGCCCGTTTCTATGAGACTGTCGAGTTTATCGATTGTACGAGACTGCTCGGCGCCGGAATCGGGAAAAAGGGCGGCGATATCGGAGAGAATCGCCTCTTCAGAGATGTACGGCTCGAGGCAGCCTCTTCGCCCGCAGCTGCAGGGCCGGCCGTTCGCCTCTACCAGCATGTGTCCGAGCTCGAGAGTAGTCCGGTTTCTTGTCACAAAGAGATCCCCCTGATGAATGAAGGAACCTCCTACCCCGCTGCGAATAAGTACGGTGAGGAGAGCTTCGTGGTCTTTCGCCACACCGTAGCGGTACTCACTCAAACCCACTACTGCAGCATTATTATGAAGAAAAACGGGAAGCCCAAAGGTCTCCTCCATTTTAGCCTTTAGGGAGAAATTCCGCATTCCCGGAATTCTTCCGTAGTAGAGCACCGTCCCCTCTTCGATATCCAGACGCCCCGGTGCTCCCATCCCGATTCCCAAAACCCTGCTCCGCTGCACTCCGGATTGCTTGAGCGCCTCCTCCGCAAGACCCTCAAGCTTCTCGACCATCTGTCCGGCATTCAAAGGGTGGGGAAATTCGGTAACTTTCTTGTATACAGGATCTCCGGCGAAATTCACGACTACAACAGAAGCGGACCCAACCCAAAAGTCGATTCCTACAATGTATCTCGCATCGGCATTTATCCGATAATAGACCGGACGCCGGCCCTTTTTGTCTCCTGTTTCGATTTTCTTTTCGAAGACTTCGATAAAGCCGGCTTCCTCGAGGCTGGAGAAAATCCGAAAGACGGTAGGCGGTTTCAGTCCCGTCCGCTGCACGACATCCGACTGGCTTACTCCATCGCTCTTGTGGATTATCTTGAGCACCAACTTTTCATTCTGCTGACGAATATCGTTTCCTCGCAGAGGCTCCATCTTTTCCACCCTCTCCCTATATTTTGTTTTCTTTCTTTCAGTAAATAACTAGCTAAAATAGTAGCAGAGACGGAGCCGTATGTACAGCTTTTTCTGGAATTTTCCAATTCCGCCCCTTGGCAGGAGAAAAAGAATGTTCTATATTTATTTACAGGAAGTAAATAAAAGGAGACCACTATGGATCAAGCTACACTTACGGTGCTTGAAGAGAAGGCACTTCGCATTCGATCCCTCACCATCGACGCGATCGGCTATCTAGGGGTGGGTCACATCGGCGGTTCGCTGTCGATTATCGAGCTTCTCACCATTCTCTATCACCGGCACATGACGCTCGACCCGAAAGACCCAAAGAAGCGGGACCGGGACCAGCTCGTGCTCTCAAAGGGACACGCCGGGCCGGCTCTCTACAGCGTTCTCGCAGTTAAGGGGTACTTCCCCATCGAGTGGCTCCATACTCTCAACGAGGGGGGAACAAAACTGCCGAGTCATGCAGACATGCACCTCACCCCCGGCATCGACATGTCCGCCGGCTCCCTCGGTCAGGGGCTCTCTGCCGCCATAGGAAAGGCACTGGGAAACAAGCTTGATGGTATCGGCAGTACGATCTACGTTATCATCGGTGACGGAGAGAGCAACGAGGGGCAAGTTTGGGAAGCTGCGATGAGTGCGGCCCATTTTCAACTGGACAATCTCATCGCCTTTACCGACTACAACAAAATGCAGATCGACGGGTACACCCAGGACATAATGGACCTCGACGATCTGGGAGCAAAATGGACAGGATTCGGGTGGAAGGTGCTGCGTGTGGACGGACACGATTTTGCAGCCCTCAACCGGGCAATCGGCAAGGCCAAAGCTGAGCGCTGCAGGCCGACGATGATCATCATGGACACGATCAAGGGTAAGGGTGCCTACTTCGCAGAAGCGAAGCTGTCGAATCACAACATGCCCTTCGACTATGAGACGGCAAAGGAAGCGATCCGACGTCTCGAAGAAGAGGCAAAACAGAAGAACGCAGCCCGTGAAAACGCGAAGAGCGGGAAAGGAGCATAAATGATGAGCACAACACAAGACATGCGGGCAAGCTATAACGATACCCTTATCGAACTGGCCGAGAAAGACGATAGGATTGTGGTTCTCGAAGCAGACCTCATGAAGGCCAGCGGAACCGTTCCCTTCAAGGAACGATTTCCCGAACGAACCTTCGATATGGGTGTAGCGGAAGCAAACATGGTAGGTGTCGCTGCGGGATTATCTTCGGTGGGGAAGATTCCTTTTGCCGCATCCTTTACAAGCTTTGCCGGTCGAAAAACCTATGACCAGTTCTTTATTTCGGCAAACTACGCCCGTCTCAACGTCAAACTGGTAGGAACAGATCCTGGAATAAGCGCCGTCTACAACGGGGGGACCCACATGTCCTTCGAAGACGGCGGCATCATGCGGGACATTCCGAAACTCGTCGTTTTCGAACCTTCCGACAATATCAGCCTCAGGGCTTTGGTCAAAAAGAGCGCCGACTACTATGGATGCACCTATATGAGACTACACAGGAAGGGTGGTCAAAATATCCACTCCAAAAAGACCGATTTTCAGCTGGGAAAGGGAGTCGTGCTGAGGGACGGTACGGACATTACCATTATAGCCACCGGTTTTCTTCTCGTCCCGGAAGCATTGGCGGCGGCGGAAGCCTTGGAGAAAGAGGGAATCTCCGCGGCGGTAATCGACATGCACACAGTCAAACCGATAGACCGGGACCTGGTCGTCCACTACGCAAAAAAAACCGGCGCGATTGTCACCTGTGAAAACCATCAAGTGATGAATTATCTCGGCTCTGCGGTGGCGGAAGTCCTTTCGGAAGAACACCCGACCATCATGGGCCGAGTTGGAGTTCAGGATGAGTTCGGCGAGGTTGGTACTCTCGATTACCTCAAGGAGCGTTTCGGCCTCAACGCCGATGAAATCCTGAAGAAGGCAAAAGAAGTTCTCAAAAAGAAGGAGTAGAAGAATGAAAATAGCAGTTGTATCAGACCTTTCCGGTTTTCCGCTGAAAACAGCGGTTGTGGAATATCTGGCCGAAAGAAAGGACATCGAAGTAGTAGATTACGGCATTGAATCGAAGGACGCACCCCAGCCCTACTGGAAACAGGCCCCCAAGGTGGCCGAAGCGGTTCAGCGGGGCGAGGCAGAGAAAGGTATTTGCGTCTGCGGTACCGGACAGGGAATGGCCATTGTTGCCAATAAGTACAAGGGTGTCTATGCCGTGGTTGCCGACGGAATTTTCTCCGGCGAAAGGGGAAAAATCATCAACAATTCTAATGTGCTTACCATGGGGGGATGGATCACCGCTCCTTTCCTCGGTGTTCAGATCGTGGAAGCGTGGCTTGCCGTGAGCTTTACTCAAAAGATGGAATTCAAGAAGGACTTTCTCACCGACGCCTTCCACAAGGTGCAGGAAATAGAGGAAAAGAATTTCCGCTAGGCTTAGGGCCCCGCAGCACCCGCTGCGATATAAGGAAAGCCGCTTTGCTATCGAATTAGATAATGGGAGTAAACACGTATGGCTGAAGAACACATTGAAAAACAGATAGCCGAACTGATGGAAAAAGCCCGGGAGGCTCAAGCCGTGGCGGCCCGCTACACACAGCAGCAGATAGACGACGTCTGCCTGGCAGCGGGATGGGAGGTGTACAGCGATGAGAACATCACACAGCTCGCCGAAGCGGCGGTGGCCGAAACGGGAATGGGCAACGTCGAAGACAAGATAAAAAAGCATAAGGGAAAGATCCTCGGAGTGGTCAATGACATCAAGGGAGCCCTTTCGGCGGGTCTCATAGAGGAAATTCCGGAAAAAGGCATAAAAAAGTACGCCAAGCCCGTAGGAGTCGTCGGCGCCCTAACCCCGGTGACCAATCCCACCGCCACCCCCGGCAGCAACGCCGTTACGGTCTTAAAAGGGCGGAACGCCGTTATCTTCGCCCCGCATCCGAAGGCGAAGGGCTGCTCAAAGATGGCGGTTGACTTCATGCGACGGGGTTTGGCGAAAGTCGGGGCTCCGGAAGACCTGATACAGGTCATCGAAGAGCCGAGCATCGAGCTCACCGGAGAGCTGATGCGGCAGGCGGACATGATCCTCGCTACCGGGGGCGGGCCGATGGTAAAGGCCGCCTATTCCAGCGGCACCCCCGCCTACGGCGTCGGCCCGGGCAACTCCGTCCAGATAATTGCCGAAGACGCCGATGTGGAGGACGCGGCAGCCAAGGTCTCCCTCAGCAAGGTTTTTGACTACGCCACCAGTTGTTCCTCGGAAAACTCGGTCATAATCCAGGAATCGGTCTACGAGAAGACCCTCCAGGAATTCAAGAAGAACGGGGCCTACCTCTGCTCCGCCGAGGAAAAGGAGAAACTGCGGAATTGGATGTGGCGGCCCAACAAGAAGGGAAAGCTCGCCATAAACCCGGCTATTATCGCCCAGTCTGCGCGGAAAATTGCCGCCGAGGCGGGGCTCGATGTCCCGGAGGACACCTCCATCCTCATGGTCCGTGGAGAACTTCCGGTCGAAGAGGACCTCTTTACCGGAGAAAAGATCAGTCCGGTACTGACCGTCTGGAAGTACGACGCATTTACCGAGGGCTTGAAGAGGCTCATCGAAATCACCGACTTCGCCGGCACCGGACACTCCTGCGGCATTCACACTTTCAACGAGGACTACATCGAGACCCTCGGTTTGGAGATGCGCACCAGCCGGATCATGGTCCGTCAGCCCCAGGCACCGGCGAACGGCGGCAACTTCTTCAACGGGATGCCCTCGACGGTTACCCTCGGCTGCGGCACCTGGGGAGGAAACATCACCACGGAAAACATTTACTACAAACACTTCCTCAATATTACTTGGGTTTCCACCCCCTTCGAGCCGAAAAAACCGAGCGACGAGGAGATGTGGGGCGACTTCTGGAAGCGCCGCGGGAAAACGGGAGGCTGATCGATGAAATTGTTCGAATATCAGGCAAAAGAGGTCTTTAAAAACTACGGTATTCCTGTACCGAAAAGCGTCCTCGTGGATGCCGGCGGAGCGGTAGAGGCGGCGATAAAAGAGGTCGGTACCCCCTGCGCGGTTAAGGCCCAGGTGCTGCAAGGCGGCCGGGGAAAGGCCGGACTCATCAAGATCGCAAAAACTCCGGAGGAGGCCCGCAGCGCCGCCGCCGAACTCTTCACCCATCGGGATGGAGTGCCGAAAATCCTCTTTGAGGAGGCGGTCGACATCGAGAAGGAGCTCTACCTCTCGATCACCATAGATCCTCAGGCTGCAAAGGGCGCGGTAATCGCCTGCGCCGAGGGGGGCGTAGAAATCGAAACCCTCGCCGTGGAAAAGCCGGAGGCGATCATAAAGAAACGCTTCGATCTGAACCGGGGCCTTGAGACCTTTCGGGCGAAGGGGACGGCCTACGACCTCGGCCTCGAGGGTGATGCGGCAAAAAGCGCGGCGAAGATCCTCTCTTCCCTCTATCAGGTCTTTTCCGATTACGATGCCGAGCTCGTGGAGATTAATCCGCTCTTTCTTACAAAAGAAGGCGGGCTCATAGCCGGCGACGGCAAGCTCATGATAGACGACAATGCGGCATTCCGGCAGAAGGACTTTCAGCGGACCCGGGAATACTTCGACAGCGATGTCGAATACGAGGCGGCGAAGGAAGGAATCCCCTACCTCCAGTTCGACGGGGATATCGGCCTGATGTGCGCAGGAGCCGGACTGACCACCACCGTCTTCGACCTCATCAACTACGAGGGGGGAACGGTGGCGAACTACCTCGAGTTCGGCGGTCCGAACTACCGCAGGGCTGTGCGCTCCATGGAACTCTGTCTGAAGAACCCTTCCAAGGTCCTCCTCATCGTCACCTTCGGGACAATCGCCCGGGCCGATGTAATGGCCGAGGGGGTCGTCGAGGCCATCGGGAAGCTGAAGCCGGACCGCCCCATCGTCACCTGCATCCGCGGCACCAATGAGGAAGAGGCCGTCAAGATCCTCGAAGGGGCCGGACTCGAACCGATCTTCGACACCGAGGAGGCGGTCAGAAAGGCCGTCGCACTGGCAAAGGGGGTAAAAACATGAGCATTTTTATCGACAAACAGACCAGGGTCTTGATTCAAGGCATTACCGGTAAGGAAGGTTCGTATTGGACGAACCATATGAAGGGGATGGGTACACAGATTGCCTGCGGTGTGACCCCCGGCAAGGAGGGGCAGGAAGTAGAAGGTATCCCCGTCTACCACAGCGTCGAACGGGCCGTGCGGAAGCACGAGGTCGACGCCTCCATGCTCTTCGTCCCCCCCCGCTTTACCAAGGACGCGGTTTTTGAAGCCCTCGACGGAGGGATAAAGAAAATCGTTACCGTTGCCGACGGAATTCCCGTTCACGATGCGGCGGAAATCCGAAAGGCGGCCTTGATCGAAGGGGCGACGGTCGTCGGCGGCAATACCTCCGGAGTCATCAGCCCGGGAAAGGCGATGATGGGCTTCTTCCCCTACTGGATCAAGAGAGTCTACACACCGGGGCGGATCGGGATCATGACACGAAGCGGCTCTCTCACCAACGAAGTGACATCGATGGTGGTTTCAGCCGGCTTCGGGGTCTCGACCCTCATCGGCGTCGGAGGAGATCCGGTGCCCGGAACCCGCTACGCCGAGATGCTGCCCCTCTACGAGAAGGACGAGCAGACCGACGCGGTGGTGATAATCGGCGAGCTCGGCGGGACAATGGAAGAAGAGGCGGCGGCGGCAATCCGCGACAAGATCTTCACCAAACCTCTTGTGGCCTTCCTCGGCGGACGTACCGCCCCGGAGGGGAAAAAAATGGGACACGCCGGCGCCATCGTCACCGGCGGCACCGGCTCGGTAAAGGACAAAATCGCCGCGTTAGAGGGCGCCGGCGCCTTTGTCGCCGAGCGGCCCCGTTTGGTGGGAGATCTCTTGAAAGAGGCCCTGGCGAACTAGAAAAACGACACCGGCGGCGGTACGGATGGATCGCCGCGGCCAACATGCAGCACAAAGGAGCAGGATATGAGCGCCAAGAACGGAAGCATCCCGGACTTAAATCAACGAATGAAGGAGCTCAAGCCCGGCCCGTCGCCGACGGCGAAAATCCTCATACTCGTCGCTGCCCTTACGGCGGCCTTCATCGTCGCCTACATTCCGCTGCCGGATTCGTTGCGGCTCGTAGGCGATGCGAGTCTCAGCCCGTCGGGACAGACGGCGATGGGAATCCTGCTCTTCGCCCTCATTCTCTGGATGACCGAGGCGGTGCCCTTCCACATTACCGGCCTCCTCGGTGTATTTCTCCTGGCCCTCCTAAAGGTAGACAGTTTCCAGACAATCGTACGGATCGGCTTCGGCAACCATATCTTCGTCTTCTTCATCGGCGTGCTCACGCTGAGCTCGTTCATCACCCGTTCGGGACTGGGAAACCGGATATCCGTCTACCTCCTCTCAAAAACGGGAAATCGGACCAGCATGATCATTTTCGGCTTTCTTGCCGTGGGGGCCCTTTTGTCGATGTGGATTACCAACATGGCCGTGGCGGCGATGCTGATGCCCCTCGGCGTTTCGATTCTCAAGGAAGAGGGTATCAAGCCGCTGGAGAGCAATTTCGGCAAGGCCCTGATGATCGCCTCGGCCTGGGGTCCCACCATCGGCGGTATTACCGCCCCCTCGGGAGCCGGGCCGAACCCGCTTGCCATAGGTTTTCTCAAGGAGATGGCCGGTGTAGACCTCTCCTTCGTAGATTGGATGACCTACGGAGTGCCGGCGGGCATTCTCCTCTTGCTGCCCTGCTGGGGAATGATCCTCCTCTTCTTTAAACCGGAAATGAAGCGCTTGAAGAAAAGCAAGGAGGAACTGCGGGCCGAATATGAGAAGCTCCCGCCCATGGACAGGGAAGAAAAGGTGACAATGGTGATATTTCTCAGCACCGTCTTCCTCTGGCTCACCACCCCTCTCTTCGAGAATCTCCTCGGCATCGACATTCCCATTTCCATGCCCGTCCTCCTCACCTCGGCCTTCTTCTTCTTCCCGAAGGTCAGCGGCATAAAATGGAGCGAGGTCGAGAAGGAGATATCCTGGAGCAGCATCCTGCTCATCGTTTCGGGCATCTCCCTCGGCATGATGCTCTACGAAACCGGGGCTGCCCGTTATCTTGCGGTGGTCTTTTTAGGCGGCATAGGCGGCATGCACGTCTTCCTGCAGGTCTTTCTGGTGGTGCTGATCATAAGCTTTCTCAAGATTGCCTTCTCGAGCAACACCGTAACCGCCACCATCATCGTTCCGATCATGATCACCCTGGCCCAGAGCCTCGGCATAGACGCCATGTCTATAACCATACCGGCGGCGCTCACCACGAGCATGGCCTTCATCCTCGTCACCAGCACCCCGACGAACGTCATCCCCTACTCCGCCGGCTACTTCACCATAAAGGACATGGCCTTCGCCGGTGTCTTCATGACTTTAGTGGCCAGCGTTATCGTTGCAGGGACGATCTTTCTTGTGGGAAATCTTACCGGGCTGTATTGAGTCTGAGCTTACTCGAAGCGCCGATTCTCTGCGGCTGGTTGACGCAGCTAATTTCCACGGCAGCCTATAGCTTCTTGAAGTACTTCTCCACCATCGGTGTCGAAACTCCCAGCTCGGCGCCTAAACGCAGGACC
>CAZQNO010000072.1:0-4966 GCA_964594775.1 uncultured Spirochaetaceae bacterium
CAAGGGTTCCGTTCATGACGGTACAAAACTTTTGAAAAATGGTAATATCCTTGATTTTTTCAAAAACACCTGCTTCTTCTTTTATCCAGCTGCAGTCATAGAGCCTTATCTCTCCATTGTCATAAAACAGGATGACAGTGAAGTCTTCCTTGGGAAAAACCTGATACAATTTTGGCCGCCGCATAGCTTGATCCTACTCCAATGGTTTGCTTTTCCTGAAATACATAGGTATTATTATTCCGAAGAATCTAGATATTTCCGGCATACCTTCTTGCTGGCCTCCTCGAAACAAATATAATATATAGTGAAAATTGCAATAAATCAAATTCAATGTGACAAAACTGCATAGATATGTTTAAATACTTCCCACTATGCTTGTACCGGCAATTATCACCGTCACCCTTGCGCTACTCCTCTACTCGGCATCCCTCCTCCCCATTGCGGTAAAAGGAGTACTCACCAAAACCCGCCTGCTCCTGCTGTGGGCCGGGCTCGCCGCCGACCTTGCAGCCACCGCCCTCATGTCCCTGCTGTCGCCGGGATTTCACTTTAATTACCACACCGTTATTGGTTTTCTGGCCCTCCTCTTGATGGGAGTGCTGGCGCTCCTGACAACGAAGCTCTACCGGCTGCGCGTCCAACAGGTCCCTAAGGCTCTCCGTTCCTTCAGCGGAAAGGCCTGGCTGATATGGCTCATCGTATTTATCTTAGGGGCAGTCCAGAGATAGCGCCGCCGCGGCAAACACCGCGGGCATTTCTCTATAAACCGAGAGGAAAAAATAGACGAACAGGCGCGCATTTCAGTAATACCGGCGCTTACACATCCGTGACAGCAAAAAAAGCCCCCCGGTGTGCGCCGGGGGGCAGGAAGGGGTGCTCGAAGCGCGAAGAGGGGGGGCCTTGGGGGCGGGTCCGGAACAAACGCAGCAGGCTGCGGCGGCTGCCGTGTCCGGCATGAGCCCTTGGCCCTGACCGCCGCGTTCCCGCCGGTGCGCCTACGCAGGTGCGCCCCTCTTCCCCGATTATCGAACCAACTTAAATTTGGATCCTCGCGTTTATGCCGGCGCCCAAGTTGCCGGTGCTGAAGTTGTACTTGGCGTTGAGGTCCAGCTTGAAAATCGTCAGATTGACCTGCATACCCCCGAAGGCCCGGAAGGCGCCGCCGGTGGCTTTAGAGAGAAATACAAAGCCTTGATCGTCTATCTCGATGTCGTCATAGTAATCTTGAATCAGGTCTATTTCAGACTGTGGATTTGTTATCTCTGCAGAGATACCGCCGCCGGCCTTAGACCAGCCGTAGGTGTAGCCGAGACCCACGTGGGGAGTGAAGATGAGGAGGCCCTTGCTCGCCTGCATCTTGAAATCGAGGTTGCTGCTCTGCCAGGCAAAGCGGATCAGCGGGTCGGAATAATCGATTGTCGCCACACCTGGTACCGGAGTGGAAATGGAACTACCCATACCTGAGGCCTCCATCGAAATACCGCCCTTGAGGTAGTTATACCCTGCGGAGGTGCTTATCGCCGGCAGCAGAACGCCGCCTTCTATAATGGGATAGCGCACATCGAAACCAATGAGGGTGTAATCGGCCTGAACTCTGGAAACCCCCTCTAACGCCTCGGCCATACCGCTGGTGATAACACCGAATTTCGCCCCTACGTCTATGGGGAGAACGGGAATGCCGAGCCGGGCGTCGAGAGTATATCCAGGCATGGGGATCCCGAGACCGCCGATTATATCCGATGGGAGTTCGATGTTGAGACTATCGGCCAGGTCCTCGAAGGCCGCGCTGGGCAGCATTGCCGTCTCAAACGAAAGCCCTACGCCGAAGTGGGGAAAACCCCGTACCTTTGCGTCCGACCAGTTGAGTCCCGTGGTAGAGGCAAAGGGGATTCCCTGTGCCACGTCCTCCGAGAAGGTCTCGAAATCCTGCTGCATATTTAGAAGATCGAACTGCGCAAAAGCCCCGAAACTTACCGCCAGCATGAGCGCCGCGCTCAAAGCCGCTATCTTTACGAATTTGTTCCTCATTCTCTTACCTCCTGTTCCTTCAATGCCTATAGTGTAACGCGCCGCTCAGGTAAATTCAAATTTTTCTGCAAATTTTGCAGAAAAAACGAGTTTTTAGAGTATTTTTGTAAAGCGGGCCCGTGTCGCCCCCTCAGCCCTCCAGGTAGCCCCGGCGGGGAAGGAGGCCCTCAGATTCTAAGAGCCCGGCCAGGCTGTCCATTATGTCGTGGGGAAGCCGCTCCTTGGAGTGGGTCTTGGGGGCCGGGGTCCGGTTCCAGGCCCCGCCGTAGGCCATGAAGTGGTCCATGCCCTTGTTGGCGTTGGCGAAGGGATTTCCGAAGGGCAGTGCTTCGACGATGGAGAAGGCCTCGGTGACGATCCGGCAGATGCGGTCGCTGACCTTTCTCGCTCCGTCGGCGTCTCCGGCCTCCACCGCCTCGATAAGCACTGCAAGTTCCCCGGCAAAGCAGTTGGCCGTGCTGAGGAGAAAACCGTTGTAGGGACCGCCGGCCTTCTTGAGCCATCGATAGTATTCCCCCTCGGCCCCGCGGACAAGAAAAAGGTCCTCCGGCAGTTCGGCGTCGAAGGCAACCCGGTCCTCGCCGCCGGTGTCCTTGAAGAGGTAGAAGTTGGGAAACCGCCGGGCGAGCTCCTCGACGGTTTCCGGCTCCATGTCGTTTTCGGTGATTTGGGGAAGCTGGTAGAGGGCCGTAGGCAGTCCGGCATCCAAAACCGCCGCCAGCTCTTCGGTGATTACCTCCTGGCTGAGGTTGAAGCCTTTGGGCGCGGTAACGGTGATGCCGCAGAGCCCCTGTGCGCGGAGCTTCTCTAAGCTGCCGCCGCCGAAGCGTCTGCCGATTTCCGCGGCGCCGCGGGCCGCCGCTTTCCGTTCGGTTTCTAAAACTCCTATCAGCATGAGGCGGTCATTCTTCTTAAAGAGCTCCTTCAACAGATCGACGAGCTCGAAGCGCTCGCTGCCGGCCATCTCCCATCCGTCGCCGGTGGAACCCGGGGCGAGAAAGCCCCCGACCCATTTCGACAGGCGCGCGATGTGGGCGGCAAAACGCTCTTCGTCGAAGCCGCCCTTTTCATTGTAATGGCTGATTAGGGGACACCAGAGCATCGGCGCGGATCCGCCGAAAAACGTTTCGTATATGTCACTCCGCTTCATTTTCTCACCTCTCGATTCACATCTCGAAGAGTTTTCGCGCCACCGGCATGCGCCTGCCGGTTCCGAAGGCCCGGACCGAGACCTTGAGCACCGGCGGCGCCTGTCTCCTCTTGTACTCATTCCTCCCCACCAGGGTGAGGATATCCCTGACCATCTCCAATTCGTAGCCCCGTTCGGCGATCTCCGGCGCCGAGAGGCTCTCCAGAAGGTAGAGTTCGAGGATCGCGTCGAGGGTCTCGTAGGGGGGAAGGCTGTCCTCGTCCTTCTGGTCCGGCCGCAGCTCGGCCGAGGGAGGTTTCTCCAGGATAGACCGGGGAATTACTTCCTCCCGGCGGTTTATGTGGCGGCAGAGAGCGTAAACCTGGGTCTTGAAGAGATCGCCGATGACGGCCAGTCCCCCGGCCATGTCGCCGTAGAGGGTGCAGTAGCCGGTGGCGAGCTCGGACTTGTTTCCCGTCGTCAAAACGAGGGAACGGAACTTGTTGGAGTAGGCCATCAGCAGCATGCCCCGCAGCCGGGCCTGAATGTTCTCCTCCGCCACGCCCGGCTCGGTCCCCTCGAAAACCGGTGCCAAGGTGGAGAGCCCGGCCGAAAAGAGCTCCTCGATCGGCAGGACGTCGAAGGCGATGCCCAGGTTCTTCGCAAGCTGCGCGGCATCCCCCTCGCTGGCCTCGGAAGAGTAGCGTGAGGGCAGAGCGAAGGCGCGGACATTCTCGGCCCCGAGGGCCTGAACCGCCAGGACCGCCACCAGGGCCGAATCTATTCCCCCGGAGAGTCCCAGATGGACGCGTTGGAAGCCGCACTTGTCCACGTAGTCCGTAATTCCCCGCACTAAAGCCCGGCGCAGGGCCTCGGATTCGGCCGCCGAGTCTGCCGCCGAATCCGTGGTCGTCGTCAGGGCCCGCATTTCTCCGTCATCCAGCTCCGCCTCCACGTAGTCCTCTTCGAACCGTGCCCCCGAGACCACGATGCGTCCCGAGGCGTCGGAGATGAGGCTCGTTCCGTCGAAAATGAGGTTGTCGTTGCCGCCGACCATGTTGGCGTAAACCACCGGGACCCCGGAGGACTGCCCCACCCCCTTCAGCAGGAAACGGCGAATCCCGTCCTTTTCCCGGTAGAAGGGCGAGGCCGATGGGGCTATAAGCAGCTGGGCGCCCATGTCTAAGAGCTCCCGGACCGGGTCCACGGCGTAACGGGTACCCGGCACCGGCTCGGTCTCCCACCAGAGGTCCTCGCAAACGGCGATACCTATCCGCAGTCCGTCAATTTCGCAGATTCCCCTCGATGCGGCGGGCTCGAAGTAGCGGGCCTCGTCGAAGACATCGTAGGTCGGCAGGAGGGTCTTCGCCTGGCTGTGGATGAGCTCGCCGTCACGGAGGACCGACACCACATTCTGCAGCCCCTTCCCCGCCACGCCCCGGGTCTTGTCCACGTAGCCCACCACCACTGCCGGCCCGGCCGGCAGCTCGTGCTGAAGACGCCGCAGGGCCCTGCGGTTCTCCTGAACGAATCGGTCGAAATCTAAGAGGTCCATCGGCGGATAACCGCAGATGCACATTTCAGGAAAAACGAGCAGCTCCACTCCTTTCTTTTTCGCCCTCTCGGCGAAGGAGAGGATCTTTTCGACATTCCCCCGGTAATCACCGATAGTGGTATTAATCTGAGCCACCGCGATCTTCATGTACGCCTCCTCACGCTTGGACACCTCCAGCATAGCATATCAGCCCCTTTCGGGGAAACTATTGCAAAGGCTTTGCCGGCCCTGCAGGCAAGGCCCTGCAGGCAAGG
>CAZQNO010000072.1:5066-12575 GCA_964594775.1 uncultured Spirochaetaceae bacterium
CTGCAGGCAAGGCCCTGCAGGCAAGGCCCTGCACAACGGAGGGCCACTGCCCTTCTCCCCCTTCTTGACCGGGCCCATCCATCCAATTAGTATGATCTTCATGGCCGAAGCGGTGTTCTTAACCGGATTTTCCACTCCCCTCGGGACAATCCTCAGCAGGCAGTTCTTGGCGGCGGGTAACTCCGTAATCGCCGCCGTTGCCAACAGAGAAGAGCAGATCGCACCCGGCGAAAGCGCCGACGACAGGCTCACGCTGATTCCCTGGAACAGGACCTCACCCATATCCTCCCACAACGTGATGCTGGAGGCGTTTCGCCGATTCGAGCGGATCGACCGGACTCTCATCATATTCGACACGACGAAGGACAATCGGGCCCTCCATGAACTCTCCCTTGCGGAAATCGGGCGCTACGTGGACGGCCGTTTCAAGGGCATCGCCTTTCTGCTGAAGGAAATCATTCTCCACTACCAGAGGAGGAAGGAGCGGGGCGAAATCTCTCTCATCCTCCATTCCGAAGGGGCGAAGGTCCTCCCTCCCCTCGACGGGATGGGAACCGGCGGCTTTCGCTCCCTGGGAAATTCACTCTTTACCTTCTACCAAAACGAAGAGATCACGGTAAACGGCTTCGAATCCTCCAGCTCCGACAGCGAAAGCTACGCCACGTTCATCGTCAAGACCCTGGGCGAGAAAAAGGGGAAGACTCACGGTAAATGGTTCAAATTCCAGGACCGCGGCAGCTGGAACCCCCTGGAAAACCTCGGACTCTCGAAGTGAAACGAACAATGGGGATCGCCTGAATTGACGAGCCCTTCCGTATGGGGTAAGGTTCCTCCATGAAAATATGGATCAAGTATCTTCTGGCCCTTATCGTCGGAATTCTTCTGGGAATATATGTGCTCGAAACGGGGGAAACGGTACAGCAGTCGCTGGACTTCCTCGCCCGTTTAACGAAGAACATCGGCCGTTACGCCGTCTATCCCCTCGTCTTCTTCTCTCTGAGCTACGCGTCCTACAAGCTCCGCATCGAACAGCGGCTTTTACGGGTCTACACGAAGACGGCGGTAATTATTCTGGCCTCCGGTCTGCTGCTCACCCTCATCGGGACCGCCGCGGTCTATCTCCTGGCGCCGGAACGCATTCCCATTATCGTAGAGACCGACCGGCTCTACTCCTTTCCCGGAGCTGAGGAGATCCTCTTCTCCACCTTCCCGAAAAACCTCTTTCGGATATTCGCCGGCGAGGGTGACTTTCTCCTTCCTCTCGCCTTCTTCAGCGTCTTTTTGGGCCTCAACTTCTCCTTCGACAAGATCCACACCCGACCGGCGATACAGATATTCGACAGTTTCGGCCGCATCTTCTACCACATGAACCGTTTTATTCTGGAAATACTCGGCTTTGGGCTCATCGTGCTCTCCGCCGCCGCCGTTGTCTCCCTTCGGACGACTCCGGAGCTCGAGCTCTACAATCAGCTCCTCCTGCTCGTCGGTCTGCTCACCGGCATCGTCGTTCTCGTGGTCTATCCGCTCATCCTCTATCTGTTCATCCGGGAGGAGAATCCCTTCAAGTTTCTCTACGCCGTTGCCGCTCCGGCATTGGCGGCCCTGCTTTCGGGAAACGCCTACTTCAGCCTGAGCCCCCTGGCTCCCCACGTGAAGGAAAACCTCGGGATTCCCCGAAAAATCGGCGCCGCCACCCTGCCTCTCTTCACCCTCTTCGGCAAGGCAGGGACGGCCATGGTCAGCAGCGTCACCTTCATCGTCATCGTCCGCTCCTACTCGAGTCTCGGCTTCGGCATCGCCACCCTCCTGTGGGTGCTGGTCTTCAGCCTCCTCACCTCTTTTCTCACCGGGTCGGTGCCGGGTCTGGGAGTTGCAGTGTCTTTAGCAACGATGTGCGGGCTCTACGGCCGGGGAATCGAGGACGGTTTTCTCATCGTGCAGCCGGTTATTCCTCTGCTCATCAGCTTCGCCGTGCTTTTAGACGTGCTGACTGCGGCCTTAGGCAGCCTCTTGGTGGCCTATTCCGAGCAGAGCAACAAAAACATTTATCTCAAGGATTATATTTAGCTTCTTCGGTTTATTCGCCGGGAAGCGGCGGGGCGCCCTCCGGCCGCGGTGCAGCCGGCTCCTCGATTACCGCTCTCTCTCCCTTCGGCAGGCGGAACCCAACGGAAAGTGAAATACCCAGATGATCGCTAAAGGGGGTTCCGTCACCGTCCCAGAGATTGTGAATTGGCAGGTGCACGCCGAAGCGTCCGCTCATATCCACCGAGTTGGTCACCGGTCCGTAGCCGTAGAGAGCACAATAGGGAAGGAAGAACCGCGCTTTTCCGTAGTAGCCGCTGAGGATCTTCGAGCTGCGCTCGGCATCCAGCCACGTCTTTACCGGAACGGGCAGCTCGAATCCGAAACCGCCGTCCACGACCAGGTGAAAATACTTCCTCTGAAAGAAGTCCCATCTCACGGCCGCGTCTAGGAGGGGAACGAAAGTCGTCAGCTCCCTCCACTCGATGTCGGTGAGGACCGGCCGCTCTTCGCTCTCCTCCCAGCGAAACCGCAAAGTATAGAAGGTGAGGCCAGGCACGATGGCGAGTTTCGCCTCTTGGGAAATCGAGAGGGGAAGCCTGAAGGAAAAGGTGCTGGCAATGATGTTACCGCTGGAATCGGCCAAGTCCTCTTCGTAGTTTCCTATCCACCGCAGTCCCAGCTCCCATTCTGTAGCCTCCATCTCGAGGGAGGAGAGGGCCGGCGCCGCGGCGAGAAACAGGGCAAAGAGGAGAATACCTGCCGGTGAGAATGGGGTGCGGGCCTTCATGGGCTCCAGTATATCACATCTTTTCTAATATGCCTTGGAGAATACGGCCCGCTGCGCGGCCGGAGCGCCGCACTTGATGCACTTTGCCCCGTCGGGGATCTCCTGCGTAAAAGGGAGAACCCGGATAGTCGCCTTGGTATCCTCCTTGATCTGCGCCTCGCAGTCTGCCGAGCCGCACCAGTGAGTGTCGACAAAGCCGCCCGGACCGTCGTTGAAGAGGGCGACGAAGTCGCCGTAGTTCTGCAGCTCGTGGGTATTGTTCTGCCGCATTTCAAAGGCACGCCGGTAGAGGTTCTGTTGGATCTCTTCCAAGAGCTCCCCGATCCGTCCGGGGGCCCTTCCTAACTCGATCGGCTCCTTCTCTCCTGTGTCGCGGCGCACGAGGACCACCTTGCCCGACTCAATGTCCCGGGGACCTATCTCCACCCGGACAGGAACACCGAGCAGTTCCCACTCGGAGAACTTCCATCCCGGGCTGTTGCCGTCGTCGTCGTCTAACTCCACCTTGTAATCGCCCTTCATCTTGTCGTAGAGCCCCCGGGCGTAGGCGACGACCTCCTCCTTGTTCTTATTCTTGAAGATGGGGATGATCACCGCCTCGGTGGGGGCGAGTCGGGGCGGTACGATCAGGCCCTTGTCGTCGGAGTGAGTCATTATGAGGGCGCCGATGAGACGGGTCGAGGTTCCCCAGCTGGTGGCCCAGACGTGGTCGAGCTTTCCCTCCTTGGTCTGAAAGGTTACGTCGAAGGCCTTGGCGAAGTTCTGCCCCAAGAAGTGGCTCGTGCCGGCCTGCAGGGCCCGCAGGTCCTGCATCATCGCCTCTATGGCGTAGGTGTCTATGGCGCCGGCGAACTTCTCCGCCGCCGTCTTCTTTCCGGTGAGCACAGGGATGGCCATTGACTCTTCGACAAAGCTTCGGTAGACCTCCAGCATCCGCAGGGTCTCCTCCTCCGCATCCTCGGCGGTTTCGTGGGCCGTATGCCCCTCCTGCCAGAGGAACTCGGTGGTCCGCAGAAAGAGCCTGGTCCGTTTTTCCCAGCGCAGCACGTTGGCCCACTGGTTTATCAGGATGGGAAGGTCCCGGTAGGACTGGATCCACTTCTTGTACATCGACCAGATGATCGTCTCGGAGGTAGGACGAATGACCAAGGGTTCCTCCAGCTCTTCGCCTCCGGCGTGGGTCACCACGGCGAGCTCGGGAGAAAAGCCCTCCACGTGCTCGGCCTCCTTCTGAATATAGCTCTGGGGAATGAGCAGAGGGAAGTAGGCATTGCTGTGGCCGGTGGCCTTGAACTTCTCGTCCATGCCCCGCTGCACCGCCTCCCACAGGGCGTAGCCCCTCGGCCGTATCACCATGCAGCCCTTTACCGGCGAGTAGTCGGCCAGCTTGGCCCGCGTTACAATGTCCACGTACCACTGGGAGTAGTTTTCCTCTCGGGATGTGATCTTTTCGGCCATAGCTACCTCGATACCAGTATTAGGGGAATAAAATTGTACTTGCAAGGCGGAGGAAGGTCAAGCGGAGAGAAAGGGAAGAGGAGATAGGTGTTTTATATCACCGCATGCGGCTAGTTGAGCCGCAGCGTTTCCACCATGTAGCGGATGCTCTTTCCTTCGGCCTCCCAGCTGTGCTTTTCGACCACGCAGACCAGTCCTCTTTCGTCGGGGGAGAAAAGGACCTGCTTGATCCGGTAGGACATGATTCCTTCGCGCCGGTAGTCGGGGAGCCCGAGGGTGTAGGCGCGGGTGTTTCCGCTGCGGTCCGTCACCGAGAGATTGATATGGAAGGAGGAGCGCACACCTTCTTCCCGGCCGAATTTCTGCTGCATGAGGGTGAGGACGTAGGAATCGCCCTTGTAGAAGTCCCGGAACTCCAGCCGCTCCTTGGGTTCGGCCCCGTTTACCAGAAGGTAGACCACGCGGCCGGTGGCCAGGTGATCGATCTTATAGCGTTCGGCCAAAGGGCCCATGGTGTGGAACAGTTCGAAGAGGGCGCCGATGCCGTCTTGGCCCGGTTCGATCTCCGTGTCGAAGACCTTCTCGCTTGCTCCGCCCTTTACAAAACGGTTTTTTGGTACGTCGACGGCATATATTTCCGCATAAGCTCTCGTATCCTCACTGCGTATTCCATACTGCCCGAACATAAAGACGTTGGAATCGGCCGAAAAGCCGAGGTTCACGAACTGCGCAACGTCACCGGCAAAGAGGCCGGCGGGCAGGAGCACAAGCACAAAGAATAGAGTAAGGCATAGGTATTTTCGCATAGCTACAGTCCTCCCACTTTCAATATCGTACGATTCTATCGACAGCTGTAGACTTTTCGTCTATTGATTTTCTCCTCCCGCCCCTTGTAGACTTGCTTCATGACCCACCCTTCGAGGAAGTACCTCGTAGTTATTCCGATTTTCGTCTCCTTTGCCCTGCTTCTCTCCTACGGCGGAATCTTTACCGGCTTTCTGCTGAAGGGACGGGTCGAGGCGCTCTACTCGGCGGCAAAGGACTTCGTGCCGGTGGTGGCTCCCCGGACGGTCCTTTTCATGCTCACCCTTCAGGCGGCCTTTTCCGCCGCGGCGATCCTTTCCCTCTATCTTTCCTTTCGCAAGACCCACTCGGCGGAGGTCTTCTTCTTCCTCTACGGACTGCTGGGCTTTGCCGTGCAGAGCAGCCGTTTCTTCATGGCCCCTGCCGCCCTGGTGGCCCTCTCGGCCTACAGCCTTATACCCCTTACCCGCTTAGTGTACTTCGGCAGAATCTTTACCGCCTTGAGCTTTTTCGCGGCCGGGCTCTTTTCCAACGGCGTTGCCAGTCAGCGCCGAAACTTTTTTCTTTCCATGATCCTGCTGGTCTCCTTTATCATCGCCGCCACCATTCCGGTGGATTTTACCTCTATTACCCGGCCCCTCCTCTTTGCCATTGACGACAAAATCGGCCTCTCTCTGGCCTTCTACGCCCTCAGCGCCTTCACCGTGCTCAACTTCATCTTTGCCGCCTATAACCATTCAGAGCCGGCCTACCTGCTGGTTGCTCTTGCGGTTCTCTTCGTTATTACGGGAATGGACCTGATGTTCTACTATCCCCATGGAGTCTGGTCGCTCATCGGGCTGGTTTCGGCCCTCGGCGGTACCGCCCTCTTCGCAGAAAGGACCCACGAAATCTACCTGTGGATTTAGATGAATCCGGGCGGGCGGCGGGAAAGAGAACGTTTTGTGTATATAGGTAAGGTACCAAGACGCTAGAGCAGGTACAGAGCCGCGATCAAGCCGACGCCGAAAGGCATGACCACGTTGTCCAAGTCCCCCAGGTCGAAAGATTCTATAAGCATCGCCGCGGCGGCCACGACAAACGCGTGGAGGGGATTTTCGAAATAGCGGTAAGTCACGAGAAAAACGGCGGCAAAACAGGCGGCGCTTCCCTCGATGCTCTTGCTCCTGTTGAAGGGTAGTGACCACTGCCCATAGAGTCTCCCCACAAGGGCGGCGAATCCGTCGCCAAAAGCCAATGCATAGATGGCAATGGTAGAGACGGGATCGGGATAGAGCATGAGGGCGAGCATCGCCCCTATTGCCAGGGTAACCGGTCCGAGCACGATTCCCCCGGCTCCCGGCCGCGAAGCCCGCAGGGTAACCGTCGTCACCAGAGGAACACGATAGCCGGCCAGACGCATGAGTTCGGTCCAGGTGTAGAAGAGAACTCCGACGGCCAAAACCGCCATGGTAAGCGCTATATTATACGCGGCGGCCAGAGGCACGAAGGCCACGGCCATATGAATACTCTTTCGAATAAGTTCGGAATAGGCGTCTCTGCGCCACTGTACTCTTTCTCTCGGATATGTCAGTTCCATTTGCCTACGCATCTCTTGTGTAGAAAAGCAGGTTTCGTGCCAAAACCATACTGTTTCTATGATATCAAATAATTCATCTCTTTACAAGAGTTTACATGCTTTGCACGCTCAACCTTAAATGAAAATTCCCCGCAAAAGTATAATATAGTATACAGTGCCTTTCCATTTTCACCACAGTTTACACGGCAAGGGGCCCGGTGACCCCTGTTCAACTCTAATCACTAATAAACGTAATGTACTTTTCTAAAAAAATCAATAGTATCCAAAGAATTAATTATATTAAAAACGAGAAGAGCTCTGTTTTTTCATGAAAATTTTTATTATCATAGAGGTATGAGTGATGAAAAGACCCAGGATGAAGAACTATTAGAAGACGTAGAGGACGAAGATCTTCAGGCCAACAAGTATCTTCTCTTCAAACTCGGCAGCGAAGTCTACGGGATCAATATCATGACCGTTACCGACATCATCGAGCTGCAAAAGATCACCGAGGTCCCTGACATGCCGGAATACATCCGGGGCGTGATCAACCTGCGCGGTCAGGTTATTCCCGTAATGGATCTCCGCCTGAGATTCAAGATGGAGGGAAGGGAATACGACGACCGCACCTGTATCGTCATCGTCAACATCAACGATCAGCCGATCGGCTTTGTGGTGGACACCGTTTCGGAAGTCATCGATATACCGGAAAAGGATATCGACCCCGCCCCGGATTTCAAAAGCGGAGCCGAGAGAGACAAGTACATCGCCGGCCTCGGCAAGGTCGACAAAGAGGTAAAGATCCTCTTAGATGCCAAACAAATCGTGGCCCAGGAAGAGCTGAATTCAATTAAGGAGGCGGCCGGGTAAGCGT
>CAZQNO010000073.1:0-12566 GCA_964594775.1 uncultured Spirochaetaceae bacterium
GTAGCCCCGAAAGGGACTTCGGCGGTAGTGCGGCAGCAAGACCAGATGACGGCTTTTAGGCGCTTTCGGCGAGTGGAAGGGACGGCTAGCAGGATTGGGACCAGTAAAAATAATTTCCCACCCGTTGAATCTCTGAGAACACAATGTTTTGAAACAGGCTTATGGAGAGAAAGTAGAAGGAGGGCAGGTAGAGGAGATACACCCATCGGCCTATTAAAACGCCGGTATGCTTGAAGGTAAAATGAAGGACAAATGCGTGCATAAAGACGAAACCGGGAGAGGCAACCCGAAGCCAGAAGAAGCCCCTCTCTTCCGTGGGGGCAGAGTAGCCGAAGACGGCGCCGGTCAGCCAGAGGGCAATACTCATGCAGATGAGAAAGAAGAGGCGGTTGGCCGAAGACCTGTGGTCCTGGAAGAGAATATAGACCCCTTCGATCAAGCTTATCGCCAAGGCAAGGGTTGCAGCAAAAGATAGCAGGTTCATGGCCTCATTCTCCTTTACAGAATGTGGAGAAGAACTATCGATAGGTCTTAATATACCCCACTTTCCGCAGTAGAGAAACAAAAAATCTATTGCTACAGCTGAGAAACGGCCTGCAACGGCGATCAGCCTCCCCCGTGCTGGTACGAACTTGCCGCCTCGTAGGGACTGCTCCAGTCCTTGTACCATCCGACTTGTTCGGGTCCCTCTTTACCGATTATCACGGTGTCGAAGGAACGTACCAGCTCTCCTTTGGGTCCCCGCAGGGTGGGAGTGGTCACGAGGACCATCCCGGGCTGCAGGACCGTTTTGTCGGTAGGGTGGATGAACGGCGGCTCGAAAGGTGTTACCCCAATGCCGTGTCCGAGCCCCGCCTGGAGAATGAGATCTCCGCCTTCTTTTTCAGCCAGCCCTATGAGCTCTCCGGCGAGCCCTGCACAGGTCGTTCCGGGCTGCAATCGGTCGAGAAACGCCCCGCGGATGCTGTTGAGCTTGTCGTAGACCCGACGCTGCGCCTCAGAGGGTATACCCATCGTCAGCAGGCGTGCCGCATCGGACCAATAGCCGTCCAGGCTGCTGCGTACCTCTATCCGCACCAACTCGCCCTCTGCCAGCTGCTTCCCGAGACCGACCCCGAAGCAGGGCGCCTCCGGCCACCGCCGCGCGGCGTGCTCTCCCGACGCTCCCACCGCCAGCGACTCGTAGCCCGTCATGTCGAGTCCTCTCTCGAGACAGTGTACACGGATGATCTCCGACAGCCCCTTCTCAGGCCTCGCCGCATAGACCATCACATGGTGAGCGGCGGCGGCCAGGGCATGGTCGGTCCTCCGGGCCGCTTCTTCGAGCAGCTCCTGCTCAGAGTCCGTCTTCACCATTCGCAGCTGCCGCAGGAGGTCGTCGGCGGGAAAAAACCGCAACTTAGGCAGCAGCTTCTCCAGTCTGTCGAAACGACGCTGCGGTATCCTCCCGCGGGTGATCCCGATCATAGCTTCGGACAGGCCGTGCTCTTCTATCAGTCGGCCGGCGAGCTCTTCGACTGTCTCACCCCCTGCAGCATCGTACGTCTGCACATTCCGGAGGAACCCGCCGTTTCTGTAGCTGTCCCGCAAGAAGCGGGGAGCGAGGAGCACCGGTTCCTCTCCGGCAACGATGAGGAGCACCGATACGTCCTTCTCGTTATCGCTTTCGAAGGGAACAACTGCACCGCTGAAATACCGGATATTGTCGAAGCCGTAGACGAGAAGAGCCTCGAAATCCGATGCTCTCATCCTCTCAGCCGTTTTGTTTCGTATCTCGTGTTCTCTCGCGCTCATCTGCTCATGCTCTCCGTGCTCAGTGGGCCGACCTAAAACCGGTTACCTCATACAGCCTGCTCCAATCGTGAAAACTGCTGATGCAGACCGGTCCGCCTTCGTCGATTCGATAACTGTCTTTCGAACAGACCAGTTCCCTCTTCGGCCCCTCGGTGTAGACGGCAACAAGCACACACATTCCCGCCGCCAGTTCGATATGCTCCGACGGCCGGAGGAAAGGTTCTTCTCTCTCGGCCGTTCCGATACCGTGACCAACCCCGTACTCCCCCCGGAAGACGATCCCCTGCCGTCTCGCCGCCGTTTCGACGGCTGCATACACATCGGATGCCTTCCTGCCCGGCAGAAGCTGTTTTGCCGCCGTGTGCTTCAGGCGGAGGTTTTCTTCGAAACTTCTTTTCTGCAGCTCGTTTGCCTTTCCGATGCTCAGCATCCGGGAGCTCACCGCCCAGTAGGTTTGAAATCTCGAGCTCGACTCCACCCTCACCAGGCCCCCCATTCTGAAGATCCCTCTGGGAAGGCTGTAGAGTCTCGTTGCTCCGTCACCGGCGGCCGCGCCTGCGAGCCCTCCTGCGGTTCCCCCGCGCTCGTACACGTGAACTCGGATCCGCTCGCAAAACTCGGAGAGGGTGTACACTTCCTCCTCCTGGCTGCCTTCGAGGTGTTGAATTGCCCCCATCAGCCCAAACTCGAGCTGATCCGCCGCCCTTGCGAGCCGTTCGCAGGCTGCCTCTTCCTTTCGCATCTTTCTAGCGGCAAGTTGTTCGTCTATTTCAGAGAATGAAAGCTTCGGCAGGTGTCGACGAAGCCCCTCGGAGACCGCGAGAGTCATCCGGTTTGCCTCGAATCCGGCATGCAGTTTTCCAGTCAGGTCCCGACGACGGAGAAAATCGGAGACGCTGCGGCAGAGGCATTCTTCCGGCTCCGCATCGTTGTCGTCGTAGGTGTCGAGCTCGCCATCGTAGCCCTGATCTTTGACCGCTTCGCCGAGCTCGTAGGGGACCGCCACGAGGGCTTCACCCCCGGAGGCGAAAACCCCTGCAATCGGATGAGCGGGGATCCGATCGGTAAAAGGGAGTTCGACTCCAGTGAGAAAACTCAAACTGCTTGGGTCCGATATGATCAGGAGCTCGGTGCCTGCTTCAGCGAAAACTCGCTCTCGCCGTGCGCGGTAGTCGATCTTGTTCATGGTACTTCTCATCGATCAAAACCTGCTCTTCTGTTCGGTCTCGAGATTCGCCTCTGCTTCCACCACCCGGTACTCCCTGCTTCCCAAGTCGTGTTCGAGGGCCGTCTTCATCTGCCCCATTTCCTCTATGGAAATGTCGAGCAGGTTTTCGCCGGGAAAGCTCTTCAGTATGCGCAGCGCTTCGGTGTCGATCGCCGCCATGTCTCCCGACGCCATCACCACATTGGGGTAGATGTACGGTCCTCGACCCGATTGGGTATTGGTGGTCCGCCGTCCATCGACGAAGACGAGATCGGGCTGCCAGCCGAGATTGAGCTCCGCCACCTTGTACTCCGTCAGTGACCGATCTTCGTGGAGATACGTGCGGTCATCCATGTTGATCCACCCCACGCTCAGCTTGAGAGAAGCCGAGAACCTCGCCGAATTGTGGCAGCGCATGTTGGCCGCATACACCCGCTTGTCCGCCTCGTAGATGCTCTTCGGAACGTGGATCTTCTTCCAGTATTTTCCCGGGACTTCCATCTCGATCCACTGGTCCTCCTCGAAGTCGATAAACGGCACATCATAGCGGGCGAGAAGAGGAAGAACACCGAGATCCCCGACCACTTCACAGGTCGGACCGTCCGCCTTGCCCGAACTCTCACCGACGGATACTTTCAACCCGTGATCGAGCAGGAGCTCGATTATCGCCGAGAGAATATCGAGATTTGTCGACAGCGGCATCTCGTATCTGCAGTTGAAGTTGGGCTTTAGCAAGACCCGGTCTCCTCGGCTAAATGCCGACTCGAGTCCGCCGAGGAGCTCCGCCGCCTTTGTCACCGTTCTCGGCAGGTAATCCCCGTTCATGTGCGGTACTTTAGCCAGCAGGGCTGTGCCGTCCTTCGTAAATTTGTTCTTTGTTCTCTCACGGGGTTTCATCATATTCAGACTCCTAATGGATTATCTTGCCGAGAAACGACTTTGTTCGTTCGTGCTGCGGATTGCTAAAGAGGGCTTTCGATTCACCCTCCTCGACAATTTCTCCATCGTCCAGGACCATCACCCTTGTTGAAGCCTCTCGTATAAAGCCCATCTCGTGGCTCACCACGATCATTGTCATGTTGTCGTCATTTGCCAGGGAGACCATTACATCGAGCACCTCCCGTATCATCTCCGGATCGAGGGCCGATGTCGGCTCATCGAAGAACATGATTTTCGGCTGCATGGCCATAGCCCTGGCTATCGCAACCCGTTGCTGCTGGCCGCCGGAGAGCTGATCGGGATATTTCGAGGTCTTTTCCAGCAAGCCCACCCTCTCGAGGAGTTTCCTCGCCCGTTCTTCAGCCTCCTTCTGAGAAAGGTGCCGCACGTTGATCGGGGCGAGGGTGATGTTCTGCAGTGCCGTCAGATGCGGATACAGGCCGAAGAGCTGAAAGACCATCCCGATTTCGGTTCTGATCCTGTTGATGTTCACATGAGGGTCGAGGATATTGACCCCCTCTATCAGGATCTTCCCCGCCGACGGCTCTTCGAGGCGGTTGAGGCATCTCAGAAGGGTGCTCTTTCCGCTTCCGGAGGGGCCCATTATCGCCACCACTTCCTTCTTTTTGATCTCGAAAGAAATATCTTTCAACACGTGAAGATTCCCGAAGTGTTTCTCCAGATGCTCGACTTCGATCATCACATCGTTCTCGTTACTCATACCGCATATACTCCTTGTAAGAAATCTCCGGCTTACAGCTTGAGTTTTCGCTTTCTTTTGTATTCGAGATAGCCGACGTACCGGGTGAGGGGCAGAACCATCGCCAGAAACAACACCGCCGTGACCAAAAGGGGAGTCGGATTCGCATATTTTGTCGACAGGATCCGTCCCGTCTTCAGTATCTCCGTAACCGCGATGAGTGAACAGTAGGCGGTATCCTTGAGAATCCCGATCCACCGGCCCGTCAGCGTCGGGGCGACAATACGATAGGCCTGCGGCAGGATAACCAGACGCATGGTCTGGAAGAACGTCATACCCTGCGAACGCGCAGCCTCGAGCTGGGTTCGGTGGATTGCCTCGATTCCGGCCCGGAAAATTTCGCTGATATAAGCGGAGCCGATGAGGGTAAGCGAGAGGATCCCCGTGGTAACCGGACCGAGGCGTATATTGAGGGTAGGCAGGGCATAATAGATGAAAAATATGATGACGATCGGCGGAATTGCACGGAGGAGATTTACATACACCACGATAAATGCGGTAATCATCCTGTTGTGCAGTATCCGAAAGACCGAAAGGAGCATCCCCAGGATTGTCCCGAAGAGTATTGAGAAAAAGGCAATTTGAAGGGTTACCAGGACC
Organism: uncultured Spirochaetaceae bacterium; assembly: GCA_964594775.1. Taxonomy (GTDB): domain Bacteria; phylum Spirochaetota; class Spirochaetia; order DSM-16054; family Sediminispirochaetaceae; genus CAYFVU01. The sequence goes on from CAZQNO010000073.1 coordinate 5,301, forward strand.
CCTTCGATAAAGAGGTGCCAGTTTCCGGACATTACGCGTCTGTTGAAGAAGACGTGACCCATTTTTTCGAAATCCGCACCCGAATAGGCATACAAAACAAAAACTAGCTCACCGATGAGCAGAACGGCGAAGAACCCCTGCACCACCGTCGTCTTCGTCTTGTCCATTAGAACCACGACCGTAAGCGTCGCGGTAAGAATAATCAGAAGGGTCGTTAAGATCCTTCCGAGTATATTCAGCGGACCGGTATCGGGAAGCAGAAAGACCCACACCGCCAGAATACCGGCCATCGCCGGAACGATAAAACGGTATCTCCTGTACCAGGGAAGAACCGGATCATTCCATTCTAATTTCATATTTCTTACTCCCTTCGGTATCCCGGATCAGTTCCGCACCCGATACTTGTAGAGGACCTTCTCCATTCGAGCCGAGAGGAGAACCAGGGGAAGAATAACGATGGCATAGATGACCGACGCAACGACCAGTGGGGTAATGGAGTTGATTGTCGTGCTGAGCTGGCGCGCCCTGGTGAGAAGTTCCGGTGCCGCAGCTACGGAAGCAACAGCCGAGGAACGCATCACTCCGACCAGAATGCTGGTCATGGGAGGAATGACGACCCGAATGGCCTGGGGCAGGATAATGAAGCGCATAATCTGCACGAAGTCGAGCCCGGTCGTCTGGGCGGCTTCTATCTGAATCTTACTGATCGACTCGATTCCGCTCCGAAAGATTTCGGTAGCATAGGCGCTGTAGAGGAGGGTTATTGCTAGCATAACCGCGAAGGTCGAGGAAAAACTCAAGCCTACGTACGGAAGCGCGTAATACACCACCACGATCAGGACGATGTCCGGTATCGATCGAAACACATCCGCATAGGCAGTGACAAAAAGGCTTATGATACGATTGTTCAGTGATCGGAATATTGCCAGCAGCAGTCCGATGATCGGCACGAAAACGATGCAGATCAGGCCTATCTTGAGCGTGGTCAGAAAGCCGCGAAAGAGAATGTGCCAGTAGGGCCGCATTGCCTCGAAATCGAAGAACTGTCTGCCGAGAAGATCCCAGTTCGCCCCTGCATACCGATAGAACAGCAGTCCATGCAGCATAATGAAAAAGAAGGCCGCCGCATTTTTAATTAACTCGGTCTTTGTTCTGTCGAGGATGAAGTTGATCATCCACGCATACGCACAGAGAAGCAGGACTATGATGCAAAGGAGACCGGGAAAATCGGGCACTGCGTACTCTTTCGGTAAGAGGGTCAGGGTATACAAGACGATACCCAACAGAGACACACTCTGAAACAGTGGGTGCCAGTACCATAGGCGAGGTTTCGTGTTTTTCTCACTCATAGTGTTCTCTCACGGGAAGGTTGAGAAACGGGTTTGCCGGCAACAACACCGGCAAGCCCGAAAATTGCTCGTTTTACTTTACAGAAGTGTAGCCGTCGGGGAAAAGACGAACCACTGCACTTTCCTTTCGAGGCGGCGCGCCGAAGAACTCTTCGTAGAGCTCGGCGGTCTTGCCTGACTTCTTCAGCTCCATCAGGCATTTGTTGAACTCATCGACCATAGGATCATCGGGCCTGAAGGCTATTCCGATCATGTAGCCCATGTCGAGATAGAGCCCCATCTCCACTTCGGGGTATTGCGCGGCAAAGAACTCCATATTCGGCGAGTCGCCGAGACCGCCGTCGAGCCGGCCTGCCACGACATCCTGCTGGACTTCAGACATTCCATCGTAGGTGAGGATCTCGTAAGGTCCGTACTTTCCCTCGTTCTCGGTAAGCCAGTTGTGAGCACCGGAACCGGTGTCGGCACCAAGTTTCTTCCCCTGCAGGTCATCAAGCGAATCGAGCTGACTAGCTGCAGGTTTGAGAAAAGCGATGTCGGATTCCTGATAGGGATTCGAGAAATCCATCATCTCCTCTCTTTCAGGTTTGATGAAGACCGATGACGCAGCCCAGTCCCACTTTTCAGAGAGCAGCCCTGCAAAGAGTCCGGACCAAGTCACATCGTAGAACTCGACCTCTAGACCCATGCATTCGGCAACGCTTTCGATGATTCCGACTTCGTAGCCGGTTAAGCCCTTCATGGGGTCTCCGTCGATGTAGTAGCGAACCGGCGGTTGTCCATGCACGACAATGCCGACCTTCACCACCTCTTTTTCAGCCGGCGCTTCCGGCTCCGCTTCCTTCTGACCGCCGGCGAACACCAGCCCACCCGTGCTAATCGCGATGACGAGAAGCAGCACGAGAATTTTTCCTGCTTTCATTCCCTTCCTCCTTTAAAATAGTCCGTCAATAGTACCACCACCTCCGACGACGGTCAAGACTATTGTTTAATTTTGAAACGTTATTCCATGATTCAGTTTATTTTACAATGTGGAACGGTGGTTCTTTTTTCTCGATCTCGTCTCTGTGCCGTTGACTCCTCGCTCAATGATTTGTAGACTCTTGTGTACCATCTCTCATTCCACAACCTGGCAGGTAAAACATGAATGCAAAGCGTCTTTCGGGAAAAACCGCAATCATCACCGGAGCTTCTTCCGGAATCGGCAGGGCGATTTCCCTCCTCTTCGCAGATGAGGGAGCTAATGTAGTGGTTGCCGACGTCACCGAGAAGGTGAAAGAGGGGGGAGCGGCCACCATCGAGCTCATTCGCGAAAAGGGAGGAGAAGCTTTTTTCCAGCAGACCGATGTGTCGAACTCGGCCGACATAGACCGGCTCGTCGGCAATACGGTGCAAACCTACGGGCGCCTCGACATCCTCGTCAACAACGCGGCAATCGGGGTGGACAAACCCATCCTCGATACCAGCGAAGAAGAGTGGGACCTGGTCATGGGCATCAATGCCAAAGGAGTGTTCATGGCATGCAAGCGTGCAATTGAGCAGATGCTCCGGCAGGAGATCCGCGGAGAGGCCCGGGGACGCATTATAAACCTCTCATCGCAGCACGGAATGATCTGTGCTCCACACAACTTCGCCTACGGCGTCGGCAAGAGCGCCGTTGTGTACATGACCCGCCAGATCGCCGTCGACTATGCGAAGGACCACATAATCTGCAATGCCGTCGCCCCGGGCCGGGTGCTTACGGGTAAGCCGATCCCAGAAGTCGACAGCATCGAGTATTCACAGAGCCGCACTCCCTGGCCGCGTCTCGGCAAGCCCGACGACATCGCCCGCACCGCCCTCTTTCTGGCAGGAGACGAGGCCACCTACATTACCGGGGTGAACCTGATGGTCGACGGCGGATGGATGGCAGGATAACACTGTTTCACCGTGCGAGGCGCCGATCCGCAAAAAGAGAACGACTCCGGAAATTTTCCCTGGCTCTACGCCGCGATACACTCCCTGCACCGGCGCTTTCTCTAAGGGGTTGTGAGCAATTCTACCGCTCAGTACAGGACACAGGGCTCGCCGGCCTCGGCCCCGGTCTCAATATGTTCCCACTCGACGAATACCCGCCCGTCCCGGGAGCTGAAGGCGTAGGGAAGTTTACTCCCGCTCTCGGGCCCGAGTATCTCCGCGGTCAGCTCTCTGCCGGTGGGCAGATGGATGATCGCGTAGGCGCTCGAGACTCTGCCGGTCCCCGGATAGGCCGGCTCTTTTATAAGCAAAGCCCAGCGCCGGTCTTTGCTCACATCGATCAGGCTGAGCACGTAGTCGAAATCGTAGAAGACCGGTATGTTTTGTCCCAGCTCGTCTGTAATATCTAAATACTGATCCTCGCCTCTTAGCTCGACCTCCGCCGCCGCCCCGTAGTCCGACCACAGTTCGGCGATGCAGGTATCCTCCCATGTAGACCCGGGATACGTCGCCTCTATTGTTATACGGAGAATATAGACGAATTTCTTTTCCATTCCCTCATCCCCGCTCAAGCCCATCTCACGCGCTTGCGGGAAATTCCAGCGCTGAATCGCCTCAGATCTTCGAAACTCGTGCATGCGCGAAATCATCTCCCGCCGATCAAAGGGCAGCAGGATCTTTTGCGGGTCCCTTGAGTCTTTTAAATCGATAAGCTTCACCTCGCTTATCGGCTGGGCGTCGTAGAACAGTTCCCACTGTCCGGCGAAGCCGCTTAGATTGACGGCGGCGAAGGTCTGTACTTTGAGGCTCCTTACCCGGTAGTTTTTCTCAAACAGACTTCGGTTCTTCGCGTAGCCGTTTATGAAGCCCAGAGCTTGCGGGTAATGCTCCAGGCCGAGCCAATAGCTCTCCCCCTCCCCGGGCCCGGCAACTCCTTCTACCCATGCAGTGGCCGGATCTCCATCCATAGCTTTGTCGACGCCGTAACGGGAGCGGTGTATCCCCCCCTCGGCATCTAATACGGAGGAGGCCCCGTAGCCCGGACCGAAGGATTGGCCCTGAAGTCCGAAGCGCAGCCAGCCGTCTCTAAGCTCCTCCTGCCCGTACATCGGGCCTATCGATACGAGCAGTGCGAGAAGAATGGAGAGGCACAGAGGCCTCCCCGCCGGCTGACGGGGCTTTCTCCAAAAACGGATTCGGTTCAGCATACTCAACCTCGCTTTTTCGATATCTTTACGGCAAAGCAGGATTGCCGTAAACCGGACTATTTACCCTTCCGGTTCGCTCATGGCAATGAGCGTGACTCTGAAGGGCGACAGCTCCCCGGATTTCTTCAGCGCCGCCTTCGACACTGATGCCGAAGTGGTAAATACCTATTGACGATTAGTCTGCACTATGCGGCAGACTGACCCGTATTGTTGTGCCCGCCTCTGCTCGGTCATATCCCGGGCAACGGCGATGATCTAGGTCTTGCTCGGGCTCTTAAAGGTGCGCAGCCGGACCTCAACCGGTATCCGTCTCCCCTTTTTACTCTGCTGTACTGTTTCGATAACTCCCGTCTGCGTGGGATCCTGTAAAACCGTATCCAGATCTTCTTCCAGGCTTACAAGGGTATAGTCCGGCTTGATGTCCTGGGGGCAGAGGGAAAGCAGCTCTTCCCGGTGATACTCCAGGGCGGAGCAGGCGGTATCGTTTACATCGATGAACTTCATGGAGTTACGGTCGATGAGTAAGACCTGGTCCGAACTGTTGTCCACCGCCGCCCGAAATCGCTCCATGGCTTCCTGGGTGCGTTTGACCTCGGTTATTTCGGTAACGATACCGGTCAAGGTGGTGATTCCATTTTCGCGTTTGGTAATTTTCCCCAGGTCCCGAAACCACAGATACTCGCCGGCGCTATTTCGAATGCGATATTCACATGTGTAGGTAGGAGCCGACCCGTCCAGATGCCGATGAAATGCCGCCATGGTAGACTCATAGTCATCCGGATGCACCAGGTTCATGAAGTCAGCGTAATGGGTAAAATCCTCCGCTCGGCACCCCAACATGGTCGCCTTGTGCTCGTTAAACAGTACCTTGCCCGAAGGGAGTTCCAGTTCCCACCAGGCCATGTTCCCGTCGCGCAGGGCCGCTTCCAAATGGGCATTCAGCTCTTCGATGGTGTTCCTGCTGGTGGTGTTTTCGGTAATATCGGTAAGAATACCCACGTAATACGGAGGCAGGTTTTCCTGAAAAACGGCGGAAACCGTCATGTCCGCCCACAAAATACTGCCGTCCTTTTTCATAAACCGCTTTTCCAAGCGGGTCTGCGAATTCTGCTCCGTGAGACTAAAAATGGTTTCCTCTTCACGATGGATATCGTCGGGATGGTTAAAATCCTGAATCTTCCTGCCGTAGAGCTCGTCCCGGCCATATCCCAGCATCTCTTTGAACGCTTTCATTACACTCTATAAGTCTGCCGGTCTCATCGGTGATCCCGATTCCGACGCTGGTAACAGCGAAGAGGGTTTCGTAGCGGGCAATTGTAGTGGCAGACTTTTTCTCCTGCTTAATTTCCTTTTCGTAGTTTTTCATTGTCCCTCTGTATGCTAAGAAAGCTTATTGGATGGGGTGGTGCCTGTCAAGTTTTCTGAAATCGTGCTATTCTTCCCGCAGGATGACCAGCAATGAAAGCGAATGAAAAGAGCATTCTCTTAGTAGAAGATGAGGCTATCCTTGCGCTCAATGCTCCCGGAAGAAAATAACTATATCTGGCTTTCGATTACCGCTATCCCGCTTTTTCGTCCCGGTGATAAAAAACCGGATAAAGTCTATGCGACCTTCGTTGATATCACCAGACGATAGCAGGTAGAAAAAGATCTAATTCATCAGAACTCCTGTGGCAGCATAGGGGGTAGGAAGAAAGGAGGCCGATGGTGGAACCTGCTCACACAACTCACAGAGGGGAGGCGCAGAAGCACTATGACCGGCACTATTCGGCCTATCGGGCAGCGATGGAACAGTGTCTTTCCCTTGTTCGGGGGATTTTGGAAACGGAGCAAACCCGTTTTTCAATAAAAAACCGGATAAAGTCCTTCCCTAGTTACTATAAAAAACTGCTTTCCCGGCACCGGAAGGGCCGGAGGGAGCAGGCTATTCAGGATATCCTGGGAATCCGGATCGTCACTCCCTTTCTTCAGGATGTGAAACGGATCGAATCGCTGTTAAAAAAAAAGCTCCCCCTGACCGATGTGGAGTACAAGGGCAACGACCACTCCTTCCGGGAATTCGGTTACCGCTCTCTTCATCTTTCCGCTCCTATCCCCAAGGATATCCTGGAGCGTTTCCCGGACCTGGGTATCGATGTTTTTGAAATTCAGGTTCGCACGATCCTGCAGGACGCCTGGTCGGAGGTGGAACATGAACTGGTCTACAAGGCGGGTTTCACCCCCTATGACGAATCCCTCCGGAGGAAGCTCGCCGCATTGAACGCAAACCTGACCCTGTCGGATATCATCTTCCAGGAGATCAGGGACTACCAGCGGAGGCTCCACCGAGAACTTGATAAGCGGCGCTCATCATTCATTCGACAAGTTGAAGAGGAGCTTCCGGCTACCCCCTCCCCGGCTAGGCAGGGTCCCGCAACGGATGTTCCGGAGCAGGAGCCTTTATCCTCCGATTCGGTAGACGAACTGCTGGTGAAGGCTCTGGTATCCCATAACGAAGGCGATTATGAAAAAGCCCTTGGCTACTACAACAGTATTCTGGAACGGGATATCGAGAGCACGATAGCTTCGGTGATCCTGATACACCGGGGGATGGCCCGGTTCGGAGCTGCCGAATACAAGGCGGCGGTGAAGGACTTTCTCCGGGCATCTGACCTTGACCCCAAAAACCCCAAGGCAACCCACTACCTTGGGGTTCTCTACCGGGTTATGGAGCAGCCGGATCAGGCTATTGAGGCTTTTCAGAATAGTCTCGA
>CAZQNO010000074.1:0-12474 GCA_964594775.1 uncultured Spirochaetaceae bacterium
CTCCGCCGCCCGTTTGGAAATATCCATCCTATACTATGTTCCTCTCTATCAGTGTTTCCGCCACCTGTACCGCGTTGAGTGCGGCCCCCTTACGTATATTGTTGGAGACCACCCACATCGTCAGCCCCTTCTCGATGGTGTTGTCCTCACGGATGCGGCCGACCATGGTGAGGTCTTCTTCGTTGCTCATCAGCGGCATCGGGTATTCGTTCTTTTCCGGATCGTCTATCACCTTTATGCCGGCGGCTCCGGCCAGCAGCTCGCGGGCCTTCTCCCGGCTGATCTTCTTCTCCGTCTCGATATTGACCATTTCGGAATGACCGTAGAGGACCGGCACCCGCACGCAGGTGGCGTTTACTTTGATATTTTCATCGAGAATCTTATGCGTCTCGTTCACCATTTTGTATTCTTCCTTCGTGTAGCCTCCCTCTTGAAAGACATCTATGTGGGGAAGGCAGTTGAAGGCGATGGGATAGTGGTATGCCCGGGAATTCTGTATCGTCCCGGATTCCATGAACTGGCGGGTTTCGTCCTTCAGCCCCTCAAAGGCCTTCTTTCCCGAACCGGAGACGGCCTGATAGGTAGAGACCACCACCCGCTTGATCGTTCCGTACTCGTGCAGGGGCTTCAATGCCACCATCATCTGAATCGTCGAACAGTTAGGGTTGGCGATTATTCCCTTGTGCCAATCGAGGTCTTCCGGATTGACTTCCGGGACGACGAGAGGACAGTTGGGGTCCATGCGCCAGGTTGAACTGTTGTCTACCACCACCGCGCCCCGTTTCGCGGCCTTTGGGGCGAGGGCGAGACTCGCCTCTCCGCCGGCGGAAAATATGGCGATGTCGATACCCTCGAAGTTTTCGTCCTTTGCTTCCAAGACCTTTACCGCCTTGTCGTTAAAGTCGACCGTGTCTCCCTCGTTCTGCTTGATGTCGAGAGGCCGCAGCTCGGCAACGGGGAAGTTCCGCCGCTCGAGGGTCCGTATCATCTCCGCGCCGACCATTCCCATGGCGCCGACGACCGCCACATTATATGCAGTTTTCTTTCCCATCTTTTGTTCTCCTTACCTAGCTGAGCCTGCCCGCTTCGATATCATCTATGACTCCGGTGAGGATCTCGATCCCCTTCATCGCTAAGTCTTCGGTAATGACGAGGGGGGGCAAGAGTCGAGCCACGTTGTTGTAGTGTCCGCCGACCTCTATCATTACTCCTCTCCGGTGGCCGTAGGTGCGGACCATCTTTGCGAAGTCGGGGGCGGGAGTCTTGCTCTTTTTATCTCTCACCATTTCGATGGCCATCATCAGTCCGATACCCCGGGATTCGCCGACAATCGAGGAGCGCTTTTCCAGCTCTTTGAGCTTGACCATGCACTTTTCTCCCAGTGCCGCCGCGTGCTCGGGTACCTTCTTGTCCAGCATCCACTGAAGGGCCGCCGCTCCGGCGGCAAAGGCAATCATGTTGCCGCGGAAGGTGCCGATGGTCTTTCCTGCGGGCCAAGTGTTCAGCTTTTCCCGGTAGGCGATGGCGGAGATGGGAAAACCGATCCCGCCGAGGGCCTTGCTCATCGTCACGATGTCGGGGACGATGCCGGCATGTTCGAAGGCGAACATCCTGCCCGTTCTTCCCAGCCCCGCCTGTATCTCGTCGCAGATCATAATGATGTCTCTCTCGTCGCAGATCTGCCGAACTCTCTTGAGGAAGCGGGGAGAGGGGATGATAGTTCCTCCCTCTCCCTGTACCGATTCTAAGATGACCGCCGCGGGCTTCGAATAACCCGAGTGACTGTCGTCGAGGACCCGTTCAAGATTATCCGCCGCCTGCAAGTCCACCCGCTCGTCGGGGCAGCCGAAGGGATTGCGGTAGGTATAGGGGAAGGGAAGAAACTGCACCCCCGGCACCAGCTGCCCGATGCCGTCGCGGTGACCGCTGTCGGTGGTCAGGGCGAGGGATGCGCCGGTCATGCCGTGGTAGGCCCCTTCGAAGGCGATTATCCCGTTCAGTCCGGTGTTGAACTTGGCCAGCTTGAGGGCCTGTTCCACTGCGTCCGAACCGGTGGGTCCGCCGAAGAAGACCCGTGAGAGCTCCTTCGGAAGGACCTTCTGCAGCACTTCGACCATCTTCTGTCGAGTCTCGGTGGGTATGTCCAGCGAGTGGGTTACGTCGTCAATCTGGGCATGGGCGGCCCTGAGGACCTCGGGATGAGCGTGGCCGAGGGCCATGACTCCGGCTCCGCCGAACATATCGATGTACACGTTGCCGTCCACATCTTCCAGGGTGGCGCCGCGGCCGCGCTTGAGGGCCATCGGCATACCCTTTGGGTACGAGACGACCGAACTCTCGTGGGCGTTCTGATAATCGAGGATCTCCTTCGATTTCGGGCCCGGCGGGGTCACCTTGATATGCGGTGCATCACTGATCGAAAGCTCCGCAAAGATCTTGTCCTGTTCCATCTATAAAAACTCCTTCGTCAAAAGTTTAATTTTCTGTTTCTGCCTATTCGGCGTTTCTCCCCAGCCGCTGCGAAATGCGCTTCGACGTATCGAGGAGCGATTCTTCCAACTCCTTCATCCTCTCCTCGGTGAGCCGCATGGAGGGACCCGAGATGGATATTGTAGCGACGATCTTCTTCCGGTAATCGTAGATCGGCGCGGCGATACTGTTCAGATCGTCGCTGAATTCCCTTATCTCCGTGGCAAACCCGCGCCGTTCGGTCTCTTCGACGGCCCGCAGAAGTTCTTCCGGGCCCCTAATCGTGGCTTTTGCCAAGCGCCGGTACTCCAGACCTTCCGCCACCCTTCTTCTTTCTTCCTCTAACAGGGCGGAGAGAAAGATCTTTCCTGAGGCGCAGGAGTAGATAGGATACGAGTAGGTCACATCCGGATTGAGGGTGAGATGATGCGAGCTCTTTACCTCGTCGATCGCGATGACCATGTCCTCCACCAAGACGGTGAGATAGCTGTTCTCCTCCGCCTTCCGCATCAGCTCGATCATGATCGGCTTTGCCACATCTCTGAGGTCTCTGCTGAGAGGCACCGAGCTTCCCAGCTTGAAGAGCTTGAAGGAAAGACCGTAGCCCCCTCCCGTTTTCTCCACATAGCCGAGGGACTGAAAGGTTGCAAGAAGGCGGTGCACGTTCGCCCTGCTGAAGCCGAGCCCTTCGACAATCTGCGCCGGCTGCACGGGCTGATTGTTTCCTATGTATTCGAGCAAGTGAAAGGCCTTCATAACGGTAGTGGCCAAGACATAGCCCTTTTTTTCGCTATTTGAACTTGTGTTTATATCTTGTAACACACATTCATTTTGGCCCGCCCATTTCCACTTGTCAAGTTTTTTTCGGGGCTTACTGAGCATTTTCCGGTTGTTTTTCGTAATTTTCCGTCTTTTAATCCGGTGAAGAGAGGGCCCGGCCTATCGCCCCGGTCGTTGCCAACAGATCCGGGGCGATTTCTCGGAGACGTTCTTTGCCGAAGCGGTTCGAAGGAGCCGAGATGCTTATAGCCGATCGGAGTCTTCCCTCCTCGTCGAAAACAGGAGCGGCGACGCAGTGCAGCTCGCAGCTCAGTTCCTGCAGGTCCAGGGCGTAGCCCCGTTCTCTGATTTTCTCCAGCTCCACTTCGAGCCGCGGAATTTCCGCTATCGAGTGTTCCGTCCTCCTTTCCAAAGGGAGGCGGATAAGGAGATCCCTGCGTGTGTCTTCATCCTGAAAGGCCAGAAGCACCTTGCCGAGGGAGGTGCAATGGAGGGGGTCGGTACTGCCTATGTTCCGGTCCAGCTTGAGATGGGTCGCCGCCTCTACTTTGTCGATGTAGAGCACTTCGGTTTCGAAAAGGACTCCGTTATTCACCGTTTCACCCGTCGCCTGGGCAAGCCGCAGCATCGCGGGACGAGAGCTGTCTATGAGATTCCTGCTGTGGGGGACGGTATTGCCCAGTTCGAAGAGGGTAAAGGTGAGGTGATAGGCGCCCCTTTCGGTCTTCTCCACATAAGCGGCCGTTTCGAGGGTATAGAGCAGTCTATGCACGTTCGCCCGCACAAGTTTCAAGTCTCCGGCTATCTCTGCGGGCAGCACACTGCCCTTTTCTCCTATGTACTCCAAAATGGCGAACGCCGTTTTTACCGTCGATAGTCCGAAATCGCTCTTCCTCATCGGAATCGAAGCACCCCCTCTTCCGCCGCCCTGAGGGGAAGTCTTCCCCGTATCGACGGACTCCCGAAGAGGACGAAGAGCTCTTGCTCTTCGAGTAGTTCCCCGTCCACGAAAAGAAGGGCCCGCCCCTGTGCGTCAGCCGTCGTGCGGCCGTACTCCTTGTAGCGGCTGCCCTGTTTCTTTACCAGATAGACCCGTGTTCCCGGGCTCGAAGTCTCGACGCGAACGCGCCGCAGCCCGTCGGCGACATCGGGAAAAGTCGGGAAGGCCGGCCCCGCGTTTACGGTATCGGCGCCTGCGGTATCGGCGCCCGTGTTTTTTCCCGCGGCCTCCTCTATCCTGCGCAGCAGAAGCATTGCATCACCGCTCACCATCAGCAGGCTGAACTCAGGCCCCGGCAGCGGAAGGACAAAGGTCCCGTCTTCATCCGGCAGGAACTCTTCCGTACGGGCACCGTCGCGGCGGAGCATCCGGATGCGGGCATTCGGGCCGTTCATGGGCGAGAGAGCGCCGCTTACATAGACGGTGCCGGGATCGTAGTATCTCGGCAGGTCGCTAACTGTATAGCTCTTTCCCCTCTGCAGTTTCGCCGTGTCGAGAAGATAGAGCGGTGCCGAAAGATTTCTCGATCCGCTGACCACCCAGCTCTTCTCGTCGCTAAGAATGGAAACCCGCCCCTCGTCTCCGGCCCGCACCGAATCGATTTTCCACCGATCGTTCCGGTCCTTGAACCATACGTAGAGATTTTTACCCCGTCCCAGCTCCAGATGATGGAGCTTCTCCGGTTCATCGAGACGGAACGTCTGTTCTTTTTTTTCGGGCCCGTCGAAGCTCACGCGGTATTCCAGCCAGCCGCCCTCGCCGTCGCGATAGAAGAAGTCCACCGAATCTTCCCCCTCCTTCGGACTTACGGCGAAGCTGCCGTTAGAGAGGATGCGAATGCCCTCTCCCTCACCGCCGTTCACTCTCCTGTAGACCCACTCCTTCGAGCGAAAACTGTCCGCCGCCCGGCTGCCGTCTTTTTTATAGATCGTCCCGACCAAGAGAGGACTCCGCCGGCCTGTATAGCTCTTCCTCTGGTAGAAATTGTCCCAATTATCCGGTTCGCCGATGCGGTCGAGAATATGCCGCTCATCTTTCTGCGACAATTGCCGCAGCCGTACCCGCCGACGGGGGTATCGCACAATATGGAAGGGGTCTACGTAATGGACCGTCGCCTGGGGATCGTAGGAAACCCAGCCCGCGTCCTGGTAATAGACCTCCACATGGGCGTGAAAGCCGCCGGAGCCCTCCTGACCGAATCCCCACATGTGTCCCGGAGGGATGTAGGAATCGATGACTTTCGCGGGAATGCCGAGACTTCTGATCATCAGTGCGCCGGCATTCGCGTAGCCCTCACAGTAGGCCCTGCCGGACTTCAGCACGTCTACCGGATTGCTCGAGGTTCCGAGCCGGTAGGACACGTGCTTTCTGATAGAGCGCATTATCCGTTCCACCGCTTCTGCCTGAGTTTCGGCCCCTTCGGCGGCCTCTTCGGCGCGTTTTCTCAAGAACTGCATCTCTCCTCGGCTCATCGGTGTTTTTTCCACCAATTCGGTCCGCGTCTCTACGCTGCCCCGCCGCTCTATGCGCACTCCCGAGCGCGATGTCGACATCTCGAGCTCCGCGCTAAAGTCCCCGCTCCGGTACCGCTTTCCCACAGGAAAAGAGACCTCGCTTTTGAAGGGACCGATATCCGCACGGGTTTCCACCACGATCCTTCCGGGGGCCCTTTCCACCACCCGCTGGCTGTTCGAGTTGTTTTCATATTCGAAAAAGGAATCGAGAATTTCCTGGTCACCGCTGGAAAGCTCGAATCGGAATTCCATGAAGCCTCCCACCACCTTTGTGTCCGCCGCCGCTTCGAAACAGAAGAGAAAAAGGAGCAGAAGAATGAGGAAGAAGTACGTGCCGGCGCTCTTTCGCATGGTAGACCTCGCTTTCCAATAATTCTACAATAGTACAGATTCTCATGAAAAACCAAGATCCTCTCATGGCGGAGAAAAAATGCGCCGAAAAGAACGGCGGAGAAGAAACCATCAGACTCAGTCTCGGCGGTGACGACCTGCTTGTTACCGTTACCCGGCGCCCCCGACAGAAGTATATCCGTCTGAGGGTATCCGGCAAAGGTGAAGTGGTGGTCTCGGCCCCAAAGCGCACCTCACAGCGAGAGATCCGCCGGGCCCTTTCGGAGAAGCGGAACTGGATAGAGGGCCACCTGCGGCGGGTGCGGGAGGACCTGCGGGAGTTGAATCCCCTAAGCGGCATATCCTACCTCGGCAAGCGATATCCCGTGCTGCTGCGCGAAGGAAGCGGCAGGAGTTTTTCCGTTCGCCTCTCGGCGCAAAAAGAGCGGATAATCGTCCGTATCCCGCCTGAATTTTCAAAACGAAGGTCCCGGGAGAGAGACAGGAGGGTCGAGGCCGCTCTGGCCGCCTGGCTCCGGCGCAGGGCGTCTAAAACACTGCGGAAAACGGCCCTGGAGATCTCCGAAGAGATCGACCTCCCCTTCAAACGCCTCTACATCCGTAACCAGCGGACCCGTTGGGGAAGCAGCTCCTCCCTCGGAAATATCTCTCTCAACTGGCGGACGGTGATGACGCCTCCTTCGGTGCAGCGCTACCTCATCATACATGAACTCGCCCACCAGCGCCACCTCAACCACTCGCAGAATTTCTGGCGGGAGGTACAACGGTACTGTCCTGATTTCACTCAGCAAGAGGCGTGGCTCAAGAAGCACCGGGGCCTCATGGCCCTCTTCCGCTGAGCCGGCTCACTTTGGACCGGCGAGGGCGGGCAGCATCCGCTCGCAGGCGCGCTGGTACTCTTCGTACTCTTCCCGGTAAACCCCCGCCCTCTGCGGATCGGCTTCGTAGCTCTTTTCGATCCGGACCATACGCTCGGCCGTGTCGAACAGGCTCTCTCCGTCGAGAAAGGAGAAGGCCGCGACGGCCCCGCCGGTCAGCTCGGCATCGATTATTCGGGGAATTTCTATCGGCTTGCCCGTCATGTCCGCCTTCATCTGGTTCCAGACGGTGTTTCTTCCCTGTCCCCCGGAGACCCGCAGAGAATCTATGGCGCAGCCCTCCTTTTCAAGCGTTTCGACCAGGTCTCTGATGCCGAAACCGATGGAATTGACCACCGCCCGTCCCATTTCCGCAGGCCCGTGCTCCGCTTCGAGACGGGTAAAGGCCCCTCCGGCGAACTCCCATACCGCTCCGCGGTGAAGGCTGGGGAAGAAGAGAGGGAGTCCCGGCCGCCGCCGGACCCGGCCCACCTCCTTCAGCATCTCATCGTAGTCCCGTCCCTCCTGCCCGGTGAGCCTGCGGAACCACTCGAAGATCATGCCGGTTGAAGAGAGGATTCCGGCGGCATTGTAATAGCCCTCCAGGGCATGGGGGAGGCTGCGAATCCGCGGATGTGATATGAAGCGGCTGCTGCAGCAGTTGATGCCCTCGCTGGTACCGGTCCTGTCGCAGGTGCGCCCCGGCCGGACCGTTCCCGTTCCCAAAAGGGCCATAAGGAAATCTGCCCCGCCGGCAATTACCGCAAGGCCCTCTTTCAAGCCGAAGCGTTCGGCCGCCGCGGCGGAGACCTCTCCCAAGAGCCTGCCCGTGTAGACGGGTGGAGGAAACCGCTCGACATCGAGGCGGTATTGGCCGATCTCTTCGGGGGACCAGATATAGGGGGTGAATTCATCGGAGGGGGTAAAGGCGGCAGCCGTCCCGCAGAGCCGGAAGGAGAGAAACTCCGGGCAGCCGAGAAAGCGGGCGGTCTTTTCGTAGACCTCCGGCCGCTCCTCCGCCAGCCAGGCGGCCTTCGGCAGAAAGAAGGAGACCGTCCCCTCCCGGCGTCTCTCCCTGCGGTCCAGCCAGAGGAGGGCCTCCGCCGCGGGCTTTCCCGTACGATCCACCGGGACGAGGGACGGCCCGTTGCCGCTGATCACCACCGCATCGATATCCGGCGTTTCATTCTCTGCCGCTGCAAAGGAGGCAACGAGCTCTGCAAAAGCGCCGAGCCACCGTTCGGCGGACCAGCTGCTGTACCCGCCCTCGACGGGAAGACCGAAGCCGACCTTGCCCCACTGCCGCAGTAAGCCCTCTTCGTCCAGGATCCCGCCCTTGAGAGACGAGGTCCCGATATCCACCGTGAGAACGCGGCGCCGCCGCCCCTTTTCTCCGCTCATACTGAGGAAGGTAGCACGGCGCCCTAGGCCGGTCAATGCGAAGGCCGGCCTATATGTCCGCCGATTGAACTATCGTACATTCCTACATCATCATTCCAAGGAGAAAGATAGACAAGTCCACCGAAGGCAAGCCGAGTTCCGTATTGGAAGATAGATTTCTTACCGACGATAAATGCCCCGATATTGCCGCTGTGTGCGGCTTCCACATCGGAAGCATAGTTTTGCAGGTATACCCACTTTCATCGTTATATGCTCCTTTTACCGAAGAATATAAAGATAAACTGAATAGTTCAAGATAGAATTTTATTCAAACAGGACAAAATACCAGCTATAATAAAGGAAAAGGAGTTGTATGAAATGGTGAAACAACAAGTGCCGGCGTCAAAAATCTTAGTATCGATGATCATCCTGCTTTTTTTCGCTCTGCCTTCGCCCCGGGCCCAGGAAACCGGACTTCCGTTATTCACCTTTATTGAAAAGAAGAGCACACCCCTGTTCGCCGAAGACCTCAAGGCATTCGTGGACTCCAAACCAAGTGAGACCGACTACCTGCCCGTCTTAACAGGACTCTGTATCATATACGAACCGGACCTTTTTCATCTCATTACAATGCTGAGAATTGTGAAAAAGGACCAGTGGGAGGCACTAAAACCGCAGCTTCCGTCGCTTCTCGATTCTGAGAATGAACAGGTCCGGGCTGTTGCCAGGCTCATCGCAGCAGAGCTTCCTGACTACAATCAGGCCCCGTCGAAACACTTTCCTCGCATAGAGCAGGCACTTACCGCCCGGGACGACTGGGAGGCCTTTTCCATCTACCGTTGTGCGGCAAAGCGGGGAGAACGCCTTTCCGACGAACAGTTTCTCGCGTGTATAGATGATTCACGACCGTCTCTCGCCGCTGCGGTCATAGAGGACCGATTTCATGGCGTGTATCGCAAAGCGGGGGAAAAAAGTGAAGCGGAGCTGCTTGGTAAGACTGACTTCATCGATACCCTAATGCAAAAGTGTGTAACACTGCACAAGGGAGATGATCCAAGACTGGTTATCCCTCCTCTCTATACCGTCATCCACTTCGGCAAGGCATCGGCAATAGAACAGTACATCTTTCTCGTAGACAGCCCCTTCCCCGTATTGAGGAACCTCGCCTACACGGGGCTCCTCCGATATGCCGACACCTCACTCTACCGCTATTTCATAAAGGGAATAAACGACGAAAACATTAACGTGAGGATACTCTGCATAAAGGGCTTGGGAGCCATCCGCGACAGCCGTGCAATCGGACCACTGGCGAAGATGTTGAAGGACGACTCGGAGCCGGGGCGCGTCCGTACCGAATGTGCAAAAGCCCTCGGGGAAATAGGCGACCGCAGGATCGTAAGCATCTTTCGCAGCTTTCTTCTTACTCCACGCAAAGACGGGAAAAGAGATGCAAATGCGAGGGCCGCTGCGGCACATTCGCTGGGACAACTCAGAGAAAAGACTGCAGTCGATGCCCTTATCGCCAACATCGATACGGAAAAAGAGAGCAGTCTGAATTACGAGTGCATCATAGCACTGGGGAAAATACGCAGCACGACAGGTTTCGAAAAACTCTTTCCCCTTGTGAAGAAAGGATGGGATCTGTGGTACAAAACCGCTTACATTGAATATCACGACAATGCCTATGCTTCTCTCTGGGCCCTCTTCCCCTATCGGACCGAAACGGTAATTAATTTCTATCGCGACGTCTTCGAATCCATCGACAGCAATGGCGCATTCGACGTAATAACTTATACGGCAGCCTACTATCTCCTCCACGCGGGAAAAACACCACAAGAGGAAGCCCTCTTTTATGTCGAAAATCATCGGCAGAGCTTCTTCAAAACCGATTACCGGGTCTACGAGTTTGCCGCCACGCTTAAAGGAAGGTGGGATATACCGAGTCTGCGGTATCTTGCCGATAATATCGAGTCATACGGGAGCACTACTCAAACATGGATACTCAGCAGCATCGAACAACAAGCGTACCCCGAGTTCTTTCCCGTCATTGCGAAAGTAAGAGAATCACCGGGCCCTACGGTACGCAAGTGGGCGGCAAGGCTGCTATGGATCTTCTCCACTAAGCTTTCATCGATGGAAAAGGGAGAAGCGGCAAGGATGCGTCGGGACATTATTTCGCTTGTTGAAAGCTGGGATAATAATGCCGGCAACAAAGATATAGATAACTATCTCGACCGGGTTGAGAAAGAGTTAGAGAAAACGACGTCAAAAGGAGAAACAATATGAAAAATGCGGCGCAGCCCATACTTTCTGTTATTTTACCGGTAATGATAATTTTTACTGTAACATCGAATTTTCCAGTGGCAGCAGAGAAAATAGAAGAAACAATAGAAATGACAAATGCAGTGGATAGCTTTATTGAAGAGTTCAACCGCTTCGAGAGGTTTTCCATATTTGAACTGGGTGACGACCTTTCCAGGCTCCCCCTTTTGAGTCCTGAGGGTGATATCGTATTTCTCGAAGAGGTAAAGGGAAAGGGAACTATCCTCTACTTTTCGTGGATGTATCACATGCAAGCCAAACGGTATAGTTTTGATGATTATAAAGAAGAGGTGAAAAATCGATTAGGCCCGGCTGTACAAATATATCTCATATTGGAAAATAAGGATGACCCCCTTCCTAAGTCCCGAAAAACCACACAGGACGTGCTATTCTGCGATCCGCTTGTCTTTCAAGTGGTAAGAGACAGCATGGCCTCCTACTACGAGATAATGAAAGACGGGAGGGGTTACTTGCGGGACCCCATACTTCTCTATACCGACTCCGACAATACTCTTTTATTTATTCGTAAAAACAACCCGAACACCTCTCTTCTTGCTCTAGAATCTCTGCACAAGAGCAGCTCGGATCATAAAGTTCTACTTGCATGGTACGAAAATGCGAAAAACCCTCATGCACCGCTTAGAACAATGGATCCGTCCCTTTTCTACGAAAGAATCATCGATCTGGAGAAGACACCGGAGAAACCATATACCAATCCGCGCCCCGCAGTGATCATGTTTTCCATGGATGAAAAAAAGTGCGGCTTGTGCGGTCCTATGGTTCAAATTATGGAAACGCTCTCAAAAAAGTATATTGCTACAATCGACTTTTATCTCGTCGATATACTCAGCCGCGCTTACCAGAAGAGCTCATTGCACAATACATTAAGAATTGAGGGCGTTCCTTTTTTCCTGCTAATGAAGGAAGGCAGCAGACCGGCAGCAGTCAAAGGGCAAATGGGGGAAGAAGATTTTGAAAGAATAATAACGGATTTCTTCTCCTCATAATTTTTAGTGATGGTACATGAACCGTGGACAAACCGGAGGCCAGTTGGCTGAAGTTGCGGAGCAACGGAAGACAGCTGGCGGACGTGCCCGTGTTATGTGACGATTCGAGAATCATTACGATGCGTTGACATGGGGGATCTTCTCTAATTCGTGTGCTATTTTTCTCTTTTCTTCTCTCAAATCAAATTCATCCTGGATTCCTAGCCAAAAATCAGCTGAATTTCCAAAATACTTAGAGAATCGTAAAGCTGTATCAGCAGTTATTTTTCGATTCCCTTTTAATATTTGGGAGATTCTTGTAGCAGGAACATTCGTGTCTTTTGCTAACCTATAAGCTGATATATTCATGGGTATGAGAAATTCTTCCAATAAGATTTCTCCGGGTGTAATAGATGGTATTCTTTCCATAAAATTCTCCTATCTTAGTGATAATCTGCTATCTCAACTTCACTTGCAGCCCCGTTATTCCAGTAAAAGCAGATCCTCCATTGATCATTTATCCTGATACTATACTGTCCTTTTCTATCTCCTGATAATTGTTCTAATCTATTCCCAGGAGGAATCCTCAAATCATTTACATCCTTTGCTCTATGAATCAGAATAAGCTTCCTTAATCCGATTCGTTGAATATCATTGGGAAATCTTTTCGAGTAATTCTCGAATTGTCACATAACGTCCCGCGAATACCCGAAGTTGGCGACCAACGGGAGCCAATTTAGACGTATGCGCTTGCCGCCGGAGCCGGGTACTCGCTGTTATGTGATGATTACTCTGGTTACTCATAGTGAGTCCAC
>CAZQNO010000075.1:0-12054 GCA_964594775.1 uncultured Spirochaetaceae bacterium
GCTCCGATATGTCCGCCCATGATGGAGAGAAACGGGCTGTGTGTCAAGATTTGAGCGTGAATGTAGGCAATGGAAAAGGAGAAAATGCAGAGCGGAAGCGCTCGCAGCGTGATTTTTCATTTGACTAAGCCATGTCTTTAAAGGTAAAATATTGCGTGATACGGAACATAGTTCCGAAAAAAACAAATGGAGGTACACATGAAAAGGACAGTTAAAGTACTTGCCCTTGCTTCCGCTCTTCTGCTTCTGGTATCCGCGGTGCTGGTCGCCGGTGGACAGAGCGAAGAGGGCGGAAAGGCCGAAAAGGCGAAAATTGTAGTGAAGTATTCGGACAGCGATCCTCCCGGCGGCGTGCGGACGGCATTTTTGGCCGATTTTTTTCTGCCGGAGATAGTCAAGCAGACCGACGGACAGGTGGAGTTTCAGGATTTTTGGGGCGGCGCGCTTCTCGGACCTCCCGAGGCGCTGAAGGGAATTAAGGACGGGATTACCGATATCGGTTTTCTCTTTCCCGAATTCTTCCCCGAGCAGCTTCCCCTGCATCAGATCTTCAAGCTCTTTCCCGTCGGCCCCGGTTCATGGGAGGCTCAGCGCTGGATCTACGAGACCGCCTATGAAGAAATTCCCGAACTCGAGGAAGAGCTCGTCGCAAAGTGGAACCAAAAGCCCCTGCTGATGACCGCCGGCCTTCCCGGCACCTTCACTTCCAGCTACAAGGTCGATTCTATCGACGATCTGGACGGAAAGAAGTGGCGCGCCTCGAGCCGCTGGCTCCTCGGGTACCTCAAGAGCGCCGGCGCAATCCCTGTGTCTGTGCCATGGGCAGACTGCTATATGGCCCTGCAGACCGGTACGGTAGACGGCGTTTTGGCAAATCTCGACGGCATCCACATGACCAAGCAGGACGAGGCGGCCGGTTACATCTTCGTTGCAAAAGAGATGTGGTGGGCAACACCCTTCCTCCATACGGTCAACCTGGATTTCTGGAACTCTCTGCCGGAAGACGTGCAGAATGATATGCTGAAGGCCGCAGAAAACGCCAAGGATGCATACGCGGAAGCCTACGACGGCGCCTTCGATGAGATTACCTCTACCCAGGAAGCCAATGGTATCGAAGTAGAGATAGCTTCTCAAGAAGAAATTGCCAAGTGGCAGAAAATCTCTCAGGCGGAAAAGTACCAACAGCAGTTCGTCGCAGAACTCAAAAAGAACGGCTACGACAATGCGCAGGAGATCATGGACAAGATGCGCTCCATCGTGAAGCGCGGTCTGGAGATGGACTAACACCCAATGTAATCGAGGTGGGGGCTTGCGCCTCCACCTTTTTTTCTATTATCACGACAGGGATAGGTGAATATGAAACACTTTTTCCATCAAATGAATCAATATCTGGCGACTCTCTGCGGATGGCTCTTGGTGGTGACGGGGCTTCTTCTTTTTCTCGATCTCGTCAGCCGGGGAATCGGTTTGCCGATTCAGGGCCTGGCGGTTCTCTCCGTCTTCGTAATGATTACCGTTATTTATCTCGGCCTTGCCCGCTGCGAAGAGGAGGAAGAAAACGTTCGGGTAGAGCTCGTCCTCGACCGGCTTCCGAGTAGAGGGCGGAAGTTCATGCTCATTATTACCGACTTCATTCAGATAACGGTAATCGCCCTCTTTATCTATGAGATGAGCAACAATACCTATATTTCTATCACCACTTTCGAGGCCGAGGCGGGAACGGTACAGTTTCCCATTGGGCCGGTGAAAGTGCTGATGGTAATAGGCCTGCTTTTCTACTGGGTCCAGATAATCATCAACCTTTCTCAGCGGATTTCTTCCGAAACCGGGGATATACATCGGGAATCCGATGAACTTCCCAAACCGAGCGTCTAAAGGAGCACCGGCATGAGTTTTACCGCCGTAGGATTCTTGATACTGATTTTACTTCTCGGCTCCATTGCCGCGGGACTGCCCATCGGGATCTCCTTTATCGTAAGCGGCCTGATCGGCAGCACCGTACTGATGGGCTTGAATACGGCTCTTTCTCTCTTGAGCCAAACTGCTTACTATTCAATCGCCGCTCCGACGTGGGTTTGTATTCCTCTCTTTATCTTAATGGGCTCCTTTGCCGGGATCGGCGGCTTCGCTACCCGGGCCTTTAGGTCCGTTCATAATATCAGCCGAGGGCTACCCGGTTCTCTGGGGGTCGCCACCTGCTACAGCTGCGCGGCCTTCGGCGCAATATCCGGTTCCTCTATTGCCGCATCGGCAATTTTCTCCAGACTTGCCCTGCCGGAGATGCTCAAATACAACTACAAGAAGTCTTTTGCCGTAGGCTGCATCGCCTCGGCGGGGACCTTCGCCTCGATGATACCGCCGAGCATGATGCTCATTATCTATGCCCTCTTCACACAGCAGTCCGTCGGAAGGCTCTTCGCCGCCGGGATAATTCCGGGACTCATTACCGCTACGGTATATTCCGTATACATTGTCGTCGGGGCTAAGATGAACCCAAAACTGGCTCCCGGAATCCCGCACGACAAGGAGCTCAGTTTCGGCGAGAAGTGGAAGGAGTTTCTGCGGCTTTGGCCCATCCTCGTGATCGCTGTGGTTGTCCTCGGCGGAATCTACACGGGCATAACTACTCCGACGGAGGCGGCGGCGGCGGGGACCATTATCACCATCGTTATCGGCTACTTTATCGGCGGAATTCGCAGCATGAAGGATGTCGTCAAGGCGATGAAGGAGTCGGCAAATACGACCTCGATGATATTCCTCATTAACATTGGGGCCCTCTATTTCAGCCGCGTGTTGGCAACGACACGGCTGCCGAGCGATCTCACCAGTGCCGCCATGGGTCTGGATGTGAGCGCCCTGGTCATCTTGATCCTCATTATGCTGGTGATGTTCTTCCTCGGTATGATCATGGTGCCCATCGGTATCTTCGCCCTTACCCTTCCCATCGTGTTCCCCATAGTGGTGAATCTCGGCTACGACCCCATATGGTTTGGGATCATCAGTCTTAAACTTACGGAGATCGGAGCAATCACCCCGCCGGTGGGTTTGAATGCCTATGCGGTGAAGGGGGTTACGGGGAAGAATATTCGCTTGGAGGATATTTTCGCCGGAATCTGGCCCTTTGCCGGCTGCGACGTTATCGTCCTCATCATGATGATCATCTTTCCCGGTATCGTTACCTTTCTGCCGAATCTTCTTTTCGGCTAGTAGGTCGATGATAAATTGATATAACTTATTCCGAAGGAGTTACTGTATGTCCGATACACTGCGTTTCCGCGCCCAAGACCTCGAGAACTACATAGTCCGATTTCTCACCGCCTATGAAGTGCCCGAAGACGAGGCCCGTATTACCGCCGAGGTCCTCACAATGGCGGACCTGCGGGGGATCCACACCCACGGCATTACCCAGCTGCACGTCTATTACGGCGATAGACTGCGGAAGGGGATTATCAAGCCGAAGTGTTCCTACGAAGTAGCAGCGGAGACGCAGAACACTCTATCACTCGATGCAAAGGACGGTCTCGGCCAGCCGGCGGGAGTCTACGCCATGAGACGCTGTATAGAGAAGGCCGAAGAGAACTCGGTAGGGATTGCGACGGTGCGCAACAGTAACCATTTCGGTTTTGCCGGCTACTACGCAATGCTCGCCCTCGAACAGGAAATGATCGGCATTTCACTGACCAATTCCCAGCCCCTCGTTACCCCCACCTACGGAAAGGAGTGTATATTGGGGACGAATCCTATTTCCCTGGCGGTTCCGGTGGAGAAAAAGCGGCCCTATGTGCTGGACATGGCCACCAGCATCGCCTCAATGGGAAAGGTGAGGATTGCCGAGATCAAGGGTGAGCGGGTGCCGGAGGGCTACGGCGTTGACGCGGAGGGGGAAATCTCCACCGACCCCTCGGTGATCATTAATGAAGGGGGCCTGCTGCCCCTCGGCGGTACGGCGGAGATGTCCGGCTACAAAGGATATGGCCTGGCGGTCTTAGTGGACATACTGAGCGGGGTGCTCTCCGGAGGAAGCTACGCGACGAAGATAGGCCGCAGGATTAGTCCCGTCCTCTCGAAAATCAGCGTCGGGCACTTCTTCATGGCACTCAACATCGAAGCCTTTCGGCCCCTCTTCGATTTTAAGCGCGACATGGACGAGTTGATAGACCTCCTCGTCGAGTCTCCCAAGGTGGCGGGGGAAGAGCGGATATTCATCCACGGGGAGAAGGAGTTTGAACGGGAAGAGGAGTATCGCCGAGACGGAATTCCCCTGCCGGTGGAAGTCGTCGACAATCTCAAGGCAAAGGGCGAGGAGTCCGAGGTGCCTTTTGATTTGGCTTCGCTGTAGAGAATAATCAGAGCATACAATACCCACAGGAGGTTGCCATGAAGAGAAGCACGGAAGAAAGTTTAATGAGTGAACGCTCGGTAGCGCTCACCAAGGAATTGTTGCAGGGGGCAATCGATATCCACGTTCATCCCGGACCCCATCTCAAAAGCAGCCCGCGGCGGGTTAATCCCTTTGAAGCGGCAATCGAGGCCCGGGATGCGGGTATGCGGGCGATGGTGCTCAAGGATGTGTTCGAAATGAGCAACGGCACCGCCTGGATGGTCAATCAAATAGTGGAGGACTTTCACGTGTACGGCGGCCTGATGCTCAATACCGTCTATGGGGGCATGAACCCGAGGGCCTTCAAGACCGCCATCAGCTACGGCGACGGGGCGAAATACCTCGATTTCGGCGCCCATTCGACCTATTACCAGGCAGCAAAAGAGGGAAGATACTTCGACGGTGTCTTCAAGTCCTTGGCGGAGGTGTATCCGAAGTTCAAGGAAGAGGAACTTGGTCGGTCGATCCGAATTCCCCTCGACGGCAGTGTGCCTCCCGAGCTCGACGAGATGCTCACCCTCGTCGCCGAGAATCCCCACATCTATGTGGACACCGGTCATGTAGCGCCCGAAGAGGCGGTAAGAATCGTCGAATTGGGGAAGAAGTACGGCTATAAAAAGATCGTCGTTTCCAGCTCGGTAGCAAAGGTTGCGACTATGGAACAGCTGAAGAGCATGGCGAAGATGGGTGCCTTCATCGAGTATACTCTTGGTGCCTATACCGCCGCCCAGATGATCCCTCTGACGCACTACTATGTGGAGCCGGAGTACAGCTCGGTAGACGAAGGTATGTCCGAAGAGGTTGCCGGCGGAATCCAGCAGGCTGCGGATGCGGTGCGGGAGCTCGGGCCGGATAAGTGCATCATGTCGACGGACTTCGGCCGCTATGCCCTTTCCACGCCGGTAGAGGGCCTGCGCCAATTCATCGCCTGTATGCTCGACCTTGGTATCGGGCCGGATGATGTGCAGAAGATGGTAAAGAAGAATCCGGAAAAGCTACTGAGTCTCGACTAAAAGAATGCTTTCGGTATTCTGCATCGTTCCACGATGCAGAATTTTCTCAAATTTTCTATTGA
The DNA here is from genome assembly GCA_964594775.1 of uncultured Spirochaetaceae bacterium. Classification (GTDB taxonomy): domain Bacteria; phylum Spirochaetota; class Spirochaetia; order DSM-16054; family Sediminispirochaetaceae; genus CAYFVU01. The sequence continues at coordinate 5,457 of CAZQNO010000075.1, forward strand.
CCGTCGAATCAGGGCATGATAAAGTTTATTGGAACGTTGTTTCATTACGTGGAATAGCTTGAGTAATTACTGAACAAGGAGGCAGATCGAGGCCGCCGAAGCCTTTGGGCTCAACCTTATCCGAAGGAACAGAAATCGGTATGGGCAAATCCCTCACCCGATTTTCCGGCTATCTGGAAAAAAGAGGGGAAGCAATCGGAGAAAGGCCCGCTTGTAGGGGTTGTGACGGAGTGTTGACTTTGAGAGCGGGAAGTGATAAGCTGCATAAATGAAACATTGTTCCGCAATGCGGCACTTTGTACCCAAAGGAAAAATCAGGAAGAGTAAAAGAGATATGATAAATGAAAAAGAGTGGGAAGCCTCAACGGATCTGCACTTAGAAACTCTTTTCACCCCTCAGACAATAGCCGTTGTCGGTGCTTCGGAAAAAACCGGCCCAGGTCGTCAGGTAATCGAAAACCTGCGGCAGATCGGCTTCGAAGGACGAATCGTTCCCGTGCATCCCAATTACAAAGAGGTCTTGGGTTTGGATTGTTTCTCCTCCCTTGCCTCGGCGGCAGAGGCGGGACACCGGATAGACACGGCGGCGCTGGTTCTCGGCCGGGACAAAATAGTTCCGATCATCAAGGAAGCTGCCGAGGCGGGAGTAAAGGCTGCCTGGGCCTTTGCCGCCGGTTTCGGCGAATCCGATAAAACCGGCGGCGAATATCAGCGCCGGCTGGAGGCCGTGTGCAGGGAGAACGGCATAGCCTTTCTCGGACCGAACTGTGTCGGATATCTCAATCCAAACGGCAGGTCCGCCGCCTTCAGTGCCCCGGCGCCGAGGGAAATTTGTGCCGGTAATATCGGCATGGTCGCCCAAAGCGGCTACCTCGGACTCGCCGTTGCCAACAGCGGCAGGGGTCTGGGTTTCAGTCTTCTCGCCACAACGGGAAACGAAGTCGTCGTCGATGCCGCCGATGTAATGCGCTACATGATAGAAGATGAGGGAACCGATGTTATTATCGCCTTCATCGAGCAATTTAGGAAGCCGGAGAAGCTTTTCGCCGTTGCCGAGATGGCCAGAGAGAAGGAAAAACCGATCGTCTTGATAAAAGTCGGACGGTCTGCGATGGCGCAGCGGGCCACGGTGGCCCACACCGGTGCCCTCGCCGGTTCCGACGATGTGCAGGATGTTCTATTCGAAAAACTTGGAATCATTCGGGTCGACGACTTCGACGAAATGTTCGAAACCGCAGAACTCCTGGCAAAAACGAAAAAGCACCGGCCGAACGGCAAGGGTGTATTCGGCATTACCCTCTCCGGCGGGGTCATCAGCCTCATGGGCGATCTGAGCGTGGACCTCGGTATCGACTTTCCCCAGTGGAGCGAAGCAGGAAAGAAGAAGCTCGAAGAGGTACTGCCGGACTTCGGCTCCGTCGCTAATCCCCTCGATGCATGGGGCAGCGGGCGAATAGAGGAGAGCTACGAGACCTGTCTGCGGGCCGTGGCCGAGGAACCGGAGGCGGACATCGTCCTCGTCGCGCAGGATGTTCCCGGAGGCATGGCCGACCGGCAGGTCGAGCAGTACAAAACCGTTGCCGACGCGGTGGTCAAGGTAGCCGGAGAGATCGACAAGCCCTTCCTCATGGTGAGCAATCAGTCCAGCGGCTTCGACCCGACGATAGCCGATGTACTTGCAAAGGGCGGCATACCCCTGCTGCAGGGGACGCGGGAGAGCCTCAAAGCAGTTGACGCCTCTGTACGGTATGCCGAATTTCTCCGATCGGAGCATCCCCGCTTTGAAGTCCCAAGAAACGACGAGGCGCGGGCCCTGCTGCCGGAAGGAAAGACCGTACTCGATGAGTACGCGAGCAAGCGGCTCATCGCCTCTTACGGCATACCGGTAACGGAGGAATTTCTCTGCGGCTCCGTCGATGAGCTGGTGGAGAAGGCCGAAGAGGTCGGATATCCGGTGGTGATGAAACTCATTTCTCCCGATATCCAACACAAAACCGAGGCCGGGCTAGTGAAGCTCGGCGTTGAAAGCGAAGCGGAGGTCCGGGAAAGCTACGATATCCTGATGAAAAACGCGAAAAATTACGCACCCGAGGCGAAGATCGAGGGCATTCTCTGCTATCACATGGTGGAAGAGCCGGTGGCGGAGGCCCTGGTAGGGGTCTTGTCGGATCCTCACTTCGGGCCGGCGGTGGTCTTCGGGCTCGGCGGTGTCATGGTCGAGGTAATCCGTGACAGGGCCTTGTTGATTCCTCCTTTCAGCAGGGAAGAGGCGAGAAAGAAGATAAATGAAACAAAGGGAAGCGCCCTCCTCTACGGTTTTCGCGGCAAAGCGCGGGCCGATGTGGAGGCCCTTCTCGATGTGATGGTTCGGGCAGGAGAAATGACGGCTGATTTATCGGACCGCATAGAGGCGCTCGATATAAATCCGCTGCTTATCCTGCCGGAAGGAAAGGGAGTCATTGCAGTGGATGCACTGCTGGCATTGAAAGATGCACATACAACAGCCTAGGAGGTAAGATAGGTGAAGGCAATACTTTCAGGTAACGAAGCGATAGCCCGGGGAGCGTGGGAAGCGGGCATACAGATAGTGACCGGATATCCCGGCACCCCCAGCTCCGAAATAATAAAAACCATCGGGACTCAGTATAAGGACGATATCTACACCGAGTGGTCGACCAACGAAAAGGTCGCCATGGACGCGGGAGCCGGTGCGGCATATTCGGGAAGACGCACGATGGTGACGACCAAACAGGTCGGCATGAACGTGCTTTCAGACTCACTTTTATACGCGGTTTACACCGGTGCGGAAGCCGGGCTGGTGGTGGTGACCGCCGACGATCCGGGACTCTTCAGCTCACAGAACGAGCAGGACAACCGCTGGTATGCCCGGCTCGCCAAGATCCCCATGCTCGAGCCGCAGGACAGCCAAGAGGCGAAGGACTACGTGATCAAGGCTATAGAGATATCCGAGAAGTTCGACACTCCCGTTCTGCTGCGGAGCGTCATGCGGATCTCCCACTCCAAGACGATCGTGGAGCTGGGAGACAGGCCCGATACGCCGAAGGATGTGGGAAAGTTCCCCAGAGACGTTTCGAAGTACAACTGTACCGCCATGTATGCCAAGGAGATGCATGCGAAGGTGGAGCAGCGGATGCTGGACATCGCCGAATGGCTCGAGAGCTCGGACCTTACCCGCATAGAGTGGAACGATACGAGCATCGGCATCATTACCGGCGGCGTGGTGCACACCTATGTGCGGGACGTCTTTCCGAATGCTTCGATCATGAAGCTCGGCATGACCAATCCCCTTCCGAAGAAGAAGATCCGGGATTTTGCCGAGAAGGTCGACACGCTCCTCGTTATCGAAGAGCTCGACCCGGTCATCGAAGAGCAGATCAAGGCCATGGGAATCGAGCTTATGGGAAAGGACTTTCTCTCTCCCTGTTACGAACTGCTTCCCGACAGACTCGGCGAGTTTGCCGAAGAGGCGAAGCTCATAGGGAAAAAGAACGATGGTGCGGTATCGGAGGCCGACAGGAAGAAGCGGGAGGAACTGGTGGCCAAGCTGCCGACCCGCTCGCCCGTGTTCTGTCCCGGCTGTCCTCACCGTTCAAGTTTCTATGTAATGAATCAGTTGAAGGTACCGGTGGCCGGCGATATCGGCTGCTACAACCTGGGCAGCATGCCTCCCTTCAACGCACAGCATACGATGGGTGCCATGGGTGCAAGCGTGGGCGTACTGCACGGCATGTCACTGGCGAAGATTCCGGAAAACCGGGTCTGCACCATCGGTGACTCCACCTTTTTCCACTCCGGAATGCCGCCTCTGGTAAACATGGTTCATAACGGCAGCCGGGGCGTGGTGGTCATCATGGACAACAGTGCTACGGCGATGACCGGGCATCAGGACCATCCGGGCCTCGACTGGAAAGTTACTCCGGATGTGAAGGCGAAGCGAATCGAAATCGAACCTCTGGTAAAGGCGATGGGCGTGGAAAAGGTAAAGACGGTGAACGCCTTTAATGTGAAGGAAGTGAAACGCGGATTCGAGGAGTGTCTCGAGTTCGACGGACCGTCCGTCCTTATCACCAAGGGTGAATGTATCTTCGTTTCGAGAAAGCCGAAGCCGGCCTTTACCGTGAATCCGGAGAAGTGCATCGCCTGTCACACCTGTTTCAGAGTGGGCTGCCCTGCGGTGGTGCTTTCGGATTTGGTATACGATAAAAACGGAAAACTGAAATCGAGCATTGATCCAACCCTCTGCAACGGATGCAGCGTCTGTTCACAGGTCTGCCCGACGGGTGCGATCGAGCCGCCCGAGGCGGGAAAGGAGAGTTTGGCGGAATGAAAGACATCAATTTCTTAGTAGTGGGCGTGGGCGGTCAGGGGACCGTCCTTGCAGGAGACATCCTCGCCGAGGTGGGGATGCTGGCAGGTTTCGATTCAAAGAAATCGGATGTATTGGGCCTCGCGATCCGCGGAGGCAGCGTAATAAGCCACGTACGATGGGGAGAAAAGGTCGATGCGCCGCTTTCGATGAAGGGGAGCGTAGATTATCTCTTGGCCTTTGAGCCCCTCGAGGCACTCAGACAGCTGGAGTTTCTCCATCCGGAAAGCACGGTGGTCTATAACGAATACAAGATCCCTCCCGTCATGGTTTCCAGCGGATTAGCCGAGTATCCCGCGGATGCAACGCTACGGGAGGCCCTCGATGCTGCCGCGAAGACGGTCTTTAGCTTCAACGCTACACAGAAGGCCGTCGATCTCGGAGGAGTAAAGGCGGTAAACGTCATTCTTCTCGGAGCGCTCTCTGCCCTCCTCGACCTGGAGGAAAAGTACTGGCAAGAGGCGGTGGAAAAATATGTGCCGAAGAAATACCTCGACTTGAATATGAAGGCCTTCGATCTCGGAAGTGATCTCAGCAAGAAAAAGAGGGGAGTGAAGTAAGATGAAAATCATGGTGATCAATCCCAACACCTCGGAAGAGATGACGGGGCATATCCGCAGTGCTCTGGAGAAAATCAAGCGCGACGATACCGAGCTCACCGTAACCTGTCCAAAGAAGGGGCCCATTACCATCGAGTCGGCCTTCGATGAGGCTCTGGCCGTGCCTCCCACCCTTGAACTGGTGAAGAAGGCCAACGATGAGGGATTCGATGCGGTTATACTGGCCTGTTTTTCCGATCCCGGATTGAATGCGGCAAAAGAGATATCCGATGCACTTGTCCTGGGAATACAGGAGTCGGCACTCCATGTGGCGAGTATGCTCGGCAGCAAGTTTAGCATTCTGACGCTCTTTCCGGAGAGAGTTCCGAGCAAGGAGGCGGATGTGTGGCGGAACAAGCTGCAGAATAAACTAGCGTCCGTTCGTCCCCTCGGCATGTCGGTCATGGAGACCGACCAGAAGCCCGATTTGGCGAGGAAAAAGATCTATGAGGTGGCCAAAGCGGCGGTGGAGGAGGATGGAGCGGAAGTGATTGTGCTCGGCTGCGCCGGAATGGTAGGATATGCCGAAGAAGCGGCCGAGAAGCTGGGGATAGTGGTAATAGATCCTACATCGGTGGCGCTGAAAATTGCCGAAGCGATGGTTGAGGCGGGGGTGGCACAGTCTAAGCGGGCCTTTTTCGCCCATCCCCCGAAAAAAGAAATAAAGGGATACGATTGGTAAGAGAAGCAAGAAAGGTAAGCGTTAGCTGAACTGCCGGGTAAACTTGCCCTTCGTTCCTAAGTAAAAATAGAGGTGGCGGTATGAAACAGGAAGTGAGAGGAGAGGAAAAGAGGGCTTCGTCTGTCCGTGCTTTGGACAAAGCTATCAACATTATCGAAACAATGGCCCAGGTGGACGGTGATGTCGATCTGGCGGGCCTATCGAAGAAAATCGGTATGCCCAAGAGCACTCTTCTTCGTATACTCAATACGCTGAAGAACCACAACATCGTTCGCCAGGACATTGCTACCAAGCGGTTTAGTTTGGGGCTGGGACTGGTTGCTCTGGGAAAGGCGGCGGAGAAGAATTTTAATCTTGCCCAGGAGATTCATCCCTATCTTGTCGAACTGGCAAAGAAGACGGGAGAGACCGCTTCTCTTATGACGATGGAGGGCGACCACGCGGTGTATATCGACCAGGTGGTCAGCAACAGCATGATTCGAGGGCAACCGCGGATCGGCCTGAGTATCGGCCTTCACAGCAGCTCCGGGGGAAAGATCCTCTTGAGTGCGATGTCGGATGAAGAGATCTCAGAACGCTACAAGAACTTTACCTTCTTCAAGCATACGGAGAAAACGATCACCGATCTGCCTCGGCTGCTGAAAGAGGTACAGAAGGTCCGGGAGCAGGGATATGCAACGGACGACGAGGAGGTGGAAACGGGGGGACGCTGTGTTGGTGCCCCGGTGCTGGATAAACACGGAAAGATCATCGCCGCCATGTCGGTGATGGGCCCTACCACCAGAATACGACAGAAGGATTTTTCGCGTATAGCAAAGATAGTGAGAGAGGAGGTTATGAAGGCCTCCGAATCCCTCGGTTACAATAAAAAGAATTAAGGAGGAATGATAAAAAGATCTTTCATGAGCTTTGTGGATTGATATACTGTCA
>CAZQNO010000076.1:0-11926 GCA_964594775.1 uncultured Spirochaetaceae bacterium
CGCGGCCGGCCATAATCTTTTGCCGATCCCGAAGCGGTGCAGAACTCACCGCAGCCACGCTTCGCAGACGCATCCCCTCTCTTCCCGTTCGATTCTACCACGCCGGACTCAGCAGGGAAGAAAAAACAGAGATAGAGTCTTGGTTTTTCGAATCTATGGACGGCGTACTCTGCAGCACGACGGCCTACGGCATGGGGGTCGATAAGAAGAACGTGCGGACGGTGATCCATAGAGAGCCGAGTCCTTCCGTAGAGGCCTATCTGCAGGAATCGGGGAGGGCAGGAAGAGACGGGAAGGTCTCTCATGCCGTTGTGCTCTACTCCTCGGCAGACGGTAAGGCGGGAGAGAAGATGGAGAACGAGCACGAAAGAAATCGCTACTCTCGTTTTATTCTATCGCTGAGCAATTCCGATTTCTGTCGCAGAACATCTCTCCTTTCTCTGCTGGATGCGGAAATCGATGCCTGCTTCGGATGTGATGTCTGCCGAGGGCAAATCGTCGGCAGCCCGGAGGGCGAGAGAGAACTGCTTCGGCTGATCCGCCGCCGGCCGTTTCGCTTCAGTATCGAAGACCTCGCAATGATCGCCGGGGGAAGAATCGACGGACGGCCAAGGACCCGGAAGAATCTCGTCGAGAGAGACTTCGGTGTTCTCCGGCACTGGAGGAAGGAGGATATCGAAGAGGCGATACGCAACCTCATTGAGGGAGCTAAAGGAGCAAAGCCCGAAAGAGGACCGTGGAAGGGTCTGGTCGGTCCCCGAATAGGACGCCTTGGCACTGAAGCAGCGAAAAAACGGCGGCCCGATGGACCGCCGCGGTAATGCATCGGTGGGTCTTAAGTTTAAGCCTCCGCCTGCGCGAAACCCGGAACACTGAAGTCGGACGGAATCGTCAATGCTCGGGCACCGAGCTCCTTGTCGAGCATATAGATACCGGGTCCCTTCTTTCCGTCGGTCAAGAGATCGATCTTCGCCAGGATCTCGTGGTCGTTTTTCTCTTCCTCGACCTGTTCGGCAACATACCACTGGAGGAAGTTATTGCTTGCGTGATCATGTTCGGAAATCGCCAGCTCGACCAGGTCGTTGATGCTTTTGGTAACCAGCTGCTCATGCTCCAGGGTTTTCTCGAACATATCTTTTACCGAGTCGAAAGAAAGCGGCGGTTTTTGGATCTGATCGAGTTCCACCCTTCCGTCCCGGTCAAAGACGAATTGATAAATTTTCATGGCGTGAAACATCTCCTCGTGATACTGGACCATGAACCATTTGGCGAATCCGTCCAGCCCCATGTCGGTGGCCTGGGCGGACATAGCCATGTACAGATAAGCGGAGTACATCTCCTTGTTTATCTGTTCGTTTAACGCTTTTTCCATCTTTTTACTCAGCATGTGTCGACTCCTTCTGTGTATTTTCTGACTGATCGTCTAGTTATTAGTAGTAATATACTGAATTTGCAGGGGGAGAGACAAGAAAAACCGGTACAGGAAAAACGGCATACAATTGACGAAGGAGGCATTGCATCACCGTAAAACGGTGTTCCGTTTCCTGTACCGGTACGTTGCACCTACAATAGTATCTTCAGCCCCATTAATCAAGGAAATTTTGAAAATTTTTGTAATAGTATGCAATATTTTAGACATTTTTTGTATAAATATTTATGTAGACAGTGGGCGGCTTTTTCGTCATACTGTCTCCACGATGTTGGAGCTTGTGGAAGTTTTTTCGAAAGCGGAGCTCAAGGAATTCATTTCCTTTCCCTACCGCCTCTATAAAAATCATCCCTACTGGGTCCCGCCCCTCTACTTTGACGAGATCAATACCCTTTCCCCAAGAAAGAATCCCTCCTATTCCTACTGCGAGGCAAGATTGTGGCTGGTGCAGGAGAGCGGAAAAACCCTGGGGCGAATCGCCGCCGTACGAAACGACAGGTTCATTGAGAAATGGGGAAACAGATTCCTCCGGTTCGGCTGGTTCGATCTGACAGACCGCGAGGAGGTAGCCGAGGCGCTCTTCTCGCCGGTGGAAGCCTGGGCCCTCGAACAGGGCTTAGAGGCGGTGCACGGTCCCCTCGGTTTTACCGATTTAGACAGGGAGGGGCTCCTTGTGGACGGTTTCGAAGAGAAGGGGACCCTTCCGATGATCTACAACTATCCCTACTATCCCCGGCACCTGGAACGGCTAGGCTATGAAAAAGACGTCGATTGGCTGCAATTCGCCATCCCGGTGCCGGCAAAGCTCGGCCCTAAGTTCGACCGTCTAAAAAAGGTCGTCATGGAACGCAACAAGCTCCGCCTCATTCACTTTAGAAAGGTGAAAGAGGCGGTGAAGTACGGAGAGGGAATATTCGACGTGCTCAACGACGCTTATGCGGACCTCTACGGGGTGGTGGAATTGGACGATGCGCAGGTGCAGGCCTATATTAAACAGTATCTCGGCTTCGCCCGTCACGAATTCATAAAAATAATGGTCGACGAAAACGAACAGGTGATCGCCTTTGCCATCGCCCTGCCCCGTCTCACCGATGCCCTGCAGAAATCCGGAGGAAAACTCCTCCCCTTCGGCTTTTTTCATCTTCTAAGGGCGTTGAAGCATCCTAAGGAGCTGGTCTTCTATCTCCTGGGTATTAGAAAAAGCCATCAGAACAGGGGACTCAACGCCATTCTGCTGACCGAACTCTACAGGGAGTGCCTCGAGCATGGGATCGAAAGCGTCCAGACCTGCGGTGAACTCGAGAACAATTCCAATATCGTCACTCTAATGAAAAACTTCCCCCACCGGATAAACAAGAGAAGACGCTGCTACATCAAGCATCTATAGCTGTCGGCCTATTTATCTTCCCGCATGTAGGAGGTGCCGAGGGCCCCGGGCGGGCCGACCCGCTTGTTGTGGGTTTCCCACACGGTAATAATCACGAGAACGAGGACCGTCGCCAAATAGGGAGCCATATTGAGGTAGGCCGAAGGGATGTCGGTACCCGAGGCCTGGAGTCTGAACTGCACCGCGTTTATTCCGCCGAAAAGGATGGCTCCCCAGATGGCACGTGAGGGGTTCCACATGGAAAAGATGACCAGGGCTATGACGATCCAGCCTCTTCCGCCGGTGATGTTTTCCGTCCAGCCGGGGGTGTAGGCCAGAGAGAGGTGAGCACCCCCCAAGCCGACGAGGAGTCCGCCGAGGGCAGTGTAGAGATAACGCTGCTTCGGCACGGATATGCCCATAGCGTCGGCGGTTTGGGGATTCTCCCCCACCGCCCGGAGGTTGAGCCCATGCTTCGTTTTGTACAGGAAAAACCAAGCCGCCGGCACGAGAAAATACATGAGATAGGTCAGCACGTCTTGATTGAACAGAGCGCCGATGACCGGGAGTTCGCTCAAGAGGGGAATCCGCAGCGGGGTGAACTTATCCGCCGTCAGACCGGCGAGGTAAGAGCCGTTTGATTCGGGCCCGAGACGCTGGCCGAGAAAACTGGCGAAACCGGTCCCGAAAAGGGTTATGCTCAGCCCGCTGACCACCTGGTTTGCCCGCATAGTGACGGAGAGAAAGGCGTGAATGAGGGCGAGGACCATTCCCACGAACATCCCCATTAGAACACCGAGGAGGAGACTCCCCGTGTGAAACACTGCGGCAAAGGCGCTGACCGCACCCATCAGCATCATTCCTTCGATTCCCAAATTGAGAATTCCCGATCTTTCGGTGTAGATCTCCCCGATGGTAGCATAGACGAGGGAGGTGCCGGCGGCAACGGTAATAGCCAGTATGGAGCCGAGCAGCGGTATCATTCCTCCCCTCCCGTTCCGCCCCGACGACGGATCACCTTCAAGCGATATTCGGAAAAGAGAGAGCCGGCAAGCAGGGGAAAGAGGATCATCCCCTGAAGAACCAGTCCCATGGCGGCAGGCAGCCCCATCATCATCTGGACCTGGTCCCCCCCCACCAGCAGAGCCGCAAGGAGGAGCGCTACGAAGAGAGAGGCCGGCGGATTGAGCTGACTGAGCCAAGCTACGATGATGGCGGTGTAGCCGTAGCCTAAGGAGAGTCCCTGCTGCAGGCGCCGGGATATCCCGGTTACCTCACAGGCCCCGGCCAGGCCCGCCAAAGCGCCGGATACGAGAAGGGCAATGAGGATGTTTCTCTTAATGTTGACGCCGAGACACTGGGCGGCACGCTGATTTTTCCCGATCATATTCAGCTCGAAGCCCCAGCGCGAACGGTTGAGCAGAAACCAGAGAAGCAGCCCGGCGGCAACGGCGAAGAAGAGTCCTATGTGGGCCCGCCCGGCGAAGCGCGGAAGCCACGCCGCCTCGGGAAAGGGCTTTGTCCCGGGGAAGCCGTAGCCCTCCGGGTCCCGCCAAGCTCCATAGTAGAGCCCTTCGGCGAAGAGTATTGCCACGTAATTGAGCATCAGCGTAACGAGGGTCTCATCGACGTTGAGACGGGTTTTCAGGAGGGCGGGGATTCCGGCATAGACCGCTCCGGCCAGCATACCCATAAGGATGACCACCGGCAGCAGAATCCAGTGGGGAAGAAAGGGGGCCCAGAACAGGGCGACCCAGGAGGCCGCCACGCCTCCCGTCACCAGCTGCCCCTCGGCACCTATGTTCCAAAAGCGGAGCTTGAAGGCGACCATCACTCCAAGACCGGTGAGCATCAGGGGAATGGCCTTTACCAGCGTTTCGGTAAAATTACTCCAGCTCCCGAAAGCCCCCATGAACATGGCCCCGTAGGTAACGAAGGGATTGGCTCGAAAGAAGGCCAGAAGAACTCCTGTGAGAAAGAGGGAAATGAGAAATGAGATCACCGGAACGAGAATGATCGCCCGTTTGGAGACCGCCGTTCTTTTTTCGAATATCACCCGCATCTCTCGCCCTCTTTTAAGCTCACTCTTTCGCGCCCGCATTTTCGCCCGAAGTCACACCGGTGCCGCCTCCCTCGCTCTTATCCGGCAGCCTGTCCTGAGGCACTCCGGCCATCATTAGTCCGAGAGATTCGACATCGGCATCCTCGGCGCCGACCTCGCCCATGATCTGTCCTTCGAAGAGGACTGCTATTCTGTCGGCAACGGTGAAGAGTTCATCCAGATCTTCGGAGACCAGGAGAACTCCCCTTCCCGTATCACGCTGCGCGATGATCTCACGGCGCACCGCCTCCGTCGCGCCTACATCGAGACCCCGGGAGGGATAGGCCGCCACGAGAATTCCTCCACAGGCGTCGATCTCCCGGGCTAGGATGGTCTTCTGAATGTTGCCGCCGGAGAGAAACTTTACGTGGGTGTGGAGAGCGGGAGTAAAGATGCGAAAAAGATCAACCATCCTCTTCGCCATTGCGAGGATCCGCTTCGGATGCAGCAATCCGTGCTCACTGATCGGCGCACTGCGGTAGCCCTTCATGGCGAGGTTGTTGGCCACGCTCATGTCGCCGATGATTCCCATGGCGACTCTGTCGCTGGGGATATGGCTGACTCCCGCCTTGATGAATGCCAGGGGACTGTGGTTGGTCATGTCCCTGCCGTGAATACGCACCTTGCCCGAAAGAATGGGATGCAGGCCCGTGACCACCTCGGTAAGCTCCCGTTGTCCGTTGCCGGCTACTCCGGCGATTCCGAGAATTTCCCCCTCTCTAACTTTGAGGGATAAGCCCCGAAGGGCCGGCAGTCCCTTTTCGTCGGAAGCTTGAACGGCTTCGATATCGAGGATCACGGCGCCCGGTTCGTTCTTATTTTTATCGATCCGAAAGAGGACCTCTCTGCCCACCATGAGCCGGGCCAATTCCTGCGGATTCGTCTCCTTCGTCCGTTTTTCCGTCACCCCCTTTCCGTGATGGAGCACCTGTACCCGGCGGGAGTACTTCATCACCTCCTCCATCTTGTGGGTGATGAAGATGGCCGACTTTCCCTCTCCCGTCATTTGCATGAGGATGCGGTTGAGCTCCTCAGCCTCTTGAGGAGTAAGCACCGCCGTCGGCTCATCTAAAATGAGGATCTCCGCCCCCCGGTATATCTGTTTGAGGATTTCCACCCGCTGCTGTTCTCCGACGCCGAGATGCCAAATCGGGGCGGCGGGATCGACCTGGAGATGGTAGTGATCTGAAATTTCCTTGAGCTTTCGAGAAATTTCCCGCATATCGGGAACATGATCGACGCCCTGAAGCCCGAGGATAACATTCTCGGCTACGGTCATCGTCTCCACAAGCATGAAGTTCTGATGGATCATACCGATGCCGAGGGCAATCGAATCAGCGGGATTCTCAATCTCCACCCGTTCCCCGCGAAGGAAAATTTCCCCCTCGTCGGGACGGTAGAGACCGGCGAGAACGTTCATAAGCGAGCTCTTTCCCGCCCCGTTTTCCCCGAGCAAGGCAAGGACTTCTCCCTCATAGAGCCGTAGTCCCACCCCGTCGTTCGCCGTCACTCCGGGAAAGCGTTTGGTGATGCCCCGCATCTCAAGAATCAGCTTCTGTTCTTCCATGCACCTTCTCGGGAAATGGGGGAGGAAGGCGGACCGGTAATACTCGGATCGCACGACATGCAGTCATCCACACCGAGAAGTCCTGCCGATACTCCGGCCGCTTCCTCCCCGAAAGATATATCTTGAACCCCATAAGAGAACGGGGTCCTTAACTATCTCCCGCCTTGCCCTGTACTCCTTGAACGAAGAAACTCATGTTGAGCATGTCCGGATCGCTCATCTGCTCTCCCTCTTTTAGGACCGCGCTGCCGCTCTGGTCCTTGACAGGACCGGTAAACACGTCCCAGTCGCCGCTGAGGATCTTTTTCTTCTCCGCTTCTACGAGCTTCCGCACATCTTCGGGGACCTTGGGACTCAGCTCGGCGAGCTGTACTACATCGGTTTCCATGCCTCCCCAGAATGAATGGCTCTCCCAGGTGCCCTCGATGGCTTCTTTCGCCACTCGAGTGTAGTAGGGACCGAAATTCCAGACGGGGCTGGTAAGAACCGTATCGCCGACGAACTGTGCCATATCCGAATCGTACCCGATGCTCAGCTTACCCCTCTCCTGCGCCGCCTTTTGGGGCTCGGTGGTGTCCTGATGCTGGGCGATGATATCGGCGCCGCTGTCGAGAAGAGCTACCGCCGCTTCCCGCTCCTTAACCGGATCGTACCAGGTATTGGTCCACACGACCTTTACCGTCGCATCGGGATTCACCTTGCGCACGCCGAGAGTAAAGGCGTTGATGCCCCGGATAACCTCGGGAATGGGAAAGGCGGCAACATAGCCGATCATGTTCTCTTCGGTCATACTCCCTGCGACAAGTCCGCTGAGGTATCTCGGTTGATACATTCTCCCGAAGTAGGCGGCCATGTTGTCGGCGGTCTTATACCCCGAGCAGTGCTCAAAATAGACGTCGGGAAATTCCTGGGCAACTTCGAACATCGGGTCCATGTAGCCGAAGGACGTGGCGAAGATCATGTCGAAACCCTTCTGCGCGTACTGCCGGAACACCCGTGCCGCGTCGGGACCTTCGGGAACATTCTCGATGTAGGTGGTCTCCACCTTGTCACCTAACTGCTCGACCATGTACTTCCTGCCTCGGTCGTGCTCGTAGGTCCACCCGAGATCGCCGGGTACGCCGATGTACGCGAAAGCTACCTTGAAAACTTCATCTTCAGCCGCCGCTTTCTCTTTTGAAGCCTCGGCTTCCTCTTCGGAAGCCTTCTCTTTTGCCGCCTCCTTCCCTCCGCATCCGACGAAAAAAACCGCAAGAAGGACCACGAGCAGCATAACCCCTAACACTGAAAAAACGCCTTTCCTTTTCATTGGGATACTCCTTTATATTGTAACGAGTCACGTTTGTTACGGTGATTCTACACCGATAATCGTTTCTGGAAAAGGGGATGGTGATTCTAACCGCGCCGATTTTTACAACTTTGCTCCGAGATAGGCGGCGAGGCGGAGCAGGTCGGCGAAAATTCCTCCGGCGGTGACCTCCGGTCCCGCTCCCGGCCCCTGAACGACCAGAGGCTGCTCGTGGTAGCGCGCAGTGGTAAAGGCGACGATGTTGTCGCTTCCGCTGATCCTCGCAAAGGGATGGTCCTCAGGGTACTCCCGCAGCTCCACCGCACAGCTGCCGTCACTCTCGATGATACCGGCGTACTTGACCACCCGTTCACACTTCCGCGCCTTCTCATAGAGAGCGGCGATTTCTTTGTCCGCCGATACGAGCCCGTCGAGAAAATCGTCTATGGAGACACGGGCCGGATCCGCCAGTTTCTCCGGGACGAGACTGCGTACCGGCACATCCTCTATCTCTACCGCGAAACCCATCTCCCGGGCGAGGATCACCGTCTTACGGACGATATCCATACCGGATAAATCGTCCCTGGGGTCAGGCTCGGTGTAAGCCAAATCCTTCGCCTCCCTCACCAGAGAACTAAAAGGCGTTTTTCCGTCGAACTTCCAGAAGAGATAGGCGAGGGTCCCGCTGAAGACCCCTTCCACCCGCTCAATGATGTCGCCGGTGCGGATCAGCTCTCTCAAGGTACCGATGATGGGCAGCCCCGCCCCTACGGTAGTTTCATAGAGAAAATGTCGCTGCCGGTCCTTGGCGGTCTCCATAATTCTCGTGTATTCGGACATCGGCGCCGTTCCGGCCTTCTTATTGGGAGTAATGAGGTGTATTCCCCGCGAAAGCCAGCGGGCATAGTACTTGGGGATCTCCTTTGAGGTGGTGCAGTCGATTACCACCGAATGAGGAAAGTAATCGGCATCCACATGGTCTATGAAGGCCTTCAGATCCGTCGGAACGGACCTTTCACTGAGAGTCTTCTTCCAGCCGGCGATGTCTATTCCCGTCTCTCCCAGGGTCATCTTTTTTGAATCTGTAATGGCCCGGACGCGGAGGTCGACGTTGAACTCCTCCTCCAGGCGTTTGGACTGTCCCGCAATCTGATCGAGGAGGGTGCTGCCGATGTTCCCCGGCCCGATGATTCCGATGCTGAGGGACTGACTGGAGAGATAGAAACCGGCGTGGACCGCCCGCAGGGCCCTCGTTGCATCTTCGCTGCGAATAACGGCGCTTATATTACGCTCGGAAGAACCCTGAGCGATGGCCCGCACGTTGATTTGCGCTTTTCCCAAAGCGCCGAAAAACTTCGCGGCGATACCGGGAATTCCCGACATCTGATCCCCCACCGCTGCGAGGATTCCGCAGTTCTCCTCTATCTCGATGGAGTTTATCCGGTAATTCTCCAGCTCCTCGGTAAATTCTTCTCTCGCCGTATTCTGTGCCTCCTCTCCTTGATCCCCCGGCACGGCGCAGCAGATCGAGTGTTCGCTCGATGCCTGGCTGATGAGAATCACCGATATCCCTCGTCTCTGAAGCGAAGAAAAGAGCCGGGAGCTTATTCCCGGTACTCCTATCATTCCGGCGCCTTCGATGTTGAGGAGAGAAATATCATTGATTATGGAAAAACCCTTGACGGGTTTGGAATCGGGATGAGAGACCTCCTGAGAAATCTTGGTACCGGCAAATTTCGGTGTGTGAATGCTGCGGATACAGAGAGGGATTCCCTTCATCATCGCCGGCGTCATCGCCGGAGGATGGAGTACGTCGGCGCCGAAGTAGGCGAGCTCCGTCGCCTCCTGATAGGTGAGTTCCGGGATGATCTCGGCACCGGGAACACAGCTCTTATCGGCACTCATCACTCCGCCGGCGTTCTTCCAGAAGTTTACCCTCTCGGCATCGAAGAGGTTAGCAAGAACGGCGGCGCTGAACTCGGCGCCGTTCTTGCCTAAGCCGGTGGCGGCTCCTTCAAAGCTCCTCCCGAGCCCGCCGGTTATAATGAGAATGTCCTGAGCGGCAAAATCGGCACGCCGCGCCTCGAATGCCGCCCTCGTCTCGTCCCAGCAGACGACGGGTCCGGCGGCGGAAAGGGAAACGGTAATGAGCTCCCGGGTGTCGAGCCAGCCGGCGGCAAATCCTTCCGCCCGGAACCTCGCGTTTACCACTTCAGCGGTCCACACCGCACCGAGACCGCCGATATATTCACGGGTTCTCTGAGAAGAGTCGCGGACAAGCCACACCGCCCGCAGAATGTCTTCTATGTTTTGAAAATCTTCTCGTATCGCAGAATCCAAATCTCCCCGAAAGGCGGAAGGGACGAGTTCGTCCGCAAGTTGGGACAGCTCCTGATGCAGCCCCTCCATCCGGGGCCATAGGGCTTCGTCGCGGATGATCGCGGAGTCGGCGAGGGAGAGAAGAGCCGGTGGTATGTCCGTTCGGGGTGAGACGACTATGCAGTGAGCCCCTTTTGTTTCGGTAGCGAAAACCGAAAGAATACTGTCCATCCCCTGGGATGAACAGCAGGAAGCACCTTCAAATGCGTGGATCGTCCACTTTTTCATTCAGAAATTTACGCCTTGAGTACTTTACCACTACGAAGACAGCGGGTGCACACGTGTAGTGTCTTGGTACTGCCGTCTACCTTTGCCCGTACCCGTACGATATTGGGGCGAAAGACTCTCTTTGAACGTACACCGATATGTTGTCCGGCGCCCCCCTGTTTTTTAGGCTGTCCCTTTCGAGGAACGTGATTACCGGCAACCGTACCCTTTCCGCAAATCTCACATCTTCGTGCCATACTATATCCTACCTTACTGTCGATGGGTTTCCTTATGTTACGTGTTTGAGTACGCTATCAAATATTGTCGAGAGTGTAAAGTGGTGAGCGTAAAACGCAGCAGCTCTCCAAGGCTTCCCTGGGGGCCGCGTTTAGGGTGCCGCCGGTCTGAGGCAGACCAAATCCCCCGCCGTGATCCCGGCTATCTCCCGAGCCGCCTCTTCCACCCTTTCGGCCATATTGATAAAGTGGTCGGGATACTCATCGAGAAAGGTGCGCATCTTTTCCTCGTGCTGCGGAAAGAGTTCGATAAAGCGTGCAATGATAAACCCCTCGAAATACTCCTCTACATGGGAGAGGTGCTGCTGCATGAGGTAGGCCTGGAATTCGTTTTCCAGCAGATACCGGTCCTCCACGTTGTAATTACGCCAATCGAGAAAAAGACGCCAGAATTCCCTTTCCCGCTCGTCGCAAGCGTCCCAGATTTCGGAAACTCTCTTCCGATACTCCTTTGAGACAAAATAGAGGCCGTGATACGATTCATGTGTGGCAAAGAGGTAGCGGAGCCGCGGGCTGCTCTCCTGGGAAAGAGAGATTATCCCCCCCTCGCCCGCCGTATAGCCGTCTTCCCCGGCATGAACAATACCGTTATCCAGAAGGATGCGGCGCAGATTCTTCTCTCCTCGGTTGAGCGGGAAGTTTCCGGCTTCCGCCAAGCTGAAGAAAGCCGCGAGATCTTCGGCACGGTAGTCGTGGGCATTCCAGCCGTGAAGATCCGCCAGTACCTCATCGGAATGGAGCTGACCGGAAAAACCCTTCTTCTCAACGAAGAATGCGAGCCGCTTTAAAAAGGCCGCCTGCGTACGGTAGTCCCGAAAATCTATGATGAGGATCGAGGGAAAGAGGTTCCAGGAGAAGAGTTCCCAGTCGCTGCGGCGCCAGTTCGACTGATCGTAACGGAGAACCAAACCGATGTCGGCGGGAAGCGGCAGAGGGCTTCTATCGGCGTACATCGATACGGGATGCAGTTCGATGCCTCTGAGGCTGAAATTTCCCTCCTCTACCCGGCCAGCCGCATTCGTTCGCAGACGGATGGGAGAAAAACCGAGGTCCCGAGAATAGAAATACACCGAATGCTCGCCGGCATTGAGAAAGAGACGGTAGGTCTCGCAGGTTTCCCTCGTGAGGGATCCGCTATGCCCGTCTTGATCGGGGCCGCAAACTTCGAGTTCGATATACCGCCGGGCCTCCGTGCCACGGTATGAGTAATCTATTCGCAGCATGTTCTGAGAGAAGCGAGGGCCCTGGGCGGCTAGGCTCTCCGGCAGGGACAGCTCGCTGTCTAGGTCCTGG
>CAZQNO010000077.1:0-11793 GCA_964594775.1 uncultured Spirochaetaceae bacterium
TGGAGGTCAAGCAGAGGCTTCGGGCGGCTGCGGCTGGACTATTTATTCCAGAGCTTGTAATGGAGAGAAAACTGAATGTAAATTTTACACAACGATGTTGAAAAATTCATGGAGGCGGGCTAATTATACTCATGTCGGGTTTTCACCTCCTTTTCCCCGACAAAACCTCCTTTTCAAGCTTTGATGTGCTATTTCAGAATGTATATGGCCGCCTTAATTCGGCGGCCTTTTTTCTTGCCTCCCTCCATAAATATAACTAAATTACTGATATAAATTGAGTAGTTGACCGCGCCTCGGTGCTATTGAAGCGGGGCACGGACGCAATAGAGGAGGATAGAGAGATGCGGAAATTACGAATGACGGCATTTACCGCGGCAGCGGCCGCCCTATTGATTATTCTTGCGTTCCCCCTCCTTGCTGGAGGGAATCAGGAAGAAAAACCGCAAACGGAAACTGCTGAAGACCAGAATTTTGAGAAATCCACCGAGCCTAAGGGCGAGGGAGTGGGGCCGGTGAAGCCGGAAAACTCTTCGGGCTTGGAAAAAGATACGAATAGGCATCACGGCAGCCTCGCAGCCTCTCCGGTACCCGAGCTGGAGCTGCAGGTGCTGGAGCCCTACGCCGTGGCCACCTTCGCCGGCGGCTGTTTCTGGTGCTTAGAACAGCCCTTCGAGCGGCTGGTCGGAGTAATCGAAGTGGTTTCCGGCTACAGCGGAGGGGAGGAAGAAAACCCGACCTATCGGCAGGTCGCCTCCGGGCAGACGAGCCATCGCGAATCGGTTCGGGTCTACTACAGCCCCTACTCACTCAATTACCAACAGCTCTTGGAAGTGTTCTGGAGCAACATCGATCCCACCGATGGAGGAGGCCAGTTCTATGATAGAGGCCACCATTACAAAACCGCTATATTTACTCATAACGAGGAGCAGCAGCGGGCCGCCGAAGGTTCAAAAAGAGACGTGGAGGCCTCCGGACGATTCGATGAAGCGATCGCCGTGGACATCAGAGAAGCCGGCCCCTTCTATGAAGCGGAGGAACACCATCAGGACTACTACATCAAGAGCAAGGCAGCCTACGAGCGATATAAGAACGCTTCGGGCCGGGCCGGCTTTATCGCCGAGTTCTGGGACCGGGGCAAGGCACCGGCAGGAACCGAGCTGAAGGAGAATAGATACGGGAGTTTTGTTATGGAGAAAAAACAGGAAACCTTGAATCAGATGCAATATCACGTGACGCAGGAAAACGGCACCGAGCGTGCCTTTACCGGAGAATACTGGGATAACAAGAGGGAGGGCATCTATGTGGATGTCGTCAGCGGCGAACCCCTCTTCAGTTCAACCGACAAATACGAATCAGGGACCGGCTGGCCAAGCTTTAGCCGGCCAATCGAGGCGGATAACATCGTCTACCGAGAAGATCGGAGTCTCTTCTCGGTTCGTACCGAAGTCCGCAGCGCCTTTGCCGACTCCCACCTCGGCCATGTCTTCAACGATGGACCGCAGCCGACGGGACTGCGTTACTGCATCAACTCCGCGGCCCTTCGGTTCATCCCCAAGGAGGACCTGGAGAAAGAGGGCTACGAGCAGTTTAAAGTGCTTTTCGAATAGCGTATTCTCGTGGCGTGAGCGTGGCGTTGGTGGGGGAGAATCTTCGCCCCCCCCACTAATGCCACGGCTATCGGCCGGCTTATATACCTAAGTCCTTGCTTATCAATTCGTAGGTAAAAAAATCGCAGTCTTCGATTACTTCGGACATGCTGTCGTAGACCTTGTAGGTGGCATACAGAGTTTCTCCTGTTTCTACATCAAGAATTCGGATATTCAAAAGGTATTTTTCTTCGAGCAGACTTATGCTTCCGGCGATCATCTTCCTTGCCGCCAGCAGTTTCCCTATCTCTATTTGGTTCTCCTCTGTCAGCCCTGTCATGGAAAATTTTGCCTCCGCGAGTATCTTGTCCCTCTGTCCCGCTTCTATTACCTGGTAGTGACGGGTCCTGATAATGGAGCTCGAAATGAGCTCGGTGAGAATGAGGGTGTCGGTTTCGTTCACATTGCGGCCCTCGAGGCTCAAAATGCTAATGCGAGGCTTCTCTCCCGTTTCTTCCGGCATTCGTGTAACGGCTTCTTCGAACTCTTTAAGCGAGAATACCTCGGGTACTACGGTCGTAATGTATTCCGTCCTGCCTCCGCTAATTTTACTGAAGACTCCGGACTTTTGAACGTCGCCGCTTTCTTCGAATCGAAGGGTTCCGAGAAGTCCCTCGAAGTCCTCCTCCCGGAGGCTCTTCAGTAATCCGGAACGCTCGGCGCTCCCTGCCTGTGCGGCCTGTGAAATAACTAATAAGGCTTCATAGCTCAGAGCGGCGAGGCCTGAGGGACTGGTGCCGCGGCTTTGCCGGTAGAGTTCGGCGAAGAGTCTGCCCGTGCGGTTGTAGGCGTCCGGTGAAAAATGGTTCAGGAAGTAGAGATCCGACTCGAATTGCCGCTTCAGTTCTTCAGGATCAAGGGCGGACCAGTCGGTATCACCGAGGTAAATCGAGGAAATACCGCGGGCTTCCGCCTGCCGGATGAACTCTCCGCTCTTGTTAAGGGCGCTCTTATGGGCCAGGTAGATTACGTCGGGGGAGAAGTCTTCGAGGGCCGAAAAAATATCTTCTGTGCCTTGGTCTATATGGTATTCGCGGACCTCGCCGCGGGTATGAAGCTCATCGTATGCCTGTACAAAACCGTTTTTTAGTGAGGAGAAGACATCTGTGTAGACCACCGCGGCTTTCCGGCTGCGGAGGTTCTCCACGCTGAACTTACCGATAAGAAAACCGGTAAAGGAATCGCTGTAGATGATTCTGTGGGCGTACGGCGAATCACCGACCAAATCATCGGCGGTCGCCCAGAGAGGCATGATCGGCACCGTTTTTTTCGTGCACAGTTCGATTGCAGGACCTGCGTTCCTACTGCTAAGAGGACCGAGTATGATGTCCACCGCATGAAAATCGATGAGCTCACGGCAGCCCTCGAGGGTTCCCTCTTCCGTGCTCTCGTTATCGTAATAGACCAGCTCGATTTCCGAACCGTCTTCGTCCAGAATACGTCGGCGGTTTTCGTAGAAACATTCTATGCCTTCGAGGAAATCCGCTCCATACATTTGAAACGGCCCCGTGCGGGGCAGGAGTACTCCGACTTTTATCGTGTCACCGGCCTGGCGGCGCTGCTCTGCGTTTTTAGAAGCCTCGGCAGCAGCAGAAGTATCAGGGGCGGTACCGCAGCCGATTGCCGCAAGCAGAAGAAGAGAAAATAAAAACCCACCTGCAGATAAAATAGCTCTTTTCATTTATCACCTCATATCTTGCAGGATGATTATATACTGAAAAGAACTGGAGGGCGAGAAATTTTTTCTAAAATCCGTATAGAGGCTTCGTTGAGTTACTGAATCTTCATACTTTTTAGCAACACCATGTTGTTCGGTCTCTGTACCGCATTTCCCTCATCGTCCTCGAGAATGATAAAGAAACTGTTGCTGTTTTTCACTTTTCCCCTTATGCCGTCGGGAACGAACTCTATCATGTTGTCGATTTTAAACGGCCTGAAAAATCGCAATGCCGGCAAAGAACGCGATTGCTGCGAGGACAGCGGTGTGGAGGAATAGGGTCTTTGTCTTATGAATTATGCGGTTCCGGCTATGTATACGCCGATTCTCTTTGCACCTCATAAACGTTGTTCAGACGCATCGATCAGCGTATCTTCTCCGGTTCGAAGCCGGGAATCCGAAGCTTCTCATCGATGATGTCGGTGAACTTGGAGAGCACGAAGGTAATGATGATGTAGAGAAAGGCGGCGATGAGATAGGTTTCCATGTAGCGGGCGTGGGTAGAGGCGAGCTCTTTTGCCTTTGTCATCAGCTCGGGGGCCTGGATGACGAAACCGAGACTGGTGTACTTCAGCAGGTAGATCAGCTCGTTGGAGAGCGCAGGCACGGAAAAACGCAGCCCCTGGGGGAGCAGAATGGTGGTGACCATCTGCAGCCGGCTCATTCCTATAGACTGGGCCGCCTCGATCTGCTCGTAGCTGATCGCCTTGAAGCCGCCCTTCATGTACTCGATCTGGTAGGCGCCGCTGTTGAGGATGAAGCCGACGAAGGCGGCCATATAGGGAGTTATGGTGATGCCGAGGGGTAAAAGGATTTTTGGAAAGCCGTAGTAGATTATGTAGAGCTGGATGAGGAGCGGGGTTCCCCGGATGAGCGAGACGTAGAAATCGGTGAGTTTCTTGCCGATTCCGCGGGTGTAGAGCGAAACGAGGCAGAGGGGGACGGCGATGAAGAAGCCGACGATCATCCCGATAAAGGTGAAAAGGAGGGTAAAGACGATCCCCTCCATCAAAACCGGGGAGATTTCGCTAAAATAGTTCAGTAGAGCCACGCCGTCCGTTCCTCCCTTATCCGTAGAGCTCAGTGATTTTTTCGAGGAACTGCCGAGTCCGCAGCTCGTCCGCATTTTTCAAAAGCTTCTCCGGAGCGTTCTGTTCGACGATTCTTCCGTTTTCCATGAAGATGATCCGGTCGGCGACGCTGCGGGCGAAGCCGATCTCGTGGCTGACCACGAGCATCGTCATCCCGTCCTTCGCCAGGACCTTCATGACTTCAAGGACTTCTCCGGTGAGCTCGGGGTCAAGGGCGGAGGTCGGCTCGTCGAAGAGCATGATCTGCGGGTCCATCGCCAGGGCACGGGCGATACCGACCCGCTGTTTCTGTCCGCCGGAGAGCTCGGCGGGATACTTGTCCTTGTGCTCGAAGAGGCCCACTCTTTTTAGCTCGTAGAGGGTCTTCTCCCGGGCCTGCACTCTGCTCATTTTCTTGACCTTGATGAGGCCGACCTCAACGTTTCCCGCCGCCGTTAAATGGTTGAAGAGGGCGAAGTGCTGGAAGACGAAACCGATCTTTTGCCGGAGCGAATTGATGTCGGAGTGATGATCGGTAATCTCCGCCTCTTCGAGCCAGACCCGTCCTCCGTCGACCGGTGTGAGGAGGTTGATGCAGCGCAGAAGGGTGCTCTTGCCGGTCCCGCTGGGCCCGATGACCACCACCACCTCGCCGTGCCGAATGGTAAAGGAGAGGCCGTCGAGAACGCGGTTTTCTCCAAAACTCTTTTCGAGGTTTTCTACGTGAAGGATGGTGCTTTCTTTCGGCGGCATTAGCGTCTCTCCAATTCGAATCCGGGAATTTGCAGTTTTTTCTCGAGGATGAGAAAGAGCTTGTTCGAGAGTTGAAAAAGAACCCAGTAGAGCAGGGCCACGGGAATCAGTACCTCGAAGAAGACCTTTCCCATGGATGAATCGATGATACCTCTGGCTTGAGTCAGCATCTCGGGAATGGCGACTATGTAGGTGATCGGCGAATCCTTCAGAACGATAGTCGCCTCGTTGGTCAGACCGGGAATCGAGATGCGGAAGGCCTGCACAAACACGATGCCGAGGATGGCCTGCCATTTGCCCATTCCGAGGGAGCGGGCGGCGTTGTACTGGTCGCTGCTTATCGATTGTATCGTGCTGCGGAAGATGAGGGACTGATAGGCGCTGCTGATCATGCCGAGGGCCAGGACCGAAGCGAGGAAGGGCGGCAGACCGATGCGGAACTCCGGATGGCCGAAGGGCTCGCCGATGTGGCGGAGTCCGAAGTAGAAGATAAAGAGCATCACCACGTGGGGAGTGCCGCGGAAGAAGCCTTCGTAGAGCTGAATGAGAAGCTTGACCGTCCTGCTGCCGTAGGTTCTGCCGATGGCCAGGGGCACGGCCAGGACGAAGCCGAGGATAAGGCTGGCTACCGTCACGGTGACGGTAACCAGCATTCCTTTGCCTACAGCCAAGACTGCGTAGCTGGTGAACTCAACGAGATTTTCCATATCGGCCGGGCCGTACTCCTGTTCTTTTTATTCGGCGCCGAAGTATTCGGCCATCAGTTCGTCCCAGGTCTCCGATCCCCTCACCTTTTCCAGGGCCTTGTTGATATCGTCTAAGAGGGGATCGCCCTTCTTGAGCGCCAGTCCGTACTCTTCGTTGGTGGGTATGACCTTGATCATCTTCACCGGCCGGTTCTGAGCGAAGGCTTCGGCTACCGGTTTGTCGAGGACGATGATGTCGAGATTCCGGTTTTCCAGGTCCTGTATCGTCTCGATGTACTTTCCGTACTTCTTAATATTCGCGCTCGAAGCGTTATCGTCTACCCAGAAGGCGCCGGTGGTGTCGTTCTGCACGCCGATGGCGTAATCGGCCGAGTCGAGCTCGCCGGGGCCGGCTATGGAAATGGAAGAATCCTCCCGTACGAGTACCGCCTGATCGGCGGAGAAGTAGGGGGCGGAAAAGTCGACCCGCTCCTTTCTCTCGTCGGTTATGGTCATACCCGCGGCCACCACGTCGATAGTCTCGGTGCTCACCGCTTCGATGAGCGCGTCGAAATCCATGTCCTTTACCTCGATCTCACGGCCCAATTCCTCACCGATGGCCTTCATGAGGTCTATGTCGAAGCCCGTTACCTCACCCTTCTCGCGATATTCGAAGGGGCGGAATCCCGCCGAGGTCCCTACCACGAGGGTCTCCTTTTCCTTTTGGCATCCGCCGAGAAATACCGCGGCGGATATCACGAAAACGACGAGTATAAGTACCGTCCATCTTTTCATCTTGCTTCCTCCTTAACTGTCTCTTAATGCGGAAATTTTTCCTATCCTACCCCTGATCATTGAGCTGTGCAATAGGATAAAGGGTAAAAAAGTATATTTATACAGAAAAGTTGTATATTTATTGTGCATACGGGCGAAAAGGCGTGTACTGGAAGAGGCTCGGATTTTCCGTTATACTCGATACCGTCATGCCGAAAAGCGTTGAAGAGCTGCTTCCCATTTTCAAGGGCCTCGGAATTACCGAATACGAGGCAAAGGTCTACCTCTCTCTCCTCACTCAGCATCCCTCTTCGGCCTACACCATTTCACAAATTTCGATGGTCCCCCACTCTCGGGTCTACGACGTTACCCGGCGCCTGATAAACCGCGGGCTGGTAGTCTCGACGGGGACGAAGCCGGAGATGTTCAGTCCCCTTTCTCCCGACGAGCTGGTGCGAAAATTGGAAAAGGAGTATCGAAAGTATACCACCGAGCTGGAAGAGAAACTGGCCGATTTTAAGTTCCACTCGGACTTCGATCCGGTGTGGAACCTTGCGGATCCCGAAGAGGTCTATGAGACGACCGTCCGTATTCTTTCCGAGGCACGGCGGACCGTCTATGTCGGGATATGGGAGCAGGATTTGGAGAGAATCGAAGAGAGCCTCCGGACCGCCGAAAACCGCGGCGTAAAATTATTTATTCTGCTGTACGGAAAGAGAGACATGGATTTCGGCACACTCTATCGCCATGAGACGGAGAATCTGCCGATGAACGAGGTCCTGGGGCGGTCGATCGACTGCACGGTAGATTCGCGTTGGTGCATCAGCGGCCGTTTTGGAAGGGAAGAGCCTTGCCGGGTAGTGTGGACCCGTAACAAGGGTCTCGTGCACACGGTGGAAAGCTATCTTCGCCACGACCTCTATCTCGCCGAGATCGAGCGGGATTTTGACGGCGAGATCGAACGACGCTACGGGAAGAACCTCTCCTCTCTCCGAGAAAAATTTCTCGGCTAATAGGCGAAAGCAATATTTAGTGGTTCAAATGTTGTGTTTTTTGTGCCACCATCTGTAGTACACTATCTTTGAGCGAGAATTTAACCGTTTTGAACGAGCTAAAGCGCGGCAAATCAGAACTCTCAGAGAATTACCTGGAAAATGCACAACATTTGAACCACTAAAAAAGCAATAGACTTTTTCAGCTTGACAATCGGCGTCGTCTTGGTAATAGTGTTATTACTCAAGTAGTAACAAGGAGCGGATATGGCCAAGAGAAAAATCATTATCGTCGGTGCGGCGGGAAGAGACTTCCACAATTTCAATATGCTGTACAGGCAAGACGAGAGCTGCGAAGTCGCTGCCTTTACCGCGGCGCAGATTCCGAATATCGAGGGAAGAAGGTACCCGGCGGAGCTGGCCGGTCCCCTCTATATGTACGGTATCCCCATAGTCGAGGAGAAACAGCTTCCGGAACTGGTTTCACGAGAACGGGCGGCGGGGCATGCGGTAGACGTGGTCTTCTCCTATTCGGACATTCCTCATCAACACGTTATGCGTATCGGTTCTCTAGCCATGGCGAAGGGGGCGCGGTTCATCCTTCCCTCGCCGGAGGAGACGATGATCCGTTCCTCAAAACCCGTCGTGTCGATCTGCGCCGTCCGTACCGGCTGCGGGAAGTCGCAGACGACCAGGGCCGTCTCGGACGCCCTTACCGATAGAGGCAAGAAGGCGGTGGCGATTCGCCATCCCATGCCCTACGGCAATCTTGCCGCCCAGAAGCTCCAGCGCTACGCAGAAATGGAGGATTTAAAAACGTATGACTGTACCATCGAGGAGATGGAGGAGTACGAGCCCCACATAGACCGCGGCAGGGTCATCTATGCCGGGGTCGATTACGAGGCCATTACGCGGGAGGCGGAAAAGGAGGCCGATGTACTCGTCTGGGACGGAGGCAATAACGACACTCCCTTTCTCAAGCCGGACATAGAGATCGTCGTCGTCGATCCGCACAGGGTCGGCCACGAGCTGAACTATCATCCGGGTACCACCAACTTCCTGCGGGCCGATGTCTTCGTGATCAACAAGATCGACTCCGCTGACCCCGCGAATGTCGAGCGGCTCATCGAGCACTGCCGGACCCATAATCCTCAGGCGGAAATCATCAAGGCCGAGTCGGTCATCACGGTCGATGACCCCTCGATCATCGAGGGAAAGCACGTTTTAGTCGTGGAGGACGGGCCGACCCTAACCCACGGGGAGATGAAGATAGGGGCCGGAACGGTGGCCGCCGAGCGAAGCGGCGCTGCAGGTTTCGTCGACCCCCGCGGCACGGCGCGCGGAACGATAAAGGACACCTTCGAGAAGTATCCGGACATCGGCATCCTCCTGCCGGCAATGGGCTATGGAGAGCGGCAGATAAAGGACCTGGAAGAGACCATCAATTCCTCCGCTGCAGAGGCCGTAGTGATTGCCACGCCGATAGATTTGGCGAGGGTAATCAAGCTGGAGAAACCTGCTACTCGGGTGCGCTATGAACTGGATGACGGGGCGAAGAAGCGGCTCGGGGAAATAGTAGAAGAAAAATTCGGCTAGGGTTTCGGCGGCCTAAGAGGCGCTGACCACGATGCTTTCTGAGAGCTTCTCCTGGAGGGTCTTTTCGATGAACCCGAGGGTCACCGACTGGGCGCCGGCACAGCTGCGGCATGCCCCGGCGTAGGCGAGCATCACCAGGGTCCGCTCTCCTTCGGTTTTGATGTCCACGACCTCGACATTGCCGCCGTCGGCGGCGAGGCGGGGCCTCACCTCCTCGTCGAGAAGCTGCTCAATTGCCTTGTGTGTGTCGATGATGTTCAGTTCGTCGAAAGACTTTTGCTCTAGCGTGCCGCCGTCGTAAGTTTCGGCCGCACCGCGTCTCTCTGCTTCCATCTCCGCCCGCACTTCCTTCAGGATGTCCACGAGATAGTACTTCCTCGTTTCGTGGCCGCCGGGACGCACGCAGGACTTGCAGAAGGCCCCCGCCTTGGTGTAGTTGCTTATCTCCTCCACGCTCTTTAGGTCGTTGAGCCGGATAATCTCCTTGACGGTACCGAGGGAGACGCGGGCGCACTCGCAGACGATCTCTTCGTTCTCCAGCTCATCGACTCCCACCCCTTTGTAGATGCTCACCGCCCGTTTGATCACGTCGTAGGCCATCACGCTGCAGTGCATTTTCTGCGGCGGTATGGCCGCCTGGTCGATCTCGTCCCGCAGGGCGTGCTCCACGTCGAGGTTGGTGATCTGCAGCGCCTCGTCGGCGGTCTTGCCGATGCACATCTCGGCCATAACGTCGCTCGAGGCGATGGCCGTACCGCAGCCGAAGGTCTTGTAACGGGCCTCGAGTATCTTGTCGGTTTCCGGATCGAAGACGAGGGTAAGGCGAATCGCGTCTCCGCAGGCCTCCGCGCCGTGGTCCGCGACGACGAGTCGGCCGCCTAAGGCCTTTGCATCTTCTTCGCTCAATTCGCCGAAGAAGCGCGGACCGGCCATTCGCTCGTTCACCTTGTTCGAGTACTGCTCCCAAAGAGAGCCGCCGATTAGGTCATTCTTTGCCATTATATATGCTCCTCATCCGGCGGTGCTGATGTGCCGGAGGCGCTCCACGCTTTCACGGAAGGCCTGTATGCTGTAGTCTATCTCCTCTTCCGTGGTAAAGCGGGAGAGGGAGAGGCGGATGCCCGTGTGGGCCAGCTCGCTGCCGAGGCCCATGGCGACAAAGGTTGGATTCGCCTCGAGGGTCTCGGAGGCGCATGCGCTGCCCGTGCTCGCCGCGATCCCCTTTCTGTTCAGGTCCCAAATGAGGGCCTCTCCTTCCACGCCTCGGATGCTCGCCAGGATGGTGTTCGGCGTCCTGGCATCCCGGTCTCCGAGGATGAAGATACCCTCAATGTCCGCGATGCCGTCTTCGAGACGGTCGCGAAGGCGGCGGACCTCCGTCGCTTCATAGGGAAGATTATCCACCGCCAGTTCCATCGCCAGGCCCATCCCGATGAGATAGGGAACATTGACCGTTCCCGCCCGGTGTCCGCCCATCTGATGTCCGCCGTGCAGCAGGGGAGTGAGGGCGTGTTCTCCGCCGGCCGCCTCGGCTGCCTTCTTCAGTATTTCCAGAGCGCCGGAGCGGATGAAAAGGCCGCCGATTCCCTTCGGTGCGTGGAACTTATGACCGCTAAAGGTGAGAAAGTCCACCGGCACTTCCTGTAGATTAACGGGCACTTTTCCTATGACCTGGGCGGCGTCGCTGTGGAAGAGTACTCCCCGCTCTCTGCAGTAGGCTGCCAGTTCCTTTATGGGAAAGAGGAGACCCGTTTCGTTGTTTGCCCACATGATGCTGACCAGGGCCGTTTTTTCCGGGTCGAGATAAGGGTCGAGGGTTTCGACGTCGACGATACCCTTCTCGTTGACCGGAAGATAGTGCACCTTCACGCCGAGGTCTTCGAGAAAGCGGCCGGCCTCCATCACGCAGGGATGCTCTACCGAAGTGGTGATGATCTCGCTCTTGCTTCCGCCGCGGATGAGGGAGTGGTAGACTCCCTTCAGCACGTGGTTGTTGCCTTCGCTGGCGCAGCTGTTGATGATCACATCGTCTTCGTCGCCTGCACCGATTCCCGCGTAGATACGGTCGAAGGCAAGCTTCATGTAGGGATGAACCTCGGTCCCGAAGCTGTGGAGTGAGTTGGGGTTGCCGTACATCTCCGAGAAAAAGGGAAACATCGCGTCGGTGATTTTGGGATCGACGATGGTGGTGGCGTTATTGTCGAGATATATGCGTTCCATTATCCTTCCTATTCATTAGTAATATAATCATAATAATGGGTTCTGTCCAGTCCAGGGTTTAAATGAAGGTCTTTGTGGACCGATTAGGTTCCTATTCTGTTACCCGGTGTTTCGGCACGCGGCCTTCGATGAAATCGACCACCGCATCCACCGATCCGAGCTGCATGCCCAGTTTCCCCGCGTCGGTGTCGGAAGCCACGTGAGGGCTGGCGATGATGTTGAGGCCCTCTAAGGAGAGGTCCGGATGCTCCCAGACTTCGTCTATGCCGTAGCCCCAGAGCCGGCCGTCCCGCACGGCCCGCCAGACCGTCCTGTTGTCGACGAGCATGCTGCGGGCGC
>CAZQNO010000078.1:0-11658 GCA_964594775.1 uncultured Spirochaetaceae bacterium
GGCATTCATGATGGCCTAAAGTATATCCCATTCGCCTGAAGATTGGTAGCGGGACCGCCCGCGACCGCGGTCACGGATGGGCTATTCTTCTTTCCTCAGCCGATAGTCGGCCACGTAGAAGCGGGAGTTCCGGGCTGAATAGAGGAGCGGATTGAGGTCCAGTTCGGCGATCTCGGGAAAATCCACCAACAGCCGGCTGAGGCGCAGCATGTGTTCGATCAGGTCGTCTATGTCTACCGGGGTGCTTCCGCGATAACCGGTAAGAAGCGGATAGGTTTTTAGCGAGGAAATCGCTCTCTTCGCCTCTTCGGCGGTAAAGGGCACATGGGCGAAGGCGACATCGCCGAGCAGTTCGACGCTGGTGCCGCCCAAGCCGACCATTACCGCGTGGCCGACGGAGGGGTCTTTGATTGCACCTAATATTACCTCGGTCTCGGCCTCAATCTGCTCTTGAATGAGAATACCATGTGCAGAGACGAAACGCTGCAACAGCTCGCTCACTGCTTCTTTGAGACTCTCCGCGCCGGTAATCCCGAGAATAACACCGCCCTCATCGCTCTTGTGCAGAATATCAGGGGCTTCGATCTTTGCAACAACGGGGAAGGATATCTGCGCCTCTTCGAGTCTATCTGCCAGATTATCTGCGGTGATTTCCGCAAGAGGCTGTGCCGCGTCGACGGGGAGGAAGAGAGAAGGAACGAGGCGCAGACCATATGCGCGAAGGATCGTTTCGACGGCGGCAGTAGACGCGAAGGCTCCGCCCTCCTCCAATGCAAGGGTCTCCCTCACCTTCAGTAGAGTCTCTCCTGGCTGCGGGTAGGCCGGCTCTTCATAGCTCCTGTAGCCGACCGGCAGCTCTCTCATGGACGCCAAGACTTCTCCCACCTGCTCAGGATAAGCAACGGTTGGTATTCCCGCCCCGTGAAGTGCTTTTCGCCCCGGCAGGCCGAGATTCGGCCCAAAGAAGCAGGCGATGAGGGGAAATCCTTCGATCGAAGTTCCGAGCTTCTCTACTTCCTCGGCGATCTTGCGGGCAACTTCTCCCGTGTCGACGGTTGCGGGAGGGATACAGAGGAAGACCGCTGCATCGTAGGCGCCGCTTTCTACCACGCTGCGCAGGGCATGGGCGTAGTGTTCTGGAGCCGCCGACGCCACCAGGTCGACAGGATTTCTCACCGAAGCCTCGGGAAGAAGCTTGGGGGCGAGCTCTTCCTGCAGAGAAGCTTCGAGAGGGGGTATCTCGAAGCCGCGTGCGGACAGGGCGTCGGAGGCCAGTATGCCGGGGCCGCCGCCGTTGGTTAGGACCGCTATTCTGTTTCCTCTGACCCGGGGCATTCGCGAGAGGGCCGCCGCGGTATAGTAGGCCTGGTAGATGCTCTCTACCCGGATGACGCCGCACTTGCGGATGAGTGCGTCGGCGACCTTGTCGTCTCCGGCAAGGCTTCCCGTGTGGCTTCCGGCGGCGGCGGCCCCGGCGCCGGTGCGTCCGGCCTTAAGGAGGACGATGGGCTTCTCCCGGCTTATCCGGGAGGCTATGCGCATGAAGCGGCGGTAGTCGGGAATTTCTTCGAGGTAGAGCAGGATGACTTCGGTCCGCTCGTCTTCTGCGAGGAGGGGAAGAATGTCGTTTACCGTTACGTCCGCCTGATTACCCAAACTGGCAATGACGGAAAAACCGATACCGATCTCTTCGGCGTAGTCGAGGAGGACGGCCCCCAGACCGCCGCTCTGAGTAACACAGGCGATGTTGCCGTCCCGCGGGATGTCGTGGAGGATGGTGCCGTTGAAACGAACTGCCGAGGCATTGTTCGAAATGCCCATGCAGTTAGGGCCGAGCAGGCGCATGTTGTACTCGTGTACGAGGCGCAGCAGCTCCTCCTCCGCATTTGCTCCCTCTTCTCCCATCTCGCCGAAGCCCGCGGAGATGCAGACGACGGCCTTGACCCCCTTGCGGCCGCACTCTTCGGCGACGTGCAGTACGTAGGCAGAGGGAACGGTAATGACGGCAAGATCGACCTCTTCAGGAATATCGAGGATCGATGAGAAACCGGGAAGGGAAGAGACGTCCTGGCCCTTGCGGTTAACCGCAAAGGCTTTTCCGGTGAAATCGACCGATTCGATGTTCTTTACTATGGCATGACCTATACCGCCCCGGGCCGAAGCACCGATTACCGCTACGCTGCGGGGGCAGAGGAGGGCGGAGGTCCTTCTTTGAAAGGGGGGAATATTTTTCTCCCAGCTTTCGATCTTTATTCCCAGCGGCACCGGCTTGCCGCAATAATGAACCGTACCCTCATCATCCCGGCTGAAGTTCCCCATGGCGATTTCAAAGACCGTACGTGCACCGACCTCTCTGGACTGAGCGTTTATCAAACGAAGGTAGTACTTCATAAACGCTTTTTCTTCCCACTCGCCGGCCTTTTCATACTCAACGGGGACGGAGGGAGAGATGAGCAGAAGGGGACCACCGTCGAGTTCGGATGTGGCTATGTGGCTGGAGGAACGCAGGGCCGGTTCTCCGGCGCTGAGGGAATCGCCCACGCCGTTGGGACCGGCGAAGAGCCGGCTGCCGTCCTCCTGCCTCGTGAGGTCGGCAGGGTGGACATTGATAAAGGTATACTTATCCAGAAGAACTTCGCTGGTGGCCCAGACATAGCCGGCCAGGATCACGAGGTCGAGCTTGAACCCTTCGATCAGGGCCGCCGCTTCCGCATCGTATTCCCTGCGGACATCCATGTCATTGAGTTTTGCCCCTCTCTCCTTATAATAGCTGCGTATATCCAAAGAGGCGCATGGTATGCCGAGCTGCTCTGCCGTGGCTACTCCCTTTGCGTCCGGATCGCTGGAGAAGACACCGACGACTTCGAATGGACTGCCCTCCCAGGTGTCCTCGAGTTCTTTCTGCAGTTCCAGCGCCTTCCAGAGAGTTTTTCCCGATCCCGAGATAAAACCGACGACTCTCAATCTTCCTTGTAAGGGGTTGTGCAGGGGATGAAGTGCCATAGAGACCTCCGAAATTTGTGTACCTTTCTCCTGTATGATAAGGGGTATTTCCTAACATTGTCAAGCATATTAACAATTAAAAGAAAATTTTGTAAAACATTAAAAAATTATTTGACAAAGTTAGTATAATGCGGTGTAATATTGAACTACATTGATAATGGAGGTTATAAGGATGGGATATATGGAGAAGGGCAAGTGGTGGGTCAGTCCTTCCGACTATGCCGAAGAGGTGAGGTCCGGCTTTTCTTTCCCCGAGAAGGTAGAGATCCTCGATACCACTCTGCGCGATGGTGAACAGCAGCCCGGCATCATTTTTACCCGCAAAGACAAGGTCCGCATCGCCAAGAAACTTGCCGAGCTGGGCGTACACAGAATAGAGGCCGGAACACCGGCGGTTTCTCAGGAAGATGCCGACGCGATCAAAGAGATCAGCGGCCTTAACTTAGGCCCGAAGATCTTCTGCTTCGTTCGCAACATGGTAAAGGACATGGAACTGGCAAAGGAATGCGGCGTGCACGGGGTCCTCGCGGAAGTGCCCGGCAGCGAGCACCTGCTGAAATTCGGCAAGAAGTGGACGGCGGAAAAGGCCGTGGCCGCGGCGATCGAAGCGACGACGGCGGCCCATGAGCTCGGTCTCTATGTAACCTTCTTCCCCGCCGACAGCTCCCGGGCGAGTCTCGATTTTCTCCTCGACACGCTGCAAGCCATAGAAGAGGGGGGCCACATGGACGCGGTGGCCCTGGTCGATACTTTCGGCGCCTTCTCTCCCGAGGGAGCGGCGCACCGGGTGCGGAAAATGCGCGAGCGCTTCTCTCAACCGATAGAGGTCCACTTCCACGACGACTTCGCCATGGGAGTCGCCACGACCATCGCGGGTTTGGCTGCAGGTGCCGAGGTCTGTCACGTGTCGGTCAACGGTATCGGTGAACGGGCAGGCGGTGCCGGCCTGGAAGCGGTCACGATGGCCCTTGAGGCCCTCTATGGAGTGGATACCGGTATAGCTACCCCGAAACTCAAGGAGCTCTCGCTCCTGGTTGAGGAACTCTCCAAGTTCAAAAGCCAGCCCAACAGGGCGGTGGTGGGCGACCGCATTTTCGGCTGGGAGACGGGTCTTCCCTCGAGCCTCTGGCTCAACGCGAAGGACAGCGAGCCCCTCGCCATGCTTCCCTACCTGTGGACGATGACGGGACAGACGGAACCGGAGATCTATCTGGGAAAGAAGAGCGGCAAGGACAACTTGAAGAAGTGGCTCGCGGACAACAATCTCTCCTTGGCGGAAGAGAAAGAGGGCGATCTGCTGAACCTGGTGAAGGCGAAGTCCATCGAACTGAAACGAGACCTCACGGTGGATGAGTTCAAGGAGATCGTCGCCGCTTTGAAATAGTCGCAATTCGGCCGGCAGCTGCGGCTGAAGCTGCGGCTGCCGTACCGGAAATAGATAGAGCGAGTCCCGGAGGTTTGACCGGGACGTATCGTAATTTCTTAAGAAGGAGTGTTTCATGGCTGATGTACAAAATCAGGGTCCGAAGCGGGGCAACTTTACCTCGAATATCGGATTCGTCCTGGCAACCGCGGGATCTGCGGTAGGTTTGGGAAATCTCTGGAGATTTCCCTACATGACGGGGACGAGCGGCGGCGGCGCCTTCGTATTGGTCTACCTGCTTATCATGATTGTGGTCGGAGTGAGTCTGCTATTGGTGGAGTTCACCGTCGGGAGAAGCGGAAAGGCGAATGCGGTGGACAGCTACCGTAAGATAAGTCCGAAGATGGTATGGATCGGGTACTTGGGCTTCTTTACCGCCTTCATATTTCTCTCCTATTTCTCGGTAGTCGGCGGATGGACTATTCACTACGCAATAAGTTCCTTTACCGGGCTCTTCAAGCTCGGACCCGACGAGATGGGAGGATTCTTCGGGAGCTTCATAGGCAACCCCGTAATTCCCCTCATCTACCATCTGATCTTCATGGGTGCGACGGTCTACATAATCGCCGGCGGGATCGAGCACGGGATCGAGAAGTGGTCAAAAATTCTCATGCCCGCTCTTTTCGTCATGATGCTCATTCTCGTGGTCCGGGCCCTCACCCTCCCCGGCGCCCTTGCCGGCGTGGCGTGGTACCTCAAACCCGATTTCTCAAAGATCGGCCTGGACACTCTCGTGGCGGCTCTCGGGCAGGTCTTCTTTTCTCTCAGCGTCGGAATGTCGGGTATGGTTACTTATGCCAGTTATCTCAAACGGAAGGATAATCTTCCCAATACGGCCCTGCAGGTTTCTCTTACCGACACCGTCGTTGCGTTGGTTGCCGGTTTCATGATTTTCCCGGCAATCTTCGCTTTCGGGATGGAGCCGGCTCAGGGTGTGGGACTGATGTTTATCACCCTTCCCGCCCTCTTCTCGCAGATGCCCCTCGGTGCGTTCTTTTCCTTTATCTTCTTCGTTCTTGTCTTTATCGCCGCCCTCACCAGTTCCATTTCAATTCTTGAGATGCCGGTGGCCTACATTATCGAAAAGAAAAAGGTTTCGCGGCCGAAGGCAGCTATCTTCGTCGGCGGTGTTTCCTTCGTCCTTGGTATTGCCGTTTCCTTCAGTTTCGGTATTTGGGGCAGCTTCACCGTATTTGGTCAGAACATTTTCGGCCTCTTCGATTACTTCGGGAGCAACATCAGTCTGCCTCTCGGCACTCTCGGCGCATCGATTGCGGTGGGATGGTTTTGGAATAAGAAGGGAGCCGTCGGCGAAATCACCAACGACGGAGAACTCACACAGATGCAGGGAGTGGCGAATACTTGGTTCTTCCTGGTCCGCTACATTATTCCCGTTTTTATCTTCGTGATCTTTCTCTCAAGCATTGGACTCTTAGCCTTTTAATAGGCGATGTCCATACCCCACAGCTCTGTACCGGCCTTCCGCATGCGCGGGGGGCCGGTCTTTTCTGTGCCCGGCTAAAGAGTCACCTTAACCTTCGCCCGGACGCTGTGCTTTTTGGTGAAGTTGTCGGCACCGTCGGGGCCGTAGGCGATGAGGACGGTGTGTTCCTGCCCCGGAGTGAGGACGGTATCGTACTCGTCTCCCGAGTCGATGGGAATGGTGAAGCTGAGGGTGGTTTTTCCGCCGCTTTCACTCCCGCCGAATTCGAGGATGTCGTCGCTGCCGCCCATATCCGTATCGGACTTATGACTGAAGGTCCCGTTGCCGAATTGGTCCCGAACCACTGCCTTCCCGTTTTCCACATAACCGATGATGAAGTCGGCATCCTTCATCACCCGCGAGGGGTTGAAACCGATGGAGACCCAGCCGGTGGTGGGAGCGGTAACTTCGAAAGCTATGGAATCTCCCGAAACGAGCCAGTTCACCGTTATACCGTCGGCGCTGATCTGCATCGATCCGTCGGCGGTTTTCTGGGGCGCTATTTCCTGCGATCCTCCGGCCGCCGCCTGAGAGGCGATGAAAAGGGCCGAAACGGCGAGAAAAACAAGAAACTTCCCCCTAAACGTAGCTGAACGCATGCTGCACCTCCTTCTCTTCTTCTAAAGATAGTCCCGCGCAGTGAGAAATGCAAGAATAAAGGAAGGGGAGTATGGGTGCCGCCGGCTTTATCGTCTCTTTAGCCGTGCTCCTTTGCGTGGGGTCCGTCGGCCCGCCAAACCCAGCAGCTGTCGATGAAGTAGCTGCGCACCTGTTCCCGGCTCGGCGGGGTCGGCTTCTTGGTCCGGGTCTGGTAGGTAAAGGCGGCTTGAACGAAGGCGGGTCCCATCGTGATGATGAGGTGGGTGAGATGGGCGCAGGCCTTTGCGCCGCCTACCCGTTCGAGTACCGCCCGGGTGAAACCCGATTCTATGTGTAAGCCTATCAGTGACCGGTACTTCTCCTTGAGCTCGGGACACTCGTGATGGGGGTAGTCCTGGAAATCTATTTCGATGTCTTCGATCCGCATTGTAGCGACCCGTACGCTCATTCGCGCTTTAAGGGTGTGGAAGCGGCCGGCGGGAACTGCTTCTCCCGAAAAACGGGAGAATTCCATGTGGCGGTCGTCCATCAGCACGCCCTCCATGATGAGGACTCCTTCGGTCTCCTCGAAGCTCTTCATTTCAATGGTCCTGTCGGCGACCGGACGCATGCTGCTGGTGTGAGATTTAATGTCCATGGTGGGATTGTAGCGAATAAGAGAATAATTTGCTATCTGGAATTGCTGCTATTTGTGCGCGGGCCCCTGCTATGCTATGCTCTCCAATGTGAGAGTCCGATACACAACTCTTGCTCTTATTCTCCTCATTTGTTTAGCAGGTGCGGGTACTGCGCAGGAAGCACGAGAACTCAAGGTGGGCCTTGCCCTCTCCGGAGGCGCAGCCCTCGGCTTTGCTCATTTAGGCGTTATCTTGGAGCTGGAGAAAGCGGGGGTACCGGTGCACTGTATTGCAGGGACAAGTATGGGGAGTATTATCGGGGCTCTCTACGCCACGGGATATAGCGGTGAGGAGATGCTCGAGCTGGTAGAGCGTACCGATTGGAATGAGCTCTTTACCGATACTCCTCCCCGGAGGGGAAAGAGCTATAAGGAGCGGCGGGCCGACAAGGCATATATGGCCGGCATAGGTTTTTCATCCGGCGGGCTTATGCTCGGGTCCGGTGTCTCGGCCGGGCAGAAAGTCGTCATGCTCCTGGACCAACTGATGCGGCGCTATGCGGCCGCCGGCTCCTTCGATCGATTCCCCCGGCCCCTCAGGGTCGTGGCCACCGACCTGGTAAGCGGAGAAGAGGTGGTATTCGCCGACGGCGATCTGAAGAGCAGCGTACGGGCGAGCATCGCGGTCCCGGGACTTTTTGCTCCCTTGCTGTACCGTGACCGTCTGCTCATAGACGGGGGATGGGTCAATGTTCTACCGGTTGACTCGACGAGAGAAATGGGGGCGGATTTCGTTATTGCGGTTAATGTCAGAACAATGAGTGTGGATGAGGATGAGTTCGACTCGATGACTGAAGTGCTGCGTCAATCGAGTTTGATCCTTCGCCGCCCGCGGCTGAAAAAGAATCTATCCGAGGCCGATCTGGTTATCGAACCGGATGTTTCCCAATTCAATCCGGCGAGCTTCGACAGGGCCCTCGCCCTCGTAGAGGAGGGACGGAAGGCTGCCGGGGCGGCCCTGCCCGAACTCCTCGCTCTTGTCGAGAGGGCCCGTCCCTTTGCCGCGCCGGCACCGGATCCCGCATCGGATGTCTCGCTATTCATTGAGGACGTATCCTACTCCGCCGCGAGGCTTGAGCCGGTGATTCATACCGAGCTGGTCGGCAGGCTGGCCGGCAGAACGAGCGTCTCGATGATTCAGGACGAAATCGACGCACTCTATCGGACAGGGATCTTCGAGTATGTGAGTTACGAGCTCCTGCCGAGAGAGAAAGGAGTAGAGCTCGTCCTCCAGCTTGTTCCTCAGGAGGAGCCAAAGACGGTAATCCGCGGCGGTTATTCTTTTCGCACCGAAGCCTTGGGCGGCGTTTCTCCGAGACTCATGCTTCTTTCGAATCTCACCGTCAACGGTTTGACGGGTTCCAGCTCCTCATGGAGTACCGACCTTCGTCTCTCAGATGTTGGAAGTATTCGCAGCGAATATGAGCAGGCCCTCTTTCGTCCCGTATCTCTTACCGGTTCGCTCTATGCCCTCTCCGAGCCGATGCCCTATTACCGGGAAGAGCGTGTGGAGTCGACCTATCTCTACAGCCGCTACGGCGGCAGCATAGGTGTGCGGACTCGTCTCTTCGAAGCGATGGAGTTGACCGCCTCCGGGCTCGTTCATTGGATGGAGCACAGCCTGCGTGAAGGCAGCGATTTAGGTCTGGATGCGGGAGAAACCGAGATCGGACTATCCGCCATAGGTGTTGTCGACAACTTGGATCGCTATCCCTTTCCCCGCCGAGGAAACGAGACCCTGCTCGCCTACGAGTATCGGTATCAAGCGGAGAATCTCCGTTCATACCACGGCGCCCGTTTATCTCAACGCTACCACTTTCCCCTTCCCGGTGAATCCTCCTTCGACATCGGCTATCGATTATCCTCCGACCTTAACTCCGACAGTCCGCCCCATGCGAGGAGCTTCCTCGGCGGGTTAACGACCTTTTCCGGTCTTCACGAGAGGGAGCTTATCGGTCGGCACACTGCCCTATTAACCGGCGGGCTCACCATTGCCCTCTTCTCCCTTCCGCTCGCAATAGGCGACACGGTCTATCTCGGTATAAGCGGAGAGGTGGGAAACGCGTGGAATGAATCACCCGATATGATTATTGAAGACCCACGGCTCGTTGCCGGCGGCGGTATCGGGATTTCGGCTGAGACGATCTTCGGCGAGCTGCATGTACGCTTCGGTGTCGCCGCGGGGGAGGAGATCGGCGGGAATCCGCTGCGCTACGCCCTTCATATAGCCCTCGGTAATCCTATTGAAGCGGCGGGCATACCCTAGATGCGGCCCGAGGCGCCGCTGCGGGTAATCAAAATCCGAGATCCTGCCGATAGGTAAACGTGGAGCTTGAAGAAATATTTACCGCGCAGTTCTTCTCCTCTCCCCTGGCCTTCACTCTGCCGACGATAGCGCTTTTTCTCTTCTATTATCTGCTGAGCCGTTACGTGCGGAGGAAGAGTTTGGGCGAGCGGGCAGCGAGGACCATATTCTTTATCGATCTGCTCGTGGTGCCGGGTACTCTCAGTCTCCTCATCTTTCTCTGTTCGCGGGCCGAAGATTTTACGGCTGCTGCGTCGCTGCGCCTGTTTCTCGTGAGCCTTCTGGTAATCGCCGGGGCATGGCTGCTCAACCGCTTTTTATTGTTCTACTTTTGGGCCGATTTTTTCGTAAGGAAGTACGGAACGAGGGCGCCGAAGATCCTGCCGAACATCGTAGCGGTGATCCTTTATCTATTCGCTGTCTACATCGTCATGACGGCGGTGTTGGGACGGTCGATGAGCGGACTTCTCGTCTCTACCGGTGTTTTAGTCGGTATTATCGGTTTCGCCCTGCAGAATTTCATCTCCGACTTCTTCTACGGCTTTTCCATTACCCTGGAGAACCCCTTCTCCAAGGGCGACTGGATCGAGTTGAGCGACGGCAGGATAGGGCAGGTAGTAGATATAAGCTGGCGCGCCATTCATTTACTTTCCTTCAACAACAGCACCTATATTGTGCCGAACAGCGTGATTTCCCGTAATTCCATTCACAACCTGTCCCGGCCGGAGCAAAAATACTCGGTGTGGATCAAGGTGGATGTGGACTCGGCCTATCCTCCCGAACTCGTGCGTCGGCTCCTCACCGAGGCGGCACTGAGCTGCGAGACCGTCCTCACCGACCCCATGCCCTCGGTAAATTTGGCCGACGGTTCGGGAAATCCCTTTACTTACTATATCTACGTATACTTCGCCGATTTTATTTCGCATTATCGGGGAAAGAACGATCTCTACATGGCCGTCCATCAGCGCCTCGAGCGGACGGGTATCGCGCCTTCATCGACGAAGTACTCGGTGGCTACAGAGGAAATGTCTGCCCGCCATTACACGCGGCCTACAGTAAAGGAGGCGCTGCAGCAGACCGAGCTCTTCCACCCCCTCTCAGAGGAGGACATCGATCTCCTTTCAGCATCCGCCAGGGAGGAGTTCTACCACCCGGGCGACATGATCATCCGCGAAGGGGTGCAGGAAAACTCCCTCTTTATCATAACCAGCGGCGTGGTCGAGGTTCTGCGGAAGGACAGGGGAGGCAGAGAGCGCAGAGTGGAGCGTCTCGGAGCGGGAGAGTTTATCGGTGAAATGGCTCTGTTGACCGGGCAGCCCCGATCGGCCTCGGCCCGCGCCCTCGTTTCGGCGGCGGTGATCGTCGTGCCGAAGGAGGGGATCGAGCCTATCCTCAGCAGGAACCCGGCCCTCAGCGATCAGATCGCGGCGGTAATGGTCCAACGTCAGATGAAGGACCCCCAATTCTCCCGCCGGGTCCAGGAGAGTCCCACTCCCACCTCCCGCATCCTCAAGCTCTATATGAATCGAATAGGCAACAGGATTTCCGATTTCTTCAAGGTAAAACACAAGGACTGAGTAAGGCCGAGCCGAGAAGCACTGCTGCCTATTTCCGCCGCCGTTCCGAGAAGAAGTCGGCAACCGTGGGGTGCTCGCAGGCGAGGGCCTCTTCGAAGCTGCCGCTGAAGGCAACAAGCCCTTCGTCAAGGAAGATGATCTTATCGGCGAGCCGGCCGATGCTTGCCACGTCGTGACTCACGATTACCACCGTCATGTCGAGCTTTTCCCGGAGCCCGGCGATGAGTGCGTCTAAGCGCTTGCTGGTGATGGGGTCGAGTCCCGAGGTCGGCTCGTCGCAGAAGAGGATCTCCGGGTCCATGGCGATTGCCCGCGCCAGGGCCGCCCGTTTCTGCATGCCCCCGGAAAGTTGAGCGGGCTTTCGGTCGATCGTTTCACCGATTCCGAGGAGATCGAGCTTACGCTGAATGCTCAGCCTTATGAGTTCGGGGGCGAGGTCCGTGTGCTGCTCTAAGGGGACCGCGGCGTTCTCTAAAATCGTGTTGGAGCCCATGAGGGCGTTGTTCTGAAAGAGCATTCCTATGCGCATACGCAGCCGGCGAAACTCCTCCTCTCCCGCCGTTTGAAGGTCCATGCCGGCAACGGTAATGC
>CAZQNO010000079.1:0-2209 GCA_964594775.1 uncultured Spirochaetaceae bacterium
GGGGTGACGCCCCTGAACGCTTAGCGGGCACAATGGTCTTCACCTCTTTTCAGATGCAGATGATTGAGAATGCACCGGAGCCGAAGGCAGTAGCACCGCCGCCGGAAATCGAGTACGGCTGGTTCGACATAGACATCTCAGCGGCGGCGCCGATGGGAATGCCCGGCTCGAGGGAACTCGTCTCCTTTTCCGATGAAGTAGAGATTGTCATAGGGGGATCGCCCGCCACACTCAGCTGCAGCGGAAGCTACGACACCGTGACGAAGACGGTTGAACTGACTGCGGAAACGGAGATAAGCGGGTACACCTATCGGTTCGAGGTTCAGGCTGCTTATTCCGATGGGAGCTTTTCCGGCACTGCGGAAATCTATGTCGATAACACACTCTCTTATGTGGGAGCCGTCAACGCGGTGAGTCTCTCCGCTGATTCCGGCTACGAGGTGTACTTCGGTTATATGTCCCAAGGCGACAGTCTTCGCGGACAACTCGGCTGCCTCATCACAGACGAGAGCCTCTTTGGGGCGGTCTACTACGACCAGGCGGAGGAAAGAACGGCTGCCATTTCGGGAACGGTAAGCGGAGAAACGATCACCGCGACCTCATGGGAAGGGGCGAGCGACTTCAGTTTTACCGGAACCTGGGATGCCTCATCG
This sequence comes from uncultured Spirochaetaceae bacterium, assembly GCA_964594775.1. GTDB lineage: Bacteria > Spirochaetota > Spirochaetia > DSM-16054 > Sediminispirochaetaceae > CAYFVU01. The sequence goes on from CAZQNO010000079.1 coordinate 654, forward strand.
GCATGGGGAGATTGGAGCGTCACCTATTCAGATGGAGGGGACGGCGCTGCCGGCGATTGGTCTGCCTCTGACCCGGTAGCTGCCGATTAGCTCAAGAGACACAAAGGCCGGTGCGGCTGCCGGCTTAACATAAACAAATACCCAAGCTTCGAACCACCTTCAATAGGACAGGCGTGCCGCCGGTTTTCTGCAATCAATCCAGCGGCACGGACCTAAGAGGGTTTTCCGTGCGCCGCCACGAAAACCGCATTTTGCCATTATTTGCCACCTCTGTCGGCATATATCATAATAAACGCCAATACAAATGGCGTACATGGGGAATAGCTTTATCTGCAAGAATTTGCCCTTCAGCCTTGTGTCGACGCACGTTTCTTTGCATTCCTCTCTCTGCCCCTGCAACAGTGTCGCAGACAGAACTAAAGTATACTTCCACGTATACTTGCTTTTTCCAATAAATGCAGTAGAATAGAAAAAGAGAGGAGGTCACCTATGCCGCAAATATCGCTGTATATAGACGAAAAGACACTGCAAAGAGTAAAAGACGCCGCCACCCGCCGCAACACCTCTATTTCCCGCTGGGTCGCAGAGCTCATTCGCACACGTGTTGAACCCGTGTATCCGGAAGGCTACGAAGAGCTCTTCGGTTCCATACAGGACGAAGGCTTTACCGAACCCACAGATCTGTCCTTCTCCGGTAAAAGCCGAGCTTATTTTCGGTGCATTTAAAAGCCGAAAAAGAAACGAAAACATAATAAAGGTAGAGCAGTTCCTAACGCCGTTCGAAATCATCCCATTCGACGAACCTGTCACCTACACCTATGCAGTTATTCGCGATAAATCCGAATTACAAGGAACTCCAGGAGGGCCGAACGATATCCTCATTGCCGCCATAACTCTTCACCATGGAGCTATTCTTGTAAGTCATAATGTGAAGGAGTTCAGCACCTTCGCCGACCTCATGATCGAGGATTGGACAATCCCTAAAACCTGAACCCCATTTGCCCGCCACCGGCACATTGGCCCGCCGCTTTTCTTGATTCCCGCCAAGAAGCAGCATATAATAAGACTTACTAGAAATAGGCAAAGGAGAGATATCTATGCTTATTTCCATTCCAAAAAGCCTTCGAGAGTCTCTCGGAGAGGAGGCGTCGGAAGATTTGATCGAACTGCTGAACAGCTCCGCAGCCCATACCCACGATTCGCTCACCACTGTAGTAGAGGAAAAATTTGAACGTCGCCTGTCTGAAGAATTGGCCAAGCTCAGGGTCGAAATATCTGCGCAAATCAACAAAACTCACGTTTCCACCAACCGCTGGTTGTTTCTCTTCTGGGTCGGTCAGATCGGCGTTCTGACCGGCATCCTCTTCGCCTTTTTCAGATGACATGGGCCTATTTCAAACCCTGCCGGAGAACTTCTTTGCCCCCCTCGCCTCGCCGCTGAAGGAGCACTACGCATCGCTTCTGCTCATTTTCTATAGACTTTTTCTCGAATACCAGGGCAGCATCGAACGGGTGCAGGTGGTGCGGGAATACGAGGAGTACTTCCGTTCGCACGA
>CAZQNO010000079.1:2309-8540 GCA_964594775.1 uncultured Spirochaetaceae bacterium
GCAGCGGCTCTAGAGGCCCGCGTGAGCTGGCCAACTATTTTCTGCGGCGCCTGTCCACTTACGGCTGGCTCGGCAGCGAAGTACTCGAAGACTTCAGCCAGCTGGTAACGATGAACAGCTGGGCAAAGCCCTACTTCGAGGCGCTCTCCTCCACCTCTATGGGACTTACCGAGGAGTACGAAAGCCACATCATTGCCGTGTATTCTCTTCTTAGCGGCAGGGCCGCGAAGGAGAACGGCCACTATAACCTGCTCAGCGCCCACTCCCACGTCCGGCGTCTCATAGAATCGCTTAAGGTACTCAGTCAGAATATCCGGACCTATCTGCAGAACCTCTACGACGAAGAGTCGGAGGTTAAAGAAATTCTCCATGTCCACTACGACCTCTACATGCACGAAGTGGTGGACCGGGCCTACAACCGCCTCAAGACCTCCGACAATCTCTCGAAATACCGGCCGCTTATCAACAGGGCGGTGACGGGTTTTCTCGGCGATGAACAGTGGCTCACCGTCAACGCAGAACGCATGGCCGTGGTCAAGCGCACCTCCACCGAGCAGGCGCGCCGGCTCATGATAGAGATGCTGCGCGAGATCCGTGACAGTCTAAGGGGAATAGATCCGATTCTCGACGAGATAGACGACAAGAACCGGCGCTATTCGCGGATCTCAACACAGAAGATTAAATCGAAACTCTACAGCGATGCGACCCTGCAGGGGAAGCTCCGCGATATTGTTGCGGCGCTGGCACAGGAATCTATTCGGGAAGAAGAGGTGCCGATACGGTTCACCCCGGCCCGTTATCTCGGCCCCGAATCCCTCTACCGCAGGCCGAAGCGCAGTAAAAGCGCCGAGCCCTCTTTTCTTCGCATGCCGGAGGATGAAGAGAACCTGCGGTACCGGCAGCGGGAGATGGAGCTGAAAATTTCCGGACAGTTGAATCCAAGAAAGGTTGCCGCCTTCCTCCGCGAGTTTCGCAGCCAAAAGACCGACACCGAGGCAGAGGAGCAGGGAGCGCTCAGGTCGGAGGAGATAGCTGTAGATCTCGACGGTTTCATCAAACTCATATACGCCGCCGGCTACGCCGAAGCGGGACGCCCTCGGTTCCCCTATAAAGTAGTATGGGAAAAGGGAGACACGACGGTCCATGGCTTTCAATTCCGAAGTCACTACTACATCGAACGGAGGCAGAGCGATGAGCCTTGACAAGGCATTGAAGATGAGCGCCGGCGACCGGGAAACCTTCGGGCAAGTGCTGCGGAAGCTGCTCAGCGAGGTATTTCTCATTCGAGAAAAGGAGGGAGATGCGCAGCTCTACCGCTTCGCTCTGCAGAACTTCGCCGCCCTCGAGGAGTGGTTCTCCTTTATCGGCCTTTCGATACTCAAAGACGAAGGCCTGGGGCTTATCACCTTTCGAGGAGAAGCGGGAGGACGGAGTAATCTCAAGCTCGAAGAGACCCTCGGTCTGCTCGTGCTGCTGCTCTTGTACAACGAGAAGCGAAACGAGCTGAGCCTGCGAAGCGAGGTTACCGTGCAGCAGGTAGAATTCCAGGAGCGGTATAAGGTCCAGACCGGCCGTCCTGTCTCCAAGTCGCGCTTCGTGCGTATGCTCCGCCGCCTGCAGTCGCTCAAATTCATTTATATACACGGCGAAGCGGAGGACCCCGGCAGTCTCCTCGTCCTCTACCCGAGTATTCCCTTCGTCATAGACGGCAGAGATGTGGAGGAACTTTTTTCCGCCATCTCCCGGTCGGAAGCCGAGACGGAGGAAGAGAGCGAATAATGTTGATGCTCAGCAGGATGCGGATGGTAAACTGGCATTACTTTCGCGACGAAACACTTTGTTTCCAAGAGATAAGTCTCCTTGCCGGCGACAACGGGAGCGGAAAATCTACCATCATCGACGCCCTTCAATACGCCCTGGTAGCCGACATCAGAAAGATCCGCTTCAATTCCTCCGCCGCCTCGTCCCGGCAGAGCGCCCGGAGCCTCGAGAGTTACGCCAGGTGCAAGATGGGCATGGAGGGGGCAGAATACGCCCGGGGAGACAGCATCAGCCACATCGTCCTCGAATTCTCCTCCCCCGAGCGCATCTTCTGCGCCGGGGTTGCCGTGGAAGCCTTTACCGACGGGGACGTGAAGGAACAGCAGTGGATTCTGGAAAACCACCGCCTTGAGGATGTGGAGCTGCACAACAGCGAGCGGTATCTGCCGATAAAGAAGGTACGGCAGTCCCTGCAGGATATGGGAGCTCTGCTCTGTGCCACTAAAAAAGAGTACCACGCTCACCTGACGATGCTGCTGAAGGTGCACCGCCGCAGCGTGAACTTCAACCCCTACCTCGAGGCCCTCATTCGTTCGGTCTCTTTTACCCCCCTCACGTCGGTAGACCAGTTTGTCTGCGACTACATCCTCGAGGAGCGCAGCGTCGATGTGTCGGCCATGCGGGAGAACCTGGGCAACTACCGGGAAGCGGAAGACGAAGCGACGTTGATGGAGCGAAAAATAGAAGCGCTTGAGGATATCGAACGGAAGCAGGCCGAAACGGACACTATTCGGAATCAAATAGAAAGCCAGGTATACCTCCGAATGAAGGCCGGCTTACTCTCCCGAAGGCGCGAGGATGAGCTGAACGGGGCCGCCTTAAAAAAGGCCCGGACGGGGCTTGAAACGGTCCGTCTGCGGATCGAAGATATGGAGGAACAACGCGGCCGTTATGCTCAGCTGCGCGACGAATTGAGAACCGCCCTGGCGGTCAACGATACGCAGCGTCTATTAGAATCCCTTGAACAGCAAAAGCAGGAACTCGAGAGGCGCCGCGGGGAGTACCGCCGCCAGGCCGAACGCTACGAGACGGTAAGGCGCGAGAGCGCGAAACAACTGGAGAGAGAGCTCGCCGATGAGATGGACGACGAGTTCGAAGCACTCTCCGAAGAGCTCGATGCCGCGGCGGCACGGGTAAGCGAGCTGACCGCACGAAAAAAAGAGCTTCTTGCCGAGCTCGCCGGCCTGCAGAGTGAGCGGGAGGAGCTCGAGCAGGGAAAGCTGCGCTATCCGGAAGCCGTACAGAAACTCAAGAAGAAACTCGAGGAGGCCGGTTTAGAGGTGTGGATATTCGCCGAACTGCTGGAGATGACCGAGGCGAAATGGCAGGAAGCGGTGGAGGGGATACTCGGCAATCGTCGCTTCGACCTGCTCGTCGATGAGGCGAGTTTCGAAGAAGCCTTTGCGCTCTATCGGAAACAGAGCCCGGAGATCTCGGGAGTCGGCCTGCCCCTCTTGGCAAAGATGCGGGATGCCGAGGTGACCGCCGGCTCTCTCGCCGAGTTGGTGGAAACGGAGAACCCCCTTGCACTGCGTTACAACGCCCGGCTTATCGGCGAGGTAATCCGAGCCGATACGGAGAACCTCACCGACTTCGAACGGGCGGTTTCCCAAGAGTGCTGGTACTACAGCGGGAATACGGTCATCCGCATCTCTCCCGAGCTCTCCTCCCGCTGGTACATCGGCGCCGAGGCGCGCCGCAGGCGCCTCGAGACGGTGAAGGAGGCAATTCGCCGCGGCGAGGAGGAGTACACAAAGACCGGCACGGAGCTCGCCGAGGCACTTGATAAAAAGCGCATGCTCACGGAGGTCTTCGGCCGGCTCAATCAGGTAAGGGACTTTGCCGGCTCCCGGGAGCTCGAACAGCGGTTTGCCGCCCATGCCGCGGAAGTGGAGCGGCAAATCGCGGAAATCGACGTGTCGGAGATAGAGCAGCTTCGCGGACGTATCGCCGCTGCGGAAGAGGAACTGGCGAAGCTGCGCAACGAACGAGCACTTGCCGACGAGAAGGTGGGGGAGCTGCGAAGCAGCATATCGATGCGGCAGACCGAAGCCGCCCGTCTCGAAGAGGCACAGAAAGAGGCAGAGTCGCACTTAGAGGACTTCCTCAGAGAGCGAAGGCATCGCCTGGAGGAGCTGGAAGTCTACTTTGCAGAACGCGTGCGGGGCGGCGAGCAGGCCTCCTACGAGGAGCTTAAGAGGGTACTGGAAAACTACGAAAATGCCCGCAAGGGCCTCGAAACCCGCCTCACAAAAACAGCCGAAGAGCTGCTCAAGCTCAAGAGCGCCTTCAATAGAGATTACAGGATTCTCCTCGATGAGCTTGCCGAGGAATCTAAACCCTACATTGATCTTCTGCTTCGCTACCGCGATACCGAACTCCCGGCCTACCGGGATAAAATAGTCCGGGCGAGGAAGGAGGCAGAACGGCAGTTCAAAGAGCACTTCGTCGCGCGAATGAACGAGTACATCAACGACGCGAAGGAGAGTTTTACCGAAATCAACCATACGCTAAAAGAGATCTCCTTCGGCGAGGACCAGTACAGCTTCTCTATCAAGGAGCGTCCCGAAAAACGCCAGATTCTCGATGTCTTTCGCAGTGCCATGAAGGTGGAGGAGTATAAGGATACCCTCTTCGAAAGCCTCTCCTCCGAGGAGGAGCGCAGGAGCATAGAAGCCCTGTTTCAGGAGATCCTCGACAACGACCTTGACTCCCCGCGGGTACGGGAGATCTGCGACTACCGCACCTATTTTACCTACGACATTCGCATACGCCACATGCACAGCATCGACGAAGCCGACGGAAGGCCCCGTGAATCCAGTCTCTCCAGGGTGCTCAAGGAGAAATCCGGCGGAGAGGCCCAAACTCCCTACTACGTCGCCCTTGGGGCGAGTTTCTTTCGCTTCTTCAAGGAGGAAGAGGGGGCGATTCGCCTGGCCCTCTTCGACGAAGCCTTCAACAAGATGGACGACACCCGCATAGGAACGGCCCTGACCTTCTTTAGAAGACTGGGAATGCAGGTGGTTACCGCCGTTCCTACCGAGAAAATCGAAACGATCGCTCCCTATTCCGATCAGATAAACCTCGTATTCCGCCACAGCTACCGTGCATATGCGCGGGAGTTTAGCCAGGAAAAGCCTCTCGAGGATGTGCGTCACTGATGAACAGCATGATGAAGGCGATTATTGAGCATTTTCTCGAGGCCTACCCCGGCTCGGCACAAGCACGGGGAGGCCGTACACTGCGCAAGGGGGGATGGGCGCGGATTTTTCCCCGCATCGAGAACGATCCGCAGGAAAAGGACGCCTTTCTCTCGGCGGCGGAGGATTTGGAGAGAAGAGGAATCGTTTCGATAAAATGGACCCGACACCGGCGGGGAGACCGGATCGAGGCCCTCTACCTCGAAGACCCCCCTGCCCTGTATGCCATGATGGGACTTCCCAGCCCGAAGCAGCAGCGAGAAGAAGCGCTTAATATACTGACGGAATTCCGCAGGAACGGCGCAGCGGTCCACGCATCCGAGACCGGCGGAAATGAAGATGCTTTTATTTCAAACATCCTCGAACACCTGCAGGGCCGGATCGAAACGCACATCCCCACCCCCTGCGGTGAGCCCGCTGCGCTGCGCGATCTCCTGCGGCTGCTGGAGACGGATGACGAACTGCTGAACTCGCTTCCCCTGCGCGCCCTTAGTGTTCGTCTGTACGGCGACTCGAAGCGGCTCGAATCCCTTCTTCCCGAGGCGGACAGGCTCACCATGGCCGCAGCCGGCGAGAAGCTCTCCACGCATTTCGCTCTGGCACGAAACTATCCCCAAGCCGGGCTGCGAGGCAGCGCGGAGCTGGTACTCTCGGACGGGCAGAGCTGGAAGCTTCGGGGTGAGACCCTGTTTTTCAGCCCGCAGGCGGTCGAGCGCCTGGCCCTCGTCTCCGCCGGGGCCCCGGTTTTGCTAGTGGAAAACAAAGAGACCTTTATGACCATACCCGTTGAAGCCTGCGGCTTCTCCCTCCTCCTCTACGGCGGCGGCTATCTCAACTCGGCAGCAGTCTCGCTGATGCGGCTCCTCGAGGAGTCCGGCAGCGAGCTGCACTACTTCGGCGACCTCGACCCCGACGGTCTGCTCATCTTTCTAGAGGCCGAGCGCTCGCTCAAGGGCAGGCTCCACCCCTGGCAGATGGATGCGGAGACCTATAGCCGTTACCTTCCCTACGCCTACCTCCTCTCCGAAAGCAGTCTGTCGCGGCTCGCACAGATTAGCCCGGGCCGATTCGATGAGCTCATCGAACTCATCCGGAAACACCGCCGCGGAGTTGAGCAGGAAGTCGTCGATACCAACTGTGGGCTTTAGAGTAAACTTTTACCGGTTTATTGAAGGACCACCGAGTGACAGTTTAAAAGCGGTATGCGCAT
>CAZQNO010000079.1:8640-11525 GCA_964594775.1 uncultured Spirochaetaceae bacterium
GTATGCGCATCTGCGAATCTTGGAGGATACCGACGGTGTTCTCCTTATCGATATCGTGGTACTGGAGGTTGAACAGGCTGGATATGAGCTGGAGGTTATTTTTAACCCGGTGATGGATCTCCTTCAGCAGTACCGTCTTTTCCTGCAGGAGGGATGTAAGCTTCTCCTCGGCCGCTTTTATATCGGTGATGTCGGTAAATACGGCAAAACTGCCTGTGGGAACCCCCGCGGCATCATGGTAAAGCCTTGGAGAAACTATAGTCACCAGCCGCCGGCCGCCCTTTGTTTTCCACTCTAAGCGGTAGGACGACTCCAGCCCCAGCCTGCGTTTCTCCATCTCTTCTGAGAAGATCCGGCGATACTCCTCTTGTAAGAAATCATCGATACTCTTGTGGAGGATTTCCGTCTCTCCATAACCGAGCATAGTGCAGAACTGCTCGTTTACGAAGACGAAGCGTCCCTCTCTATCGACTATGGCAAAACCCTCGTGCATGAGCTGTATCAGCTGCTGATACTGCAGCTTGCTCTTGGAAAGCTCTGCAGCTGCAGCGCTTCTCTTGTTTTGCAGAACGACGGCCTGTCTGATTATCGAGAGAAGCAGCAGGGAGATAGCGAGAGTCACCGCAAGGGAAACCCGAAGCATCGATCGAGTAATCGAAGAGATCTTCTCTTCGACCTCCGACAGATACAAACCGGTCCCTATTATCCAATTCCACTCTTCGAAATAGGAGATGTAGGAGAGCTTTTCACCGAGCTTCCCCGCCTCGTCTCGTACCTGCCAGTTGTAGGAGACATAGCCGGCCCCCTCCCCTTCGGCCAGCTCCACCATCTCGGTAAAGACCGCGGTGCCCTCTTTATCGCGGTAGTTTGAAACATCGGTCCCCTCAAGATCACCGCGATACGGATGCATGACGAGCACCGTCCTCGTATCGAGTATCCAAAAGTAATCCTTGCCGGCCCTGCCGTAGCGCATATCTCCGATGAGTTCTGCCGCTCTGCGGCGTGCCTCTTTTGTAGAGAGCTCTCCCGCCTTCGCCCGATCGGCAAATGATGAGCATAGCTGCAGGGGAAGCTTGACCATCTCTTGGATTGCCCCCTTTTCCCGTTGTATGAGGATCTCCTCCACTCGAGGCAGAAAGAAGAGAAAGAGACTCGCGACAAAGGCGGCTATGGCTATGAGACTCGGAACTATCAACTTGAGTCTCTCTCCTATTGTTGCAGGCAGGTCGGGCGCCATGACCTTAGCATTGTACCTCTCATTCGGCGGGTTCACAAGCTGCAATATGAGCTGCCTGTCTTTAGTATCCGAATACCGCGATGCTAATAGGCTTTCCCATAGGGAGCGGCGAAGCGCTCCTGAAAGACCTTGTTCGCCTTCAGGTGATGGTTCCAGTAAAAGTTTGAGAGACCGATAATCCGGGCAAGCTGAAATAAGAGTCTTTGCAGCGGACCCAATTTCCAGGGGCGTTTCAAACTGTCGGCCGCCGGGCCATCAAGCCTTCCCTCATCCCGGAAGGCTGCTCCCAGTGTGGAGAAGCTGTTTCGGAGTTTCCGTGTCATTCTTTCAGGCATCATTTGGATACCCTCAACTCCGCCCCGGATAACCCCGCCGATGAAGGCCGCCTCCCGTTTTTTTATTAAGCGTTTAAAGTAACGGACGATAAAGGAGGAATGGAGAGCCTCCGGGAAGCCCGACTGGACGATTACCCCTATACGCTTTCCCCGCCATTGCGCCGGATCTATCGACTCGATAAACTGTTTCACCTTTCCGGGCATCAGATCCGTGTAGAGGGGAAAGGCAAGGATGATCGTTTCGGCTTCCTGGAACGCGTTCTTCAGGGTATCATCCCCATCCCGGTAGATAAAAAGCTGCTGTGGAGGTGAGGTGCCGTAGCCCTGCCGGAAATGGTCCAGAAGAATAGCGGTATTACTCTTTCTTCCCCGGGGGGAGCCGTTAAACAGAACAGATTTCATGGTATATCTCCTCATTCGATTTGGACAGGGATGAGATCCCCTTTAGGGCGGAGTGGAAATTCAGGGAAAATCTCCGGTACAGCTCTTCCAGTAGTTCTAAATCTGCGAGTTCCGTATCGGCTTCCTTTTCGACAAGCAAAGCGATTTCCGGATAGTGCTTGTACCTTTTTTGGTGATGGCACTCCCCCTGTCGCAGCTCAATGTAGGGATGGAGCAGGGGGATGAGCCGATCCTGGAAACATTTTATCTGCCAGGAGGGGAGCCCCGCCGATAGGGGAGAAGCGAAAATCATCAGATCGCTCTCAAGGATCTGTGGATAGATCTGTTCCAGGTCATCCTGGTGGATGCAGCGGCCCGGATCTTTCCACCAGCAGGAAAAACAACCGGTACAAAAACGGATCACCTTGTCGGCAAGGTCGATAAGAGTAACACTGCAGTGCATGGTTTCAATAAAGCTTCTCAGCTCTTGCAGGCGTTTTTTAAAGCTTGAGGACTGGTCGGGTGAAGCAGCAACTAAAAGGATTTTCATAAAAATCTCCCCCTTTAAAATGTGGACAATGTAAACATACCGCACTATGTTGACGTTGTCAACATTATTTTAGTAAAATATCGGGATGGAAAAAGAAAAATATCATCATGGGGATCTGCAGGATTCGCTGATCCGGTCGGGGTTGGAAATTCTATGTGAACAGGGAATAGAAGGCCTCACCCTTAGAGAAGCCGCCCGACGGGCCGGGGTCAGCCATTCGGCGCCCTACCGACATTTTCGGAACAAAGAAGAACTACTCAGAGCCATTGCTGCGGAGGGTTTTCGTATGCTTACCGTCGCCCTCGCCCAGGCGGGAGAAAAGGGGGGCGGAAATTTCCGGGAAGAGCTGCGCCTAAGCGGCCGTGCCTATGTCGATTTTGCC
>CAZQNO010000080.1:0-10718 GCA_964594775.1 uncultured Spirochaetaceae bacterium
GGGTGGAGGGCTGTTTGCTTGTAATATCTGCAGGATTGGGACCAGTAAAAAAAGAGTAGTTCGTTGGGCCCTGGAGCAATGAGGAAATGAAAGCAATCGACGGCCTCGATTCAGGTAACCGTATAGGTCCTCATCCGGACGAGTTCGGTTAGTTTTCTATTTCCATCAGTTTCGCTCGTACCTCGGCAAGCGTTTTTTCGCCTACGCTCTTGAGTGTTTCCACCTGTTCCATGCACTTCGCTCTTACGGCGGGATCCGTTTCTCCCGCCGATTCGGAGGCCGCATCAGCCGTTCTTCGAGCATCAAGCTCCAGCATTTCGCTAATGTCATGGAGTTCCGACATCTGAAGGGTTAGTGCCGCACCCTTGATTCCATGGGCGATGGCGGTCAATACTTTCCAATCCCCTGCCTCCGCCGCCCTTGTAATCCCCTCGATCCGGCTAGGCATATCCTCGAGAAATGCCTGTAAAAGCTCGGCCATGTGCTCCGCATCATCATTGGTAAGCGACTTCAATGCGGCAAAATCGAAAAGCCTCTCGGTGGTCCCCCTTGCCGTGGTTCCGGAACTTTCGCTAATGCCCGGATTCCCACTCATTTCCATCTCTTCGAAATTTCCCTGCAGCCGGCGCTCCAAAACCTCAGCCACCCGCTTCGGCTCCAATGGCTTTGTGAGGTAGTCGTCCATTCCCGCTTCCACGCATCTTTCCCGGTCACCGGCCATCGCGTGGGCGGTCATGGCGATAATGGGGATATCCGGAGAGGCGGGAGCGGCCCTGTTCTCTCTAATTGCCTTCGTTGCTTCGAAGCCGTCCATAATCGGCATCTGCACATCCATAAGCACGAGATCGCACGGCGTCTCGGAAAGGAGTTCCAGCGCTTCGGCACCGTTTGCGGCCGCGAAAGTTCTGTATCCCATCTTCTCGAGACTCCTCTGGGCTAAGAGCTGGTTTACCGAATTGTCCTCCACAATGAGGATGCGATATCTGCTGTTGGCGGCCTTGAATTTGAAACGCTTCGTTTTTCCCGCGCGCCTATTCTTCTTCCCATCGTCGATCATGCTTTCGGATCTAAGTAAGGAAAGGAGCCTCTCTTCCCTGACGGGCTTCTTGATAAAGGCATCGAAGCCGCTGCACACCGCTCCTATACATACGATTTTAGGAGAACTGCTGAGCATGCCCCTTATTTCTTTCGGAAAAGCCTCTAAGGGGAGATCGGTCAGTGCATCGTTCACCATCAACATGCCGTAGGCTTTTCCTGCCTCCTCCGCCCGCTTCAGCTCCCCCCGAGCCGTAGAGATATCCGGTGCATAGAAAACAAATGCGTTATGGTGGGCGGCAAGATCACCTATCATCTCCCTCTGAGCCGGCGAATTGTCTACAATCATTAAGCGCAGCCCCTCCGCCGACCATTGCTCTTCGTTCATTTTCGTCTCAAAGAGGGGAATGGTTACGGTAAAGCAGGAGCCGGCCCCGGGTTTACTCTCCACCTCTACTCTGCCGTTCATCATCTCCGTCAAGCGTTTTACCAAAGAAAGGCCAAGTCCGGTACCTTCATAGTTTCTGCTCGTCGAGCTGTCGGCTTGGGAGAAGGGCGAGAAGAGCTCCTCTCTATTCTCCTCTTCGATGCCGATGCCCGTATCTCTCACTTCGAAGCGTATGATGATTCTCTCTCCGTCACTCCCGAATTTTCCTGCTTTGAGTACAACCTCTCCCGTGTGGGTAAATTTCACCGCGTTGCCAAGGAGATTATCCAGTATCTGCAGCAGACGTCTCGAATCCCCGTAGAGTCTTCGCGGAATATTCGGGTCGACGTGACAGACCAAGGAAAGATTCTTTTCTTCTGCCGATACGGCGTGCCGATCGAGCAGAGTCCCTGCTATTTTTGCAAGGTCAAAATCATTCTGTTCTAAATTTAATCGTCCGGATTCGATTCTCGAGAAGTCGAGAATATCGTTTATCAAACTGAGGAGATGAGTGCCGCTGTCGATGACCGTCTGCAGGTAATCCTGCTGTTGCTCATTCAAGGCCGTTTCGAACAGAAGGTTCGAACTGCCGATTATGGCATTCATCGGGGTTCGAATTTCGTGGCTCATATTTGCGAGAAATTCCGTCTTGGCCCGGTTGGCCCGTTCGGCTTCAGACTTTGCCTCAAGGAGACTCTCTTCTTTTTCCTTGAGTTCGGTAATGTCATGGGCAAAGGTGAGGAGACTACCCTGCTCTTTATCCTCCAGCAGGACAGAAGATACGGTGAAGCTCCTGCTGTTTTTCCCTAGAGGTATTGAGAGCTCTTTCCCCTGTATCTCCCCTTTTTCACCTAGTTCCTCGATGTAGCTGTTTCTTTCTTCTTCGTTTTTCCACAGACGGAGGGCGGCGGCGGTTTTTCCTATGCACTCCTCTCGGCCCATCCGGATCATTTTGAGCAAGGCGGGGTTCGCGTCGATAATCGTTCCGTCATTCAGGGCGGTCAAGAGTATGGGATCCGGACTTTTGTGAAAAATCTGTGAGAAACGCTTTTCTACAATTTTTTTGGAATCTTCCGCCGCTTTGCGCACGCTTACATCATGAAGAATTGCAAGACTCACGCGTTGGCCGTACCATGTTGTTTCCGTCGCCGCCAGTTCGACCCAGCGATGCCCTTGTTTCCGGTTGAGTATCTCGATTTCCGTTGTTTCGACGGCGATCAGGGGCAGACCGATATTGGTCCCGATCAGTTCCTCGATTTCTCGTCCGAATATTTCCCCCGCCGCAGGATTACAGAAGAGGATATCCCCCTTTCCATCGACGATGAGAATGCCGTCGCGGCTCTTTTCCAGCAGAACGACGAAGGGATTACTGTGGGAATCGAAATTTTTAATTGCTGCCATGGTCTTTTAAAAAAGTAGTAATCTTTACTCTCCATTGCAAGCATAACTTGACCCTTTTCCGCTTTTCGCCTATAGTTTCTCCTCAAAGGTACGGAGCATATGTATATACTACAGGGAAGCACGGCAATCATTTTTTTTGTTCTCGGATTCCTCGCACAGCTAGTTCTCCTTGTAGCGGTACTATGCCCCGCAACCGGATGCCGGCGGGAGAGCGATTAGGCTGAGGAGAGACACCTGCAGGGGCCTGTCGCCGACTCGGCGGCAGGCCCCTTTTTTCTTGGTTTCTCCCTTCCTCTTTTTTCTCCGGCGGTACTACTATCGAAGGAGGAACCCATGAAAAAGGGTAAATCGACCGGAGCAAAGGCCTTGATACGGTCATTGGAGAAGGAAGGCGTCGAATTGATCTTCGGCTATCCCGGTGGGGCAAACCTGCCGGCCTACGAGGCCCTCGGCAGATCGTCGATTCGTCACATACAGGCCAGACACGAGCAGGGAGCGGCCCACATGGCCGACGGTTATGCCCGTGCATCGGGTAAAACCGGCGTCTGCATGGCGACCAGCGGTCCCGGTGCCACCAACTTGGTTACCGGAGTTGCCACCGCCTACATGGATTCTTCCCCCGTTGTCGCGGTCACGGGGCAGGTCCCGCGAAGCATGATCGGCAACGACGCCTTTCAAGAGGTCGACATAACCGGCATTACCATCCCCATTACCAAGCACAATTACCTCCTTCAGTCAGCCAATCAGGTCGCCCCCACCGTCGAGGAGGCTTTCTACCTCGCCCAAAGCGGAAGAAGGGGCCCCGTACTGATCGACATTCCGAAGGATGTCATGATCGAGGAATACGCCGAAGAAAAGGAAAAGCGGTTTGTCCTGGAAGGCTACAACCCGACGGTGAAGGGCCATCCCGGACAGATTAAGCGGGCCGCAGCCATGATTAGAGAAGCCGAACGGCCGGTGATAATCAGCGGCGGCGGCGTATTTCTCGCCGATGCCTTTAAGCCCCTCGCCGCTTTCATCGATCTCGTCGACCTGCCCGTCGTTCATACGCTTATGGGCAAATCGGCCTTCGACAACAGAGATCTCCGTAATCTCGGCCTTTTCGGCTACCACGGCAGCCGGCTCTCTAACACGGCGGTATCGAAGGCGGACCTTTTGATCGCAATAGGCACCCGCTTCGGTGACCGCTCCACCGGGCCCCTCGCCGGTTTTGCACGGGAGGCGAAGATTATTCACATCGACGTAGACCCGGCGGAAATAGGAAAAAACGTTCCCGCCTACCTTCCCATCGTCGGCGACGTTGCCGATATCGTACCCAAGCTGCAGGCACAGCTCGATCCCTACTCAGCAAAGGCCGGACAGAAAGAGTGGAGCCGAAAGATGCGGCGCGATAAAGGTGAAGCTATTGGCAGCGAAACAAAAAATTTCACCACCTCAACCATTCTCACTAACGCCGCTGAATACTTTTCCGACCCCATCCTCGTCACCGATGTGGGACGGCACCAGATCTATGCGGCCCGCTATTTTCCCGTTTCCGCCGGCCGACGCTTTATTAGCTCCGGCGGCTTGGGTACCATGGGCTTCGGTCTTCCCGCGGCAATAGGCGCCTCCATGGGTAATCCCGAAGCACAGGTTGTCTTGGTAACGGGCGACGGTTCCTTTCTTATGAACATCCAGGAGCTGGTGACTGCAGCTGAAATTGAGGTGGATATAACCGTACTCGTTATGAACGACAGCCGCTTAGGTATGATTCAACAGCTGCAGGATGATTTTTACGGAGCCCGCTTCGACGTGAGCAAATTCCCCGTCGATGTACGCTTCGACAAACTGGCGGAGACCTTCGGCAACACCGGTGTCCGCGTAGAAAACGACGATGAACTGCGGAATGCTCTTAAGGAAAGGAGCTCAAAGCCTCTCGGAGAGGGGGGCTTGACGGTGATCGACTGCCGCCTCGAAGAGGAAGGCAACGTCTATCCGATGGTTACCGGATCTCATCTCTTAGAACTGGTGGAAGGAGAAGCATAATGAAACATACCATATCGATTCTCTGCGACGATACTCCCGGTGTGATGACCCGCATCAGCGGCCTCTTCTCCCGGAGGGGCTTCAACATCGAAAGCCTCACCGTGGGACATACCGAGCTGCCCGGCAAGAGCAGATTCACCATTGTGGTGGAAGGAAACGAGGAAATCCTTGAGCAGGTGCGAAAGCAGCTGCAGAAACTCGTTCATGTGATAAAGGTCTGGGATCTGGACATGGAGCGTATCCTCGAGCGTGAACATGCCCTCATAAAGGTGGAGGTCCACGACAAGGACCGGGCCATTCTCCTTCAGCTGATCACCGCCCTGCAGGCGCGGATAGTAAACTCCAGCGGTCCCGTATGGGTCCTCGAGATCACCGGCGATACGGCGGCGGTAGACAGCGCCATTAACTTGATGAGCCAATTCACCATTTTAGAATCGATTCGAACGGGAAAGATTGCCCTCGAACAGGGAACAAGGTAGCGGTTTGCCGCGCTGAGCCTCAGACTTGAATGAGAGGCAATTGGTGGTCGGCCGGCTCATCGTGTTGATCATCGGTGTACTGGCGGATCAAATGGTATACCTGCGAGGGTTCGTACTTTGAATAGCTCACGCCGAAGACGTTCTGATCTTCCCGACTGGCCACCTCGTTGACCCACACCACCTGGGCATGCACATCGTAGAGTGCCTGCTGCTCCCTGTCTTCGAGCCGGATCCTCACTATCTGCCCCGGAGAGAGCTCGGCCTTGGCCTTTCCCGCCAAACCGGAAACGGAGATATCGTTTATCCGTCCTCTGTGGTAGTTTACTTCGTCTGTGGAAAGGGAGAAGCCGGCACCGATGCGGTAGCGGCGGGCGTCCCGCCGTTCGGCCTCCTGAACGCTTATGCGGTCTTTTCCCCGCATTTTCGAAAGATAGAGGCCCTTGTCGGCGATATCCACCAGCCGGCCCAGTTCTTCGGTATGATAGGGATAGTTGGCTATACCTCCCGAGAAGGTAATTTTTAGCTCACGGGGAAAGTCGTGCGCTCTGACGCTTTCTAAGAGCCTCTCTGAGAAAATTATGGCGCCGTGAATGTCCGTATGGGGAAGAAGTATGATAAATTCCTCGCCGCCGTACCTTGCTCCAACGTCCTCGGAACGAAGATGGTTCTTGATGATATACGAGAGCCCCTTCAACACCTCATCGCCTAGCGGATGTCCGTAGGAATCGTTTACCTTTTTGAAGTTATCGATGTCGATCATGACAATAGAAAAAGTGTGCCCGTTGCGCAGAGAACGATGGATCTCCTTGTCCAGCTGTTCGTCGAAGTAGCGTCGATTGTAGAGTCCGGTAAGACCGTCTACCGTGGAGAGCTTGAGGATGGAGTCGTAGCGGCTGAGTTCCATGATTTTCGGGTAATTGAGCTTCGGATTGATGTTGAGCAGATAGTCGAGCATGGCGACCCGAAAGCCGACCCTTCTTCCTATCTTCGTTTCCAAGTCTTCGGCGTGTTGTATGATCTTCTTATAATGGAATTCCGCCTCTTTTTCGTTCATATCTATGTCGGAGAGAAGGCGGATGATATGGGAAAAGAGCCCGTATTCCTCGCGCTCCAGTTTTGAAAAGCTTTCGGCGAGCGGATCTTTAGACGCCGGACGACTGTAGAGACCGCGAATAATACGGGAGGTGATCGTTTGATCACCCTCTGTTACTTTCATTACTATCCCCTCTTTACTAATCTACCCTAGTATTGTGCAGAAATCAAGCGTACGGTACAATTACTGCTATGAAATTTTACAATGACGACGGCGCGGCCTACGAATTAGCAGGACTTATTCCCGGTGAACAGATCCTCGCATCGGTGAAAAGAATCGCACGAGAGATCGAAGCCGCACACGAAAGTATACACCTTATAGGCCTTCTCAAGGGCTCTTTCGTCTTCGTTGCCGATCTTATGAGGGAACTTCAGATTCCCCTTACCATCGATTTCATGGCGGTATCGAGCTATGTCGGCACGAAGAGTTCCGGTGAGATAAAAATCTTAAAAGAGCTCAATGAGCCTATTTTTGGGAAGGAGGTGATAATTGTAGAAGACATCATCGATACCGGTCTGACCCTCTATGAAACTATCGAGCTGCTGCAGACGAGGGACCCGAGGAATCTCGAAGTGTGTTCACTACTGGACAAACAGGAAAAGCGGATCAAGGAGGTGGCCGTAGCTTACACGGGGATGCGGATCCCCGACGAGTTTATCGTCGGCTACGGTATCGATTATGAACAGCGGCACAGAGAGCTCAACGAAATCAAGCAGGTGAAATTTCTCTGATCAGAGCGGCGGACACTGCCGGCCCGAAACGCGGCCCGGCAGTCCTCAGCGGTCCACCACCTTGAAGTCCTCGCCGTACTTCTGCTTGTAGTATTCCAGACGCTTTTCCATGTCCGTCTTTTTCTTCGGAGCTTTTCGCTCATTTCGCTCATTTCCTTCCGTTCGATCCGTTCGTTTTCTTTTGTCGCTTCGGCCTTTCCGGTCTCTCCCTTTGCTCTGCTTTTCGGTGCGCCGAAAATCACCGGAGACCTTGGTGAATCTGCTCTTGTCCTCCGTTTCAAGGAGCTTGGGATCGGGAACTTCGGAAGGGATTTTCATGCCGATGAAACTCTCTATCGCCTCGAGGCCGTAGACGAGCCGCTCACAGGCCAGGGTAACGGACTTTCCGCTTTTTCCCGCCCGGGCGGTTCGCCCGATTCGGTGGACGTAATTTTCCGGATCTTCTGGAATGTCGTAGTTCACCACCATGTCCAAATCATTTATGTGCAGGCCTCGGGCGGCTACGTCGGTGGCAACGAGGAGATCTATCTCCCCGTTTTTTATCTTTTCTATGATGGAGAGCCGCTTCTTCTGCGGAAGATCACCCATTATGTACTCCGCGTGATAGCCGTTTATCCGCAGCCGTTTTGCCAGCTTGACCGCCGCGTGCTTTGTATTGGTGAAGATGAGGGTGCTCTCGGGTTTGTCCCTTTCGAGGATCCCGAGTAAAAGCTGCAGTTTTTCATTGCTCGCTACGTGGTACAGCACCTGGGTAATTTCGTCGACCGTCACTCGGTCGTTGTCTATGACGATCTCCTTCGGCTCGTAGAGAAACTCCCAGGCCAGCTGCTGCACCTTCATGCCGAGGGTCGCAGAAAAGAGCATCGTCTGTCGTTCTTTCGGGCCGGCGAGTTTTCGCATGATCTTCTTTAGATCGGGAAGAAAGCCCATGTCGAAGAGGCGGTCGGCTTCGTCTATCACGAGGATGTCCACGTTTTGGAGAAAGTGTTTTTTCGAGCCGGAAAAGTCGATAAGCCGGCCGGGAGTGCCGATTATCACGTCTACCCCCTCTTCGATATCCCTCACCTGGCTTTTGTAGCCCACCCCTCCGTAGAAGGAGGCGATGTTCAGTTCGAGCCCCGAAGCGAGGAGCTCCGCTTCTGTTTCTATCTGCACCGCTAGTTCCCGGGTGGGCGCGACTATCAGCGCCTTATGCCGTTTCTCTCCGTTCTGCGAAAACTTCTGCAGGATGGTAAGGAGGAAGGCGGCGGTCTTTCCGGTGCCGGTCCTCGATTGTACCGTCACGTCCCGCCCCTCGAGCAAGGCATGGCGAAAGACCTCTTCCTGTACGGGCATGCAGTCGCTGAAACCCGCCTTTTGTATACCGTTTTTCACTTCTTCTGTAAAAGGAAAGTCATCAAATTTCATATAGCCACTCTATCATGTCCGCGGCGGCCTTGAATAGAAGGACGGCCGGCTTAACGACATTCTCGCTAGTTCAGTCCTGATAGACCATGTAGCCGATCAGCTCATCGTCGGCTTCTCGAATAAAAGTCCGGAGCTCTTCATCGTCCATTGCGGCGAATGCACCGAAACTCGTCGTTTTGTCGCTGTCGATGTCTGCGCTGTGACGAATGTAGGTGGTCTGATAGAAAGAGAGCTTCTTCTGCCGGTGTATCCCGATCTCGAGAAGGGCCTGCGCGCCTCGCTGCAGGAGTTTTAGCTTTCGCATAAGATCCTCTTCATCTAATATGCTCCACACACCGAAGAAGATCGGCTGATTATGGTTGTTCATGTCGCCGACGAACTCTCCGCGGATGAGCTCCTCCTTGTCTTTACCGAGGTAGGGAGCGAAATCCAGATGCTCGGCCAGCTTTCTATCCGTCGCCAAAAAATGTCCCGTCTCCGGATCGAGGGTAAATATCATGACGTTCTCTATCGCCTGACCATAGCTCTTGAAAAGGGCGCCGAGATAATCGTCCACGTTCACCTGCTCGTAGAGGTGCCGCATTCGCCCGTGAATGTCTTTTGCCGCATCGAGAAACCATACCTTAATGCGGTCGTTGTCGCATCTAAAACCTTTCACTTCTTCTTTCAAAACTTCTTCGTCCAGCTTGTCAAAGAGAAAGGAGAGGACGGTGCGGAAGATACCGCGAATATTGTGGAATTTACCGAACTGCAGGATGAGGTCGAAGAGAAATATTTCCATCTTTCGCAGCTGCCAGATGAAGGTGATAACTTCGGTCCGCGGCGTTTGTGCATTCAATGAGTAGACTTCGGACAACTGCTTGAGCTCGTTGTAACGCCGCTCAAGGCGGGTGTACCACTTGTCTTGGCCCCGCATCGGTTTTTTAAAGCGTACCGTCCACTGCGTCCCTGTACTCGGGCTGCTTTGCACTTGTATATTCTCGGGACCGAAGGTGGAGAAGATCTGTATCGTTCCCAAGCCTTCGCCCTCCCGCCTGTCTTTTGTGGTGTTTCCCACGAAGACGGGATAGCCGCGCCGGTCTTTTTCCAGAAGATGCCGGGGTATCCCCGTTCCGTTGTCACTGATCTTTAAGAGGATCTCGTTTTCCTCCTGTTCGTTCTCCGCAATCTCTATGTCGATGAGCCCTCTGCTGCCGGTTTCCGCTATCGCTTCCAGAGCATTGGAAATCATATTGATCAGTGCCCTGCCGTAGTTCACGTAGTATCCCAGCACCACAGGAGAATCGGTATCGAGGGTGAAACGAAATGTGCAGGGGACGGAAGAGGCTTCGATATAAGGGATGATGCGCTCGACTATGAGGTCCTTGATATTCACCTCGTGTATGCTGCTCATCGTGTCGCGGAAGCTGTTGAGGGTGTTGATAAGGGTGGTGGTCTCCCGGTTTATATCCTCGATAATTTTTCCGCAGTTGTCTACCGACAGCATATCCACCATGTGAGAGAGCAGCCGGATGGTCTTCCGCGAATCGTGTCTCGTTTTGCCGATCTCTTCACCGAGAAACACCTTGCTCCTTCCCTCTCCGGCCGCTTCGCTAAGGATGTCCTTCGCATTTGCGAGAAGATGGTAGTAGACCAGGTTGCGGTATACCGTGGTACGACCCAGTTTGAAGCCCTTGTGTTGAAAAAAATCGAGGGTATCCACCTGTTTTTCCCAGAGATAGAGGTAGACCGTCGCCTCCGGCGGGATATTGTGGGCCAGATGTTCGATGAAGAGCGTGCCGATTCCCCGGCCCCGGCCGAAGGGACTGGTAACCAGCTTGTACACGTTGAAGGTCATCTCCTTTTCATCCGAATAGACGAGAAGATAGCCGAGTATCTCCCCCTCCTCTATCCACACATAGCTGTGCGAGTAGTCTTTCTTTATCTTGCTGTCCCGCACATAGGGCGAGGGGATGATGAAGGTGTCGATGTGCAGCAGAGGGTTCTTCCGGATACGCTCCTCGTATTCCGGGCTGAGGGGATGTATGGCGTTCTGTGACTTCTCTCGTATTCCCATGGCCCCTATTTTCCCCCTTTTCGCGCTTCTAGGCAATCGCCCTTTAGCCGATATTTGTATATAC
>CAZQNO010000081.1:0-10432 GCA_964594775.1 uncultured Spirochaetaceae bacterium
CTTCGATGAGACGGCATACATAGCGGCTTTAGACCGTGTTCCGCGCTTGAAACGGAAAACGGTCGACAGAGCCATGACCTTCTATTCGAGGCTCGCCGGGATGATTTCATCGTTGAGTTATACTACGATCAAGCTTTCCAGAAAAATAGAGCAGCACATGCAGGCGGAGGAGGCGCTGAAGGACGGCCGCGACCTGTTGAATACCACCCAGAGGATTGCCGGGATTGGCGGCTGGCAATGGGATATCGCGACGGATACGGTTGCCTGGTCTGAAGAATTATATACTATCACAGGATTGGACCCCAACTTCCCTCCGCCGCAGTTTAACGATGACCACCATAAAATATATACAAAGAAGAGTTGGCAAAAGCTTACTAGAGCTGTTGAACGCACACGTAAGACCGGAGAACCCTACCAGCTATACGCGCAGATGATGCGTCCCGATGGCGAACTTAGAGAGGTATTTATCTACGGCGGTGCAAAACTCGATCATGACGGGGCTGTTGCCGGACTCTTTGGTATTGTTGAAGACATTACCGATAAAAATCAACGTGAAAAACAACTGAGGGAAAGTGAAGAAAACCTGCGCATCACCCTCAATTCGATTGGTGACGCGGTTATTTCTACGGATACTGAGGGCGCTATTATTCGGATGAATCCCGTAGCCGAGAACCTGTGCGGCTGGAGTACCGGTGAGGCAAAAGGAAAAGCCCTTACGGAGGTGTTTCACATCGTACATGCCGAAACCGGGGAAAAGGTGGAAAATCCGGTCGCCAAGGTGCTTGAAACGGGGAGCATTGTAGGGCTTGCAAACCATACGATGCTCATCTCCAGAGAGGGGACGGAATATCAGATAGCCGACAGCGCCGCACCCATAATCGACGATAACGGCCATACCACCGGGGTGGTGCTGGTCTTTCGTGATGTGACGGAAGAATACCAAAAGGACCGGCAGCTACAAGAACGGGTAAGGGAACTGCGCTCAATCGAATGGATGCTTTCAAACAAATCCACACAGCAGGAGGAGTACCATCCCGGGTATGGAGATTTAAGTGAGCTGAACAAAGAGGGACGTATTCTGTATTCTGCAGGAAAAGAACAGCTTAAAGATATTGCATCGGAGTACCTCGATTTGCTGGAGACTTCCACGGCCATTTATGAAAAAGACGGCAGCTATGCCCTTGGAATATTCACCTCCGGATGGTGCCGTTTGATGGATTCGGCATCGCGAAAACTCTGCAACACCGATGACAACAGAGAAGCACTGGATAACGGGAAATGGCTCTGCCATGAATCCTGCTGGAACGTTTCCACCCTTGCCATGAGCAAAGACAGACCGATAGAGGTTACGTGTAACGGCGGAATCAGGATGTACAGTGTTCCTGTGCACGCCTGCGGCGAGACCGTTGGAGCGATAAATTTCGGGTATGGCTCTCCACCAACAGATGAGGCGGAACTGAAAACTCTCTCAAAAAAGTATAAAGTTCCGGTGACTGAACTGAGAAAACACGCGCACGCATATAAACCGCGTCCTCAATTTATTATCGACTACGCAAAAGAACGTATTCACGTAGCCGCGGCACAATTGGGCCGCATTCTCGACCGCGCGCAGGCGGAGGAGGCGCTGAAGGAGCACAACAAGACGGCGCATCAGTTCTTTTCCGAATCCGCGGCAGGCGCCTTTTTTATGATGATTGATCAAGCCGTCGAGTGGAACGATTCTGTGGACAAAGAAAAAGTCCTCGATTATGTGTTTGCCCATCAACGCATAAGCCAAATCAATACCGCAATGCTCGACCAGTATTTGGCCCGGGAGGAAGAGTTTCTCGGGAAGACACCTAAGCAACTGTTTGCCCACGATGTGGAACATGGCCGCTTTCTCTGGCGGAAAATGTTTGATCAGGGATTTCTCAGTATCGACTCAAACGAACGCAGATTCGACGGAAGTCAGTTATGGATTGTAGGCAGCTACCGCTGCATGTACGACGAACAGGGAAGAATCACCGGGCACTTCGGAACACAGCACGATATCACCGAGCTAAAGCGGGCCGAAGATACGCTTCGGGAAGCACTGAAAGAGAAAGACTATTTGATGCAAGAACTCAATCACCGGGTAAAAAACAACCTCGCCATGGTTTCCTCTCTTATCAATCTGAAGGACTTTGAAACAGCGGCGGACCTCTCCGACCTGCAGCACCAGATAGAGACCATCGGCCTCATTCATGAGAAACTCAATAAAACCGGGAGCGTTACAGAGATTGATTGCCGTGATTATTTCGACGATCTTCTCTCTTCTCTCTTTTCGTCTTTTACGAAGCGGCCGGTGAAGATAGAAGCGAATATCGATGAGATTTCCATTCCCACGAAATCGGCAATGTCCCTCGGGCTTCTTATTAACGAGATAGCAACAAATGCGATTAAATATGGTTTCTCCGGCGAAGAAGAGGCGGTGTTTTCAGTCAACATGAAAGAAGATAGAGAGAACGGCCGGTATGAGCTCACCCTCTCGAATACCGGCAAGCCTTTTCCGGAGGATTTAGCTCTTGAAAGTACCGAAACTCTTGGATTACGATTGATAAATGCCTTAGTTGCACAAATAGACGGAACGATGGAACTGCAGAAAAAACCGCAGCCGGTATTTACTATTAGATTTCCGGTTGAAGAGAGATGATTCTATAATTGTAAGTACCATCGATAATCAAGGCGCGGGTACGACGGAAGGCAAGAATGGCTGATAAAAAGAAACCCATTCGGGGCTTTCTGACCCTGGATGAACTAGCTCTCAAGCAGGGGTGGCGGAAAGATACGCGGCTGTATCTGGAAGAGAGCGAAGAAGGTCTGCTGATATATCCCGACGTACACCTCTTGCGGCGGATCTATGTGGAGCCGACTAATACCTGTAACCTTAACTGCCGCACCTGCGTCCGCCGAATATGGGAAGAGCCTTTGGGTAACATCAGTTTGTTCACTTGGGATAGCCTTCTTGAAGAGGTAAAAAGGATTTCTCCAAGACCTGAGATTTTTTTTGGCGGATTCGGCGAACCCTTGGGACATCCGAATATTCTTTCTATGGTGAGTCAGGCTCATGAAGCCGGTTGCCGGACGGAACTGATAAGTAACGGTGTATTTCTGGATGATGCCATGGCCCGAGGACTTATAGAAGCCGGACTCGATTTTTTATGGGTGTCGATTGATGGAGCAGACCCGGAAAGTTATCTTGATGTGCGTCTGGGAAATGAATTGCCGGGGATAATTAATAAGCTGAAGCATCTCCGAAAGCTTCGTTTTCAATTACGTTCCAAGACTCCGCTGCTGGGATTCGCCTTTGTTGGCATGAAGCGGAATATCCATGACCTGCCGAATGTGGTTGCTCTCGCCCGTCAGCTGCGGGTAAGAAAAATCCATGTGAGTAATGTCCTGCCATATTCCCGTGAAATGAAAGATGAAATTCTCTATAGATTTTCTCAGAGAGAATCGGAGTGGAACATTCATACTTACCTCTTTCCTCGAATGGATGCAGACTCCGGCATCCTTTCCGCCTGGGAAAAGATAGGCGCAAAATCCGACTGGATGAAGATGGGAAACCGAAAATTTAAAGCGCCCTTTGATACGTGCCCGTTTATCGAAAAAGGCAGTGTGAGTGTCCGTTGGGACGGACAGGTTAGCCCGTGCCTTCCCTTGCTCCACGCTCATGAGAGTTTCTTGGATGATACCTATCGTAAAGTAGAACCACACTTCTATGGTGATCTCGCTAATGCTTCACTGTCTGAGATTTGGAATAGCCCGGATTACCGGTCCTTACGGGACCGCGTGAGGGAATTCGATTTTTCTCCCTGCACTCTGTGCAACAGCTGCGAGATGGCCGAAACAAATCAGGAAGACTGCTTTGGAAGCCCCCCTCCGGCTTGTGGAGGCTGTCTCTGGGCACAGGGTTTTATCAGCTGCCCGTAAAATAGCCCGGAACCTGGAGAACATCGGTCCGTTCTATTGCGGTAGAACGAAAGAACTCGCAGCGCCGAAACAGACAGTATACACGCCCCCCTGTACTACAAAACCAGCCGGGTTCGTTTGCCGTTTGCATCTATCGTGTAGTCCTCGGTACCATGATGACGGATGCGGTACCCGCAGTTATTGCACTGCCGCACCGTCTCTACCTCGACGCGGATGAAATCCCTGCGGTCGACGGTCTGCCCACCCTTGGTCCTGGTCCATTGCATCGGCTGGGCCGATTTCTCCTGGCGGTCGATAAGGCGGTAGGAATCGAGAGCACCACACTTCTTGCAGGAGCGGGCCTTCCGGTCCCTGGCTTGTCTTTTTCGTTCGGCATTTTTAGCGACGGCGTAGCGAAGAAACCTCAGCGGCATCGAGGCGATAAAAACGAGGAGGAGGGCGATAATTATCATTGTTGTGGGAGTATCGAGACCGAAATTTCCTCCCACAGGAATAACAGCTCTGCTGATTACATCCGGACCCATCTTTTCTTCTTGCCCTGCGACATCCGTTTTCGCCGATGCGTCCCCCTCCCCGAAGGGCATGGTCCAGGAAGCCCCCCCCATTATGGCAGGAATCCCGTCGAAAAGGCCCATCCGCGAGCCGTCTGCATAGAACGGCATAGAGTTACTCGCGATAACCAAGAGAACGATGAGCGCACCTATACCGGTAAGAGAGCGAAACATGGTTTTCATATTTCCTCCTTATTATACTGCACTTTTAAATATTAGGAAGAATTGTCCGGCGGATCAAGTCAAAACAGTAAAAAACGTCAATTATTCAGCGAAATTATACTACGGTTTGCCGGCGCTCTCCACAGAACTCGCATCTTTACTGTGGACTATCTAAAAATCCTGCTTTTTGTTATCAATAGTAAATGAGGAAAAACGACTCTGTGCTGCGGGAAACGGTCCCTCTTTCCAAGAAAAAACTACTCAACCCGGCGGCACGCACTATGTACGGCGGCATCTCTGGTGAAAAACCGGTCCTCGTGGTTCTCGCCGCCGGAAAGGGTACCCGTTTCGGGACCGAACCGAAGTGCATACAAGCGGTCTGCGGGGTTCCCCTGGCCCGTCACACGATAGACGCCTTTCGCCGGGCCGGCGATTCACCTGCTATATGCCTCGTTTCCTATCGTCACGAAGAAGTGATGGAAGCACTAGGCGAGGACAACATATACATTCGTTCGGACAATCCGGCCGGCGGTACGGCCTTCGCCGCATGGGAAGCTTTCTCTCTATCTCAGCTCGAAGAAGAGGACCCCCTGCTTATCGTTACTATGGGTGACCGTGTGGTGCCTGCTTCGATATTCGAACGGCTGCTCAGTACTCACGGCTCAGAGGACGAGGGATTGACCTTTCTCACCGCCCACTACCAAGAGCCGAGAAACAGAGAACGGGGACGAATTCTCAGAAACGAGTCGGGTGAGGTGCTGGGAATCGTCGAGCAGCGTGATATCGACACCTGCAAAGATCAGGCACTAAAGGCAAGACTCACCGGCATCACCGAGTGCAACTGCCCCCTCTACGCGCTTCGGGCGAGAACCCTCAAAGAAGCGCTGGCCGGGCTTTCCAACGATAACGCACAGGGTCAATACTATCTCACCGACATTGTGTCGGTGCTCAAGGAAAGGGGCGAGCCGCTTCGCACCGTTACCGTGTATCCGCGGGATAAAGAGTACGATCTTCTCTGTTCAGATGTAACGCGTGCCGAAGACCTCGCCCTGCTCGAGGGGATCATGTCTTCCACCGCCGGTGTGGAGGCGATGGAAGAATCCATGGTAAAGCAGGCAGCGCAGAGAATCACCGAAGGCCGCTCTGCGGGACAGATAGCTTCCATCGCCCGGCAGCTCGAAGAGCTTTACGCGTTTGTCTTTGCACCGGCGGAAAACCGGGAACCGTCAACCGGCTTTAGGGCGGACCGGCCCCTTGCCGTCGGCATTTCCGGAGGGCGTCTCAGGATCGCCTTCATGCATCCCGATATGGAACGCTTCTACGGTCCCGCATGGCAGATGCCGATAGGTGCGGGTGACGAATCTGGAGACGAACAAATATGCATTCTGCTTCAGGAGGCCCGGGACCAGCACCTCCACCTCTTTCCGATGAATTTCCGTTTCAGGGAAAAGATAAGCGCGATTCCCTCCAATACCGAGATCCTCTATCCGTCCGAAGAGGTGCATGACATCTACAGCTACGAAGAGTTCGGCACCAAGATGAGCGCGAAGCTGCTTCTTTCTCTCGGATACTTCAGCGACGAGGAGCTCGAAACGAGGAGAAGGATGGGGCTGCCGCTGCCTCCCAGCTCTCTCTGGGTGAGCAGCAATATGCGCCGGCCGTTCACCCTCGTGGCCAATGCCATCGCCTCGATTCGTACTCTCCGCTACGGAAACCTCGGCGCAAGGGTACAGAAGAGGCTCGGAAAGAACGTTTTTCGGGGGATGCGTATCGCTACAACCGGCACCATCCCACAGGGAGGATTCTCCAGCTCCTCGGCGGTTACGCTGGCGACGAAAAACGCGATAAACAGCCTCTACGAACTTGGAATTCCGGTCGATTTATTGATACACCTCGCATCACAGGCGGAATACGGCACCGGTGTGCGGGCGGGTTCTCTCGACCAGGCAACCGAGCAGAAAGGCAGCCACGGTGAGGGGGCTCTTATCTCGTCAAATCCTCGAGACAACTACCGGATAATCGATACCTTTCCCGTTCCCACAGAGAGGTTCGCCATCCTCTTTCCCTACAGCGTCGAACGCGACAGGGAGGCATGGAAGTGGTCCTGGGGTTTTTATGGTTCCGGCGCTCCTGATGAGCCTCCTACCGCAGGCGAAATGAGAAAGTTGACCGGCAAGGCGGCTGCAATCGCGGCGACTCTCATCGGTCTGCCGCAAGAGACCGATTTCTTCAAGGTTATCGAAGAGGATCTCATTGAGTCGGGTGAACTCGGCGTGGATATGAAGATTTGGATCGGCGAAGTGCTGCGGCAAATACCCCTCTCGATATCCAAGGCAGAGATAGAAGAGCGGGTACGCGAAGCGGCCGCTGCGCAAAAAGAGCATCTTTTCACAGAATGGCGGACACCGAAAATTCCCGTTGTAAGGGAGGGGCAGCGCAGCTACCGGGAAGAGGTCCCGCTGAGAGCGATGATTGCCTACCTCTTTGCCGAGACGGTGAGAAATTTTTGGATGATCCACCATCCGCAGGAATGGATACGCTGTGTATCACTCTCGCAAAGGGGAGATAAATGTTTTTCCATCGACCCGCACGCCCTGCCGGCTAAGGAAGAGATGCAGGAACGATTCGAATGGGAAGAGCAATATGAGGGCCCCCGGCTGCTCGATGCATGGTTGTCCCGTTTTGGAGCTGTAACGGTGGACTACAATGAAGGTATCCGTGACGAGGACCTGCTTGCCGGCACGCAGCCGGACTTCCTGGAAACGGAGGGCGGCAACTTCTTTCGGGGCCTCGCCCTCATCGATTTAGCCGAGGCCATGCTCGAATCCGCCTTTGGGACCGACTCTACCGCCGTGCGCGTCAACGCTGCAGGCCAGGGAGACTACTTCCAGGTCCACATCGACCGGCAAAAGGCGGATCCGGAGGAGGTAAAACACTTCATTCGCCGGGCATTCTACACCCGCTTCGGGCTGAGTCCTCCCAGAGACTTCGTCGAGCTGCATCCGGGCGCCGGTGCCGTGGGCACACGCCTCCAGCGGGCCGATATGCTGCCGCAGGTCATACGCCTATTGAGAGAGCACGCCTCACTCAGCCGCTGAGTGACTGAGGGTATGTTCGATCGAGTTTTCCAAAATTTTTTTAAGGACGGAAAGATCGATATCCTCCAATTTTTTCACATAGACACATGATTTTCCGTGTGTGTGCTTTCCCAGTGTATCCAGCAGTTCTTGTTCCGTTTCGATGTCGCACATAGTGTAGAGGGAAAAATCGGCCTTTCTCGGCGAGAATCCGATGAGCATCCAGTCGCCCTCCTGTCCGCTTTTGTACTTGTAATGATAAGAGCCGAAGCCCACGATGTTCTTGCCCCACATTTTTGGAGGCTCTTCGGTGATCTCCGACATGAGTTCGACGAGCTTTTTCGCATCTTCCTGCCGCTTTTCAGGCAGTGAAGCAATAAACGCAGCTACATCCGCATCGTTTACCTTTGTTTTCAGTTCATATGCCATAAGGGCCTCCTGCTTATAGTCTATCCCGTGAAATTAACCGAATCAAGTTGACTTCTCGCGTTCACTCCGGAAAAAAAGGGTATCGGTTTTCCACCAAAGCAAAGAAAAGCGGCGCGTTTCGGTTAATATTTATGTCCGCATCTTCGTCGCAGCCTTCAATGCGTTAGGAGCAGAGGAGAATATTTCTGGAGAAACTCAGGCAGACCTTTTCTATTCAGTTTTCCCGAACAGTATAGGGAAAAAATTGAGAACACCACAATCGGTCGATAGATCGGCCCCTAATAAACGCGTGTCCTCTATTTCTTCTCGTAGACTACCGAGCCGTCGGATGAGCTGAGGGTGTTTCCCTCTTTGGTGAAGGTGAGCTCGAAGCCGACATCGAGGCTTACCGTATCTCCGTTTACTTCATAGCTTCCCTCTCTGTTCAGGGGTTTCATGATCACCGTTCCGTCTTTCTGAAAGTCCAAGGACAGCTCTCCGACCATATCATCTGTAATGTGTTTGGTGCACACATACTCGCCGCTGAGATCGTTTGAAGAGCCGCAGGCGAAAAGCAGGAAAATCGAGACCAGCATGACAAAGATGAGAGTGAAGTACTTCATAAGACCCTCAAAAATATGTTCTCTCAATAGTGTAACACGGAGCCCTTGCATAAGAAAATGAAAAAAATCCTTGCGCACTCCCAGATAATAGTTTACTATTTCCGTATGAATTGCCCGCGCATATACATACTTTCCGCCATGATGATGTACGAAGAATAAACCCGCCGCCTCCTGTCGCCCGCCCCCGGCGCATACGGTTGGGGGCGCCGAAACAAGGAGGTCTTATGCCGATAAACATTCCTACCGAGCTCCCCGCAAAAAACGCCCTGGAAAGAGAAAACATCTTCGTTATGACGGATGAGAGGGCGCAGCACCAGGACATCCGCCCCCTGGACATCGCCGTGGTTAACCTCATGCCCACCAAGATCGCCACGGAAACCCAGCTCCTTCGGCTCTTGAGCAATACTCCCATCCAGGTGAATGTCGAGCTCGTCCATCCCGCCTCGCACGAGTCGAAGAACACCGACTACGCTCATCTCGAACGCTACGACGGGATGATCATCACCGGAGCCCCTCTGGAAACGATTCCCTTCGAGGAGGTGGATTACTGGGAGGAGCTGGCTCAGATAATGGATTACAGCCGCCGAAACGTGTACTCTACCCTCCACATCTGCTGGGGAGCCCAGGCGGGGCTCTACTTCCACTACGCTGTTCCCAAATATCCGCTGCCGGCCAAGCTCTCCGGTGTGTTTCCGCACCGGCGCCGGGACCTCCACATGCCTCTCTTTCGAGGCTTCGAAGAACTCTTCTCCGTCCCCCACTCCCGCTATACCGAGCTGAGAGAGGAGGATATAGCGGCTCGTCCGGAATTAGAATTAGTGGCCGACTCAGAGGAGGCGGGGGTGTGTGTCGTCTCCGCCCATGCGGGACGACAGATATTCATTGCCGGGCACTTCGAATACGATTCAGACACCCTCGCCGGAGAGTATGAGCGCGACAGGAAGAAGGGGCTGCCCATCGATCCGCCGAAACACTACTTTCCGGATGATAATCACCTTCTTCCTCCCCTCGACAGGTGGAAGGCCCACGCCCACCTGCTCTTTTCCAACTGGCTCAACTTCTACGTCTATCAGGCCACTCCCTACAGACTCGAAGAGCTGGAAGAAATTCCCGTTTCTCCCCATAAAACCCCTAATAGAAGGAGAAAAAGATGAAAGACCAAGGCTACCGCTTCGAAACACAGGCCCTGCACGGAGGTCAGGTTCCCGATCCCGTAAGCGGATCCCGGGCCGCCCCATTGTACCGTACCACCTCCTACGTCTTCGACAGCCCCGAACACGCAGCATCCTCAACATTGCCGGGCAGGGTGATGAAATCGTCTCTATGAGCAACCTCTACGGGGGGACCTACACCCTCTTCAGTACGACCTTCCCGTCATTCGGCATCACCGTCCGCTTCGTCCGGCCCGGCGATAAACGAACACACGAAGGAGGTCTACAGCGAAACGATAGGCAATCCGGGTCTCGATGTGGCCGACATCCCTGCCCTCGCAGAAATCGCACATGCCGAAGGACTTCCTCTGATAATCGACGCTACATTCTCCACTCCCTATCTTCAGCGCAGCATCGAACAAGGGGCGGACATCGTCATACACTCCTTAACGAAATGATAGTGGTTCAAAAGATGTGGGAAGCTGAAGCAGGAGGATCGATACCCCTCT
>CAZQNO010000082.1:0-10347 GCA_964594775.1 uncultured Spirochaetaceae bacterium
GATGTGAGCGCAAGCCTTCCTTTCGCCTATACGATGTCTCCCGATATTGAAGTTGAGGGTGAGACAATTGACGACAGTGCATCTAATCTGCTCTCTACAACTCCTTCGGCAAGTGTTTTCCTGAAATCACCACTTCCCTTGGAATTCAAGGTTGGATACTCAGTGCCTCTGATGGGTACCAATGCAGGTGCTTCACAGAACGTGATCTTCCAGATCAAGAGTTACTTGAAGTTCTAAGCTATCGCATAAGCTTTGAATCATCACCCGCTGGTCCTTTCGGGCCGGCGGGTTTTTTTACGCCCGGCAGGGCCCGGCAGGCCGGAGCGCCGGAAGCTTGCAAATTGTGGCCCGTGGAGTTGGGAAGACAACACTCCTGCTCCTTTACTGAAAAATAACTGAAAAAGCCGGCCCGCCTTTCTTGAAAAAACCCTTGCCATCGGGGCACTTTCGGGCAATACTGTTAGGTAGAATGAAACAGCCGGCCGCACTATTGCCCCCCATCATCCTCGTGCTTCTGTGTGCGGCGGGGCTTGCCGCCATTCCGCCTTCGGCAGCCGCCGATGATGCCCTGCTTCTTCCCAAAGGAGTCCTGAGATCCACCGGAATTATTACCGCTTCTACGGGAAGCAAGAGATTCGATACCGACGGCAAGGTGTTTGACGGGTCGAATGACGACATACTCACCGTAAGCGCCGCGGCGGAATTCGGTCTGAGTGAAAAACTCCTTCTGGGACTGACCTGGATACCCGGGCTCAACATATTTTGGGATGTCGGGGGAGACGATAATATCCAGCTCGACGTACCCGGGGAAATCATGCTCGGGTTGAAGTACGGGCTGGTCGGCGAGGATGCGCGCTTTTTCAGCGAAAGATATCGTGTGGCCCTCGGCCCGCGCCTTTTTGTCCCCACCGCCGGCGATTACGATGCCTCCGTAGAGATAATTGCTGCCTCAAGCGGGGTAGATCCCTACCGGCATCCCAGTACCCCCAACGCCCCTGCCGCAGGCCTGAAGGTGTACGCCGACTATCTCTTCCTCGAAGGCCTCTTTTTCAACGCTGCGGCCGCCTACGACTACCGTTTTCCCATTCCCATTGCCAAAGCATCGCTTCAGGCCTATTCTATGGCAAATCTCGAAGGAGCCGATGAGGTGAGGTATGGGGGTAAGTACGAGATCGAGCTGGAGCCCCGCTACCTCCTCCGGCCCGCCGTCGATCTCCGTTTGGGGGCGGGATTTCCCGTCAATACAGTGTACGAGGTGCCGGTAAAGAGCGAGTTCGGCACGGTGCTGATAGACGAGCGGCTATTGGTCACCTACGGACCCTCGCTTTCCGCCTTCATGGGCTTCCTCCCAATTCCCATTGAAGCGCGGCTGGAAGTCTCCCTTGCGGCGGCGGGAATGAACGAAAAGAAGTACCACAAGTTCTCCTTCGTTCTGGCCTCCTACTCGCGCTGGTACGACTGAGTCTTTATCTGACCCTGCCCTTCAGAAAAAAATCAAAAAAAATCTCTCCCTCGGCAAGCAGACCGTCGGCGAAGGCCCTATTAAGAGGTACAAACGCTTTCCGGAAGCGGCATATAGAAAAGAAAGAGAGAAAGGAGAACGACATGAACAATCTCAATTCCATCATCATCGAAGGCAACCTCACCAGAGACCCGGAATATCACACCACGCCGAAGGGAACCCCGGTCTGCACCTTTTCCGTGGCATCGAACAGATACTACAAGCAGGAGAACGAACAGCAGCAGGAGGTCAGCTTCATCAACGTGGAGACCTGGGCAAAGATCGCCGAGAACTGCAACCAGTACCTCCACAAGGGCCGCGGCGTACGGGTAGTGGGCAGGCTCAAGCAGGACCGCTGGGTCAACCAGGAGGGAAAGAACCGCGAACGAATAAAGATCGTCGCAGAGCACGTCGAATTCAAGCCCAAATTCAACAAGAACGCAGCCGATGCCGACTCCGCCGGCAAAACGGAGGAGAAAGAGGCCGTTGCGGCAAGCGTAGCCGCCGAAAAGGGTGCCGAGCTCGCCGTCCCGCCGAAGAAGAAGGAGGAAGACGAGCAAGAGGACCTGCTCGAGGCGGTCTAAACGCTCACGAATTATCGCAGGGGGTCCGGTTTTCCGCGACGATCTCTCATCGTCTCACTCCCAGTATGGCCCCCCGGGCCCCCTGCGTTTTTCAGGAAAGGCTCTCGGTACTATTGGACAAGAGCATTTCAATGCGCTAGAATCGAAGGGTGGCTGAAAGAAAAAATGTAGGAAGACAGAAGAAAGACCAGAAGCGCACGCGCAGATTGTCTCTACCGGAAATTGAAAAGGCGGTGGAGAAAATCCGCAAGAGCTACGACGATTATATGGTGACCTATATAAAAAACCGAAAAGACCGGGAAGCCTTCGAGAGGCGATATTTGGAAGCCCGTGCGGCGAACGTGGGTCTGGACCGCTTCGTGATGGACGAGCTTAAGTGGATCCTCCGGCTTCGGGAAGAGGCGGAGGAGGAAAAACAGCGCCAGGAGGCTGTTGAGCGGCGCAGAAATAACAGCGGCGCAAAGACGCCAAAGAAGTCGAGTTTCGCCGACAGAGTAATAGCCGTCCTCCGCTCCCGGATTGAAAAGTACGCTCCTGTCGGACTCGGTGAGGAAGAGGTTTACGATGTAGACCAGCTCTACGGCGCCCTCGGGGAGTTCGAGCGCCACTACTGGCCCGGAATCGACAAGTTCTACCGCAAAATCTACCCCTCCCGCTACGCCGGGCCCCGCTTGATCTTAGAGAATCAACTCTTCGAAATGACCGAACCGGCCGTCGATAAGCTGCCCAACCGGCTTCACCCCTTGGCCGGACTGCTGGGGCGCTTTCCCCGCAACTATCGGGAAATTGAGTGGGAGGTGAAGCAGTGTATTCTCGGGGCGAGTTTTTTTCTCCATCTCCTGAAGGATGAGCTGGAAAAGCTCGGCGATGAGGAACTCCTCGAGGAGAATGAGCGGGAAGAGGTAGAAAAAGCGATCCGATTTGTGCATACTGTGATCGAGGATTTCAGGCTTACCGATCTCAAAGAGACAAACAAGGGTATAAGGAGATAATCAATGAGCGAAAAGGCGGTTACCGGCGAAAATTTCGAAAAGGAGGTGCTCAAGGCCGACATTCCCGTGATCGTGGATTTTTGGGCCCAATGGTGCGTCCCCTGTAAGATGATCCATCCCATCCTCGATGAGATCTCCGAATCCTACGCGGGAAAGATCAAGGTCGTGCAGGTCAACGTGGACGAGGCGGGAGACCTGGCGAGCAGCTACAACATCATCAGTATCCCCACCCTTCTTCTCTTCAAGGACGGCACGGTGGTCAACCAGCAGGTCGGTGCGGGCTCGAAGAAAGCCATCGAAGAACTCTTCGCCGACTATATCTAAACCAAGTGACTCACGGCACGTACACCTCCTCCGAATTTACCGAGCCGAAACTGCTGCCGCTGGTGGGAACGATATGCCAGTCCACCGCAGAATCGCTGTCCACCCCTGCAGGCATTCGGCAGATGGATCGGGTCGCCGTGGAATCGTCGGGATTGACCGCGTCCTCCGGAGCGACGAGGCGTTCGGCAGAGACCCAACCGCCCTGCTCATGGAGCCTGTCCGCCCGCTCGAGGGCCCGGGTGGAACCGAAGCCGCGGTAGTTTTCATCGGATGAAGATGTTCTGTTGCTGTAGAGAAACCCGTCTATCAGCGGACCGGAGGTGGAACGGTAGACGGCGATGACCCCGTTATTTCCTGAAATACCGGTAGACCCATCGACCCAGAGGTCCCAAGCCCCGGCTACGGCCTCTTCGGCCCCGCAGGCATAGGGGTCGTCGATTTCGTCGATCTCCCCCGGCAGACCGGCGGGCTTGAAGTGGACCACGATATACTGGCCCGCTTCCGCTTCAATGGCGGGAAAGACCTTCCGGGAGGTCCAGGAGCTGTCGACCCCCTCGTAGAGACAAAGACCGGCGGTGTTGCCGTCCTCTTCGATCCGAATTTCCACCTTGTCGGGATTACTCGTCGAACCCTGGGTGGTGATCTCGTTGAGCCTCAAGGCCGGCACCCGGGGATTGTAGCCGTACAGATGGGTGAGAAAGCTCAGGCTGTTGCCCTCGCCGTCGCGAACCGTCGCCTCCACCGCGTATTCAAGCCCCGGTTGCGTCTCGCCTGCCAGCTTGATGCGGCAGATGCCGCCCTCCCAGCTAATCTCGTCTACCGGAACCTGGGGAGAGATTACCAGCTCCTCCTCCCGCATCGCGGCCGGTTCACTGAAGCGCAGTTCGAAGAGGGTCTCGCTCGGTGCACCGGCATCTACGAAAATGGGGGGATGAATGTCCCTGCTGAAGAACTCTCGAGTATCGGGCATGGGACTGCAGCCGGAGATGAGAAGAATTGAAAAGAAAGCCGCCGCAAAGGTGGAGACTGCCTTGATTTTCTTATACACTATATTCATGGGTACCTCCGTCCCTTACTAGCGGAGTACGGCCTGCGCTGCTTGCGCGGCGGGGCACTTTTTTCTGTGAGGAGAGTACGCGATGGAACAGAAACTATTCGAAAAATACGGGATGACGGTAGACGCCGGCAAGATACTCTTTCAGGAGGGTGAACAGGGCGAGCACATGTACATCATCCAGGAGGGGAGCGTCCGGATCAGTAAAAACATAGACGGCAGGGATCACATCCTCGCCGTTCTCGGCAAGGGTGACTTCTTCGGCGAGATGGCCATCGTCACGAGCACGACCCGTACGGCCACCGCCACCGCCGCCTCCACCGTGGAAATGCTCAAATTCGACCGGGAAGGATTCCTCAACATGGTGGAGAAGAACGCCCGCATCGCGATGAATATAATAGACAAGCTCTGCCGACGTCTTCAGCAGGCAAACCTCCAGATACAGCATCTGGTACGTCGCAACGAGAAGGGGCTCATCGCCCTGAACCTCCACTATGCCTTCACCGAACAGGGCGGCGGCGGAGAGGGACTCGACTTTCCCAAGGTGCTGCGGGAACTCTCCCTCAACATGGAATTTCCCCAGGACAAGATACGCAAGTACATCGACGAGTTGAAGGAAAAGCAGATCGTAAAGATCGAGAACGATAAGATCTATCTCAACGACGACGGCCGTTTGAAGGATATCGCCGATTCGGCCACCGTCTTCAATGTAGAATGAGGGCGGTGATTCTTGAGATTACGAGGCCTGTGAGATATAGTATCTACCCGAGAGAATACTACTGAGAGAAAGAGGCAAAGATATATGTGCGGAATAGTCGGCTACTGCGGACCGAAACCCGCGGCGGAGGTGCTTCTCGAGGGGCTCAAGCGTCTCGAGTACCGGGGCTACGATTCGGCGGGCATCTGTGTAAGGAAGAACGGCGGCTTTACCATTCTTAAGAAGAAGGGGAAGCTGAAGAAGCTGCGGGAAGCGGTCCCCGAGGGCCTGGGCGGTCAGTACGGCATCGGCCACACCCGCTGGGCGACCCACGGCGGAGTAAACGATACAAACGCCCATCCCATCGCCGACGACAGCGGTAAGGTGGTCCTGGTCCACAACGGCATCATTGAAAACTACCAGGCCCTCAAGAGCCGCTTAGTGGCGGAGGGCCACAGCTTTCATACGGAGACGGACACGGAGGTCATCGCCCACCTCGTCGCATCGATGTACCGGGGAAATCTCGAAACGGCGGTGCGGGAGGCGGTCTACCTTCTGAAGGGTACCTATGGAATAGCCGTAGTTCACGCCGATGAGCCGGACAAGATAGTCGGTGCGCGAAACGGATCGCCTCTGGTCGTCGGCGTCGGCGAGGGAGAGATGTTCATAGCCAGCGACGTCATGGCGATGATGGCCTACACAAAGCAGGCGGTCTACCTGGAAGACGGGGAGATGGTCACCATTACCCCCGACGGCTACAAGATGTTCGACATCAACGAGCAGGAAATCGAAAAAGAGGTCGAGCAGATAACCTGGGAGCTCGAACAGATGGAGAAGGACGGCTACGGAACCTTCATGGAGAAGGAGATCCACGAGCAGCCCATGTCCATCCAACGGGCCTTGACGGGACGGATCGACATGGAGGGGGCGACGGGGCATCTCGGCGGTCTCAACCTCACCGCAAAGCAGCTTCTCAACATTGACCGGGTGGAAATTATCGCCGCCGGCACCAGCTACTACGCCGGAATGGTCGGGGCCTATCTGCTGGAAAGAGTTGCCCGCATTCCCTCCCATGCCGAACTCTCCTCGGAGGTCCGCTATAAGAACCCCATCGTGCAGCCGAATACCCTCTACTTCGCCGTAAGCCAGTCCGGCGAGACCCTCGACACCCTCTTCGCCATGCGGGAGCTGCAGCGCAAGGGGGCTACGGTCCTCGGCATCTGTAATGCCGTCGGCTCGACCATTCCCCGGGAATCCGACGGAGGCACCTACATCCATTCGGGACCGGAGATCGCCGTGGCCTCCACAAAGGCCTTTACCAGCCAGATAAGTGTCCTCTACCTCTTTACCCTGCTGATG
The DNA here is from genome assembly GCA_964594775.1 of uncultured Spirochaetaceae bacterium. Lineage (GTDB taxonomy): Bacteria > Spirochaetota > Spirochaetia > DSM-16054 > Sediminispirochaetaceae > CAYFVU01. Next base: position 6,512 of record CAZQNO010000082.1, read on the forward strand.
GCCCGTATGCGCCATCTCAGCTATCAGGAAGGACTCAACTATGTCTCCGAGCTCAACCGCATCCCCATTCACGTGGAAAAGATCCTCAGCAACACCGCGCCGATACAGGAAATCGCCCGGCGTTACGCCCAGTGCGAGAATTTACTCTTCATGGGCCGGGGGCTGAACTATCCCGTGGCGATGGAGGGGGCCCTCAAGCTCAAGGAGATAAGCTACATCCACGCCGAAGGCTATTCGAGTGCTGAAATAAAGCACGGCCCCATCGCCCTGATAAACGAATCGACGCCGAGCGTCTTCCTCGTCCCCGACGAGGGACTGCGGGATAAGATCATCTCCAACATGAAGGAGGTAAAGGCCCGGGAAGGGAAGATTATCGCCGTGGCGGTGGAGGGAGACGATGAGATTGCAGAGATCGCCGACGAGGTGATGTGGATACCCCGCAGCAACGAGCTGATGTATCCCTTCCTGCTGGTGGTCCCCCTGCAGCTCTTCGCCTTCTACTGCGCCCTGGAGCTGGGCCGTGATGTAGACCAGCCCCGCAACCTCGCCAAGAGCGTTACGGTGGAATAGGCTGCTGCGCTACAAACATAAAGCGTAAAAAATTACCCATAAAAGCTATCCTATATTGCTCTTATGGAGGGTATATTGGATTATCACCTCATGAGGGATGAAGATGTTCTCAAAGATCTGGCGGAAAAGTCGGTCGATTCTGTAACTTGAGTGAAAAAGAACGACGAAAAAAGAGTGTAAAGCGGATGAAATTTTACAGAAAACTGTTGAGGCTGCTATGCGAATGCACTTGGCACTGTAAGGATCAAGGATGAATCGTAACGGAGTGAAGTATCCGAGGCGCAGCCTGTCTGTACTGCTGAATCTTCTGTTGTTTCTCTCGGTCATATCGGCTTTCGCCCTTGGAACCGCAGAGACGGAGAAAGACGGGCCGGATATTGAAGATGAACGGAACCGAGAAGAGCAGACTAAAAGTGTGCCGGCACAGGAGATGGTGAAAGGCGAGGCCGCGACTGCAGACGATCCGGCAGCCGTAGTTCCCGTCCTTGTATCCGGACCGAACTACAAAGAAGGACTGCCCTTCTTTCCGCCGAACGTTATCGGTTACTACGCGGGAATCTATGAAATGAGCGATCGGCGGGTAGCGGTCTATTTTACCGAGCGGGATATTGTGCCGCATTCGGCCTGGGGAGAGCGCGCCTGCGGAAGGTATCGGCTGCAGACTTTTCAGCAAAAGATGCCGGAAGAACTTGAAAAGGAGATTGAATCGTCAGCGGCTGCCGCTGTCGGGTCTCCCGCCCCCCCCGCTGCCGCAGGGGGCAGCATCCCCTTCTTCTATTATGACGGCGGGAGCTTTCACCTGTTCTTCGGATTCATCGGCAAAGAGGTCTCCTGCCCCTTTGTCGAGAGTTTTATCAAAAATTACCTCTACTTTCGGGGCGTTTCCGGTGGAAAAGAGGGAATGCCGCAGTTTCCTGCGGTATTAGATGATATGAGGTGAGCTGAGGGCGGGTAAGTTAGGTCTGCCGCTTAGACGGCAGCAGTGCGCCGGTAGTAGACCTTCTGCGAAAATCGCATGATCGCCGGGGTTCCCCGGCCCGTGCGGACGGCTTTCAGCACATCCGGCTTGTCCCGGGGCACGAGACCTCCAAGAAAGTGAATGGGCAGATGAGCGAAGGCTTCGGGTATCATGGGAGTGGTCGGGCCGATCATCGCGCAGGGGGTGCTCGGGTGGAGGCGGCAGAGGAGCTCCTCCGTGCTCCCGTTGATCACGCTGGTGGAGGTGAGGATGAGTCCCCGTGCAGCTCCCGATTCGATAAAGCGCATAAAGTCCTCCGTGTCTCCGATCTCCTTTCCGTAATCATTGGCCCGTACCTCGGCGCCGAGTTTCTTGATCTTCGCCGCTATGGGGGCGAAGTAGCCTGCCATGGCGACGCTGTCCCCGGCCTTTACCCCCAGATCTTCCAACAAAGAATCGCGGTCCTCTTCGAATGTCCCCGCCCGGTTTTGGTTGAGGGCATTTACCGCGGCGACCGCCGCTGAGCGCTCGATGAGGTTCTCGGAGGAGAGGAGTTCTAAGAGCTCTGCTGCGGGGGCACCTTCAAAATCGCGGCAGTCCTGAAAGAGGGTGCAGCCCTTTTTCCCCGTGAGGTAGGTATAAGCCAGCCCCAGCCGCCCGTCTTCCAGCTCGACGGCGCTGTAGCCGAGGCCGAGAAACATATGAGCGGTCTTTACCGCCTCCGCTTCTTCCGATAGAAATTCCCGCAGCTTATTATAGATTTCCATTAATGCTCCGCAGCTTGTGATGAAAAAAGTATAGCAAGACGGCATGGCCTTATCAACGGCTGACATATTCAACGTCCATACGGTACAATGGCCGGTATGGCAAAGCTTTGGCAGAAAGGCTACGAATTGGACAGGCTGGTGGAGGAGTTTACCGTGGGAGAGGATTGGAAGCTCGACCGCGAGCTCCTGGTTTCCGATGCGGCGGCGAGCATCGCTCATGCCCGGGGGCTCGAGAGGATCGGCATGCTTAACGGCAGTGAGCTCTCCTTTCTGGAGGAGGCCCTCCGGGAAATTATGAAGAAGGCCGCAAGGGGGGAGTTTCCCATTCGGCCCTCCGATGAAGACGGGCACACGGCAATCGAAAACGCCCTGGTGGAGCGGATCGGCGAGGCGGGAAAGAAGATCCACACCGGCAGGAGCCGTAACGACCAGGTCCTGGCGGCCCTCAGGCTCTTCGGAAGGGATGCCTCCTTTCGTATCATCCGGGAAGGGCTGGCCCTCGCCGGATCCTTCCTCCGCTGCGCGCGAAGATATGAAGGACTCCCAATGGTCGGACGGACCCACATGCAGATCGCCATGCCCTCCTCGGTGGGTCTCTGGGCCGCTTCCTTTGCCGAGGAACTGACGGACGACCTGCTCCATTTTTTTCGTACAGCCATGCACGTGGACCGCTGTCCACTCGGATCGGCCGCCGGCTACGGAGTACCCCTTCCTTTGGACCGGGAGTACGTGAGCAGCCTGCTCGGTTTCCGGGCCCTTCATGTAAATGTAATCTACGCGAACAACGCCCGGGGGAAGTTCGAAAGTCTCCTCCTCGACGCGGCTGAGCAGCTCATGTTGAGCCTCAGTAAGGCGGCACAGGACCTTATCCTCTTTTCCCTTCCCGAGTTCGGCTACCTCTCCCTTCCCGATGAGCTCTGCTCCGGCTCGAGCATCATGCCGCAGAAGAAGAACCCCGACGTCCTCGAACTGATACGGGGCAAATCGGCGAGCCTTTCGGCCTATGCACAGCAGGTTAAGGGGATTATCCGCTCCCTTCCCAGCGGCTACAACCGGGATATGCAGGAGACGAAGGAGCCCTTCCTCCGGGGGCTGCGCCTGGTTCATCGCAGTCTCGCCGTGATGCACCGGACCGTCGAGGCCCTCGAGTTTCACGAGCAGGCCCTCAAAGAGGTCTTCGAAAAAAACAGGGAGGTCTTCGCCACCGATGCCGCCCTCGAACGGGTGCAAAAGGGCGAGAGCTTTCGCGATGCCTACCGTCACGTGGGCGCCCACCTCGACGAGCTGGAAAGCCGCAGTCCCGAGGAGAGCATCAAAAGCCGCAGTTCCCTCGGAAGCGCCGGAAAGCTGGGCCTCGATGCGATTGAAAAGAGGCGTAAACAGCTCGAAGAGGAGAGTGCTGCCGCAGAAGCGCAGAGCCGGGAGGCATTGGAGGAACTTACGGGCCTTTCCGTCCGGCCGACGGCGGTGTGGGATGCCCAATAGCTTTTTACTGGTCCCAATCCTGCAGATATTACAAGCAAACAGCCCTCCACCCCTCT
>CAZQNO010000083.1:0-10320 GCA_964594775.1 uncultured Spirochaetaceae bacterium
CTGCGACCTACGGATTCGAAGTCCGGCGCTCTATCCAGCTGAGCTACGGACGCACTCACGTACGAAGCCCGTTTTTTCGACGGTGCCTCTCGGGTGGATAACGGGACTTGAACCCGCAACAACCAGAACCACAATCTGGCGCTCTACCAATTGAACTATATCCACCACTTCTTGAAGCAGGCGAAGTAAAAGCGCAGGGCCTGCCGGTAACGTGTGTCGGACACTTTGTAGAATTTTTTCTTTTTTGTCAAGGCTGCCCGCTTAAGGATGAACGGGGTAAAGACGAGCAGGGACAGCTTTTTTCTGCCCGGCGCCTTCTCCCTTTTACCGCTATTTCTCCAGAAGTATCAGTGCGTATTCACTCTTCCAGTTAACGGTGCGCCCCGCCAAGAGACCGGCGAGATCCCCGCGCAGGCGAATCCTGTTCTCCTCTTCACCGGAGAACCAGCGGACGAAGTCCGCTTCTCGCAGCTGTCTAGTTTCCTTCATTTCCACCGTTTCGATCTCGATTCGGCGGAAGCCGATCTCTTTTGCTGGAGGCCGAAAGTCCTCCGCCTCCCATTGCAGCAGGGGATTGCCGTCGGGATTGTAGAGTTCCATTTCGGCTTTTCGCAGGATCTCTTTGCTCTCCGCCGGCAGGTCGGCAATTTCAGGGAGCGAGGAGAGCCGGCAGGACCGTTTGGGCACCGTTTCGGCGAGGACCACCCGTCCTCCCTCGGCCGGCAGCGGGTAAATTTTCCCAAGGAGGGGCCTCTTGTCGCACTCGCGGATGCTCGTATTGCGTCCAACGATCCGATCGTAGTTCTCTCTTCCTTCTATTCCCCCTTCATAAAGCACCGGCCGCTCGGTCAGCTCCAGTGCCTCGGCGTAGCGTTCCAGCCGGCGGCGCGTTTCCTCGTTTTCTACTATACCCGACACTCCCCCTTCCGGCGCGCGGCGCAGGGCCTCCCAGAGCAGGAGGCCGTCGTCGGCCTTGAGGTCAAGGATACGGTGATGGCGGGCGGGGGCGAGGAGTTCGAATACCCTGTCGCGGAGGGCCAGGAGGGAGGCGCTGCGATTATCGACAAGCCTGGCAAGCCAGCGTTCCCGTTCTTTATCCGGAGGCGAGTAGGTGAGGATTTCCGGACTCTCCTCGCCGATCATCGCCGCGAGGTTCGCCTCCCGGCGACGCTGCACTTCGGTGAATATATTCGCCTCCCGGCCTATCTGTGTCGGGCGGTAGAAGAGGCGTCCCTGAAGGGCGCGGGGCAGGTATTGCTGTGCCACCCAGTGTTCCCGGTAGGCGTGGGGATAGAGATAGCCCTCTCCATGGCCGAATCCTTCCTTGTCCCGGTTTGCGTCTTTGAGATGACGGGGGACTTCGTCCTCACCCTCCCTCTTGACCGCTTCTAAGGCATCGAAGAAGCCGAGGGCCGAGTTGGACTTCGGTGCAGTTGCGAGATAGAGGGCGGCGTGGGTGAGGTGGTAGCGTCCCTCCGGCATCCCGACCCGTTCGAAGGCCGAAGCCGCCGACTCGACCACAGATAGGGCATACGGGTCGGCCATACCCACATCTTCGGATGCCGAGATGAGCATTCTTCGGAAGATGAATTTGGGATCCTCTCCCGCCTGTACCATCTTGGCCAGCCAGTAGAGGGCCGCATCGGGGTCGCTTCCCCGCAGACTCTTGATGAAAGCGCTGATCACGTCGAAGTGGTAGTCGCCTTCCTTGTCGTAGAGGATCGCCTTTCTCCGGATGCTCTCCTCCGCCGCGCCGAGGGAGATGTAGATCCGCTGTCCGTCGGCAGGAGGGAAGTGTTTTGGGCTTGTTTCCACGGCCAGTTCGATGGCCCCCAAGAGGCTGCGGGCATCGCCGGCGGCTACGTCCACCAGGTGCTCGAGGGCCCCTTCCTCGAATTCCACCCGATAGGCCCCGTAGCCCCGGCGGGGATCTTCCAGGGCCTGACGCGCTACCCGCAGGAGTTCATCCCGGTTTAGGGGGGTGAGTTGAAAGATCCTGCTGCGGCTGACCAGAGCCGCGTTGACCTCGAAATAGGGGTTCTGCGTCGTTGCGCCGATGAGAACTACGGTGCCGTTTTCCACCCAGGGCAGGAGGGCGTCCTGCTGGGCCTTGTTCCAGCGGTGGACCTCGTCGACGAAGAGGATGCTGCGGGTCCGGTAGAGAGTGAAGCGTTCCTTTGCCTTTTCGATCTGCTCCCGCAGTTCCTTTACCCCGCTCAAAACGGCGTTGAGACTGGTGAAAGCGCTTTCGGTGGTGTTGGCGATCACCCGGGCAAGGGAGGTCTTCCCCGTTCCCGGGGGTCCGTAGAAAATAAGACTGGAGAGTCGATCTGCTTGAATAACGCGGCGCAGCAGACGGCCCTCTCCCACGATATGCTCCTGCCCGATGTACTCATCCAGATCCCGGGGGCACATGCGGTAGGCTAGGGGTGATTGTTCGTCTTCGTCCTTTTGTGAGAAGAGCTCCATGGCTCGAGTATACAGTCTTTACTCGATTTTTAAATAGCTTCTCATGGAAAACTGACATGCAATTAATGTTATGCAAGAAAATGGGGGCAGAGGGAGGAGTCATGCAGATACAGTCCAACATCGAATCATCGGTGGTGATTATGACGGTTTGCGGTGAGATGGACCTCTACACCTCATCGGAACTGAAGGGATCGTTTTTCCGATACCATGCGGAGGGTTATCTATTCTTTATTATTGATTTTGAAGGTCTCAGCTACATCGATTCCACCGGAGTGGGGACGATAATCTCGATATATACGACATTGAGAAAGCAGGAAGGACGTCTTTTCATCTCCGGTATACACGGGGCGGTGCGGAGGGTGATAGAGTTCACTAAACTCACCGGTTTCCTTCCCCTGGTGGAGTCGGTGGAGGAGGGGAAGAAACGGGTCCAGCTAGTTGAGGAGAAGCAGAAGGATGAGAAGCGGCTCGAGAGTAAGGGAAACGGCCGGTACCGTGGAATAATTCAGAATGCAGATCATCGCCTCTTCGATAAGAAAGGAATGTACCATAAAGACTTCAACCTCGATCTGAAAAAGGTACGGTATCTGAGTCAGATCATCGTGCAGAAGGCTCCGAAGGAGATTCATGAGATTAATCTTTTGGAGCAGCAAATAAGTGAAATTATTAAGAATGCCGTACGTCATGGCAATAAAAACAATCCGAACAAGAAGGTGAAGATTTGGTTCTCCTTCAGCACCCGGCATGCACATCTCATCGTTGAAGATGAGGGAGAAGGTTTTCACTATATTGATCAGTGGAACGAGTTCTTTCATCATAAACAGGAGGCCTTTGAAAGTCAGGATTTCGAAGAAATGGTGAAGTACGTATCCTTTGCGACTCCCGAAAGCAATGAAAGCGACGGAGGCAATGCGCTTTTTGCGGCGGTGGAGTTTTGGAACGAAGGGGTGGTGTTTAACGACAGGGGAAACGCCGTGGCGGTGCGACGAAGTTACCGCGACAGCACTTGATCGCAGCTAACTTTTTTCCCATTCGAAGGTTTCATCGAATTCCTCCTCCTTCGGATAACGGAGCAGGAGGAAGGTCACGTCGTCGTAGAAGGGGGCGTCCTTCTTGAAGCTGCTGAAGTCTGCAAGGACGATCTCGCGAATTTCTTCGAGGCTGCGGTCCTCATGTTTGATTACTAAACGGTAGAGTCGTTCTACCGAATACTCCTCTCCCTCTTGATTTACCTGTTCGGCCAGACCGTCGGTTACGAGGATGACCATGTCGTCCCGCTCGAGCTTGAGAAAACCAAGCTGTGGATCTATCTTGTCGGTGATTCCCACAGGAAGATTTTTTGATGAAGAATTGATCTTGTGAAGCTTCTTCTTCCGGATGAGCATTAGGTAGGAATGTCCCATATCGAGGATGCCGAGTTTTGCCGTTACCTCATCGAAGTGTAAAAAGATGCCGGTCAAGTACTTTTCTGCATTGAAAGTGGTAAAGATCGATCTGTTAAGCTTACACACGAGTTCGACGAGGCCCCGGCGGTATTCGAAGGTTTCCATTATGCCGTAGAGCATGGCGGTTATGATCGAAGCCGCCACACCCTTTCCGGAAACATCGCAGAGAGAGATAATCCAGTCTTTCTGTGAAACCTTTTTGAGAGAGTAAAAATCTCCTCCGACTCCCTTGGCAGTGCTGGCCGAGGCGGTGACCTCGAGTTCCGCCGTAAGCAGGGAGAGACGTTCCTTCACCATTCGTGTCTGAAGGCTGTGGGCGAGGGTGATATCCTGTTCGGTGAGGCTCGAAAGATATATCAGGAGGTCTCTCGTAGAGAAGAGGCCCTGATATTTCCCCGATTCATCGTGGAGGAGGTAGAAATCGTCCTTTCCAAGACGATCGTCATTCCGGATTACATCGCTGACGGCGAAAATGTGCCGGCTTATGATGAAACTCCTCGGATTGATCTGCACCCTCTTCACCGGCCGTTTTTTGAGGACCTCCCGGCCGAAGGGCCGGCTGAGCAGGGATATGAGCTCCTTTCTCACTACCGCGCCGACACCGGCCATATTTTCGTCGACAATTCCTACCGCCGGGACATCCATCTCACTGTTTTTGAACATTTCGAAGAGAGTCTCGATCGGGGTATCCTCGGTAACATAGTAGGTGGAAGAAGCGATCTTTCCTATCGCCTGGCTCGGCAGTGCCGCTTTGAGCTCGATCTTTCCGATTTGTTCGGTGTCGGTAATCATGTGAGCAGTCTAATAGGAGTATATAAGGAAATTGTTAGAAAGAAATAAAATTTGTATTGCCGCAGTAATTCTCCAACAGTTTAAAAAACGAAATTATTGCTAAGGAAATGAAGCAAATTCTCGATTTGGAAGTCAAGAGACTTCCAAATCGAGAATTGCCGGTAGTGCCGCTTCGGTCTTGACCGGGGAGGGAAAAAGTGTGAATTTACTTATGACGACTTTACAAGGAGGATATGTATGGCCCAAAGCAGAGAGCAGGTTCTTGGAATTCCTGTGGTACGGGAACGAAACATACTTCGCAACGTATATCTTTGGATGACCGCCGGCCTTGCCATTACCGGGGTTATCGCCATGGGAATCTCGAGCAATCCCCGCTGGGTGATGTCTCTTGCCCAAACGCCGATGCTCTTTTTGCTGCTCGTTTTGGCGGAATTCGGCCTGGTTATCTATCTGAGTGCAAGGATCTTTCAGATGTCCGCGAGCGCCGCAACGATGGCATTTGCCGCCTATTCAATTCTCAACGGGGTGACGCTTTCGGTGATATTTCTCGCCTATACCGGTGAGACTATTTCACTCGCCTTTTTTACCGCCGCCGGGATGTTCGCCGGCATGAGTCTGTTCGCCATGACCACCAAGCGGGACCTGTCGGGAATAGGGCACTATCTTATCATGGCGCTCTGGGGAATCATCATTGCCTCTATCATTAATATTTTCCTCCGCAGCCCGGGGCTCTATTACCTGATTAGTTATGTCGGTGTGGCGGTCTTTCTCGGCCTCACCGCCTACGATACCCAGACAATCAAGCGGTGGAACCAGGAGATGGGTTCATCGGTAAACGAGGAGCAGTACGTCAAGCTCTCCATAATGGGGGCCCTCAAGCTCTATCTCGATTTTATCAATCTCTTTCTCTTCCTTCTGACGATCTTCGGGCGCCGCAACTAAGGACTATACCGAAAAGAAACCGGAGCGCGGATCTGCGCTGACCTTCGCGCGCAGATCCGGGTCTCCGTGCCGCAGTAATTGGGGGATTTTACCGATGCTGCCGAAGGTCTCTCCCATCACCAGGACCGCTCCGTCTATCCCCTCAATCTTTTGAATTCTCTCTAAATTCTTCTCTATGTCCGGTTTCCTCCGTACCGAATTGCAGAGGGAGGTGGCCGCCGCGTCGGCGAGGGAGGCGCTCCCTGCGAAGACCGTTGCCAGGTCGCAGCCGCCGAAGCTGAGAGAGTGTCCCATTTTTCCTGAGGATGAGCATACCGCTCTAAGACGTCCCGGCTCTCTGTCCGCCGGATCGATGAGGAAGGCGAGGTCGTTGAGGAGATTATCGGATCCGGCGTAGAGGGCGGCGGAAAGAGGCCGGCGCAGGAGCATGGAGATGTCTCCACCGTTTTCTACAATGATCTCCGCCCGGTCGGGATCGAGTCCGAGCGTCCCCATTTTTCGCAGAACTTCTTCCACGATGAGTTCGGCGAAGGCCCCTGCAACCGCCGCCATGGGACCGGTGCCGGCGGCAATTGCCGCCTCGTGCATACGGCGGGCCGAAACGGGAATTCCTTTGGGACCTTCCGGCAGCATCTGTAGAGGCTCGAGACTTTCGGCAAACTCGGCGTAAAATCGGATGTAGCTTTCGAGCTCTCGGCGGAGCCTTCGAATGATCGACGAAATGAGCCCCGGCTCCAATTCCTCCTTCGAAGAGAGGGCGGGATGAAAGAGAAAGTAGCGGTAATGGGCGCCTTTGAAGGAACGGCTCAGGAAGCTTCGCCGGTGTGGTAACGCTCCGCCACACAGCAGCTCAAGCTCCTTTTTCTCCGGTTGCGGTCCGGACACGTAAGACCAACTCCTTTAGAACAGCGAGCTCAGAGCCCCGTAGGGACAATTCTCGATACAGTTGAGACATTCCACGCAGAGATCCGAATCGAAACGGATGCGACGGGATCTGCTGTCTTCCAAATCCAACGCGTCGGTGGGGCAATGGGTCAGGCAGTTTCCGCAGTGAGTACAAATTTCATCGTTCCAGCGCAGTCCTTTTTCCGCCTCGCTCACCGTTACACCGAAGGAGCGGATAAAGTCGATGCCCTTGACGATTCGCTCGCCGCTTCCCTCCAGTTCCAGGACCATGTAGCCCTCTTCTTCTGTGGTAATGCGGGCACGAAAGATGTTGATCACCAGATCGTAGTCCTTTACCAAATGGTAGACTACCGGCTTTTCCGAGATCTGCTTGCTGAAGTTGAGGAGTATTTTCTTTTTGCTCATCTTCGTCCGTTCCTCTCCTCCTCTTTGAGGGTGAGGGATTTCATCTTCTGCTCGGGAGGGAGGGGCCTCATCGCTTCGCTGAGGAGGAACTTCCCATCCCGGACTTCCGCCTTGAGTCTCTCAGCAATCTCGAGGGCCTTGGGGTAGGAAGACATGGAGGATACCTCCACCTTTTTCCCCTCGATTTCCACACTACCGCTGCGCAGGCTTCCGTAATCCACCTTGGCGAGCACTCGGCCGGTCTTTTCCGGGTAATCCCTTGCGTAGTCGATGACCTCGGCGAATATTTCCTCGTCTCGAACCGCTGTATGCCGCAGCATCTCCACGTCGAGGATGGGTATGGGAATGCCAACTCCGAGAGAAAGGGAGACACCATAGCCCTTGAGGCTCACTCCCTTCACGTAGTCTTTCTCCATCTCCTTCATGTTTCCGGAGAGGGCGAGGGTTCCCGCACCCTCGGAAGGTACCCCGTTCGCAGTTCTCTCAACAGCTGAAGCATGCTGGGTGCCTTCGCCGTAGACGATCCCTCGTGAGCCGGCGAGCCACACGGCACTTCCTATGCCGATTGTCCGATAGCGGGGATCGTTGAGAAGGGGAGAGAGCTGCCCGGCCGAACAGTAGGTGAGGTTCTGCATATGGGGCTTGAGCTTTCCCAGGTAGGTGTAGATGCTTCTGTCGGAGAGGTTTGTGGCAACGTTGTAGTTCTGATAGCAGTTGCGCGGATTGACCATCACCGCTTGGTTGAGATCTTCAATGGTAAAGGTGGTGCGGATTTCCCGGCGGGGGTACTCGTCGGTCCCGTAGCTGAGGGCGAAGAGGGAACACTCATCACCGGAAACGAGTTTTTCTATGACATGACCGCCGCCGAAGGGGAATTCTCCGGGGTAGTGGATGTTTGCCGAATCGTAGTGTTGCAGCTGGGTCGCGCCGATATAAAGGTCGACCGCAGCGATACCGGCATAAGCGGGTACGTCGTCAATCCACGCCTCGGTCATTCTGATCTTTGGCGTGCTGTGACCGAAATTGAGAAAGGCACCGGAGGAACACATAGGGCCGAAGGTGGCGGTGGTAACCACATCGACTTCCTTCGCCGCCTTCTCCTCTCCGTGCCGGTCCACGTAAGCTATGATTTCCTCGGCGGTAAGCACCACTGCTTTTCCTGAGGAAATTTTTTCATTAATCTTTGCATACGTCTTCATGGGCACTCATAGTAATCGAAGCGCTCGGTCTTGGCAATAAATAGTGGGAAGAATCAGCAATTCTTCCGTTTTAGCAAAGCGCGGCGGAGTCCTTCGAAGGATAGCTCAGCCATATCGAAGGTGCTTGGCCGGCGGCCGATGGCCTCGGGATAATGGGCGTCCGAGTTTGTTATCACCGGAATTCCGTGGGTTTCGATTTCACCGCAAAGAGACACGCATTCCACCGCGTCGAAGGAGAGAGGGGGAAGAAAGCCCAGCTGTGTGACAATGCTGAAGGCGTGACGGTCGACATGACTGGGAATCACCAAGCCTCCTCTCCGGTGGGTCATAGAAACAAGCTCCTCCGTGGAATATTCGGTCGCCGCGATGAGGATCTTCGGAATCAGCCCGAGAATCTGCTCATCTTCATCCACATAGACTTGGTCGTCGCAGCTGCTCCGGCGGGTCTTGAGCTTCAAGATGTCCGAACGGTCCGATAGACCGGGAAGGTCGGGAAGGCTCGCCTCCATCAGTGCACCCATTTCCTCGGCGGTTTCGACGGTTTCAAAGAGACAGAGAATGTGCCCTTCCTCCCTGCTTGTGACCTCGAGTCCGAACACCGCTTTGATCCCCTCTTGCCGACAGCACCGGTCGAAACTACCAACGTTTCTCGCCGTATTGTGATCGGTCAGGGCAACGAGGCCGATACCCCTCCTCGCCGCCTCCCGCGCGATTCGGCGGGGAGACATTTCGAGACTGCCGCAGGGACTGGCGCAGGAGTGAATATGCAGTTCCGCTTTGATCCGCATGCGCTTACACTATGCCGAGGGACTTTGCGGCTATAGCACCGGCGGTGAACTGATTCTTCGAAGTGCCGATGAGGCTGATCCCTTCGTGCTCGGCGGCAGTGCACATATCCTCGGGGGCCGATCTGCCGTTGCAGAGAACAATGGCACGAATACCGGCGAGGGAGGCAACGGCAATGGTATTCTTGTGAGCTTGAATCGTAAAGAGTATGCTCTCTTCCGGAGCATTGCCCATAACATCGCTGAGGAGATCGGAGCTGTAGCCCGCCTTTATCTCCACACTCATATCCCCTTCTACGAAGACCGCCGCTTTGAGCTGATCGATGATTTCTCGTACAGTCATGCAGGTTCTCCTTTTTCTCTTTCTTCTTCCTGTCCCAGAATTATTACCGATCGTGCATGGGAGCCTTCGCCAAATGTCGAATCGAGGCTGAATTCGTCTGAGACACGCCGGACATTTGGAAGTCCCATTCCCGCACCGAAGCCAAGGGCTCGTATCCACTCCCCGGCGGTGGTGAAACCTTCCTCCAGAGCCTTCTCTACCTCTTCTATTCCCGGTCCGCTGTCGAATGTCTCGATCACCGCTTTCCGCCCGTCGAATAGAAAGTCCAAATGACCTCCTTCGGAATGTACCACGAGATTCATTTCCAGCTCATAGGCTGCAATGGCGATTCGTCTCGTTGTTTTCGGGCCGACCTTTCGCTCTCTCAGGATCTTTTTTATCTCAGTAGATGCATGGCCGGCGTTTTCGAAGTCATGGCGGTATACGGAATATCGTTTTTCTGTTCTTCCTGAGGGAGCCGTATCGCCTTTCTTATCCGCGTTGCGCTCGAGCCGTTCCAGCTCTTTATTCGCTTCGATCAGGAGGCGGGTGATGATGTCTCTGCCGGTGACCATACCTACGAGTTTATGTCGATTGTCGAGGACGGGAAAACGGTGAAATGAGTATTTCTCGAAGTAAGATATGGCGAAGGAGATGGGCATATCGTCTTCCAAAGCGATGAGCTTTCTGCTCATGTAGTCCTCTACCGGTGCATCGATTCGTCCCTCCTCAAGGGCGGTCACTACATCCTGCATGCTGACGATACCGAAGAGTTCGCCTTCTTCGGCGATGGGCAGGCCCGTAATGGAGTGACTCTTAAGGAGCACCTGCACATCTTTCATGGAGACCCCCCGGTCGGCGGTATACAGCTCGGTGGACATGACATCTTTTACCTTGAGCCGGTAGACGAGGTCGAGCATGGCCGTAGGGGAGTCGTTGGTGTTTATAGGGACGCGATGCATGCCGTTAGTATAGAGGAAAATGGCTCAGAGGTTCAAATCATTTTTTACTGGTCCCAATCCTGCAGATATTACAAGCAAACAGCCCTCCACCCC
>CAZQNO010000084.1:0-10316 GCA_964594775.1 uncultured Spirochaetaceae bacterium
GGGGTATCGATCCTCCTGCTTCAGCTTCCCACATCTTTTGAACCACTATCAAAATCTTTCGGGGAATTCATTTTACAGAAAAGATTGTACACTACCATCTCGATCCGATACGGTAAATTTTGCCGATTTTCGCCTTGCGCTTTTCGATCAATTTTCCTACTATTTACCATGACTCAACGAGAAAACATGCTCGCCCTTCTGCGCGGCGAAGATTACGACCGAATTCCGATATGGTTCATGGGATTCGACAACGACGATTTGGTACGCAGCTTGAATCCCGACAAACAGCTTCCGAAAAGCTTGTTTCATAATCCCGAAAACTTCGACTATCCATGGGACCGCCTGCCCGACGACGAACGCGAGAAGATGCTGGTCTACAACGAGACGGTATTGAAGCCGGTTACGGTCATAGGCTGGGGGGCGAATATGTCTCTCGGACATGGCGGTCCGGGGGAATTCCAGTTCGGCCTTATCGAGAAAAAGAGTGAGACCGAACGAGTGCTCGCGTGCGAAACCGGCTGCAAGCGGCTGGTGAGAAAAAATCCCCATAATTACCGCGACTATGATTATCCGATAGAAGCGGCGGCGGATTATCACAAGCTCCAATTGCCGGACCCTGCTGCGCCGGAGAGATATAACGGATTCGCCGATGACGCGGCATATTTCAAGGGACAGGGATACCTCACAGGTGCGAATCTGAACGGTTTTTTCAGCGGTCCCCATTATTTCTGCATTGATTATGAGGAATACCTCGTTTCACTGTTGCTTGATCCGGAAAACACCAAGCGCCTGATAGATACCGTAGGTGAGTGGACTTTCACCGCGGCCGAAGAGGTGCTCAAACGCGGAGCAGAATGTCTTATACTCTGCGACGACCTCGGGTCGGCGGGCAATCTGCTGATGAGTCCGAATATATATGTGGACTGGATACAACCGTGGCACAAAAAAGTATGCGATTTGGCTCATGAGCATGGAGCATGGGTGCATCTCCACAGCCACGGCAACATCAATAAAATACTGCCGTCGGTACTGGAGACCGCTGTCGACATGCTCAATCCATGGGACATACATGAGTCTATGAATCTTGTCGATTTCCTCTCGAATCCTGCTTCCGACCGTACCATACCGGTGGGCGGCTGCCACAAATTCTTCTTCGAATGGGACCGTGACGAGCAAAACGAATACCTGACTCATCTTTTTGAAAGTGCAAAAAAGACCGGGAAACCCTGGATCTTCATGGAGACAGGAGGCATTCCCGAGGGAACATCCCGCGCTACGTGGGATTTCCTCGTAAACCGGCTCTCCGAACTTGCCGAACGCTGACGCATCCTGTGCAGCGAGAGGTACGGATTTTCCCGCACATAATAGCCTCATGAACCGTTACCATGGGCAGGTGTCGATGGAAGGGGCGGGAAATGGACCGCTCAGGGGGCCCTACAACGTTTCCCTTAATCTCCTCAGCACCACAGACTTCCCCGGTCTTCTTCGGTCCCCCGGATTTTCAATCAATCCGTGTATTCCTTAGTCTCCCCGCAGCTTCCGCATCGCTTCGAGTGACATCTCCGCCAGCTCCTCGAAGCTGTAGTCTTTCTTCCCGCGAAGATAGGTCTCGAAACGACCGCCGAGGGGCTCGACCCATCGGACCGGTATAGCCCCGGCGCCGAGGGCGGTGCCGAGAATCGAGAGGACCTGAGCGGCGTTGCAGTCCGCATCCATCCCCTCCATTGCAACGATCTGCGCGGTGCGGTCGAAATCACCATCTCCGAACCAGAGAGCTGCCACCTCGGCGCAAGCGTTGGGGTAGCTGTGGATCCAGTGATAGCGGATACAAGCCTGCTCACAGCGAGCCCAGGCTTCGTCCCAAGAGGTGGAGCTCTTGCAGGTCTCGAGGGCATTACGGATGACCGCCCCGTACTTTGTCTCTGCAGGGATCATTGCTATGCTCCACTCCAAGATGCTCCGAATATCTTCTTCCCTGAGGGCCCGAGAGACCATCAGGGCATTGAAGACCTCGCCGAGGATACCGTTGCTCGTGTGACTCAACGAACCGTCGAGCCATGCCAACCGCGCCGCTTCGAGAAGATGGCCCCCTGAGAGGAGTCCCGGCGCGGCTCCCCGCATCTGCGCCCCGATCCACTCTCGGTAGGGATTCTCCGTGAGTGCGGTCCTCGGCGGCAGGAGTCCGGCAAGTATGTTCCTCAGCGCAACATCCTCGGCGGACCATGCGTAGGGAATGCGTATCGCCCAGTCGGCGGCGAGGAGCTCCGTGCTCAGATTCTTCCCTTGCTCGAGGACCGCCTCGAGCAAAACGATCTGGTAGGTGATGTCGTCGTTCACCGTGCTCGGCGTCTTCACGTAACCGTCAATGCGGCCGTAGGCCCCGCGTAACTGCCGCGATGAATACCCTTCTACCGCAGTGCCGAGGGCGTCGCCGACGGCCTGACCCACCCAGCTGCCGAGAACCCTATCAGCGGGCGGATGCCGGCTCGGGGCCTCAGCTTCCGCTTCGATCGGACTCGCCTTCCTGAAATCCTCAAAGCTGTGTAATTGCCTTTGGCGATGGTACTCGTCCTCGAAGTCGTCCCGCGCCAGGCGTACGGCCCGGTTCACCTGCACTGTTGCCTCGATGAGCCCCTCCATGTCACCTTTCTGCAGAGCGGCATAGCCACTTTCGACAGGCTTCTGCCAAGCCGACACCCGCTTGCCGAGATTTTCTACGGCCTGTACGGTGGCAACGATCAGGCGCACTGGTGCACCGGAGCCGGGGACGAAGCCCAGCCACAGCTCTCTCAGCTGCCGATCTGCCTCCTCCTCTTTGTCGAAGGCCTTGCCCCAGCCTTGGTACTCACGCTCCTCGAGCGGGTCAGCCGAGAAGAAGTGCTCGGACTCGTATTCCCAGGCCCGCATGGCTCAACCCTCCTCCAAGGGCACAAGCGTGTCTGCTGGAATGATGATGTACGCATTCTGTCCCATCTCGAAGGGGGGAATTGCGCTCTCGTTCTTCTGGTGCACCTTGATCTCCATCCCCTCAGCCGTGAGGCGGTAGCGGCTCAGATTGCCGGTGTAGGTGATGAAGTCCACCCGAACGGGGATGCTCGCAGGCCCCTCCTTCACAGATGAGATGCGTATCCGCTCGGGCCTCACGCAGTAGCTCTTCGGTCCGTCGGCACGTACGGTGCCGATAATCGGCAAAATCTCTCCGCTTTCGAGTGTCAGCTCGCCCCCGACTGTAGCGGGTGCACTGCCGGCTGCTGTTCCGGCTGGGCTGCCGGCGGCCGGGGCGGGGCGTAGGCTTCCCCTCAGGATGTTTGCCTCACCAAGGAAGTTGGCCACGAAAGAGTTCACGGGCCGCTCGTACATCTCCACCGGCGAACCGTCCTGCACGATCCGCCCTCCGTCCATGATTGCGACCCGGTCGGACATGGTGAGAGCCTCGTCCTTATCATGGGTCACGAAGAGGGTAGTGATGCCGAGGGAGCGTTGCAGCGTTCGCAGCTCCACCTGCATCTCTTCCCTCAACTTCTTGTCGAGGGCACTCAAGCTCTCGTCGAGAAGGAGGATGTGCGGCTCTATCACAAGAGCTCTGGCCAAAGCTACCCGCTGCTGCTGCCCCCCAGAAATCTGCCTCGGCTTTCTGCGCTCGTAGCCCTTCAAGTGAACCATCTCGATGGCCCTGCTGATCCTCCGCACACGTTCATCAGCGGGGACCCTGCGCATCTGCAGGCCGTACTGCACGTTGTCCCAAACCGTCATGTGGGGAAAGAGGGCGTAGCTCTGGAAGACCATCCCGATGTTACGACGATAAACGGGCATCGTATCTATCCGATGTTCATTCAGGAATATGCTCCCCCTGTCGAGCTTCTCCAGCCCGGCGATGAGACGGAGGGTGGTGGTCTTTCCGCAACCTGATGGGCCTAGAAGCGAGACGAACTGTCCCTCCTCTATGTGCATATCGATGCTGTCGACGACGGTGTTTCCGTCGAAGCTCTTCGTTACGTCCTTCAAGGTAAGCGATCCCATGACTTCTTTACTCCATAAACTGCTTCAAGGATTGTTTCGTCAGCACCGCGATCACGACGAAGAGCAGTGTGCTTGCGCCGAGAATGATGGTCGAGATGCCGTTTATCTCCGGGGTGAAACCGAACTTTATCGAGGTGTAGATCTCTATGGGCAAAGTCGACTCTCCGGTCTCGATGAGAAAGTAAGAGAGGACGAACATGTTGAAGGATACGAGAAAGGCGAGAAAGGCCCCCGCGAGGATCGCCGGCAGGAGGCTAGGAAGCGAGACACGCCAGAACGTCTGCACCGGGTTCGCACCGAGCGTGTAGGAGGCATCCTCGAGGGACAGGTCGAGGGAGTCGATCCTCGCGTTTAGCACGAGGGCGAAGTAGGGAAGCGTCACTATAACGTGCCCCATCAGTAGAAAGAAGTAGTTCCGGTCGAAGCCGAGAAAGCGAATGAAGAGCAGGAGCGAAATGCCGAGGATGATCCAGGGAATGGTAAGGGGCAGGACGGCGAGGGTCTGCACCCTATTCTTCAGCTTCCTAGAGGATCTGCTGATACCGTAGACGAGCAGGGTACCTACAAGAATGCAGATCACCGCAGTCACCGCCGCAAGGACGATGCTGTACTGCGTACTGGTGAAGAGGTCCTCGTTGCCTACCAGTTCTCGGTACCAGTGGAGGGAGAGCTCGAAAGGCAGTGCATTATAGCGTGACCGGTTGAACGACATCGCCGCCATCACGCCGATGGGCAGGTAGATAAGAAAGAGTATGAAGAAGCTGTAGATCCAGGCAAGGAGTTTCTTCATATTTTTCCCCTACTCCTCCAGCTGCGCTTTCTCCGACAGGCGCCGAAGGAGAAAAATGACCAGAAACACGAAGAGCAGCAGCAACGTGCCGATGGCAGCCCCGAAGTTCCAGCCGTAGATCTCGAAGAACTGATCCTCAATTATCGTCCCGATGAGAGTACCCTGCGTCCCCCCGAGGATTCGCGGCTCGACAAAGGCTCCTAGGCAGGGAACGAAAACGAGGAGAAAGCCGGAGAGTACTCCCGGCCAGCTGAGCGGCAGCACCACACGGAAGAAGGTAGCCGCCGGCTTTGCCCCCAGTATGAGTGAGGCCTCAATAAGCCTGTCGTCTATCCGCTCTATAGCCATGTAGATGGAAATGACCATAAAGGGAAAGAAGATGTGGGCAAGGGCGATAATGTAGGCCTTCGGTGTAAAGAGAATACCCAGCTTGGGATTGGAGATTAGTCCTATGTTCATCAGGAAACCCGCCAGCACCCCGCCGTCCCTCAGCAGGACGAGCCAGGAGTAAGCCCGTATGAGCTCGCTAATCCAGATGGGCAGGATGATGAGGAAAAGGAAGAGGGTGCGTTGCTTCGGCAGGATCTTCGCCATGATGAAGGCGAGGGGATAAGCCAGCAACAGGGAAACCAGGGTGATGCCAAAGCTCGTACGCAAGGTCTTCCAGGTGAGAAAGTAGTAGAAATCCCTGGAAAAAAAGCGCCGGTAGTGCTCAAGGGTGAAGCCGCCGCCGCCCTCTACCTGGAAGCTCGAATAGACCATGATACCGAGGGGCACGAGGGCGAAGATAACGATGATCCCGATCCCAGGAAGGGATAGGGCCTCTCTCTTGTTGCGTTCATTGCGCATATACGCTATCCTCAAGAAGAGCTTATTGCTCATCCCCGTAACCAAATGCCCGTCCGGCAATAGTGCCGGCCGGGCATCGAATTCGGTCAGCGGGCCTTCACTTCCTGCCAGAATTCGTTCCACATGGTCTTGGTCTCATTGTCCCTGTAGGCGATGAAGTGCAGTTTATCGATGTCATCCATGGACATGCCGATGAAATCGCGAACCTCTTGGTCCACTCCCGCGAGCGCCTCCTCGTTGACCGGAGAGGGACCGCCCTTCTCCACCCAGGAGAGCTGGTAGTCGGCGCTGATAAGCTCGTCGATGAATTTCAACGCCAGATCCTTGTGCGGTGCATCCTTCACGATGGCCCAGTAGTCAAGCCAGCCGATAGCTCCCTCCTTTGGGACGACATAGCCGATGGGCAGTCCGTCGTTCTTCATACTTAGGGTTTGGCCGCTCCAGGCGAGCCCCACGGAGATCTGCTCGTTGGCAAAGAGCTTGGAGAACTCGTCGCCCGTCTTCCAGTAGGTCCTATTGTAGGGTTTTTGCTCGATAAGAGCCTCCTTGATCGCCTCGAGGTCGTCCGGTTCGTTGGGGTCCTGCCCCAGGTGCATCGCCGCCAGCATGATCGCGTCGTTGTAGTCGTCGCGAATGGCCACTTCGCCTCTGTAATCCTCGTCCCAAAAAACGTCGACGCTGTTGATCTCATCGTCCACAAGCTCGGTGTTATAGGCGATAGAGGTAGAACCCCAGACCCATGGCACTGCATACATCTCGCCTCCATCGGTTGCCTCGGAGCGACCCAGAAAGGTATCGATGAGGGCATCGTAGTTCTCCAGCTCCGCCGGGTCTATCGGTTGCAAAAGTTCCTCTTTGATCGCCTGAGGGAGGATCGAGCTGTTCGGGAGAACCACGTCGAACTCTCCGACTCCCACCGTCCTGAGTTTCGTCAGCAGCTCCTCCTCCGATGCCATGTACTCGTGTACGATCGTGCAGTCGTACTTCTCCTCGAACATCTGCACGAACTCCTGGTCGTCGGAACCGTAATCCTTCCAGTTCACCACGACCAGGGTCTTCTCCTCCTCTTGTGTCTCCTGTGCTCCTCCGGCCAGGAGAGCTCCCGCAGCGACCGTTATCAGCACAACGACGCTTACCAGTTTCTTTGCCATATATTCCTCCTTGCGTGTAAATCTACGCATCGTGATCGATTACCGCGGTCCCGCCCGCACCGACCTTATCCGCGGAAGTCCGAGACCTTCCGCAGGTGGACCGTATGACGAGACTCGGTTCGAGAACCATCGTATAGTCCTCCTCTTCCAACCTGTTCTCCAGGGCATCTATCAGCAGCAGCATGGCGTTGCGGCCAATTTCCACAGCAGGCTGAGCGACGGTGGTCAGTCCCATGTAGCGGGCAAATGAAATGTCGTCGAAGCCGAGGATGGAGATGTCATCGGGAACCCTTAATCCGTAATGCTCGACCGCTCCCTTCGCGCCGAAGGCGATCATGTCGTCGGCGCAGAAGATGGCGCTGCACGGCAGTCCCTCGGGAAAGAAGCGGGATACTACGTCGAAAGCCCTATCGGAGTCGAAGGAGTCCTCGATGACGAGTTCAGGCTCCAATGTGAGTCCCGCCTCGGACATCGCCCTCTTAAACCCCTCGACTCTGCTCTGCTCGGTGCTGAGCTTGCTGTTTCCGCCGATGTAGAGTATGCTCCTGTGGCCGAGATCAAGAAGATAGCGGGTAGCCTGATAGGCACCATTCTCGTTGTTCGTCACGACCTTTGGAAGACGTATACCCCTTACCTTCCTGTCGGCGAGAACAATCTTCTTGCCGGCTGCGGTGAGCTTTTCGAGAATCTCATCGTCTGGATTCTGGGAAATAAGCACGAGTCCGGGGATGTGCGAGGCGAGTATGGCCGCTAGGTTGGCCTTCTCCGTGTCCTCGTCATTCTGGGAACCGAAGTATATTATGCGGTAGTCGTGCCTTCGGCATATTTCCTCAACGCCGAACAAGATCGTGTGGAAGAATGGATTTTTCCCGTCCGGAATGACGACGGCGATGGCCTTCCCCAGGGAGAGGTTTTTTCCTATGGGCTCGACCGGCTCCACGTCAAACTCCTGCAGCACCTTCATCACCCTATCCGCCGCTTCTCTGCTCACCCCGCCCTTTCTGTTTATTACCCTGGAGACCGTCGAGGGTGAGACACCGGCGATGTCCGCCAGTTCCGTGAGCGTGTGGTCTTTCAGCCAAGCCATACAGGTATTATTGAAATCTTTTTCTGATCTGTCAATATTTTTTTGCAAAATTCTTGAAACTAATTGAAAATTTTTCAGCACTATTGTATCATTTCTATATTTCACGTAGTAGTGGTCCGAAGCTTCGCTTTTACTGCCGGCCACCGGCGCAGTGTGAAAGGAGGATTCATGGGTATCTGTGTTGTGGGCAGCATCAATATGGATTTCATAGTAGAAGTCTCTCGATTTCCGGCTCCTGGAGAAACAATAGCCGGCTCATCATTCCGCATGCTCCCGGGGGGCAAGGGGGCAAACCAAGCGGTAGCACTAAGCCGTCTCGGCTCCTCTGCGGTCATGGCCGGAAAGCTCGGAAACGACCTCTTCGCTTCGACTTATCGCCGTATCTTCGACGAGGAGGGGGTTGATGCATCTCTAGTTGAAACCGAATCACAGACCGCTACCGGAACGGCGGTAATACAGGTAGACGGGAAGGGCCGAAACAGCATCGTCATTAGCGCCGGCGCAAACGGACGTGTCGATACCGATTACATCGATCGGATTTTTCCCTCTCTCTCGGGCACCGACTACTTCCTCTTCCAATTCGAGATCCCCGCAGAGACCAACCTCCACGCACTGCATAAATGCGCCGCAACCGGAAAAAAGACCGTAGTCGATCCGGCCCCGGCGGGCGACTTCGACCCCGAGGTCTACCCATACACGACCATCCTCACTCCCAACGAGGTGGAGGCGACCCAACTGTCCGGCATGGAACTCAAATCGAAGAATGACTTTCGGGAGTGTGGAAAGCTCCTCACAGACCGCGGCGCCACAACAGTAATCATAAAGGCTGGAGGCGCTGGGGCTTACCTTGTCAGAGAACACGAGTTCGAACATATTCCTCCCTACACGGTCCGCGTGAAGGACAGCACTGCAGCCGGCGATGCCTTCAATGCAGCTCTTGCTTACGGCCTCTCCGTTGGACGGGAGCTTTGCAATGCCGTAGACTTCGCCAACGCTGTCGGAGCCCTCGCCTGCACTCAGCTCGGGGCCCAGACTGCACTCCCCACTGCTTCGGAGGTGGCCGAATTCATCAGCGGTGCCCGCAGGGACTGAAAGCCGAGGATTCCCCCACGCGCTCACATCTCCATGCGTAAACACACTCCTTCACAGCAACCAATCCAAAGGGGTAATGGTTGGGCCGGCGGGAAACGGACACACCAAGGAATTCTGCTTCATTTTCTTAGCAAATGAGGTAGTTTTCTTAACCGTTGGAGGCATCTACATCTCCCAACGGATGGTGGACACCCACCGGCGATCGGTACTCAGAAAATGGTAATTCAATTCCCGTCTTCAGCTTACCCGTCTTGCTAGTTCCCACGGAGAATTGTTACACCTTATGACAGGAGGTAATCACCATGACAGATAGATATTCCCGCAGTGCGGCTGCTCCCACCGCCCTTCGGCGGCTCTACCGGCCTTGGGCCTTCTTCGGATTCGATTTGGCCCTTACCTGGGGGCCTCTCTGGCTTTTGGTGGCGGGTCAGCAACTCGGCTGGTTTGAGGGGTCCTTCTTCCTCATAGCCCTTGCCGGGGGGAGTGCTGCTCTTTCGGCAGTACTTTTTGTTCATACCACCCGGCTGCCCGATTCCGCGAGACCGGCGAGAGAGTTCATAAAAGATTTTTGGCTGCGGGCCGTGGACCCGAGGAGGATTGGTCTTTACTGGTGGCCGATTATCCTTTTCCTGCAGTTTCTCATCAATATTGTTGCTAGTTTATTCTCTTTCATCGGCGGGGGAGATCCGGGACAGCTCCGTTTTTGTGAAGCCTTTTTAAACGCCCCATTGGGGTTTCTTGCCTTCATGTTGATCTTCGGACCCATACCGGAGGAGATCGGATGGCGGGGCTACGGACTGGACGCCCTTCGTACGAGAATGAATCTCCTCAACACCAGTCTCCTGCTGGGAGTGATCTGGGCCCTTTGGCACCTGCCCCTGGCCTTTGTAGAGGGGAGCTTCCAAAACGGGCTTGCCGAATATATGCCGAGTCTCATAAGCTATTTCTTCGCCTTCATCCCCACCAGTATTATCATGAGCTGGATTTACTACCGCACCAATCGAAGCACCCTTTCGGCAATCCTCTTCCACTTCGCGGGGAACACCGCGGGGGAGATCTTTCACCTCTCCCTGGAGACCAGAGTTATTCAGACCGTCCTCTGCGCTGTCGTTGCCCTGATAATTGTTATCGCCGAACGGCCCCTTTTTCGTCAGCGGGAATTCCAGATCGATTTTTAAAAAGCAGAGCAAGGATAAAGAGAATCTATATAAAAGGAAGCTTATCCGCCTCTCTTGGTATTCTGCTCGCCGGAGCAAAAGTCCAATGCGTTGAAGTGGTTCAAATCATGCGGGATAGGAAATAGATACTCGCTGAGAGCGAAGCACTT
>CAZQNO010000085.1:0-10304 GCA_964594775.1 uncultured Spirochaetaceae bacterium
TCGAAAGGAACCATACTCTCTTCAAAGCGGCTGGCATCGGTATCTACGAAGGCACCGAAGATGTTGACGGTGGTACCGGAAAGGTCCTCGCCGTCGGTCCATTCATTGTCGCTGTAGTCTTTTCCCGATGATTCAGCGCTTTCTGCTTTCTCTTTACTCTCTTTCTCTCCTCCTCCGCATGAGACGAAGACGCCTGCCACGAGGGCAAATGCGATGAGTAAGATAATCAGCACACTTAGTCTTTTACGCATTGGTAAACACTCCTTTTTAGTGAATTTTCCTGCCGCGCATCGTATGCACACGGTTGCACGACTAGTATCAGTGTACTATCACCTGGCGATTCCTGTCAAGAAAAAAATCTCTTCTTCATGCTATATTGGAGTAGTGAAGCAAAATAACGGATTACGCATAGAAGAGACCCGCCGGCTCGTGGAAGGAAGGATATTTACCGATCCGTCCTCCGCGGAGAACCGGAGAGTCGAAAAGGCCTTTGCATCGGACCTCATGAGCGAGGTTCTGACTCTTCTTACCGACAATCTTCTCCTGATCACCGGTTTGAACAGCCTCCAGTCGATCAGGACTGCCGAGATGGCCGACATCGGGGCCGTTCTTTTTGTACGGGGAAAAGAGCCGGATGAGAAAATGATCGAATTGGCGGGAAGCAGCGGTATCATACTCTTAGGGACTCCATTTTCCATGTTCCGTACCGCGGGAGTGCTCTATTGCGCCGGTTTAACGCCGGTGTTCTAAGATGTCTCCAACTCGAGCCGTCTCTGCCGCAGCAGTTCCCGAACCGCCATTACGGTCCCTATCACCACCACAAAGGCGTCCGACGCCGGCGTTGCCAGCCACACGCCGTCTATTCCTATCACACGGGGCAGAAAAAGCACGATGGGGATGAAGAGAAGACTCATTCTGCTGATAACGAGAAAGGCCGCGTGAAAACCCTTCCCCAGGGCCTGAAAGAGGGTGACCACCAGGAGCATGTACCCGTAGATCGGAAAATCGCAGAGATAGAGACGAATCACCCGTATTCCGTCCTCCACGATCCCCGGGTCGGTAATGAACCAGCCGAGAACCACGCGGGGAGCCCCCATGATGAACAGCCATATGAGCAGGGCAAAGAGAGAGGTAGAGACAATGAAGATAAAAAATGCCTGTCGAACGCGGCGGTAATCCCTAGCCCCGTAATTAATCCCCACCATAGGCTGAAAGCCTTGGCAGGCACCCCAGATAGGCACGAAGATGAAGTTGAGAATCTTGATCACGGCGCTGATGATGATCAGTTCCCTGCTTCCCCCGTAATGGGCGGTGCTCTTTAAGATGAAGACTATCTGCACGATGGTCATGCCGGGCAGGGCCAAGCCGGATACTCCCACGGCGGCGATTTCCCGCAGGTGCCGGGTGAAACGGAATCGGGAGACAACGACGCGCACCGTGCTTCTTCCCCTGACAAAATAGCCGAGGGATATAAGGGCGGTGACCGATTGACTTATGGCGGTGGCCAGGGCGGCCCCCTCCACCCCCATATGCAGAAGCCCCAGGAAGATCGGATCGAGGATGATATTGAGGACCGATCCGCTGGACATGATGAGCATTGCGCTGCGCATCCGGCCCTCTGCCCGTATCACCACATTCGCACTGGAGGCGAAGTTGATGAAGGGCGAGCCGATGACGATTATCCGCAGGTAGCGTACCCCGTAGTCGAGCATCCTGCCCTCGGCGCCGAGAAAGGACACGATCTGCTCGGCGAAGAGAAGGCCGAATACCACCTGCAGCCCCGATAAAATGATATTGAGGAGGAGAAGATTGCCGAATATCGCATCTACGGCCTCCCGGTCCTTCGCACCGATCGAACGGCTAAGGAGGCTGGCACTGCCCATTCCGATGAAGAGGAATATGCCGTTGTTGATCAGGGTAAAGGGATAGACCAGTCCCACCGCCCCGAGGGCATCGGGATTGACCCACTGTCCCACGAATATGCCGTCGAAAAACTGGTAGAGACCAAGGACCATGAGGCTCAAGGTTGCCGGGAGAGTAAGAGAGAAATAGAGCCGCCTGATATCGTCCTTTCGTATGTCCACTTTTTTACCTGCCGTTCGCGTCTACAGGCGGAGGCGGGTCCGTAGTTTTTCGCCGTCGGGGTAGCGGGCCTCCGCCTGAGCGGCCATGTCTTCTCCCGCCACGATTACCCGAACAGCCCGCGAAAACTCCGGCTTCAGGGCCGCCGCCTGAGCGGCTATATCGGCAGGCCGCGCATCGAGCATCCGCCGCCGCTTTTCCCTCCGCGATTCGTCGCTTATGCCGTAGAGCAGCCTTCTCAAACCCACGATGCTCTTTTCGCCCGGCGACTTCGGCCGGGCATCTTTTCCGATAAGCGCGATAACCGCCTTCTCCAATTCCGCCGGCTCGGGAGGGGTATGGGCAAAATCCTCGAAAGCCTTTTCGAAAACCTCGAGGCTCCTTCCCACATCCGGGTCCCGGTAAGAGAGGAGGGAAAAGAACCCCTCGAGCCCGTGGTTCGAGGCGAAGGCCCCGTAGGCCCCGCCCTGCATGCGGACCTTCTCCCAGAGATAGTCTGTCTTCATCAGATGGGCCAAAAGCAGCTGCAGCGGATGGGCGGCCTCTCCGTAGATCGCCGCGGGAATCACCGTCGCCGCGTAGCCGACGGCGGCGGGAACGATAACGCTTTCCCAGAGCGGGGCGGCCTTCGAGGAAAGAGGCGTCGTTGCCGTCGCGAGGCTCTCTGCGAACGGGCTTTCGTCGCCTTTCGCTTCGCTTTCTCCCACTTTGCAAACTTCGGGTCCGGCGAACCTATCCAGCGCGGCCCGCCGGACCTCTTCGAAGGCCTCTTCTTCGGCGGTGATATTGAGAAGCAGCCGTTTCCGGCAGATGATCCTGTCTCTCAAGCCCCGCAGAGACTCGGCAAGCTCCTCAACGCTTCTCTGCCCCTCTTCCCCAATACTCATTAAAAAGTCGAGCTGGGCCAGCCCCCTCCATCGGTCCTCCACGCCCACTACCGGATTGAGGAGAGAACCCGCTCTCAACGCGGCATAGGAGTGGCCCGCGGGGATGATCGAGGCCTTCATGTCGTTGCGAAACTCCGAAAGCACCTCCCGGATGCGACCCGCGTCGTCGACGTGCGCTTCGCGCAGGATCGAAGAGCTGAGATCGAAGGCCTCCTCGATATGTTCGGAAAGGCTCTTAAGGCGAAAAAGAAGGAGAGCACTCATCTCATCCGGACGCCCGACGACCGAACTCACCTCGAGGCTGTGATAGAGCCCGCCGGTGGATACCGCCAGCCGCCGAGCCACCTCGTCGTAGGGAAGCCCCGGCAGACCGGAGGACGAAATCATCCTTCCAAGAAGGGGCACCAAAAGCAGCTGGTCATCGGAAAGCCCATGAAGATTGAAGGCCATATCCACGTAGGCGATGCCGTTTGTGTAGAGGCGATGGCTGCAGAGGGGAATACCGCCGGAGTCCTCACTTCCCGTTTCAATCGTCGAAATGTCCTTCGGCAGATCGCTTCTAGAGAGGCGGGGAATCCGCTCGAGGTCTTCCCTTCGGTCCGGCGTCTCCTGGAACTGCTGAAAAGCTTTGAAGTATTCCCGTATCCTCATTTCTCCCGTTTCATCCTGAAGATCGGGATGTTCGGTCACCGCCTGCGCTATCGCCTCTTGCAGTTTATCCAGGGAGTCCCGCTTCGGCACAATCGTTACCGTGCTCCGGTGAGGATTGTTGAGCAGGAGCCGCTTTAGATAATCCTCGAAGTACCCGGGGACCTCATCGTAGCGGCGTTTGAGTTCCTCCATATGCCGGGTAAACTCGAGGGTCTCCTCAGGATCCCTTCCGTGGAGCCAGCCCCTCAGCGCCTTGCTCATGAGGCGCAGCCCGAAGGGTGCCCCTCCCTTTATCTCGCGGTTGCGGAACTCCACCCTGTTGAGGGCGCCCCGGGCCAGTTGATCGGGAATACCCAATTCCACCAGACTCCGGAGCTTTTCCATTACCAGCTTTTCGAACTCCTCCCGCTTTTCCGGGAGGGTGCCCCGCACGCCAATGGAAAAAACCGGTTCGGCGATATCGCTCTCCAGCCCGCTGGAGGGTGATACGTCCTCGCCGAGCCCCGAGTCCACCACCGTCTTGTACATCGGTGTGCCGGGGTGGCCGATGAGAATATCCGAGAGTACCTGAACGGTGAGGAGGCTCAGGGGGTCTGCGGCCTGTTCGGTGAGCCAGTTGATGATAATCGTGCTCTTGCCGCCGTCCTCGCCCGCCGGAGCGTCCACCGTAAAGACCCGCGGCCCGTCCCATCTCCTCTGTCGCTCGATATCCTCTATCGCTTCGCCGGAACCGAATTCCTTCAAGAAGTGCTCTTCGATGAATTCGAGCTGTCGTTCCGTAGGTATATTCCCGTAGAGAAAGAGGCGACAGTTGGAGGGATGGTAGTAACGCCGGTGAAAGGCCGTGAAGTCCTCGTAGCTGAGGCGGGGAATCTCCTGCGGCTCGCCGCCCGAATCGAAGCGGTACACGGAATCGGAAAAGACCGAACGGTAGGACCACTCGCCGACGATGGATTCGAAACTGGAATAATTGCCCTTCATCTCGTTGAATACCACACCGTCGACACTCCAGCCGCCGGATTCATTGGGAACGAGCCGGTACCCCTCCTGGAGGAAGAGCTCCCGCTTGAGGAGGGGGAAAAAGACCGCGTCGCCGTAGACGGACATGAGGTTGAAGTAGTCTTTCTCCAAAATCGAGGCGGCGGGATAGACCGTCTTGTCCGGATAGGTCATGGCGTTGAGAAAGGTATTTACGCTCCCCTTCATCAGGGAGAGGAAGGGATCTTTGATCGGATACCGTTTCGAGCCGGAAAGCACGATGTGCTCGAGGATGTGGGCGGCCCCCGTATTGTCGGCGGGAGGAGTCTTGAAGGCGAAGGCGAAGAGATTTTCCTCGTCGTCGTTGGCCAGATGGTAGGCATCGAGACCCGTCGCTTCGTGTCTCAGGCGGATACCCGTTCCCCGATACTCGTCGAGGGGTCTGGTGGACTGTACGGTAAAACCGTGCAGTTTTTCTCCGATACGCGGTAGTTTCGTGTTCATGGGGGCTTAAGTATACACGAAGCCTCGGGGGTGGTACACTCCTCTTCATGAATTTCGCCGCCGCCGCCCTCCGCAGCCGCCTTCATGCTGCCGTCCGCAGTTTTTTCATCCAAGAGGGATACCTGGAGGTGGAAACCCCCATTCTCAGTCCCGGAGTAATCCCCGAAGCCCCGATCGAACTCTTCGAAACCCTCCACTACAACGATGAGGGCGCCGAGCCTCTCTACCTTCTTCCTTCGCCGGAACTCCATATGAAGAAACTGATCGCCGCCGGCAGCGGGAGTATTTTTCAGCTGGGCAAGAGCTTTCGAAACGGAGGTGAACAGGGCCGTAACCACAATCCCGAGTTCACCATGCTCGAATGGTACCAGGTGGAAGCGGACTACATGGATTCCATCGATACGACGGAGCGGCTCTTTGACACCCTCGCCTCTCTTGCTTCTTCGGCGAGCTTGGCCTTTAATGATCCTCTCACCCAGACACCGGCCGCTCAGACCGAACGGCTGCGCCCCCCCTTTTACCGCCTGAGTGTGCGGGAGGCTTTTCTCCAGCACACGGGTATCGATCTGCTGCTCCACCCCGACCGAAAATCTTTCGCGGCCGTGGCGAGAGAAACCGGCCTGCGGGAAACCGCGGATTCGGCGGCTGCCGGCGGCGGAGAGGAAGAGAGCTGGGAGGAGCTGTTCAACCGGCTGCTTATACAGTACATCGAGCCGAATCTCCCGCAAGACCGCCTGACGGTTCTCTACGACTATCCCGCCCAGATTCCCGCCCTTGCCACGGCGTGTTTACAGGGACCATGGCTCGAACGCTGGGAGCTCTACCTGGGCAGCGTAGAAATTGCCAACTGTTATTCCGAAGAACGGGACCCGGTACGGATACGCGACTTTTGCCGGCGACAGTACGCGGAAAAAACCCGGCTTGCCACTGTTGTCCCCGACATCGATGAGGATTTCCTCTCCATCTTCAAGACCGGTGCAGGAAAAGAGGGATTCCCCCGCTGTTCCGGAGTCGCTCTGGGCATGGACAGACTCCTCATGCTTCTTGCCGGAGCCGAGTCCCTAGAGGGGGTGATTCTCTTTCCCTTTTCTGCTAAGGTCTAGGGACGTTTGCCTTCGAAACACATTAAGTCATACATATAGAGGTAAGAACTATGACGAAAGCAGGATCACTGGAAAAGGGGATGGCGATCCTCATAAAGGGTGAGCCCTTTATAGTGGTGGAGAGAGAATTCGTAAAACCGGGCAAAGGCTCGGCCTTTGTGCGGACGAAGCTGAAAAATCCCAATAACGGACAGGTATTGAGAGAGACGATGAAGACCCAGGACCAGGTCGAAGAGGTCCTGGTGGAGGACAAGGACTGTCAGTTTCTCTACGCCGATGCGGATGCCTATCATTTCATGGATCTAGAGACGTACGAACAATTCGAAGTTCCCCTCGAATCCTTTCCGGAATATCTCGAACTGATGAAAGAGGGAGAGACCTTTACCCTCATTATGTGGGAAAACCGTCCCCTGGACATCAAGCTTCCCTTCAAGGTGGTGTATACCGTCACCAAGGCGGAAGATGCGGTAAGGGGAGACACGGTCACCGGGGCAACGAAGACGGTGGAAGTCGAAACGGGCCTCAAGGTAAAGGTTCCTATCTTCATCAAAGAGGGTGAGAAAATCCTCGTTAATACGGAGAGCAGGGACTACGTAGAGCGGGTCAATCAATAGCAGAGGCATGGTAGACGTCTACACGAACAGAACCGTCACCTTTCGTTTCGACGGTGCGGAACTCCGTTTTCATCTTTCCCTTGCGCTCTTCAGCAGCCATGAGGTTGATGCGGGAAGCAAGCTTCTGCTCAAGACCATTGTAAAACAGATCAATCTCTCCGCCGTCGACACGCTTCTCGATATTGGCTGTGGAGTCGGCATCCTCGGTCTCTCCATTGCCAAGAGAAACCCACAGATGAAAGTCGTCCTCCAGGACCGTGACTGTCTTGCCGTCCGATTTACCGAGGCAAATGCCGAAATAAACGACATAGAGAACTATGCCGTACGGGCCGACTTGGCCTTTCTCCGGCTTCCCGAAAATCGCTTCGCCCTCATCGTAGCGAATCTCCCGGCGAAAGCGGGGGAACCGGTGCTCAGACACATGGTGGAGGGAATCCTCGGACACCTCAATACCGAAGAAGGCCCGCCATCGCTTGCCGCTGTGGTCGTTGTGGAACCTCTCGGCAGGGCCGTTGCTCGGATGATCGGCGATGCGGGAGGGAACATCGTCTACCGAGAAGAGACGGACAAGCATACGGTGTATCACTTTCGCCGAAAAGGGGGGAGCGAATCGACGGCGGCCGGAATTTCGGATTTCACCCATGACGCCCCCTACAGCCTGCCGAAGGCCTACTTTCGGACCGAATTCAACGGCGAAGTCCACAAAATTCGGTATCACCTGGACACGGTGTGGGGCCTGTCCGGCTTCGATTCCCCGGATTTCCGGGCCCAGCTCTTCAGTCAGTGGGCGGCAAAGCATTCCCGCAGCGGCAGGCTCCTGGTGTGGAACCCCGGACAGGGACATATTCCCGCCATGGCCCTCTCCTCCTGGACAGATTCACTGGAGTCGGTCGACCTTGCCGGCCGCGACAAGCTCTCCCTGGCCGTATCTGCTCACAATCTCCTCTTTCATGTTTCCGGAAAAACCCTTCCCGCTGCCGACATCACCGAACTCGCGGGAGACAACAGCTACGACACCCTCGTGCTGAACCTCGAGCACCTTCCCGGAAAGATCCGTGAACAGGCGGTATGGGACTCCCTGGAACGGCTGAGCGCCGCCAATGGCGAACTGGTGATCATCGGAAAGAGCTCCGACCTGTTTCCCTTTTCAAAGGGTAACCGTCTCTTTAAGCTCCGCTACAGCCAAAAGCACAGAGGGACCAGGCTGCTCGGCTTCAGCCGCAGCGGATAGGCGCCGAATTTCCGGCTTGATTTTCCTTGCTGTTTTGGGGTAGACTGCCCCCCGCTACAGCCCCTGACACATATTAACCGCTATCGGGAGGAACTATATGGACACTCCATTTCCCTTTGAAGCTCTGCTCGCCTTCGGCACCATGTCGGTGTTTCTCATTCTGGGAATATTCCTCAGGGCGAAAATCCGCTTTTTCCAAAAATTTCTCATTCCCAGCTGTCTCATCGGCGGAGCCATCGGGATGATCATCCTCAATATTAATGCAAGTCCCGATATTCAACTCCTGCCCTACCGCTCAGCCGATTTCGAGGTCTTCGTGTATCACCTCTTCATTGTGTCCTTCATTTCTATCGGCTTGACCCACAACGGGGACATGGACGAAGACAAGAAGAAGGCCGGGCCCCTGTTGAAGGGTGCCACGTGGCTGGCGATGATCGAAGGAGTGACCATATCCCTCCAATCTATAGTCGGCAGTCTCCTGGTGCTCCTCTTCGGCATCCTTGGGATACAACTCTTTCCCACCTTCGGTCTCTTCCTTCCTCTCGGTTTTACCGAGGGGCCCGGCCAGGCCCTCTCCTTCGGCAAGGCCTGGGAGGGATACGGATTCGAAAGCGCCGCGACCCTCGGCGTAACCTTCGCCGCCATCGGCTTCATGGTGGCCTTCTTCATCGGCATACCCCTCATCCGCTGGGGCGTCAACAAGGGCCTGCCAACGGAGAAACCCAGTGCCCTGCCGGAAGACATCCTGAAAGGGTTAGTCTCGAAAAATGCCGTAAAGGAGAAGTCCGGACATTTGACCACCCATTCCGGAAACGTGGATACTCTGGCCTATCACGTGGCCCTCATCGGCATTATCTACGTATTGACCTGGTTCTTCTCCCTAGGGCTGGTGAGGATCATTCCCGGCAATATAACCAAGGCCCTCTTCGGTTTCTTCTTCTTCTTCGGCCTCGCCGTCGCCCTTGCCGTGCGCCTGATCATGAAAAAACTCGGCATCATGCACATGATCGACCCGGGCACCCAGCGGCGCATCACCGGCTGGGCCGTCGACTTTCTCCTGGTGGCCACCCTTATGTCGGTCCAATTCAACGTCGTTGTACGCTACATCATCCCTATTGTGGTGCTGACGACCGCCGGGATCTTAGTGACCGTCTTTCCCATCCTCTACCTGGGAAGAAGAGTGGACAGATATAACTTCGAAAGGACCGTAATCATCTTCGGCACCTGTACCGGTACCGTGTCGACGGGGCTCATTCTGCTCAGGGTCATCGATCCGGAATTCAGAACCCCCGTGGCCCTGGAAATCGGTTTCATGAACGTGGTGGTGGTCCCCATCATTGTGGCGAGCATGATCCTGGTCAACGCGCCGGTATGGTGGAACTGGAATCTGTGGCTGGTGATTCTCGCACATCTGCCGATTCTGATACTATCTCTTTTGGTGATTAAGGCCTTGAAGATGTGGGGGGCGCCGAAGTTCTGATTTCAGCGCTGCAAACGGCGCGTCCAGCACCGGAGAAATATTATATAAAAAGTAATGTTTTTTTCGTGAAAGAGGTTTTACAAAAACTTCTCACTGCGGTATTATATAAGCGAGGACAGGAAAATATAAGATGAGAATAACTACAAAAGGCAGATATGCTCTGCGAGCAGTGTTACGATTGGCTCAGGAAGATCATGACCGGCCCGTTTCCATTCGGGTCCTTTCCGAGATGGAGGAAATTTCACCCGAATTCCTCGAACAGATATTCTTCCGGCTGAGGAAGAGCGATCTCATCAGTTCGACGAGAGGACCGGGCGGGGGATTTAAAATGAATCGCTCGAACTCCGAAATTACCGTGGCGGACATCTTCGTCGCCGTGGGTGAAGAACTGCACTTCAGCCCCTGTACCCAGGAAGACGGCGGGCCCTGCGGCAGGGAAGAAATCTGCCCCGCCCACGAATTCTGGGAACACACCTACTCCCTTTTTAGAAAGTACTTTTCGCAGGTAAGCTTGGAAGACATCCTCGAGGGTCGCAAAAAGGTCCCGGACTACCGCTGATTAGCGCATATGGAGGTCCACCTGCGGAAAGGGGATCTCTATTTGGTTTTTCTTGAGGGCGCGCCAGATTTCCACATTCGTCCAGTGCTGAGCCTCATACTTGTCTAAGTTGCGGCCGATCCAGGTAAAGAGGGCAAAGTTAATGCTCGAATCGCCGAACTCCTTTCATAGTGGTTCAAATCATGCGGGATAGGCAATAGATACTCGCTGAGAGC
>CAZQNO010000086.1:0-10286 GCA_964594775.1 uncultured Spirochaetaceae bacterium
CCCGCTTAGCTTTTTCTTACATCTCAATCGCTACTTACGGCATCGGCAAAGGATCTACCACTCCCGGATCGTGGATGCCGAGGCGCTCTTCCCAGTCGGTGAAGGTGCTCGGCTGCTCGTACCAGGGGATCCGCACCTTCCTGTCGTCGCTGTAGATCTTGCGCTCCTTGGCCTCCTTCTTGCGGTGGATCCAGAGCTGGTGCCGCAAGAGTTCGCGATCGTACCAATTCTCACTCTTTTGAACACTCTATTTCAACCACGGGTCCTTCCCCACCGAATATCCAATGTCCGTGCCAGTCCCTCTTCAGAATCCACTTCCCTTCATCTATCTTTTCTACAACCATTTTTTCCCCCGATCCCGGATCAATCAAAGCATTCTTGATCGTATCCTTTTCAAACATCTGTTCTCCTGGACATTTTCCTTCTTTTTTCTCTTCAATCATGCACAACGCTTTCACTATCAGTCCTTGCAACAGGAACCTTCCCAAACTGTATTCCATCATGACCAAAAATCTGTCCGGAATGTAGAAATCTGTCAAAAAATCATTGTAGTCCCATTCTATCTCGAACTCCTCCTTCCCATAAATGTATTTTCTGATCCATCTTTTTTGCGGTGTTTCAGTCTCGACCCACTTCTTCCAATAGTCCAACTCGTTTTGCGCCACTATAGTACAATCTATGCACTCGTAGTCCTTCTTGCCTTCATTGCAACAATATTTGTATGTCTTGTCGTGCGTGATACTGTTGTAGCATAAAGCGTCGAACATATTCCCAACTACACACCCTCTCTCTGAAATGATTGTTTCATCCTCTCCGAACATTCTTCGCAGTGAGATCCAGAATTCATCGCTATCATCTCTCGGGCGCCAGCATTTTCTTCTGCTGTCCCAGTACATCAATTCAAAAGTCGTAGAAAAAGTCTCACCGCTAAGTATCTTGTACATTCCGGGCCATGTATCCTGAAGCAAATTCGCTTCTTCAACGAAGCTTTCAAGTGTTACGGTTTCCGTAATGCAGCTTTTGTCCACCTTTTTTTCCACAAACTTCAACGCCCACGGTATTTCTTTGACGGCCGATTTACAAATAAGAGTACCTCCCCTGCACAGATCTTGAAAAAACATTATCCAATCAAAAACATCCTGGTAGGTCTTTTTGAAATCGCGCTGCTTGAAACGGTTACCCATCGCTTTCGAGTAGAAGAGCAGGGAAATTTTTTCGATGTTTTCTTGAAGTGAAATAATCGGCATCTTTTTTTGGCTCGCATATCTTTTTTTGATAGAGTGAGGGCTGCAAGCCATTTCATGCCTTGTTGTTTCCGCTATCCTATCGAGATACTTGTTGCAATTCTCTTCCACTTTCTCGACTTCGAGCGGTTCAATATTGTCAAAATATTTCTTAGCCCAATGCCGATTGTTTTTAATATCCTCCATGCTCACGCTGTAAAACTCTATTCCCTCTTTTTGGACCAGATCGAGGATCGTCTTTTCGCAAGAAAAGTCTCCACTCCAAAATATAATGTCTGCCACCTTTTTCGTGGAGCTGCCTTCAAGCGCTCTACCTCGTAGAACCGGCCTGTCACAGTCGTCATTCTTCCATTCATTGATTTTTTTTCGGAATTCCTTTCTGATCTCCTGTCTTATTTCGTTTTCGTCCATGTTTTCATAAAAAACCCCAAATGGCCTCATTGCCTCATTGCCCGCAAGGTACATGCAACTTGCAGCAATATAGATCGAAAGAAATACAACCGTGATTGCAATCAAACATATTGCAACTCTTTTGGATGATCGAATCATAACAACAAAACCCTTTTTTTACACGCTAGAAGTAGAGAGTAGTATAGATCAGGATCAAGGCATAGGCAACGGATCCACACAACCGGGATCGTGAACGCCAAGCCTGTCCTCCCAATCGACAAAAGTGTCCTGCTGTTTGTACCAAGGAATCCTCACCTTCACATCATCACAATAGATTCTTTGTTCTTTTCACTTCTTCTTTAAATGTAACCAGAGCTGGTGCCGCAAGAGCTGGCGATCGTACCAGTGCTCGTTCATGTCCTATGGTTTCCTTCGATGCTTTGTTTTGTCATTTTTTTCGACACCTGCCTCGCAAGCACACTTCTCCTCTCTCATCTCATCGAGAATGGATATTCTCTCATCCAATTTTTCTTTTTCCAAATTCAGTTCTTCGATTTCTTCTCTGAGCTCTTTCGATCTCTTCTCCAGTGTTTCTCTCTCTTCTTCGTAAACGGCTTTCTGTTCTACGAGTTCCCTCTTCTCCTCGCTCCTCTTGTGCCATAAAAAAACCGTAATTATCGTAAATAGAACTATGTGCAAAGCCAACCACCACAGAGAAAATAGAATTGCTCTTCTCAAACTCCATCTGTTCCTTCTTGTGCTGCTCATCCGTAGTGCTTCATTATTCGCAGGTGCAACTTTCGATCTCTTTTCGTAATCTTCCAAGCTCTTTCCTCTTATCGACCAATTCACGATCCAGCGCCGATTTCTCGGACTCGAGTTTTTCGACCCTTTTCTTTTTTACTTCTATTTCTTCTTTCAACTCTTCAGGGTCTTCAGTCAATAATGCTAACTCATCCTCGACCATCTGTTGCATAAGTGGCCTCTGCCAGTGTATATTCCAAGTGTACAAAAAA
The DNA here is from genome assembly GCA_964594775.1 of uncultured Spirochaetaceae bacterium. Taxonomy (GTDB): domain Bacteria; phylum Spirochaetota; class Spirochaetia; order DSM-16054; family Sediminispirochaetaceae; genus CAYFVU01. The sequence goes on from CAZQNO010000086.1 coordinate 2,651, forward strand.
GTGAACCATAACATGCCTGCAACTGCCATTGATATTATCAGCGTAACGCAGTACTTTCTGTCTGGTCCCATTGCTAATACAAGCTCATCTCTGTGTTTCCACCTACCAGACCGGATCGGGCCGCACCTTGCCCGGCAGGTTTTCTTTCCATCGTTTGGCCGAACCAGGCCGGATCCGTTTGGCCGACCTCAGGCGGATCTTGTAAGGCGGGCTTTGACAGGTCTTCATCGAGCACGTCCTGTTTCGCCAATACCGGCTGTGGGACCGCGTGCGCGACGCGCTGCTCAGGGTAGCGTGACCGCGCCGGTCGCTCAAGCATCTTCGCCGAGCCTCGCGACCGACTGATTCCGCCTGCGTCCCGAGCGACCGCACCTGTGGGATGACATTCCAATCCGATGCGCATGGGGAGGGGGAAGCTGTCTACATTCAATATCATCTCACAGCACATCACTACATCTCATCCGATAATCACACCTGCGCTAATCGCGAAGGTAGACTCCAAGATCCGCGGGATCAAACTTCTGAACGGTTACGGACACTCTATCTCTGTCTTCGGTTCTTCGCAGAGCTTGTCGAGCCCCCCGAACCAGTCCCGCGTCAACTCGAAGCCTCCCTGCTTCGTCTCTCTTGTTTTCATCTTCCTTTTCGATCCCGGATCGATCATCGCCTCTCTCGTCTTTTCGGAGTCGAAAAAATCCTTTGCGGGGCTTCTTCCGGTCCGCTCTGCTTCTTCACGATACATGGTGTAGACCACCAAGCTCTGAAGCTTGAACCTCGTCTTTTGGTACTTTGCTAGGACTAACTTCTCGTTTTCTTCCCCGTCTTCTCCATCCGAAAGTATATCCGCTATCGTTCCTCGCTCCAGCGTTTTTCTGTCATAATCTTCCATATCCGACGCTGTTATCAGCATCGCCTTTGGAAGCGTGAGTCTTTCATTCCACCTCTTCCATCTCTCCAGACTGTCGTCCATTCTTACCAGGCAATCGTAGAACAGTGCGTCGGTCCCACTATTACTGCTGCACTTCTCGTACGCGTTTCTCTCCACGTTGTAGTGATATATAAAATAGTATGCTGCGAGATCGTCCAAGCATCCGTTGTCTTTTTTAGCTTTGCACAAATGTTCCATGAAATCCGCTGCTATCTCCCACCTCCAACCGCTCCCCTCGCTCGCAACCCAGCAGCTCTTCTCTTCGTCCCATCTCATCACCTTGTACACGTCGTATATCGCATCCAACAACAGAAGCTCCTCGATTGAGGGCCACGACTCCTGCAGCAACACTAGCTCTCTTCTCAGGTCTCCGAGGCTCTCCGCTCCTATCGTATCGTCTCTCTGCAAGCTCTTCTCCAGGTAACGACAGCTCCATTCCATCTCTTCGACCGCCCTTTCCCATACATACGACGACGTTCCTCCTCTCAGCATGTCTTGAAGAAACCGCAGCCAATCCAGCACCTTTTTTCTCTCTTCCGCCTCGATGCGATCTATGCTCGTGCTTTGCCTTTTCAAATTCGAGTAAATGTAGAACCCGTAGACGCCCAGCTCCGACGACAGTGTCGTTTCGAGTCTTTCTCCTCGGCCATACATGAATGGGCTGCACGACTCCTCGAACATCGCCGCCGTTCTAATCTTTGTCAATAGCGTCTCGCACTGTGTCTCTATTTCGTCGAGAGCATCTTTCGATATGTTTACCCAGAAATACTTCGTCCAGTTCAAAAAAGGCTCTTCACATTCCTTTGCTCTCTTCGTTCCATCGTTTCTCGCCATCATTATCTCTTCTAAAACCAGCTCCTTGCATAGCCTGGATCTCTCTCCCAGAAAAATTTCCTTCATGAGATCAAGAGGACTTCCCGGCAACGCTTCTCCGCGCAAGACTTGCCTCCCGCAAGATTTTTTCTTCATTCTCTCGATATCTTCTATGAGAACATGCTGCATGCAGAGCGCCTTCTCATCTGTGTTCACTCTGGAGTATTCTTCGTCCAAAGGACGCAGGTTTTCTTTTCTCTGGTATGTTTTCGTTATATTCACAAAGAAAAGCGTCAAAAAAAACAGCATTATCACCGAGATCCCTAGGAGTATCTGCTTCAATGTCTTCATTAATTGATCTCCATCCTCAAAAAATGATCCAATATCCATCCTCAAAGCCGATCGCGACCATTGCAGACAATTCCAACTTCATCTGTCACCTTCAATTCGCGCTACCGGCGCCTCCCCAACTACGCAACCGACTCCGCAACATCGGCCACGAGAATTCTCCATCCACAATCGCGGTTGCCAGGAAGGTCGCTCTCATATACATTGATATATGCGATCAGAATTCGAATGAAGGTTAAAAGGTATTCTTTTTTTCTTCGCCCCAAAACCATTCCTATTTTTTTGCCTCTTTTTACCAAGCCGGATCCGGTCGCACCTTGCCCGGCAGGTTTTCCTTCCATCGCCTGCCCCAGTCGGTGAAGGTGCTCGGCTGCTCGTACCAGGGGATCCGCACCTTCCCGTCGTCGCTGTAGATCTTGCGCTCCTTTGCCTCCCTTTGAAAACATTACTCTACCGCCGCTGACGGCTTTCCTCCATCCACGAGTCCGGCGTCTACATGCTGGTCTTCCCTGCACTCTTCGAGAGCTTTTCTATTCTTTTCTACGCGCTCTTCGCACTCCTTCTTCGCTGCATACACCTCTATCTTCAACTGCTTTATCGACTGGTATCTCTCCCAATTGGCCCAGTTGATCCATGCTACATATAGAGTAGTAAGTATTACAGTAATTGCCAACAATATTCTGACCGCCTTCTCCATATTTCTTTTGTCTGTTTCCTCCTTCATTGCTATTCTCTTCTATCCGCTTTCTTGGTATTCAATTGTCTTTCTTGCAACATATTTCCATTTTTTCTTTCTCCTCATAGCATTTTTCCATCTCTTTTTCAAGAATTGATGTCTTCAGCTCTGCTTCAAGCATGTATATCTCCAGCTCTGCTTCAAGCATCCTCGCTTCTTTACATCTTTCACATCTTTCTTTTCTAGACAACAAAAACGAGTATTGATCTTCCAAATCGGAACACAAATATGAACCCAAGCCCATTGCGATCCAAAACAACAAAAAAACCGCAACAAACAACAGACGATTCTTGTCTTTAAGGTGCGCTAGTATATTGTTATTGTATTTCAAAACGAAACCCTTTCCTTCTAACTAAACCTAATCAAGCGACACCTTTTCCTGTTACATCTGCTTGCCTATCGGGCCAAAGTGCCGCTCTGCCCCGATCTCTTCTAACGCCTCCCTTGCCTTTTCTATTCTCTCTTCGCACTGCTTCTCCGCTGCCGACACCTCTTTCTTCAACTGATCTATCGATTGGTACTTCTGCCAATACCACCAAAAGCTATATGTTGCAAAGAATGTAAATATTATTGCAGAAATCACAATGATTGGACCGTACTTGGTTTCCTTCCTTTTTTCAGACAATTCCTTCTTCATCACTATTCTCTTCAATCCGCTTCACTGGTCAACGAAATCTTCTTTGTACAACATATTTCCACTTTCTCTTTCTCCTCAATGCATTTCTTCAGCTCGTTTTCAAGAGTGCATTTCTTCTGCTTTTTTTCAAAAATGCATTTCTTCAGCTCCAGATCAATTTTATGAGATTCCGTGCAGCGTTCACAAATACCTTTTGTTGCCAACAAGGAAGAGTATTGATTATCCAAATCTATACGCAAATATTTGGACATCGAATGTACAGCAAAAAATAACAATAACACCAAAATTAATAATGGTGTATCTTTTTTCATTGCGCTCAAACCTTCCCGTTTGTCCATCTTCCGATTTCGCTCCAATCACCAACAATCAACCCCATCCGCGGGATCAACCCCCTGAACGGTTACCCTCCGATTATTTTTACCAACCCTTTTCTTTCATATCAACCTCTATCTATGGCATCGGCAAAGGATCTACCACTCCCGGATCGTGGATGCCGAGGCGCTCTTCCCAGTCGGTGAAGGTGCTCGGCTGCTCGTACCAGGGGATCCGCACCTTCCTGTCGTCGCTGTAGATCTTGCGCTACTTGTTTTTGTCTCATTCTATCTTCTGTTCCGCTTTTCCATAAAGTTCTTCCTCAAGGTCCTTTTTCAATTCCAAGCATTCGGCTGTTTTCTTTATCATTTTACTTTCCTTTTTTTTCATGCTCTCATAGTATGTTATGTCGCAATACGCTGTATAAACAAGGTAAATGAACGATATCGAGTACAACACGATACTTATGATGTAGTCTTTTCTACTTTTGTCCTTTTTCATTTTCTACTCCAAATATTACTGAAGAAGAACCTTGCCAACTGAGACCTCCGCCTTCTAAATTTACCTACGCTCTGTTCTATTGCGTTAGCCCTGCATCGGCCAATTCTTTCTCTGGTTTTTGTTCACGCTCTCTTTCCTCTATTTTTTCATTGAGCTTTTCCACCTCATCAATACATTTGTTCCACTCTTCAAAATTTTTGTCGATATCTCGTTGTTTTCTGTCTATAAGGATGAAGTAACAAACAACAAACAAATAAAGTGCCGCTATCATCAGAAGAAATGCCTTTTCCCCTGCTCCAATATTTTTTATCCTTTTTAGCATCCTCAAACACCTCGCCTAACTGGCATTGCTTCTTTCTTGACAAGCAAAATTCACAACCATAAAATCTGCTCTGTTCACCGGAATATCTATACATAGGGCAACGGATCGACCACTCCCGGATCGTGGATGCCGAGGCGCTCTTCCCAGTCGGTGAAGGTGCTCGGCTGCTCGTACCAGGGGATCCGCACCTTCCTGTCGTCGCTGTAGATCTTGCGCTCCTTGGCCTCCTTCTTGCGGTGGATCCAGGGCTGGTGCCGCAAGAGCTCGCGGAAGCATTCCGCGGAAACGAGGCCGGAGATCGGCCCCCGAAGCTGCGCATCGGATTTTTGCCTCGGCTCCCCTCCAGGCTCGTACAGTTTTACCGAACGAAGCTATCCTATTCAAAACAGCTCGTCCCTGTCAAAAGAAAACTCGTGATCCATCCAAGTCTCAGGAGTCATTGAATGATTCGCCGATCTTTCGCAGCCGCCGCTCTCAGGAGTAACAGTAGATCCCGTTGCCCACTGCGAAAAATTTTTCTTACAAAGTTCCCCATATTTTAGCAATACGAGTATAAACTCCTTTTTAATCCGCTCTACAATTCCTTAGGAGCCAAATCCCCGATTTCCTCGCAACTCTCCCCGCCAATGAAAAGCCCGTCCATGTACGCCAAATATAGATATGATAGAATTGCACATCTTAGAATCACTGGCTCCAGTTCCATCGCCAGAGATAAGTCAAACACCTCGGGAAGCCTTCTCGTGTGTATCTCCGCACAGCTATCCAGCACATTCTTTGCTCGTTCCCTGCACATATTTCGCGACCTTATCTCAAAACAGCGACTTGCATATGTGTTGGAGTCGCACAACATCGATCTAGCTGTCACATGAAGGATGCCGAGGAGCGCTTGAACATGTGCTTTGGGATATTTCTTCAGCGCCTCTTCTGTTTCCCGACTTCTCTTCTCCGGTTTTTCCTTGTCGCTTTCTCTCTCGTATTTTTCAGACGGTGCATCCCTTTCTTCCAATTCCCCACTTGGTACAGTCATCCGCGAGACTTCGAACCCTTTTTTCTCCAAGAGCGCTACGAGACCATCATGCCCCTGTAACTGCGAAAGGCCCACTGCGACGAAAGCGTCGCCTTCTTCCAGCAGGGGAACAATTTTCCGGACCCAAGATCTATTCGACTTTTCTGATGCTTCTTCAACTCTCTGAAGCAGCCAATCATCAGTGCCAGCAGTTCTTTTCTCCTCGACGTTCTCTTCTATCCCTCCCGGACGACAGCTATTCAGTGCCGCTTCAATCTCTTTCTCGATTCTAGATTTCACTTCTTCTGGTCTCGCAATGTATTGTCTTATTCCTTCAATCGCCTCTTCTCGAGTCAAAACACCTAACAGCGATTTACTTTCCCCTTCTAATTCGACAATCTCCTTTCCCAGTTTGTCTGCGATCGTTTTCAGCTCAATTTCGATCGATGACTCGCTCTTCGATCTTGCGGAAGATACCGCGTCCCACAATACAAGCTGTTCCAATGAATACATAGGCTCCAAACGATCCAGCAATATCCCGGCCAAATGCGGGATTCGCTCGTCCACAATTTCGAATTCCTCTTCACCAAGCATCTCCTTGAGTGAATTTCCCTCTTCCAACTCGTATCCCGCGACGCTTTCCAGCGCCGACTCCATCGTTTTCTCCGGTTGTGCTATCGTGACCAGCACCCTCGCGTTTTTCAAAAGGTGAACAAGACCGCCCGGCATAGCTTCATCCATGGAAACACCTAAACACGTGCCCAACATATACGAAGGCTCGGAGGAATCGTTCTCTACGCGCCACATGGCGATTGGAACCATCTCCTTCGTCTCAGATTGGCCGGATTGTTTACTGTTTTGGGAAATGCAAGTCGAAAACAACAATGAAAAAAACAAGAAATACATCCTAATGAGCAAGCAATCCGTGCCTATTTTCATCCCTTCTCTCCTTCACCTTCTACCGGACCGGATCGCGCCGAACCTTGCCCGGCAGGTTTTCTTTCCATCGTTTGGCCGAACCAGGCCGGATCCGTTTGGCCGACCTCAGGCGGATCTTGTAAGGCGGGCTTTGACAGGTCTTCATCGAGCACGTCCTGTTTCGCCAATACCGGCTGTGGGACCGCGTGCGCGACGCGCTGCTCAGGGTAGCGTGACCGCGCCGGTCGCTCAAGCATCTTCGCCGAGCCTCGCGACCGACTGATTCCGCCTGCGTCCCGAGCGACCGCACCTGTGGGATGACATTCCAATCCGATGCGCATGGGGAGGGGGAAGCTGTCGACATTCAATATCATCTCACAGCACATCACTACATCTCATCCGATAATCACACCCGCGCTAATCGCAAAGGTAGACTCCAAGAAAGTCGCCGGCGGAAAGTGAGCCCACACCGCTCTTCCGTCCCCTGACTGCTTTGCGCTATCCATCCACGGTTTCTCCAGCTGCCCGTTTGTCGGAATGGTCCCCCTCAATCTTATTGTCTTTCTCCGGCTGTTCTTCCTTGTCTTTTTTTGTCGAAAGACACTTTTCCAGCCTACTTTCGTATTCGTCCAGCTTGTCGTTGCATTTCTCTATCTTCTCATCCAGCTCCGACTTCTTTCTTTCAATATCCGCCGCCCGATCTTCGAGCTCCATCCACTCCACTATTTCTTCATAGACTAAGTACAAAAACATCACCATTGCAAAAATGAATGCAATCGTTGTCTTGACGAGCGCCCCCGAGTTGTCCTTTTTTTTCATTTCTTCTCACCAGGCTTCTCGCATCTTTCCAACTCACCTCTTATCTCATCGAGTCTTGTAAGGCATTTTTGCTCTTTTTGTTCCAGCTTATCCTCGATAACTTCCTCATTTGTTTCAATTTCAATGCTTCGCCACTCGTTGCGGAACGAAATTAACAGAAAAACCCCATACGTAGTAGCTGCAAGTACAATTATAAATACTTTCTTTACCCTTTTGAGCTTCATTTCTTCCATCTCGACCTCTACTTACGGCATCGGCAAAGGATCTACCACTCCCGGATCGTGGATGCCGAGGCG
>CAZQNO010000087.1:0-6722 GCA_964594775.1 uncultured Spirochaetaceae bacterium
TCATCGAACACAACCTGGATGTAGTCGCAGAAGCGGACCACATCATCGACCTCGGACCGGAGGGGGGCGAAGGAGGCGGAAAGCTCGTCGCCGCCGGCAGCCCCGACTCCCTCGCTGCACATCCGGGAAAATCCCACACCGCCCGGGCCCTCGCCGAATTTCTCTCTCGTCGAAACGGAACAGTTTAACGGACGTACATATCCCGCAGGGCCACCTCCGGGTTTCGGCAGCGCGGGGCGTTTCTGCTGAGCTCCTTGAATTCTATGGCTCCTGCCGGACACCCATTCGCCATCGCTGCCCTCTTCTTCCGCACCGTCTCTGCAGGGATCTCCTTGTGGAAAAAGCGTAGCCGCTTTTTTAAATGTACCCGGTAAAGGTCCAGGATGTTGCTAAACTCCTCATCATCGAGAACATCGGAGCAGATAAGCCCGACGGCGAAGTCGTTGTGCTGAAGGGATGGTTTTGTCATTAACTGAATTACCTCTCTGCGGAGAGACTCGGCACCCAGCTCGCGTATTCGGTACCCCTTGCGCCGGGAAGAGCCCGTCCCGAAGATTTTCCGGCTACCCTATTTGCTCTGAGATTTTCTTGAACTCCTCCTGACGGGCGAGAAAGGCGTCGACCACTGCCGGATCGAAATGGCTTTCCCTCCCTTCCACGATAATCTCCTTCGCCTTCTCGTGGCTGAAGGCCTGTTTGTAGACCCGCTCGGTGGTAAGAGCGTCGTAGACATCCGCAAGGGCCATGAGTCTGGCAGCTTTCGGTATCTCTTCTTCCGATATTCCTCTGGGATAGCCGCTGCCGTCCCATCGCTCGTGATGGCTGTGAATGATCTCGCAGGCCGCACGGAGAAAGGTCGTGTCTGCTTCGCAGGATTTGGACTGCCTTAACGCATCGAGCCCATACTCCGGATGCTTACGCATCACCACCCACTCCTCTTCAGTGAGAGGGCCGGGCTTGCGGAGGATCGTATCGGGGATCCCCACCTTACCGATGTCGTGAAGCGGCGCCGACTTGTGATAGAGGGCCACCTTTTCTTCATCCAGTCCCCAGCTCTCCTCGAGCTCCTCCGCTAGAAGCCGTACGTACTCCTGGGTCCGCAGGATGTGGGCCCCCGTTTCGTTGTCCCTCGTCTCCGCCAGGGCCGCAAGACTGTGTATCGTAACATCTTGTGTTCTCTGAAGCTCCGCCGTGCGTGCACGCAGGCTGTCGATCATGAAATTGGTATACCGTGCAATGAGACCGAACTCATCGTTTGTCGCTACCGGAACGTAACCGCCGAGATCACCCCTTTCGATCTTCTTCAATATCCCGATTTCATTGGAAAACAGGATCTTAAGGTTGAGGGCGTAGGAGTAGATAACCTCGCTCACGAAAACAAGAAACGCAATGGTAATAAAGGCAATCTCGATGAGCACCGCCCGATGTCCCTCCGCCCAGCTGAGCTCCTCCTGCTCACTCAGCCAGGTGAGGTCGTGACTCACCACAAAGAAGGTAGCCACCATGATGAGCATAACCGAAAGGGTGCCGAATAGCACAAATTTCCGCGTAAGGGGAAAAAACTCCCTGTACCAGCTCATAGGACTTCCCCGGTCCATGAGGCCGGCGATGACCCGCCGCTCCTCAGCGAGGGTGAGATCTATTCCGGCGAAAAACCCGAATAGGCCGAAGCCCATCACCACTGCGGCTAAACCGCTGGAGAGAAAGGGAAAGCCGAACACGAAGAAGTCGAAGACTCCGACGATAATCCCCGCAGAAAGCAGCATGACAAATTCGAATATGAATCTCAGAAGCGAGTTGTATCGCCGTATCTCTCTCTGCAGTTTGCGCCGCTTTCGAGCCCGTTCTACGAAAAAGCGAAGCAAGAAGACAGGAACCATCCCCACTAAGAGGGTCAGCGACCAGAGAGGAAGAGAAAGATCATCGAGAAAGGGACAAATCTGCCCGCCAAAAAACGACATGGTGAGCCAGACGAATAGATAGATCAGTAAGGCACGCATTGTATATACATGATACCCTTAGTAAGAATAGAATGCAACATTGAAATATCTCTTCATAGAAGGTATAGTCCATTCTATGAAGAAAAACTCCTCTCTAGACATCGCAAAACTGCTTCCCGTCTTTTCCGCCCTCTTCCTCATTTTTCTCGCTCTGGTGGAACTGAATGCTCAGCAAGCTTTTTTTCGCGGCGCCTTTCGCGGCGTGAGTCTCCCCTTCGGCAGTGACGCGGGAGTGCTCAACACTGTTGCATCCCTCATTGAGCTGGCCGCCGGCATAGTCATCACCGCAACGCTTTTCGCCTCCGTTCCGCAAAAAGTCTTCCATTACGTGACCCTGGCGGTATTCATCGTCTGGATTGCGCGGATGGGCTATTTCTACATCTTTGCAGGCTTCGTGGAACCGGACTTCCTCATCTGGATGAAAAACCTGAGCTTCGACGCCGTATTCGCAACCGTACTCTGGCTGACACACCGCAGGGCATAGGGGCCTTGGCTTACATCTCGTCGAGCACCTTCTGCAGCGCGTCCTTGTACCCGGAGAATTCCACACCCTTCTCGATCAAGAAGTCGCGCATGGCCTGGTTTGGCGGCCCCATCGGCATCCCGATTATCTCTTCGATCTCCTCCCGGCTTAGCCCCCAGTCCATGAGTTCCTGGAAGGTGGTCTTTCCCTTGATCGCCGTTTCCTCCGCCGGCTTTTCACGCGTGCGCTATTATATAAGCTTACCAACAATTTCGGAGATCTCTTTTTTTACCAACTCCCAGGACCAGTCATTCAAGAGTATCGGGTCGGGTTCGGTTTCAGCATCCTCGAACCAGAGGAGACTCCTGAGGGCAAGCAATCTGTTTCCGTTATACTTTCTGGAAAAATAGTGAATGCTGTCACTTATTGCAACTCCAATCGTATGCAACAGATAAAGATCAAAGAAATCTTTCTTCGCTCCCCGATTGGTAACTGCGTTTATTTTCATCGCAGCAATATCCGGGAGAGAAAGAAATCTTGATTGCCCCTGACTGTCGGCTTTCTCGAGCAAAGAAAATGGGTGGTGAAGAAAATCAATATTGATTCCCTCCGCAACTATGCAGAGGCTTCCTATAGTTCGATTAACTATCTGAGAGCCGGGGAAAGCTTCTGCTAAACTATTTTGCAGGTTTTCTGTATCGAATTTCTCCCTGGAGAAAAAGTCCAAATCCTCGGAAGAGCGATGCCCGAAGCGGAGAGCAAGTGAGGTTCCCCCTCCCAGGAGAAAGGTTTTCAGTTCTTTCTCCTGCATCACATAACTAAACAATTCCAGCAAGACCGGATCAACACTATCAGGATATCTGATCAGTTCCATGCAAATACCGATTAAGAAAATTTTTTGATTTTGGGTCGATCCTCAGCCTGTCATATTCTTTCCGCAATGTTTCTTTTGAGACATTGTTTTTTACTAGAGTCCAATCGTCATAATCTCCCCTCTCCAAAATGCGCTCGATTATCCAGCGGATATGCGTCTCCGGGTCTACTGCATTGCGGTCCACATCCCAGAAGAGCATGTCTGAAAGCGTATCTAGCCAGCTGGTACTTTCCATTACGGTAAAGTATAACTCCTCTGAAAGAGAGAATACAAGCGGCAGCCGAGCGGAACAAAATAGCTTTTTTAGGGAGCGAAAATTTTCCCGCGGACCGAGGCCCCGGACAGCGCCTTATACGTGAAAACTTATCCGTATGCAATGGCCCTTTTCCGCGGGTACCGTCTCCAAAGTCCCTCCTATCTGAGCGGTAAGATTGTGTACAAGACTCATGCCCAGGGTGCGGGGACGGGACGGTTTTACCTCCGCAGGAATCCCTACCCCGTCGTCTCTATAGGTCAACACATATCTTTGCTCAGCATCGCGATGCAGAGAAACCTCGATACAGCCCTCCAGGGAATCGCCGAAGGCATGCTTGAGGGAATTGCTAATAAGCTCGTTGAGGATGAGTCCGCAGGGAATGGCAACCTTCAGGTCCAAGACCACTCGATCGATATCGGTGGAGATCTTGATAGTATCCGATCGGCCCGACCCCATGAGCAGTTCGTTGAATAGGTCTCTCACATAGTCGTTGAAGTCGATGCTGTCGTAGTCGCCGGTTTGGTAGAGCTGATTGTGCACGAGGGCCATGGAGAATATCCGCCTCCGTGAATCTTCGAACACACCCTGAATGCGAGGGTCCTTTAAGTCGCCGGATTGGAGATTGAGCAGGCTCGAAATAACTTGGAGATTGTTCTTCACCCGGTGATGCACCTCCTGCAGGAGGATTTCCTTCTCCCGAAGCTCCCTGTCTATGCGATTGCGCATCCGGTAGTCCTCAGTTACATCACGGAAAACGAGAACGACCCCGCGAATAACTCCGTGCGCATCTCTCACCGGAGCGCCGCTGTCGGAGATTTGATAGCGCTCTCCCTTTCGGGAAATAAGCATCGTGTGATTGGCCAGTCCAAGCACGGTGCCTTCTTCCCGCACTCGGTCCACCGGGTTTTTCGCCTCTTCCATTGACCTTGCATCGACGATATGAAACACCTCGCCGACCGTCCTTCCCTTCGCTTCAGCGAAAGACCAATCGGTGAGATCCTCGGCCACCGGGTTCATCATCTCGACCCTTCCCTGTCGATCGGTCACGATTACCGCATCGCCAATTGAGTGGAGAATCGTAGAAAGGTGGTGCTCCCGTACCTTGAGATCGAGATACTGCTTGTAACTGCACAAGGTCAAGGCGGAGATAAGGGCCACCGCTATGGACTCCTGCCAGTAGGGCTGAAGGGTATACACCTCGAGGACGAAGGAGAGGCTGAGCGTATCTCGAAGAATTCCCCGCACTATCCATATCAAGGGATTGGCGAAGAGCTGATACCCGATGAGAACGGCAAAAAACCATGCCAAACCGAAGGGAATGACCCGCCTCATTCGGCCCATGAACTTTTGCGAAAAGAGCCGCAGGCAGAGACCGAAGGGAAGTGAATAGAACAGGTTGCCGAAGAAGGCGACGTAGAGGGGGACCTTGTGAAAGCCCGCAGCCGAGAGAATCATGGCCAAAACTAAGGCGAGGGGAAGACGCCGGATCATGACAAAGCCGAGATAGCCGAAGATCCATCGCACTTCTATGTAGACCTCGGTGTGGGGAATATTGATGCTGAAGAAGGCCGCCGCCGTACCGAGCAAACTCAAGAGAAGAAGCAGAATGAGGTCCGTCTTCAAGGTTCCGGCTTCCGTGAGCGTCGACATGCGAGTGTTCATTTACCCCTCTTTTTACTCTATAACTATAGAAAAAGCGAGGGAAGAACGCAAATTTCGTTAATCTGAAAAAGCGCGGCTGTTTACCTTTTATGTTTCGGGATTGCAGGCGGTGGGCCGCAGGCGCAGCATCCTCCACTTCTCCCGAGCCTCGGCGCAGATTTTTTTTAGTTCGTCTATCTCTTCCAGGGCCGCCCTCTGAGCCTCTTCACCCAATCGGTAGGGGAGGTACTGGGAGAACGTTCCGGTGAGGTTTTCTTTGAGGTCCGAGGCGGCCCTCTCCACCTCTCCGGCGGGGAAGAAGCGGTCTTCTAGAAAGGGAGCCATGTTCTTCTTTGCATGGAGCCACATAGGCCGGAAGAGATTCGGCTTTATAGCGAATTCCGCCAGGGTCGGGAGGAAGCCTGCGGGCTGTCCATGAAGCACCGTCACCCGGTCGCCGCAGCGTTCTTCCACCTCCATCGCGTAGCTTTCCCTCTGCCAGCGCTTGTACAGCTCCTTCTGCTCCGGCTCCAAAAGGGCAAACATCCGCTTTTCGAGCTCCGCGCTCGTTTCGGCAAGGAGCTCTTCCCTCTCCCTCTTGCTTCCCTTCTTCGAAACGGGTTCCATCGCCTCACCGAAGCGAAGGACCAGTTTAGGCCGATGCATCGTAAGGGTTCGGTGGGACTGCAGATAGGCACCGCTGATTCCGACCGGAAGGATGGGGGTCTGGGTGAGCTGAGAAAAATAGAGGGCCCCCGTTTTTACCGAGAAGTCGCGCTTTTCCCACATGCCGCCGGAAGGAAACATTAGGAGGTGCTTTCCGTTTCTCAGATGGCGTATAATGCTGCCCACCGCCTCACTGTCGGTATACCCGCGGCGGATGAGTGTCATGCCGTACACAGACATGAGGAGAGTCTTGAAGGGTTCCATCTTGAAATCCCGCGGACCGAGCATCTCGAGGGTATGCGGATACAAACCGAGGACGAGGGGCCCGTCGAGATTAGAGAGGTGATTCGGCAGCACGAGCAGCGGCCCTTCCTTCGGGATATTCTCCAAACCCTCTATCTTTGTATTCGTTAGCAAGGTGTAGAAACTGCGAAGAACAATTCGACCGAAAAACCGCCTGAGCCCGAGAAAATTGAAGGGAACCTCTCTTACCTTGGTAAGAATTCCCTGAGAAAGCACCGAAGCTGCGGAATCTTCCATAGTTTTTACTCTATGAGTACCGTGTTATACGTATATTACAATAATGTTAAACTTACGTTAAGAAGCCGCCGGTTTGACGGCGGCTCCATTCACCATTACTTCACTTTTACCTCTATTTTTTTTGGCTTCTTTTCCTCTCTCTTAGGGATCACCAGTTTCAGCACTCCGTCCTTTAGAGAAGCCTCGGCTCTCCCGCCGTCGACCTCCTCGGGAAGGGCAATGCTGCGGTGAAAACTTCCACTCCAGCTCTCCCTGCGATAGAAGGAGGAATCCTTTTCCTCC
>CAZQNO010000087.1:6822-10225 GCA_964594775.1 uncultured Spirochaetaceae bacterium
TATGCTACATTATCGAGTGGTAAAAAGATGGGGTATTAACCCAATTCTTAGACGGGTGTACTCCCTCTTGGGTTTCCCCTGGGTTTTGCAAAACCCTTATCGCCGCAGGTAGGACAGCTCTTCCGGCAGGACCGTATTGTTGCCGTGTTTGTCTTCCCCATATCCGTGATCGGCGAGAATTTTAAGGTCGTTGAGGGCGCGGTTGTCTCCCTCGAAGTCCGCCGTAAGCTCTTGGTTTACATCCACCTTGGCAAGAGAAATGAAGTGTTTTATGCAGCGGCTGGCCAGATCGGCTACCGTTTCCCCTTCGAGCGGTTCGACCGAGTCGAAGGGCAGGTCGAGATCATAGATCATTATCTGGTCTTTATTCATCATCTCTAGAAAGAGCATTTGCAGCTCCCTCCGCCTCTGTTCGCTTTCCTGCGGCACCGGCCGCTGCTGCTCTTTATTCTGCGACAAAACATCGGCGATATAGCGCCGCTTCAAGGCGTTTATTTCCTCGTTGGCGCGAAAGAGTTCAAGGGGCGAGCCGGCGTTGTACTCCTTACCGCCGAGATACATCCGCACGGTGCTCCCGTAATGGCCCACGATCTTCGAAATGAGAGTCGACGGCCGTACGTGAAAACCCCGATACTCCGGAATGTGAACGGTAATCGACTTCTCCTCTGAATAACTCTTAATCATTGTTCTGCAAAGATGCCCCGCCGATTCCATGTAGTGCCGCGCATAGAAAAAGAGATAGTCGAAGATGATCCCGAGAATCTCCTTCGTGGAGAGAGGAAAGCGCACCCGCTTCGAGGTGCTTCTGCTCAACTTACTCATGTGCCGGACGTAGTAGTGAATGAGTGCCGTGGCTATCTCCAAGAGGTGAAAAATGATGCTGATGTGGCCCCGAAGATAGGAGAGATTGCGGTTCTGACTCTCGATATCCGACTCGAAGATGTAGGTGTCGTACATCGATTGGAGGTTGTGAAAACCCACCTCAACCATTCTGCACTTCTCTTCGTCGATAACATCGGGAAGGAGCTTTTCATACTCACAGTGGTTACGGGGCTTGAGGATCTCTCTCACCTGACGGTCTTCACTCAAATTGAGGAATTGTGTGGAAAGGTAGACCACCGTTTCACCAACCTTGTGTACGTGCCGCACCTCCCGGTCCACGGGAAACTGTTCATCCGTTTCCCGCTCGATGCATTTACTAAAGTCGGTGGGAACGAAGCCCTTGACGATTCCGCTGTGCTCTGCCTGATGGATGAGGTTCTTACTGGTGCGGATTACCGTCTTCTTTAGTTTCTTTATTATTTTTTCGGTATCCGTGGAGAATTCGTCCCGAGTCTCCAGGAGTTTGTAGCGCTTTGCCGCCGTTTGTATATGGATGATGTCGTAGGTTACGGAGGAGAAAAGCTTCTGCGCAGCGATGGTCTCCCGGAAGGTGAACCAGCGCTGGTTCTTTTGGGCCCCGTAGATATCGACCAGCTCCTCCATCGTCGTCGCTTCGGCGTTGAGTTTTTGCAGGTATTCCCTGCAGGGAAACTCCTTCCGCCAGCCGGAGCGGATGGCAAAGTAGCAGAGACCGAGCAGAGGCAGCGAACGACGGGAGATCATCTCCTCGAGACTGCTGAACGTATCGTCGTCGGCCCTGCCGTTTTCCGACCCTTCCATATTGTTCTAGACTATATGACGTATCAAAAAGGATATCAATCGAATTGCTGTCATGAAACCAGGAATTCTCTAAGGGTTTGTGAGCAATACCAATAAAACCGAAAAGACCTTCCGTTTTTTTTTGCTCCTCACTATACTTACGCTTATGCAAAGGCCGGCGGTTTTTTTCGACAGAGACGGTACTCTCATAGAAGACACGGGTAATCTCAAGAACCCGGAACAAATCATCCTTATTCCCGAGACGGTCGAGGCTCTCCGAGCCTTGGGAAAGAAGTACCGGCTTTTTGTCGTAACGAACCAGATAGGTGTCGCCCTCGGCGACCTCGACATAAAGGATGTGGAAGCGGTCAACGAAAAACTCGACAGCCTGCTTCGCAGTAAGGGAATCGATATCCTGCAGTGGTATGTCTGTCCCCACGAAGGTAACGACCGCTGCCGCACGCCTTCACCCTATTTTCTTCACCAGGCGGCCGAACAATATGACCTAGACCTGTCCTCCTCATTCATGATCGGTGATCATCCTGCGGATCCTCAGACTGCGACGGCGGCGGGAGCCTGGGGGCTCTTCGTGCTTACCGGACACGGGCTGCGGCACTTGGACGATTTGGATCTCCGGTACCCCGTCTTCCACCACATAGGAGAGGCGGCTACGTGGATCCTCGCGCACCCGGAACCGAAAAGGTATTTCGACTTGGCCCTTGCTGATGCCGCCGCCGCAGTCCGCCGGGGAGAGCTGGCGGTTTTTCCCACCGAAACGGTCTACGGACTCGGCGCCGACGCTACGAAGCCGGAAGCGGTGGCGAAGATTTTTGCAGCGAAGAAACGACCGCTCTACGATCCTCTTATCGTTCACGTTGCCGAGGCTGCTTGGGCCGAGTCCCTCGTGCGGGAGCTTCCCGAAGAGGCCTGTCGTTTGATGGACGCCTTCTGGCCCGGTCCCCTCACCCTGGTATTACCGAAGAGTAAAGCAGTACCGGACATCGTTACGGCGGGAAAGTCCAGCGTCGCCCTGCGAATGCCTTCAAATCCTCTAGCCCTGCGTCTTATAAAGGAAGCGGGAGTACCCATCGCCGCACCGAGCGCAAATCTCTTCGGCCGGACGAGCCCCACTACGGCGGCGCATGTCCGGGCCCAGTTAGAGGGGAGTTTCTCCAGCCTCATCGACGGGGGAAGCTGCCGGATCGGGGTGGAATCCACCGTTCTCTCCCTCGCAGATCTTTCCGCCGGCGCCGGCCCCCGCCTTCTGCGGGCCGGAGGGCTGGCTCTTGAGGAGATAGAGAAAGTACTAGCAAGAGTGACTATTGAAGGGCCCGCAGGCATCGGCGTTGCAAACGATCCCGATACTCCAAACGGCTCTATCGCTGCCTCGCAAAGTCCCGGCCTCTTACCGGACCACTATGCCCCTGTGAGCCCGCTGCGTATCGTCTCCCGCATAGAGGAGTACCGGGAGCTGCCGAGAGTCGGCAAGATCCTTTTCTCCGGTAATCCGGAGGGCTTTTTCGGCCCCACCTTCGTCCTCAGTCCATCGGGGAGTCTTCAGGAGGCGGCGGTGAGACTCTACCACGCAATTCAGCTTCTCGACGAAATGGGACTCGATCTCATCGTAAGCGAGTCGGCGCCGGATTACGGCCTCGGCAGGGCGATCAACGACCGGCTCCAAAAGGCGGCGGAGAAGAAGCCTAAAGGCTTTCATAGTGGTTCAAATCATGCGGGATAGGCAATAGATACTCGCTGAGAGCGA
>CAZQNO010000088.1:0-5369 GCA_964594775.1 uncultured Spirochaetaceae bacterium
TTGCAAGCTCCCGGCGCCCCGGCCTGCCAGGCCCTGCCGGCCCCTGCGGGGCCCTGCCGGGCGCACAAAAAAAACCCGCCGGTCCGCAAGGACCGGCGGGTGATGATTCAAAGCTTATGCGATAGCTTAGAACTTCATGTAAGTCTTGATCTGGAAGACTACGTTATTGCGAGCCATAACATTCTTTCCAGCTAATGGGAGTTCATACCCGACCTTGAATTCCATAGGAATAGGAAGTTTCTGCATAAAGGCAGAAACACTTGGCTTGAGATAGAGACTATATGAATCTGTATCATCCGCTGCAGGATTTATATCTTGCATGGTATCACCGTCATACTTAGGTGCAGGAGCCATCACATAAGTCACGGGAAGGCCGGCGCTTACTTCGACACCGTCGGCAGCCATCATTGAGAAATGGGGCTCCGCTTCAAGGGTGAGCTCGTAGCCGTATTCAACATTGTCCGCTCCTGCTACGAGAGCAGTAGCATAATGAGCATAATCCGTGCTTTCTTTTGCTACAGGGAGGAAATACTTGAACTGGCTGTAGAGATTAAAGAAGAACATCTCGTTGAAAATGTAGTCCGCATAGAGACGAGCACCGAATCCGTTCGCATTCTTCGCTGCGCCCACATTAAATTCATCTCCACTAGCACCATTAGTAGCTTCTTCTTCTGCATCATAGCTAAAAGAGCTGGCAAGCATGAATCCGGGAGCCACTGCAACTCTGAACATATCGTTCACTACCGGCGCCTTTTCTCCCACTATCTGAAACTTTGCACCGAGAAAGACTTCAGCAGATCCCTTTATCGTCCCATTTTCTTCATAAACATCGCCTGTTGGGGTTCCATCACTGGTGTATTTTCCTCCAAAGGTATAGCCGGGCGTCCATTGCACAGCTGCGCTGATCCAATCATTTACCCCATACTCTACCGCAGCACCGATGTTAAAAACACTTACCTTCTCGAAATCTTTATCGTCATCCAGTGCCTTTTTTTCAGCTTCTGCATCGAATTCACTGTTCACAAACGAATACACAGGCACGATATAGGTCCGCAGGACTCCCGCGGGCAGCACCTTTGCGTCGTCGGCAAAGGCCATCGGAATGACCATGGCCATCACAACCATTACTAAAATCAGTTTCTTCATACGTTACTCCTTACAGCCGGCCGTTTTTTAGACCGGAATTTTGCACCGCGCACGGCGGCTTTCTTGAGTTAACCGCAGCATATCTAATTTAAGATATACAGACGGTCACGACCCGAATTTACTTCATTTATCGGAAAAAATCAAACAAAAATCGACTTATTCTCCATTTTTCAGGGTAATTTTCCCCTTTTTACGGCGAAGAAGGAGAAGACCTTTTCGCCGAGCCCCCCTTAATCCGCCGGCGGCCTTGACACACGAAGCCCCAACAGGCATAAATTCGACAAAGACGGGAAATTAGGGGGATTATATGTACGTCGCAGCATTTAACGGGAGCGCCCGCAAGAACGGAAACACGAGCTATTACATTCAAAAAGTCTTCGAGGCGCTCAAAGCGGCCGGTCACGAATGCGAAGAAGTAAGCCTCGCAGGCAAGGTAAAGCGGGGCTGCACCGCCTGCCTCTCCTGTAGAGAGAAAGGCTTAGAGGAGTGCGTCTACGACGACGACATCATCAACGAGTGCATCGCAAAGATGAAGAAGGCCTCCGCCCTCATTATCGCCAGCCCCACCTACTTCAGCGACATGACCGCCGAGACCAAAGCCCTCATCGACCGGAGCGGCTACGTGGCGAGGGGAAGCGGCAACTTTTTAAGCCGTAAAGTGGGAGCGGCGATCAGCGTTGCGCGCAGGGCCGGCCACGTGCACACCTTCGAGTCGATCAACCAGTTCTTCTTCATCAATGAGATGGTCGTCCCCGGTTCGAGCTACTGGAACGTCGGCATAGCCCGGGCCATCGGCGACGCGGAAAAGGACGAAGAGGGAGTCAAGACAATGCGCCGCCTCGGGGAGAACATCGCCTGGCTCTTAGAGCGGCTCTACGATTAGGCCCGAAAAATTCAGTTGATACCAAGAGATAAAGGAGCTACAGTGAGGATGTGAGTGACCTAGAGAAATCCATCACCTCCGGCTGGTACGAAGTACGTACGCGGCTCGATAAACCCGACGACCTCTTCGACTACCTCGAAATATCGCGGGGCGACCTCCAGACCCTCGCCGAAGGCCTCCGCCTCTCCGTGGAAGGCGGGGTGGTGGAGTACAAGCGCTCCCTTCTCCATTCGGTAATGAGCAATCTCGGCACCCTCAAGTACGACTCCAAGGCCATTACCGACCTCGCCCCGCAGACGAAGAAGGCCTCCTATCTCACCGTCCTGCCCATTCTGCAGCGGCTCTTCGTCTTCGGCCACATACGGATACCCCCTCCCCCGGAGACCAAGGAAGAGGCGGAAGAACGGATCGAGGAAGAAACCCGTCCGGAAAGACCGGACATGAAAACCCTCATTTCGGAAGTCAGGGAGATGGTAAAGCAGCAGCCGGAGCTGCAGAACCATCCGGAAATCAAGAAAATCTTCCTTCAGCTGAAGTACTACAACACGGAGCTGGAGAAGATGAAGAGCCTCGAGCCGAATATTCCCAAGGAGAAGCGGCCCTCCTTCGCGGCGAACTTTCAGAAGATATTCGACGAAATTCACGAGAAAATATTCAACGCCTACCGGCTTCTCATATCATCGGAAAAAGAGGAAAGCCGTCCTGAGTCCAAACTGCCGATACTCAAGCGCTACGACTTTTCAAAATGCGAGGGGATCTACCGCACACAGGCCCAGGAGGCATCGAAACTCTATCACACCCTCTTCTTCGCAAAAAAGGAGCGCTACCAGATGCGCGAGATCCTCCTGGAAATCGCCTCCGCCGAATCCTACTACGAGGACCGCTACACGTCGGAGATGGAGTGCTACAAGAAGACCGCCCCCTTCACCGGGGAGGACACGAAGGCGAGCCTCGCCCTCGGAGAGAACATCCGGCGCTACTGCGAACGCTCAATCGAGTGGCGGCCTGCGTAAGGGCCGCCGGTTTCCCCGGCCCGCCCTTTTACAGAATATCCGTTTGCCCGTCGGCCTTGATCTTTTCCACCGCCTTTTTCACCAGCTGCCCCGAACCCTTCTTCGCAATGAGCAGTGCGCCGTTTTTCACCACCACCATGAGATCCTCGACGCCGCAGAGGGCGACGGGCAGGTCGGAGAGGACGAAGTTGTTCTTCGATTCGATCGAATAGACCGATTCCTGTTCGGTCCGCCCGCCGGCCTCCAGGAGCTTGGCCATTTCGTCCCAGCTGCCGATGTCGTTCCACCGAAAACTCCCCTCCACCGTCGCAGAGCCCTCACTCTTCTCCATCACCGCATAGTCGATAGAGTCCTTTGGTGAAGCCGCGTAGATCTCCTGTACCTTTTTGCCGACCATCTCGACGGGGATCCCCTTCTCTCTTCGGCTCTCGCCGACGGCGCCGATGCCGTCGAAGGTTCGGCCTATTTCGGGGCTGTGCTTCATCAGTTCCTGCAGATAGGCGGCAACCTTGAAGGCGAACATGCCCGAATTCCAGAAGTAGTTGCCCTGCTCTACGAAGCTGCGGGCTGTCTGCTCGTCCGGCTTCTCCCGGAAAGAGGCTACCCGGCGGCCCGGGTCGATCTTCTCCCCCGCCTCGATGTAGCCGTAGCCGGTGGCCGGATAGGCGGGTGTTATGCCGAAGGTCACCAGATACCCCTGCCGGGCCAGCTCGTCGGCCTTCTTCACATCGTCCCGAAAGGCTTCGACCGGCGAGATGAGGTGGTCGGCCGGGAGAACGAGGACCGTCTCCTCTTCCATTCCCCGGTGCTTGAGGTGCTCCGCCGCCACGGCGATCGCCGGTGCGGTGTTGCGGGCCGCAGGCTCGGGTATGATCTTGAGTTTTTCGGCCAGGGCGGCGTTATCGGCGCCGATCTTTTCGCACTCTTCGAGAATGGGACCGAGCTGGTCTTCGAGGGTAATCATTATAATGTCGCCGCTTATCTCTAATGCACCGGCCCGCTCTATTGTGAGCTGCAGGAGACTCTTGCCCCCCTGCACGGGGATGAATTGCTTAGGATGGGCCGAATTTGAGGCCGGCCAGAGCCTCGTGCCGGACCCGCCGGCCAGTATCAGTACATGGTTTACCATGAGAGACCTCCTTTTTGTTCTCGTCGGCCAGTATAGCAAATTTTTGGGCTCCGGATCAAATTCGCTGCCAAAAGCAGCAGCTTCGCCGCGCCAAAGGACCCAAAGGGGCCTATCTTTCCCATTCGAAGCCGAGGGTGAAAATGGTCTCTTCTAAGCGGAAGGTCTCGTCCCGCCACCGGTAGACCAGACGCAGTCCCGCCTCGAAGGCGAGGGGAAGAGAGAGGATGTGCTGTTCGAAGATAAACTCCAGCCCGCTTGCCGGGTAGAGATCGGCCCCCAGCTCCCCCTCCCACTCCAGCACCGCCGGAGAGACCGGGCCGACGGGACGGACGGCGGCGGGATACTCTGTCGTTGCAGGCAGGCCGTAGCCGGACTCGGCGAAGAGGACGGCGCGGATTCGTTTTAAATAGTAGAGATGGCCCAGATTGAGGTCCGGGTAGAAGAGGGGCAGGCCGTACTCCAGCCCTATGACTCCGTCGGTCTCGTAGAAATCGTTCCAGTCGAAGGGATAGCCCCGGGGACGGACAATGAGGTATTCCAGCGGGACCTCCTCACCGTAGCGCCACTCTCCCGTGCCGAAGAGGCGGACTCGGTGATGCCGAAAGAGGCCCGGAATGGTAAAATAGCCATCGGCGATGATCTCTCCCCCCTCATGCCCGGGCTGGGCCGGCACATAGGCCCAGGAAAGGTCGAGATACTGCTCCCAGGGGGCTCGGTAGTCCCGCGGCGCCGCAGCCTTCGAGGCGCTGTACACGGAGAGTCCATGACGGAGTGGGACCACCAGCTCATTCTCGTCGCCAAGGACCAACGGATCCGCTTCCTCCCAGCGGAGATAGCCGGTGGTCGAGAGATTCATGCTCCGGTGCATCCGGCTTCCCGAGAGGTCGAGGGGGGCGTCCAGCCCCAGCTTTGCGGTAAACCCGTTCCACCGCTCCGCCTCTATTCCCGGAGTGTGGGTGTCGCCGGAGAGACCGAAACGAATGAGCGGGTAGATGCCCCGGTAGATCCCTTCGATGCCGAGATCGTAGGTGTTCCTGCGGGGGGCAAAACCGGAGTAGGCCTGCAGCGAAAGCAGGCCCCGCAGGTCGTCGGAGAGGAGGAATAGCCGGGCACGCCCGTCTCCGGCCGGAAGGACCCCCCAGCTGTGTACGTTGAGCAGCCCGGCCCAGCCCGGATAGTCCTCCACGAGAAAGTCTCC
>CAZQNO010000088.1:5469-9478 GCA_964594775.1 uncultured Spirochaetaceae bacterium
CCTGCCCATTTACCGCCTCGATGGGAATGAAATCCTCGACCTGCAGTTCAACGGCAGCGAGGCGAAACCCCTCGACGCCGTAGTCGGCGAGATAGACCCGCTTTCCGTCGGCGGATGCAAGGGGGCGGTTCAGCGCAAACGATCCGGCGGCGGCCAGATAGCGGCGCCCATCATGCAGATCGAGGGCCTCTATCTCCTCCCTGCCCCTCAGTTCGCTCACGTAGAGGAGGTAATCGCCGAAGTAGGCAGGCTGCGAGAGAGTCTCTTTTATCGGTGGAAGAAGGATTTCCGCGCCGCCCCTCACCGCATCGAACTCGAGAACGGCGCTCCGGCCGCCCTGCACGACGACGGCGGCAAGCTTTCTTCCATCGGGGGACCAGGCAGGATGCAGGATGAAGGGATGTCCCGCCGCCTCAGAGGCACCGGCTGAGGCGGCTGTGCCCACGGCTTCTGCTTCCGCCGATTCGGGCCCCAGAGCTTCCGCTTCGAAGACCCGCAGGACCTCTCCCGTCTCCGCGGAGAGAATCTCCAAGCGTCCCCCTCCCCCGGGCAGGGCACGGACGGCGACGATACGACGGCCGTCGGGGGAGAGCGCAGGGGCTTGGTATGCCGAATCTCCCGTGAGGACCCTGCGGCGGCCGCTCTCGAGGTCGTAGAGGACAATCACCGAGCTCGAGACCTTGGCCCAGAGGGGGTGGCGGCGGTATTCGCTCCAGACGGCCCGACCCGCGGCGGCAAAGACCCGCCCGTCGGTGCTGGTAAGGGCCGTGATCGGTCTCATCTCCCCGTCCGCCCGGATCTCTACCAGGGCCTCCGCAAAGGCGTCGCCGTAGCGCAGCGCGTAAACAGTGCCGTCCGGACCCGTCCCTGCGGGAATATAACTCGTCCAGCCGTCGACCGGAAGATCGAAGACCTTTACTCCCGAAGCCGGGGCGGCGCCGGCGGAGAGATCGTTCGGTGAACCGGCGGGAAAAACCGGTTCAGGCTCTATCTTCTCGAAGTACTCACCGTAGAACTCGAGAGCCTCTTCGTAGAAGCGGTCCATCGAGCGGCCGGAGAACCTTTTCACCGAGCCGTGAAAACGGAGGGGCCAGAAGGAGAAACGGGCGGTACGGCCGATCACCTCGTTCCAGAACTCCTCGCCGCCGGACACACGTCCGTAGGCGACGAGGGGAAAGCCCAAATGGTAGTAGTCGGCGAAGTGCCTGCGGTAGGAGCCGAGGTATGCCTGACTGTAGGAGAGCTCTCCTCCGCTCTTCAAAATCGCCCTGAGCTCGCGGTGAAAGGCGGCGCTCCTGCCCCGCCCCGCCGGGGAGAATGCCGTTTCCGAGAGGATGGCATCACCCTCCAGGAACCACCAGGGGGTAGCGTACATCGCCAGGGCGCCCCAGCCCAGCTCGCCGGCGGCATAGCGCGCCACACGGGTAAAGCCCCGGTTGAGGGCGGAAAACTGCGCCATGTGCCGTCCTTCATGCAGGGCGAGAAGGCGGTACCAATCCGCAGGACCGGCAAACTGCCGCTGTGTATTGTACGCATACCACTCGCTCTTTCTGGGGATTAGACCGGCGTAGCCGTTGGCGATGCGATTGCTCGTATCCAGGACAATGGGATAGAACGGCACCTCGACTTCGAGATCAGCTTGGATCGTCTCGTGCAGCCCCAGCGTGAGGGCCGCAACCCGCTTCGCCTCCTCTTCAAAGCCCTCGGGAAAAATGAGTCGATTGCGGGGCGTAGTAATCTGCTTCCATTCCCTGCCGGGCGGATAGGGCGGACCTTCGAACGGGAAGATGCTGATCGATGCCGCGTTCCCGGCATGGCCGGGCTCCTGTGCAGAGAGCGGCGACGGTGCGAAGAAGAGGCTTGAAAAGAGAGAGAAGATCAGCGTCGAAAGGATGAGCGGCAGCCGGCCGGCCGTATTCGAACCGGCCTGTCCGGCACGGCACACAGGCCGGCGAACTATTCTCACCTCATTCGGCTCCATAAATAGGGCGATACTTCGGGGCGAGACGGAAGCAGGCGAGAAGCGCCTCCTCCATGCTTAACGGATTTGCGATGCCCTTCCATGCAATGTCGAAGGCCGTGCCGTGGTCGACGGAACTGCGGAGAAAGGGATAGCCGAAGGTGATGCTGACGGTGCGGTGAAAATCCCGGGTCTTGGCCGCCACATGCCCCTGGTCGTGGTAGAGGGAGAGGACCGCGTCGAAGGAGCCCTCGAGGACCTGGTGAAACACGCTGTCCGCCGGCACGGGACCGAATACTTCGAGCCCCTTCTTCCGCGCGTCATCTCTGGCGGGAATCAAGAACCGCTCCTCCTCGTCGCCGAAGAGTCCGCCGTCGGAAGCGTGGGGATTGAGGGCGGCGAGGGCGATGCGGGCCGAGGGAAAGCCGACGGAACGCAGACAGCGGTCGGCGATGAGGAGACTCTCGCTCACGCTCTGCGTGTCTATCGCGTCGATAGCTTGCCGGAGGGAAAGATGACGGGAGTGGAAGAATATCCTCATCCCGTCGACCATGAACATCGTGATTCCCTTCCTGCCGTTGGACATCTGCGAGATCATCTCGGTATGGCCGATGTAGTCGAGACGGGCCTCCCGCAGAGCCTCCTTGTTTATGGGACAGGTGGCCAGGCCGGCCGCCGCCCCCTCCGTGCAGAGGTCCACCGCCCGGCGGATATATTCCGCGGCGGCCCTTCCCCCCAGGGCCGTAATCTTTCCCACTTCGAGCTTCGAGACGTCCGTCACCACCCCGGCATCGATAACGGGAACAAGCCCCTTCTCCCGCCGGGCCTCCTCGATCGCTTCGATCCGCTGAAGGGTAACGGGGATTTCCAATCGATCCCTCACCGCCTCGAGGACGGGAAAATCTCCCACCAGAACGGCGGTCCCCTCCTCGGCAATCTTCCCCGAGAGGTAACTCTTCAGGGCTATTTCGGGACCCACCCCGGCAGGGTCGCCAATGCTTGCAACGATCACGTAATTCTTCATCTGCTGCTTCTCCTTCCACAGGTATAGCACGGGAGGTGAGGCTTCTCAAGGCGAGGATGAGACATGGCGGAACCGCTGATATTCGGTGTTTTCAAAATTCCCGAATAGAGAGAAAACACCTTGCGCCCCTGGGAGTCGAGAGGGTAGAATGAGATTAAGATTGAATCCGGGAGCGTACCTTTAGTGTCGAAACAGAAAATCATCGTCTTCGCGACGAGCTTTTCCGACGAACTATTCACCATGCCCGACAGGACCGGCGAGGCAGCCCGCCGGCTGGAAGAAGCCGCTGAACGGTCCGGCTATTCGGTAGAGTACCGCTGCGACCGGGACCCGTCGCAGCCCTTGGAGCCCGAAGAACTCGAGGAGACCGCGGCGGTGATCGCCGACCTGGAGCGTTACGACCGTGAGCTTCTCGCCGCAGTGGGCGCCGGAGGAGACGGCAAGAAAACCGGCGGCCCAGTAAGCGGCGGCTCCTCAGCCCGAGCTTCACTGCGCCTCATCTCCCGCTACGGCACCGGCTGCAACGCCGTCGACATCGAAGCGGCGAGGGAGTTCGGTGTAATGGTTACCAACACCCCCGGAGTTAACTCCCTGCCGATGGCAGAATGGGCCCTCGCCTCCCTCGTAGATGTGGCGAGCCGCCGGATCAATCACCACGAGCGGGCAGCAGCAGGTAAACGCAAGGAGGGCCCCTCACGGATCGACCTGGCGGAAAAAACGGTCGGCATCGTCGGCACCGGCGCATCGGCCCGTCATCTCGTTTCCCTGCTGCAGGGCTTCCACACAAAAATAATCGCCTCTGCTCCCCGGCCCGACCACGCATGGGCCGAGCATACCGGGGTGGCCTACGTAAAACTCGATGAACTCTGCCGCCGCAGCGATTTTATCAGCCTCCACGCCTCGGCTGCCGAACAGATCATCGGCGAGAGGGAGATCTCCCTCATGCGGCCCACAACGGTGCTGGTAAACTGCGCCCGCAGCATGCTCGTCGACAACAGGACGGTCTGGCGGGCCGTGCGGGACGG
>CAZQNO010000089.1:0-6053 GCA_964594775.1 uncultured Spirochaetaceae bacterium
TAATTATCCTCGGCGGCATCGTCTTCGGCGTGGTAACGCCAACCGAGGCGGCGGCCCTCGCCGTGCTGGCCGCCGCCGCCGCCGGTATCTTCTACGGGGATCTTTCGCTCGAGACCATCTATGAGAGTCTCAAGCGCACCGCCTCTATCGCCGGAATGATCTTTATCGTCATGTCCGCTGCCGCCTGCACCGCATGGGTCGGATCCCTCGAGCAGTGGCCCGAGCTCATCGCCGCCCTGGCAATAAATGCGGGTTTCACAGGAGTTCAGCTTCTTCTTCTGGTGAACTTCGTCTTTTTACTCGCCGGGATGATAATGAATGTGCCGATGGCACTCTTTTTACTGGTGCCCCTCTTCGGTCCCGTCCTGGTCTCCCAGGGCTTCGAACCGATCCATCTGGGAGTCGTACTCTGCTTCAATCTTACACTGGGAATGATTACTCCCCCTTTCGGCGGGGTGCTCATCGTCGTCTCGAGCGTTTCGGGTGAAAACTACTGGAAGCTGGCCCTGACGACCTTGCCCTTCGTTTTCATAGAACTGGCCCTTCTTATAGTGATTATCCTGGTACCTGGACTCAGCTTGTTTCTCCCGCGGCTTCTCGGTTTTCTGTAAAACATCGAGGCCGGTATACCGGCCTGCGACACGAGCGGCAGTAAGGGGAGAATAAGAAAATATTAGGAGGAATGAACATGAAAAAAGGAACAAGAATTCAAAGGTCGATATGGGCGACGCTGCTCATGGCTTTACTTTTCGCCGGACCGCTGTTCGCCGGAGGCCAACAGGAGACGGCCGACGATGGGGCTTCTCCCGAAACAAACGGAACGGTAGATGCGGCGGCGGCTATCGGTGAGATCAAGGTGGCCCTCGATTCGCCCCCGGATCTCGAAAAATCCGGCGCTTATGTGTGGGCAAACGCCTTTGTCGAATACCTCAAGGCCGAAGGTGCTAAAACCAAGGTCTTCCAGCGGGACGCATTAGGAGGAGAGGAAGAAAAACTCGACCAGGTGAGCCAAGGCCTCTTAGAGGTCTCCATGTCCGACGTAGCCATGGTCGGCGGCCTGGACAAAATGGTTTTCGGCTTTACCCAGCCCTACATGTTTACCTCCCTCGCCCATCTCGACCGGACCATCGAGAACAGCGGTCTGATGGGAAGGCTCAACTCCTCGATCGGAAAGAAGGGCGTTCGCCTGCTGGCCCTCGTTTCCGCCGGATCTCCCGCCGGGATAGCTAATACCAAGAAACCGATCTTGACTCCCGACGATCTCAAGGGTATCCGTCTGCGGGCAAAGGACGGCATGCAGGCCGAGTTCATAAAGGCCTGGGGGGCCAGCACCGTCGTAGTACCGTGGGGCGAGATCTACAATGCCCTGCAGACCGGCGTAGCCGACGGTTATCTCAATCCCGCCGTTGTGCCCCTCATGTTCAAGCACGAGGAGATCCTCAAGTACTACTCGGACATCCGCTACAACGTACCCCTGCGGGCGGCAATCTGCTCGGAGGACTGGTATCAGGGTTTGTCCGATGAGTCCCGTCAACTCATCGACAAAGCCGTCGAGGCCGGCAACGCTGCAAACAGGGAGTGGGAAGGCCGCATCAGCGACAAGGCATTGGAGGATCTGGAGGCGGCCGGAATAGCGGTCCACGACAGCAGCGATGAGGAAATATCGCTGTTCTCCGAAATGGTGAAGCCTGTCTACCGGCAGACCATCGGCGAGGAACTGGCCGACGAATTCCTGCAGGCCGCCCAGGCCAACCAATAGGAGATCCTTGGCGAATGGCACCACGTACGGATAATGGAGCCCGGGCCGCAGATTTACCGCCGTCCATAGGAAGAACCCTTGGAGGGTCTATAGGACGGCGGGCGGCACGCCTCAGCGGTATACTCAATACCGTTGCATGGAACGCGGCGATCTTCTTCTTCGCTGCGATGCTGCTGATCGTGCTGTTCAAGATCGGCGCCCGCTACATCTTCCGTGCCCCACCGCCCTGGACCGCCGAGGCCGCCCGCTACTGCATGGTCTGGGGCGGCATGCTCGGAGCCACCGTCGCCTTCTATCGCAGACAGGATCCCAAACTCTTCACCCCGCCCCGCAGGGGGCGGGTCTGGGTCCGCTTTGGCGCCCTCGCCGCACGGACCCTCGCCGTCCTTATTTTCCTGTTGCCTGTACTGCGCTACAGTCCGCGCTTTCTCGCCCGTTCGGCACAACGCACTACGGAGGTCCTGGGCATACCGGCGGTGTGGATCACCGCCGCGGTTCCACTATCGGTGGCAATAATCCTCTTTCATCAGCTCGCCCGGCTTTTATCCCTTGAAGATCTGTCCCCGCCCGGCGAGACCCCGTCCACTCAGGTAAAGGGATCGGCTATCCGCGGCCAGTAGGGCCCCTTCTTCTTTACATAGGGAATCGATGCGAAGTCAGGGCTTATCGCGCCGGGTGTAGCCACGTGGATTACCCGCGAGGCAATCGGGGCGAAACCGGCGTAGAAATGCTGCGACGACTTGACCGCCACAATCCGTTTTTCAGAGATATCGATATCGTGGGCGGTAAAGACCTCCGGATGAAAAGTCTGCGTACGACGGTCGTTTACGATGATGTCGAAATCCGAAGGCCCTTCGATGAGGCGCAGCCTCGCACTCGAACCGACCCTCGAAGGAATAGAGCCGAAGTGCTGCACCACATCGTTTTTAATCCGCACTACTTCTATCTTCAGGTCCAGAGGATCGCCGGATACCGCACCGCACTTGCCTCCCAGGCGGAGCTTGAGTACTGCACCTTCACCGGCCTCCCGGCAGAAGCGCAGGGCAACGGGATCCCAAAAAATTCCCGCCGCAACGGCACCATACCCGCCTTCTATGAGGGCCCTCAGCAGGAAGGTGGCGTCGCTCGGCGCCCCGCCTCCCGCATTGTCGGCAACGTCGGCCAGGACGACCGGGCCTTCATTCGAGCCGGCGGCGGCACCGGCAAATCCGCTCTCCAACTGCGCCAGGGTCTCCTCGATGCTCGGTTGATCGTCCCGAATAGACTCCCGCAGCCCGAAGAGTTCTTCCGCGAGGGCCCGAGCGGTTTTCTCCGCCGCTTCTTCCGCCTTCTTTTCCGCCCCATTCGCAGCCCCGGCGTCGACAGTCACCAGCGCCCTGGTTCCCGTACGTACAGTGTCCCCCCAGGGGAAGCTGTGTACAAGGGAGACGGAGAGGATACCGTCTTTCCCTTCCATCGCCTTCATCCGGTCTACGAAACTCCTCATCGGTTCTCTCGTGGTGTGGTAGGCATAGACCATACGGCAGTCCCAATCCCGCATTACCGGCCGGACCTCGCCGGCGGCGGCGCGAAGGGCAAGACGGTAGAGATCTTCGGCACGTTCGGGAATATCGGTGTGGGGATACTCCTTGAAGGTAACAAGAAAACTCGCCGCCTCCATCATTTCATCTGTCAGATGAGCATGGGCATCCAGCTCGGCCCCCAGCACCCCATCGGGTCCAAGAATCCGGCGGATTCCCTGCAGGAGGTCCCCCTCGCAATCGTCGTAGCCGTCGGCGATCATCGCCCCGTGCAGGGCAAGCAAAACAATGTCCACCGGTCCTGCGTCATTCAAATTGGCAAGAATTTCCTCCCGGAACTCCTCGTAGACCGTCCGCACCGTCGGCCCCGCCGGCTGCGCGTAGGCACAGAGCCCTTCTACGACTTCGTGTCCATCCGCTTCCGCCATTTTCCTCCACACATGAAGAGGCGCGCTAAAGGGTGCCGGCTCACCGCTGGTCGCATCTCCGTACGCGATAAACCCCTCCTCGAAACTCTCCCTTCCGGTAGGAATAGGCGAGAAGGAGTTGGTTTCGGTAGAAAGTCCGGCGATGAAGATCTTCATTTTCCTGTTCTCCTTACGGCTTGTTCAGCACTTTTACACTGGAGAGGTAATCGCTGTTGATCAAGCGTTCGCAGCGCCCGTCCTGCACACGGATCCACTTGCCTACCGTTTCGCGCATCTTCACCCTTTTGAAGGTTTCACCGAGAGGTCCGGTAGAAAAGGTGCAATACGTTCCGCCGTTGTGTGTGCGCAAAAATGAGAAGCAGTATCGGTAATACAGAGGCGGTCATCATAATTGAGAATAATGGAAATTCCATACGGTATCATTTTGCGGAAAAGAATACCAAGAGGAGGGGAGATTGTCAAACACGCATGTTCATTGCCCGGCGCCGAATGCCCGATTACTAGAATGCTTTTACCTTCTAAATTCTTCTTTTATCGGCCAGTCTCCCGGTTTATAAAGAACTCTTTCAAGGGTACCCATTATCGTTTCTTCACCCCTCATTTTGGGTATGACCTTTTCCGAGTTCTCACCCCAGACAATACCATAGCTGAGGAGCTCTCGGAATTTATCGAATTCAAATGCCGGATTCCAGCCCTTTTCTCGAAGCCCTTTGTACTCTTCTACTACCTCAGAATATTTGTACATTACCCACCAATAGAGCCGTTTTTCTTCCTTCACCTCTTTGTTCTCTTCGAGCCACAAATGCACACCCTGCTCGGAAGCTATTCTCTCCGCTTCTGTTTTCAAAAGGTGGTAGTCATCGGGGTAAAATGGCGCACTTAGCGCGCATTTTTTACTCTCACCGGCAAGACATTCGGCAAAGGCTGTCATCATTCCCAGCATAAAAGATTTTCTATCGATTAGTTTTCCAAGGTCTATACTGGCTCCAAAATGTTCCGTCATAATTTCAACTCCCTAACATAGATTTACCTCATTGATTTCTGCAGAGAAATTAAATAATCGATGTCCTCTTCGGTATTGAAGAAATGGGTACAGACACGAATATTACCGATTCCCCCCAGGGCCCTTAACGAGATCTTAATAGGCTTCATGTTGCGCCCGGGAGAAGCGCAGCGCTCAAAAAAACTTTTGTCCCGGTCATAGTCCCCGCAGGTATAGGATATTAAGCCATGTCTCTTAGCAGTATCCTTCGGCGTATGTACCGTGCAGCCGATATCCTCGAGGCGTTCAATGAGATAGGTGCCTAAGCGCTTAACCCGTTCTTCAACATTTTTTATCCCGATTTTCTGAAAGAACCTCAGTGTCTCCACCCATCCGAACAATGCAGGACCTATTGTAACATCCTGAGAAAATTTGTGTGCTGTATTCACCGGCGGGTTTTGCCAGCTTTTCAAAGTGTCATGGTCTTTATTGCCGAAGGGTATCGGTCCCTTGAAATCACTCCAAATATAATTTCTGAAATCCGGATCGCAGCTGTCGATTACATCCTGTTTAATATAGAGAAGCCCTGCTCCTTCCGGCCCGCACTGCCATTTGTAGGCTCCCGTAATTAAAAAATCGACATCGTCATCCTTTACATCTATATCTATGGCTCCGACAGCCTGTATGGCATCATCCAACACAAGAGCTCCATACCTATGCGCCAGCTCACAGACCTCCTTTACATTAAACGTAAAGCCGCAGAATGCCGTGGTACGGTCGATGCAGACTAATTTTGTCTTTTCATCTAACTGTTTTTCGATATCCTCCATGAGTATTTCGCCGTTGACCTGTTTTACTACCCGCATCTCTACGCCGTATTTCTTGCTTATATCCGATAATATATATGGAATCGACGGGTAGGATAAATCTGTAATTAGTACATTGTCGCCTTTTTCCCATTTCAGTGTGTTATAGAGAATAAGATTTGCCGTTATTGCCGGGCGATACATGTTTGTGACTTCAGTGACATCTGCATTGATGAACTGTGCACCTAAATCGATGCTTTCCTGCCATTTTGTGGTGAGAAACGGGTGTGTGGCGATATCGGCATTCGGAATATCTTCCATTCGGCCGTATTCAACAAAACGGTAGAAATCTATCGCTGCATTGAGCCAGTAGCTGCCGGGAATCATCTGGTCACCGGCATTCAGGTACACCCAGTAGTCCAGCAGCTTAAATTCCTTTCGAATTTCATCTATATTTTCATCGATGTAGTTCAATTCAGCTCCTCCCTTCACTTTTAGCTATAAGTGTATACCTGAAATTCTTCTTTGTAAAATATTTTTTATAATTTTAGTGTAATT
>CAZQNO010000089.1:6153-9468 GCA_964594775.1 uncultured Spirochaetaceae bacterium
GAAATTCTTCTTTGTAAAATATTTTTTATAATTTTAGTGTAATTTTTACACAATTTTTGTATAAAGAGTATCGGTGAGCAATTCAGTTGGAATTATTATGATTTCGCCGGTCTAAATCGCGCTTGACAGCGCCCTTTGCCTGTGTTTCAATCTCGGTGTGGAAGCCAATCACCGAATACTCGGCTATCTCATCTCGGTGCTCATTCTCCTGCTTATCGCAGCGGGGATACTCGTCGACGGATTCGAGGCGGCGGCCGGCGGCTTCCTCGAGCTCCAGCTGCATCCGGCCAGGCTCATCCACGACTTCATCGAAGTCCGCGGCATCGGGGCGGCACTGATAAACGGAGCCCTCGTCGGGCTGATCGGCTTTCTTCTCATTCTTTTCAACAAGGTGAGCCTTTCGGGGCCGACCTACGCGGCGATATTTACCCTCATCGGCTTCGGCTTTTTCGGCAAGACCCCGCTGAACATCATTCCCCTCTTTATCGGCGTCTATCTTTCTGCGAAGTACGCGGGAAAATCGTTCAGGGAGTACATTATCATCGCCCTCTTCGGAAGCGCGCTGGGTCCCCTGGTAAGCGCTCTTGCCTTCGAACTGGGGCTCCCCTACGCGGCGTCGATGACCCTGGCCGCTGCAGGCGGAATCGGCGCCGGCTTCATCCTTCCCGCCCTCGCCGTTTCGATGCTCCACCTGCATCAAGGCTACAACCTCTACAACATCGGCCTCACCTGCGGCTTCTTCGCCCTCTTCGCCGCATCAATTATGAAAGCCGGCGGCCACACATTCGAAGCCGCCCTCTACTGGTTCGAAGGGCCGCCGCCCTTTCTGGTGCTGCTCGTTCCGGTGCTCTCTGTCCTGCTCATCATCGTCGGATTCTTCCTGGGGAAGAAGAAGGCCTTTTCCGAATTTTTGACCATTCAGAAATACCCGGGGCGGCTGCCCTCAGACTTCATGGAAATGGAATCCGTCGGCGGGACGCTGATCAACAGCGGGATGATCGGCATCATTTTCTCCGCCTACATTTTTTTTATCGGCGCGGATTTCAACGGCCCGGTGCTCGGCGGCCTCTTTACCATAATGGGGTTTGCCGCCTTCGGAACGCAGGTAAGAAATTCTCTGCCGGTACTCCTCGGTGTCGTTACGAGCACCCTCGTCTTCGGCATGCCCCTCACCTCTCCCGGGCCGGTGCTCGCGGCGATTTTCGGCACCACCCTTGCCCCGATCGCCGGGCAGTTCGGTCCCCTCGCCGGCTTTATCGCCGGGTTCATTCACCTCGTTATGGTGAGCTTTACCGGCTCCTGGCAGGGAGCGATGAACCTCTATAACAACGGCTTTGCCGGAGGGCTCACGGCCACCCTCCTCATCGCCGTTATTCAATGGTACAAGAACAACAAGGCCGAGTCATAAACGAAGACATCGGAAGGAGACCGCGACATGAAACGAAAAGAATACATCCTTCACCTTATAAGCGGAATAGCAGACTACATTCTCGAAGAAGATCCCCGCCGGATGGTCATCTCGCTCCATCAGGAAGAAGACGGACTGCACCTCAGCATTATGGACGACAACGAACACAGCGACGAGGAGATCGTTCGGATGGACAAACAGCTCAATTCGAGTAAGCGACCGGAGCTGGCCGGCTACTACGGGGCGATGACCGGCCAGGACTTTTTAGGGAGTTCGCGGCTGGACCTTTTAGGCTGGCAGGTAAAGCACTCGGACATTACCCGTATCGACAAGGGCATAAAGATCGACCTCTGGATGGGGGGAGAGCGTTTTCAGAGCGAGAAGTTCAATATTCCGAAGAAGGAATAATCTTTTTAAAAAGCTCCTCCCTAATACTTTTCCAACTTACCACGTTCATGTTGTTTCGTAGTACATTCTCCTCTCCTCCATAAATCAAGAACAGGGAAGACGGTTTACTGCCGCTGAGCCTTCCCCAATATCTTAATCCGTCAAAATAGTTTTCCCGGATTGTTTTACTCGATTTAATTTCAATGCCGAAATGATCTGTCCCGGAATCAATGATCAGATCGATCTCTTTCTTATGATTGTCTCGCCAATAATACAACTGAAGCTGCTCACCATAGTTAAAGCTATATTTCATAGACTCACCAACTATTAATGTTTCGAAGATACTTCCTTTTAGGAAGTGATAATCAATCTCAGCCGGTTTTCTGATGCCAAGGAGATTACATACAAGTCCTGTATCTGTGAAATAGATCTTCGGGTTCTTTACAATTCTTTTGTTATAGTTCTTGTGAAATGGGCGTATTCTAATAAGTAAAAAACTCGCCTCTAGAACGGAGATCCACTCTTTCACCGTATTGTGCGAAACACCACACTCCTCAGCTATTGCAGAAAGATTCAGTTCCTGCCCCGTTCTGCCGGCTAAGATTTTCATACACTTCATAAAATCATCCAAGCTAGTAATCTTCTTTATCTGCCGAACATCTTTCTCCACATAGGTCGCAATATAGTTCTTATAAAAAACCTCCGGTCTAATCTGCTGATCATATATTCTAGGATACATTCCGCTAAAGAGCACGTGATTGAGTTTTATCGACCTCTCGTCTATCTCCTTCACAGAGAAAGGCAGAAGCTTTGTGATACCGACTCTTCCGGCAAGTGATTGACTGACTTGTTCCATGAGAAAAAAGTTATGTGATCCGGTAATAACAATGTCCCCATTTTTCTTTCGTGTATCTACATGTGTCTGCAGATATGAAAACAAATCCGGGACCCGCTGTATCTCATCAAGAATTACTTTTCCATTGTATCGTGACAAAAAACCTCTAGGATCATTTTGGGCAAACTCTCTGTGATCGATATCTTCCAATGAAACGTACTCATACTCAGGAAACGCTTTCGTAGCCAGCGTAGTTTTTCCCGACTGTCGAGGTCCCACTATTGCGATAATGGGAAACTCATTCTTGAGGATATGTATCTCCGTTTCTATTTCCCTGTCTATCATGAATACATTGTAGCATTCTTGTACAAATTGTCAATTGATTTATGTATTTGTACAAACATATAGTATGCTTGACCGGCAGGCCGGCCCTCGATATCCGCCATGTCGCCGTAGGGGCTCACATAGGCCGCCGTGTACTCACTGGATGCCTGGTACACCTCTTCTTGCGGTATTATCCCGTCGGCGGCATCGACGACCTCTCCCGTTTTCACATCGATCAGCCGCAGGCTCAGCCGGAAATCGGAACCGATCTCGCTGATGCTGCCCGCCAGGAAATAGTCGATTGCTTCTATCTGCCCCGGCTCGAGGGAGCAGGAAAATCATACTCCATCGGTCCCCTGCT
>CAZQNO010000090.1:0-9409 GCA_964594775.1 uncultured Spirochaetaceae bacterium
ATCGCCCGGGCGATGGCCGCGGTTTTCACCGAACACAGCCTGGTGATAGAGGGGGCCGCCGCCGTGGGGATCGCCGCCCTCATGGCGAAAAAGGTAGATGTGTCGGGTAAGAGGGTCGCTGTCGTCTTCAGCGGCAGCAGCATAGACACGGCCCTCTATCTTTCAGTTCTTAATTCTTATGTTTCGAAGGTAAAGGAGTAGGAGAGATGGTACTCGTGGTGACGGAAGGAGAACTCCACAGGATAGTGAGCCTCGATGAAAGCGTGGTCGAGGCGATAGAGAAGGGCTTCGCCGAATTGGAGAAGGGCAAGGCGACGGTGCCGCCGATCATGATGATTCCCGTGCCGGAGAAGAACGGCGAGGTCGATGTAAAGAGCGCCTATATCAAGGGCGTCGACCGGCTGGCGATAAAGGTCGCCTCGGGTTTCTTCGAAAACAGCACGCGCAATCTGCCCTCGGCAAGCGGACAGATGCTGGTGCTGAGCGCGGAGACCGGTTTTCTCCAGGCCGTGCTCCTGGACAACGGCTACCTAACCCAGGTGCGCACCGGCGCCGCCGGCGCCATAGCGGCGAAGTATCTCGCCCCCCGGGAAGCGAAAAACGTGGGCGTCATCGGCTCGGGGACTCAGGCCCGCTATCAGATGCGGGGTCTCGCCCTGATGCGCAGGTTCGAACGGATCCGCATGTTCAGCCTCGACCCGGAAGAGGTGAAGGACGCCTACGTGAGGGACATGGAGGCGGAACTGGAGGTGGAGGTGATAAAGGCAAAGAGCGCCGAGGAAGTGGTCCGGGAAAGTTCGGTGCTGGTGACCACCACGCCGGCCCGCACCCCTTATATAAAGGCGGACTGGCTCCATCCCGGCCTGCACATAAGCGCCATGGGAAGCGACACCGAAGAGAAGCAGGAGCTGGAGGCGGAGGTGCTCGCACGGGCGGATCTTCTGGCCTGTGATCTGAAGAGTCAGGTTTTCCGTCTCGGCGAATGCCGTTCGGCCCTCGAGCGGGGGCTCATCAGCAAGGACAGTCCCCTGGTGGAACTCGGCGCCCTGGTAAACGGAACGGCGAAGGGCAGAACTTCGGAGGAGCAGATCACCGTCTGCGACCTCACCGGCGTCGGCGTGCAGGACACGATGATCGCAATAAAGGCCTGCGACCTGGCCAAATCCCGAAACATGGGCGTGCCGATAGAAGCGTAAGGCGGTCCGAATCTGTGAAAAGCTCATCGATTTTCCGGAGAAACTCTTTACAAAAGTGCTCCTCTGTACAATTATGTGCCAAAGCCCCAGGACGGGAGATAAGGAGAAGGTATATGATCGTAGCGAAATTCGGCGGAAGCTCCGTCGCGGATCTTCGTCAGATAGAAAAGGTGAAGGCGATTATCGAGTCGGAACCCAAACGGCAATTCATCGTCGTCTCGGCGCCGGGAAAGCGATCGAAAAACGACGAAAAGATCACCGATCTGCTCTACCGGTGCCACGGACTGGCCGCCGAGGGAAAGGACTTCTTTGAGAGCTTCTCTAAGATCCGGGAACGGTTTATGGAAATCGCCTCGGGGCTGGGATTAGACGAGGGGATCGAGAGGGAACTCCGGGAGGTGGAGGAGAGAATTGCCGGGGAGAAAACTGCCGACTACGCCGCGAGCCGGGGAGAATACTTAAGCGGCCGTATCATCGCCGCGGCCCTCGATGCCGAGTTCATCGATGCCGAAGAGGTGCTGAGGCTCACCGAAGACGGACGGGTTGAAGAAGAATCCTACGGGCTATTGGCCGCACGGGTAAAAGAAGGCGGCGGCGCGGAACGAAGCGGCGGCCGAAGATACGTCATGCCGGGCTTTTACGGACTCGGGCCAGACGGAAAGGTGAAGACTTTCAGCCGGGGCGGCTCCGATATTTCCGGCGCCGTGTTCGCCCGCGCCGTCGCTGCCGAGGTCTACGAGAACTGGACCGATGTCTCCGGTATTCTCATGGCCGACCCGCGCAAAGTGAAGGATCCATCCCCCATTCGGGAAGTGACCTATTCGGAAATCAGAGAGATGGCCTTTGTGGGAGCAAACGTCTTTCATGAAGATGCCATTGCACCGGTAAAGAACGCCCGTATTCCCATTGATGTGAAGAATACCAATATTCCGGAGGCCCAGGGAACCCGCATCGTTGAGAAGAGGGACGTGAATTCCGTTCCCATAATCGGCGTCTCGGGCAAGAGCCCCTATCGAAAGATCACCGTGGAAAAGTTCATGCTCGGCCGGCATCCGGAACTGGCGGCAAAAATCAAAAAGCGGCTGGAGACGGAGGCGGGAAGCTGCGACTTCGAGCTGCATGGCTTCGACACGCTCACCCTTTTCGTCGCCGAAAACAAGATGTTCAAAGAGAAAGAATTGGAAAAAACCTTGATAGAGGAAATCGGTCTTGATAGAGTGTTCTTCGGACCCAAAACGGCGGTCATCGGTATCGTCGGCGAAGGCTTAAAACAACGGGCCGATCTGGTCGGCAAGATAAGCTCCGGTCTCAGTTCCCGTTTCATCGCCGTTGAAGGGGTGAATTACGGCGGTTCTCCTATTACCATGACGGTAGCGGTCCCGGAATCCGAGTATGAGACGGCCCTCGGTATCTGCGTGGAGATCGTGGGGCGCTAAGGAACGGCCACGGAATCCAGTCTCCTGTTGAACTGTCGCTGCAGAGAACCGTGGATTATCGTGTGGAGCTTTTCTCGCAGCTCCTTTGAGATTCCCTTCTCGAACATAAGCACGTAGAGCACCGAGCCGTCGGGAAGCTTTCTCTTTATCGTAACGGTACCCGAAAGTCCTTCTATTCGTTCGGATATTTCTATGTCGAAATTATTAATATGCGAACGGATCGAGAGACCTGGCCCGTCGGTCAGTGAAAAGCTCAATCCGACGCTGCTGATGTCGTGGACACCGGCGCTTACCTCCTTTGACTTGTGGACAAACTCGATGAGCGCGACCTCGTCTTTGCTCGAGCCGAAACGCACATAGCGGCGCTGTCCCCGGGCCTCGAAGCCGCTGAGAAGGTCGAGCAGTTCCTCCGCGCTTTTTTCCGGATCTTCTTCCAGGAGAATAATCCGGCAATTCGACATTTCCTTCATAAAGGCGCGAAGTTCCTCGGCCCGATCGCCGTCCCGGGTAAGAATGATCAGTTCGATGGAGCGGTTGGCCGACTGTCTGCAGAAGTCGTGGAGCACCGCACGGATATGTCCGTAGTCCTTCAGTTCGTCTATGTGAAAAAAGAGTAGTGCCCCGTTGTAGTGGAAGATCAGCGGCAGGCCCCTTTCGTAGTCGGAAAGGGTGTAAATTTCGTACTCATCCCGGATGATCCGCTTAACCACCTGCTGATGATACGGACCCGAAGGAAAAAAGTAGAAAATCTTTCTTCCGGAAGGGAATTTCGTTGTGTCCATAATATTTACCACTGCTCCTTTAGTTCTTTTATTTGAGAGATTTCCACCTTTTTAATCGGTTCGATGAAGCTGCTCTCCATTCGCTTGAGGTAGACGTATCCCGTTTTCGCATCGAGAAAGATCTTTCTTGCTGCGTAGTCCCGTACATCCGAGGAAACGACGGGAATACCCGCTCTTTTGAGATACGTGAAGGCGAAGTCGACATTCGCGGCCCCGATGTCCATCTCGCCCTCTTCTCCGTTTCTGTCCTTTAGTCTCAACACATTGCCGCCGCCGAAGACTTTTGCCTCGAAGCGCTGCGGTGAAGCTCCTCTTACCCGAAGCTCTTCGATCAGCAGAGCCATGGCATGGATTCCGAGCTTGCCGGCCATCTCCCCTTTCGGGGCTATGTGGTCGGCTCCCTTCCCCG
Organism: uncultured Spirochaetaceae bacterium; assembly: GCA_964594775.1. Taxonomy (GTDB): domain Bacteria; phylum Spirochaetota; class Spirochaetia; order DSM-16054; family Sediminispirochaetaceae; genus CAYFVU01. The sequence goes on from CAZQNO010000090.1 coordinate 3,824, forward strand.
GAAGCATGTAGTGGTTCATCCCGCCGAGCTTCAGAAGCGTGTCGTAGAGCGTTACCGAGACGCAGGAACCGAGCACGGTGGAGATCATACAGTCTTCATCTGTTATATAGTATTCCCCCGGATGAAGGATAACGACGGTACGTGCATAGTTGTAGTTGTAGTGGCTGTACATCCTATGTTCAACTATCGAAGAAAAAAACAGCGGCCGCAAGCCCCATGGGGAAACGACCGCCGTTTTGTTTCGCTCGTTGTGCGTTTATCTCTTCTGTCTGCCTATGGCAAGCTGATTTTCCATATCGAAGAAGACCGCCTTTTCGAAGTGGGGGAAGAGATGGATCTTCTGTCCGACCTGAACATGGACGTTCGGATTGATCCTGGCGATGGCCTGGGAGTTTTCCGTGTTCACGTAGATGTGGATCTCGGCGCCGAGGGGTTCTACGACTCCTACCGTTGTCGGAATGGTCTTTCCCGCATCATCCTTGTCCACGTGGTCGAGGTCCTCGGGACGTATGCCGAAGACGACCTGCTTGCCTGCGTAATCCTTCAAAACCTCTGCCTGCTCTTTTGGGAGCTCGAGCTTGAAACTTCCCTCGTTGACGACGGTCTTTCCGCCTTCCGATTCTACCGTTACCCGCAGGAAGTTCATCGGCGGAGAGCCGATGAATCCGGCGACGAACTGGTTGGCCGGGTCGTTGTAGAGCTCGAGAGGACTGCCGATCTGATGAATTATTCCGTCCTTCATGACGACGATCTTGTCTGCCATGGTCATCGCTTCCACCTGGTCGTGGGTAACGTAGACCATCGTCGCCTGCAGCCGGTTGTGGAGAGAGGAAATCTCCGCCCGCATCTGCACCCTCAGCTTGGCGTCGAGGTTGGAGAGGGGCTCATCGAAGAGGAAAACCTTCGGATTCCGCACGATGGCGCGGCCGACGGCGACTCGCTGCCGCTGGCCGCCGGAAAGGGCCTTCGGCTTTCTGTCGAGAAGCTGTTCCAGCCCGAGGATCTCCGATGCCTCTTTGACCCGCCGTTCAATCTCCGCCTTGTCGAATTTCCGGATCTTGAGCCCGAAAGCCATGTTGTCGTAGACGGACATGTGAGGATAGAGCGCGTAGTTTTGGAACACCATTGCGATGTCCCTGTCCTTTGGGGGGATGTCGTTTACGCGCTTGTCGTCGATGTACAGATCGCCCTCGCTGATGTCTTCGAGTCCCGCTATCATACGAAGCGTAGTGGACTTTCCGCATCCGGAGGGGCCGACCAATACCACAAATTCGCGGTCAGTGATGTCGATGTTTGCGTCGGTTACGGCGCGCACATTTCCTTCATAGACCTTCCCAATGTTCTTGAGTGTGACTGTAGCCAATGGAAACCTCCATATTATCTTATTACCGCAAGATTAATATGGAAATGGGCTGCTGTCAAGCTTGTTTTGTGCTCTGTGTGAGCTGTCCGTACCGGGGTCCCCGAAGGACCCCGGTACGGTGTCAGTCCTTCTCCTTGACCATCCGTTCGACCTTATCCATCATTGCCCGCATGTCGGTAACGTCCATGGGAACGATGACCCGAGTCTGCTTTTTGGCCAGTTTCCCCATCTCCTCGATATAGCCCTCTGCTACCCGCAGGGCAAGGGCGTCTTCTCCGCCGTTGGTGGCAACCGATTCGGCCACCTTACGTATACCCTCTGCGGTGGACCCGGCCAGAGAGAGGATCTCCTGGGCCTTTCCTTCGGCCTCGTTGATCATCTTCTGTTTGACGCCTTCGGAACGGTTGACCGCCTCTTCCATCTCCGCCTGGCTGTAGTTTATCTTAGACTCCTTTTCTCCCATACTCCGGGCGATGGCCGCGCGTTTTTCCCGTTCGGCCCGCATCTGAACCTCCATCGCCTCCAGGATCCCTCCCGGCACGTTGATGTTCTGGATTTCGTAGCGGGAAATCTTGACGCCCCAGGCGTCGGAAGCCTCGTCTACCGCCTTTACCACTTTGCCGTTGATGGTCTCCCGCTCTTCGAAGGATTTATCCAGTTCGAGCCGTCCAATTACCGATCGCATCGTGGTCTGGGCCAGCTGCACGGTGGCGTATCGGTGGTTGGTGATGCCGTAGCTGGCCCGCCGGGGGTCAACCACCTTCATGTAGAGCACGCCGTCCACTCGGACCTTTACGTTGTCCTGGGTAAAGCAATCTTGGGCCGGCACGTCCACGGCCATCTCCTTTAGACTGTGCTTGTATCTCACCTTTTCGATAAAGGGAACCAGTACATGGAAGCCCGCCTCCAAGGTGCGGGAGTACTTACCGAGCCGCTCCACCACCAGGGCCTGTTTTCCCGGTACGATCCGGATGCTTCTTACCAGACTGATGAGTATGACGATCCCGAAGAGCCCGGCAAGGAGCATAAGGGGTAAAAAGGGGTTCATGCTTCACCTCCCGTTTTGAGTCCCGGAGCAACCGTGTCGATAAGCGATTTCAGCCGGGCCAAATCGTCCGGCAGCACCGTAGTCTCGGCTTCTTTTAGAATTCCGCCGAATTTTTCGGTGTACTGCTCGGCAAGACGCAGCCCCATGGCCGCCTTTCCCTTGGGAAGCTTCAAGGCGTCGGCAATCAAGCGCAGCCCCTCGGCGGTGGCCTCCGAAACAATCTCGATGTCTTTCGCCCGGCCTTCGGCCTCGTTGATCCGTTTCTGCCGTTCCCCCTTAGAGAGGTTGATCGCCGCTTCGCGGTCTCCCTCCGAGATGTTGATCCGGCTGGTCTTCTCGCCTTCGCTGGCCAGAATCTCCGCCCGTTTTTCCCGCTCGGCGCGCATCTGCTGTTCCATCGCCTGTTCTATGTTTTCGGTGGGACTGATATCCTTAATCTCGTAACGGGTAACCTTTATCCCCCAGGGGTCCGAGGCCTCGTCCACCGCCTTTACAATGGCGTCGTTTATTTCATCCCGTTCGCTGAAGGAGCGGTCAAGATCAAGCTTTCCGATTTCCGACCGCATGGTGGTCTTGGCCAGTTGGGCAGTGGCAAAACGGTAATTATCGATCCCGTAACTCGCCTTCTCCGGGTCCATAACCCGCAGGTACAGCAGCCCGTCCACCGTTACCTGCACGTTGTCGGCGGTGATACAGACCTGGGGCTCCACATCGATCACCTCTTCCTTTATGATGTGTTTGTACGCCACCCTCTGCACGAAGGGGATCACCAGATGCAGCCCCGAACCGAGACTCCTTTTGTACTTCCCGAATTGTTCGATGATGTACACCTCCTGCTCAGGGACGATCCGGATCATCTTGAAAAAGGCCACGATCACCACGACTGCCAGCAGGTATATAAGAACTACCTTCATATCTCCTCCTTGCTCCTGTTGTTGTAGTCTTTGTTCAGGCGGTAAAGAAAATCCTCTTCCGCCGATTCTTCACCAAACGGCGCGCTTACGGTGAGCTCCAGGCCTGACGATTCTATAATTTCCACCGTATCTCCGGCGGAAAAACGTTCCGTCAAGCTCACCGCCTTCCAGCTGCTTCCCCGGTAGCGGACCCGGCCCGGTTTTTCCGGGCTAATATCCTCGAGAACCGCCACTCGTTCGCCCACCCCTTCTTCGGGCAGCCGGTTTAAAACCGTGCCGCCGAAAATCTTTTGAAACGTTCGCCGCAGGAATACAAAAGAGAGGATCGAAGAGGCTGCCCAGAGAATAGTTTGCGTGCTGATGCTGTCTGCAAGGGGGGGAATGAGCAGGGAAATCAGGGCCGTAAGAAGCGCACCCAGTCCGAAAAAGAAGATGGTGAAACCGGGAATCAGCATCTCGGAGCCTATGAGGAGCACCCCGAGGAGACCCCAGAGAAAGGCCGGTCCGCCGAACATGGGCAGCTCCTTTATAGGCGGGTTCTTCTTCTTCAGCATAGTTCGCCGGAGCCGATAAGTCAATGTGGGGGAATTGTCTGTCTATATATTCATTCAGTAAAGTTTTTCAAAGGGTAACTTTTCCATTTTGTCCTCTATAATGAAGGGAGAGAGGTGAGAAATGGCTGTTCCCAAGGAATTTGAGACCTACAGGTGGACGGATTATCGATCGTGGTCCGAAGAAGAGGGATGGGAACTGCTCGAAGGGGCGGCATGGGCGATGAGTCCGGCCCCTTCCCGAAGGCATCAGAAGGTTCTCGGTGAATTATTCAGCCAATTCTATACCCATCTTCAGGGAACCGAGTGTGAGGCCTACACCGCCCCCCTAGACGTCAAGCTTTCTTCCGAAGCCGAAGACAACACTCCCACGGTGCTGCAGCCGGACATCGTCATCTGCTGTGATCCGGAAAAGCTCACCAATTGGGGTCTGAAGGGTGCTCCCGACCTGGTCGTGGAAATAGTATCGCCTGAGAGCGGAAGGGGGCTTACGGTCCGGAGGATAGACCCGGTGTCGCCGTACTCCCAGGTTTCGCATGCGATCTCTCTCGGGTGTTTTCCGATGTACGCAGGAGGTGAGCAAAGACACCCTTCGGGGAGGGCCCATAACTGAGTTTTCTCCGCTTAGAGAGGAAGTACTCGAAATAATCCGTCTAAGTATTCAAGCTTCGAACTGCGTAAAGCTATTGCCGCAGCACCCGGAATCCGCAGTTGTTGTCCGTCTCTCCCGGGCTACTGAAGCCCCGGAACGAGACATTGCAGTATTGGGCCTCATGTCTCCAGCTTCCTCCCGCGACAACACGGTCGACTCCCGAAGCTGCTCCCCCTCCCCTGTAGTCGGTTAGCTCTCCATCGGGATAATCGCTTACATGCCGGTCCCAGCACCATTCCATAACACTGCCGCTCAAGTCATGCAGCCCCAGTTCGTTATCATTTTTAGTACCCACAGGCTGTGTTGTTGATACTTGATCTCCATCGGGGTCGGAGTTACCGAGATGCCAGACAAAATCATCGATGCTGTTCGTCCCGTCATACCCGGCAAAGTCCTTGTCATAACCGCTCACATTTATACCGGCTTGCATTGCCGCATCCCGGGCATCCTGATCGGCTCCCATTGCCGCCCACATCCTCTCCATCTCCGTCGGCAGCCGATAACCGTCGGCGTTCCAGTCACAGATCGTCGCGTCCCAATCGGCATCATTGATTACTCCGTACGGTATTTCGGCGACAGTCAGGTTTGCCCAATCCACCTCCGAACCATCTTCCGTCACCGAATACACAGGAGTCATTCCCTCTGCTATGCTCAACTTATTGCAGAAGGCTATTACTTGGTACCAGTTTACCCGCTGTACGGGATCGGTGATATTCGTGGAACTACTGGTGACAGTCGAATCGCTGGAACTATTGGGATCACTCGGGTCGCCTCCCATAATGTCAAAAAATTGCTGCCGGGTTATTTCATGCCGGCTCATCCGAAAGGCTGCCGAGATTACACTGATATTGGTACTGTGGGCATCCCTTTGAAAACTGCCGGCGGGGACATACTTCAAGGTGCCGATGTGGGGAGATGTATAGTCGTTTCCGCCGCCGCCGCCGGCATCGCCGGGATCATTTCCCGCCCCGGAACATCCCATCAAGACTATCGCCCCGGCCAGAACGAAGAAAAAACCGATACTAGGTAATTTTTTCAGCATTATTTGCCTCCATTTC
>CAZQNO010000091.1:0-9365 GCA_964594775.1 uncultured Spirochaetaceae bacterium
TCGCTCTCAGCGAGTATCTATTGCCTATCCCGCATGATTTGAACCACTATGTAACCCTTTCGGCTGCGTAAAGAAATGCACCCGTTAGCACAATAAAAAAGGCAAGATCTCCGGAATCGAAGTCGCCGAGGGGAGTAAGGGTAAGAGGAATGGGAATCGTGAGGATGAGCATGAGCGAAACGAAGATCAGTAAAGCGATAAATTTTCCGATGACCAATTCCTTTTCCGCGGCGGGAAGGGTAAGGAGCAGCTCGTCGCTTCCGCTGTGCCGCTCCTCTGCAAAGCTCCGCATGGTGAGAGAAGGAAGAATAACTACGAAAAGAGCGGGAAAGATCCCAAAACATGCGCGGAGCGACGCGGTATTTCGGGCGAGAAACTGCTCGACGGTGAAGAGATATATCGATGAGCCGAGGAGAAAGAAGAGTATTGCGATATACGCGACCGGTGAATTGAAATATACCTGCAGCTCCTTGCGTACGAGTCCCCTAACTCTATTGAGCATCGTTTTCTCCCATTGTTAGCTGCGCGAAAACATCCTCCAAAGATACCCTTCGCGCGGTGAGTTCTCTCAAGCCGTATCCCCCGCCGCAGGCCCAATTGAAGATACCTTCTCCTTCGAAACCGACATCCGTTTCTATCTCCAGCCGCACTAGCGAAGCCTCCCGGCTCAGCACCTTCAGCGCTCTTATGCCCTCCTCCTTTCTCAGCGATTTTTCTGCATCTTCCTTCTCATCTCTGATTTCTACGAGATATATGCGGCCTCCCTCAAAACGCCGCCGTATCGAATCGGTACTCCCTTCTGCGGCCAGAGTTCCGCGATGGAGGATGATGACCCGCGAACACACCGCCTCTACTTCTTGAAGCACGTGAGTGGAGAGAATAAGGGTCGGTTCGTCGAGTATGAGAATCTCCGGAGAGTGAATAATCGCCTGCGCAATACCCAGTCTCTGCGTATATCCCTTTGAAAGAATCGAAATCGGACTTTCCATCACGTCCATGCGCTTTCTGCTGTTTCCCTTGACTTCGCTTACATCCTCTCCGAATACTCGAGCCTCACCCTCCGAGGGATAGTGATAGCCGGTGAGCACGGCCTGCTCATCTACTGCGCTAGTCCCGCCTATCGGGTTTTTTTTCTTTAGTTTTCATCTTTTTACGCGTCTCTGTAGGGAATATCCACGCTCTGCCTGTCCCGTGAGAGAAAGGTCTCGGGAAAGACCCCTTTCGCCTCCTTCAGCATCTGTTTGAGCTCATACTCGGTGTAACGAGGACTGTAATGGATCAGTCCCATCTTCTGCACGCCGCCGGCATCAGCGGCTATCCGCGCCGCCTGCACGGCGGTTAGATGTTTCTTTTCCTTCGCGCTTTCGGCGAGCTCGTCCTTAAACATTCCTTCGCATATCAGGAGATCCGAGTCGGATACCTGTGGAGCTATTCCGGAATTGTAGGCGGTGTCGGTAATAAAGGAAAACTTTCTCCCTCTTCTTTTCGGCCCCATGACCATTTCCGGTGATATGTCGGCCCCTTCGCCGTTGCTTACCGCCTCGCCTGCCTGAAGCCGGGCCCAGAGCGGGCCCTGCGGCACCGAGTGCTCTTCGGCCTTTTCGGGAAAAAAAACGCCGGGCCGTTCATCCTCTTCCAAACTGTAGCCGACGCACGGTTTTGTGTGATCTAGCCGAAAGGCCTTCACCCGGTAGCCGTCGCCGCTATAGACGATTCCGGGTTCATCGATTTCTCGAATCACAATCTCATAGTTGATATACATGTCGAGAACGCGGCGGTTCTCTTCCACATACTCGCGGATCTTCGGCGGACCGATTATGTAGAGGGGTTCTTCTCTTTCTACCTGGCTTGAGAGCATGAGGATTCCCGGCAAACCGGTAACGTGATCGGCATGAGTGTGGCTTATGAAAATGGTGTTTATCTTTTTCCACCGCAGATTGAGCTTCCGAAGAGAAACCTGTGTTCCCTCTCCGCAGTCGAAGAGAAAGAGGTCGCCCTCTCTCCGTAGAAGTACGGAGGTGAGATACCTGTTGGGCAGAGGCATCATACCCCCTGTTCCGAGTATAAATAGTTCCAGGTTCATATGGGGCTACTGTACTAAATAGCTTCTCTCACTGCAAGAGGAATGAGCGCATTTGCTGCCGGCGGATCTATTCAGTTTTGCCGTACCGAAGCGGTGGTTTTTACCGGCTCAGGCTGCTTGGCGGTAAAACGAATCTTTCCCTTTCGCATTCCGACGATCATGCGTGTACCGCTGCCGCAGCTTCCCTTAAGCATCTCAATCGAAATGGGGTCCTCGAGCTCCTTCTGAATGAGCCTCCTGAGAGGCCGGGCACCGTACTTTACATCGAAGCCCTTGTCGATAAGATATTCTTTTACCGACTGCTTTACCTCGAGAATAATATTCATCTCGAGAAGTCTCAGGGAAACCTCACTCAGCATGATGTCTATGATGTTGCGTATCTCCGGCCGTGTGAGACTGGTAAAGACGACTATCTCATCCACTCGATTGATGAATTCGGGCCTGAACGCCCTTTTCAGCTCGTTCATCGCCGAGGCCTTTATGTCCCGGTGCTCCATTATCCCCTCCCTTACCTGAAAACCGAGGGTACCCTCATGGGATATTTCCCTCGCCCCGGCGTTTGAGGTCATAATCAGTACGGTGTTGCGAAAGGAGACTTTGTGGCCGAGATTGTCTTGCAGCTCACCCTCTTCAAGGACTTGCAGAAGAATGTTAAATACATCCGGATGGGCCTTTTCTATTTCATCCAAAAGAATAATGGAATAGGGTCTCCTGCGGATTTTTTCCGTCAAAAGTCCGCCTTCCTCGTAGCCGACATAGCCCGGAGGTGCGCCGACGAGCCTGCTCACGTTGTGCTTTTCCATAAAATCGGACATGTCTATCCGAATAAGCGACTCCTCGCTTCCGAAGAGAAAGTGAGTAAGGGTCTTCGCCAGCAGGGTCTTTCCCACGCCTGTGGGGCCGAGAAAAATAAAGGAGCCGAGGGGACGGTTGGGTGAGCTGATTCCGGTTCGTGAACGGCGAATGCTGGAAGAAATAGCTCCAATGGCCTCATCCTGACCGATTATCGTTTTGTGCAGCTCTTCCTCTATGTTGATCAGTTTTTCTGATTCGCTCTGGGCAAGTCGTGCAAGAGGAATGCCGGTAATGTGGGAAATGATACTCTGAATATCGTCTTTTCCAACGGTGTTTCGCTCGTTTTTTAGGGAACTCTTCCATTCGGTCTTCATTTCTTCGACCCTGGCCTTGAGCTGACGGACGGTGTCGCGGACCGCCGCGGCCTTCTCGTAATCTTGATTGTTCACCAGCGCGACCTTCTCTCCGGTGAGTTTTTCCATCTCCTCTTCCAATTCGGTGAGTTCTTTCGGCCGAACGGTATTGTGAATTCGCTTGTAGCTCCCCGCCTCATCGATGAGATCGATGGCTTTGTCGGGAAGAAAACGGTCGTTAATATAGCGGCCGGCCAGGCGGACAGCTTCGAGTATCGCCTCTGCATCGTAAGAAACGTTGTGGTGATTCTCATACTGTTTCTTTATTCCGTTGAGAATTTCCACCGTTTCATCCACATTCGGCTCATCGACGTAAATCGTCTGGAAACGCCGCTCCAGTGCAGCGTCCTTCTCGATGTGCTTTCGGTATTCATTATGGGTGGTAGCACCTATGCACTGCACCTCTCCTCTGGAAAGGGCGGGCTTGAGCATATTCGATGCGTCGATGGCCCCCTCGGCGCCGCCGGCACCGATGATGGTGTGCAGCTCGTCGATGAATAAGATCACATTGCCGGCTGCAGTGATCTCCTTCATCACTTTTTTTAGTCGTTCTTCGAACTCCCCCCGGTATTTTGTGCCGGCTATAAGCGATGCCAGATCGAGGGTCACTACCCGCTTTCCCATCAGCACCTCCGGTGCGATACCCTGCTCTATCCTTTGGGCGAGCCCCTCTACGATGGCGGTCTTTCCGACTCCCGGTTCACCTATTAGTACCGGATTATTCTTTGTCCGCCTGGCGAGGATCTGAATGACGCGTTGGATTTCCCATTCGCGGCCGATTACCGGATCGAGTTTATTCTGCTTCGAGTACTCGGTGAGATCCCGGGCGAAATCGTCGAGGGTCGGCGTGCCCTTGCTGTTCTGTGCCGTCGTCTTTCTCTTTATCTGAGACTGTCCCGCACCGGCACCTACGCTGCGCTTCTTTGGATTCCCCGTTCCTCTCAATTCGACCACTATATCACGGATGTTGTCGGCGCTCACCGAATGCTTGCCGAGGAAGCGCTGCACCACGCTTCCGGTCTCCTTTGTGGAAGCCAAGAGGAGATGCTCGGTGCCTATGTACTCGTGTCCGAGGGCCCTCGCCTCTTCGGCGGCATCCTCTAAAACCTTCTTCCCCCTATGAGAGGGAGGGACATCTCCCAATATGAAGCCTGCGTGCTTTTTCGGAATGCTCTTCTCTATCTCCGTCTGCAGCTGCGAGGGCTCTATGGTGAGATTCTGAAGAGCCTTGTAGCCGAGTCCTTCACCGTCCTTCAGCAATGCCAAAATTATATGTTCGGGGAGAAGCTGGTCCGAATGGAACCGTTTCGCCTCTTCCTGCGCAAAAATCGTGAGTATTCTCTGAGCCCGTTGCGTAAGCCCTTTAAACATACACTCCTCCAATCATCTACGGTACAGGGCCAATCTTTCCTGAATCATCCTGGCCCGTTCATGCCTCACCGCCTGAGCCGTATCACCGAGCTCCTCATCGTTCAACAGTTGCTGAACGTGAGCCGTTCGGCTCTCTACGAATAAGGTGTCGAGGGAAGGAAGGGGAATATCAATCCATCCCAGCACCACCCCAAGTCTCAGGTCCGAGAGAAGGCCGATAGCCTCTCGCTCATCGATCATCCGGCAGTTACGAAGAACTCCGTAGGCCCGCCACACGATGTCTTCCAGCTCCATCCGCCGCCGGCGAAGCATTTCTTCTCTTACCTTCTTCTCATAATCTACTAGTTGGAGGGCCACTCGTGCAAGTTTTTCCAGCAGATCTTTTTCACTCTCACCTATAGATATCGGATTGTACAGTTGATAAAAGTAGCCGAGAGAGTGATTATCATCACCCATGTAACCCTTTACCGAAAGCCCCTCCTGCATGGCGCTCTTGAAGGCCCTTTCGAGGAGAGAAGAGTGCTCCAAGGCGGGGAGATGGAGCAGCAGAGAGGCTCGAAGACCGGTTCCCGTCTGCTTTATCGACGGAGTAAGAAACCCCCTGTCCAGAGAAACGGCGAAATCGAGCCGTTCCTCCAGCTGCTTTTCGATGGGAAGGATTCTATCGTAGGCGCCGTTTAAGTCCAATCCCGGGCTAAATGCGGCGATTCGCAGATGGTCCTTTTCATTTACCATTCCCCCGATCGTTTCATCTTCATCGATGATGAGGCTCTTGCCCTTCTCCAGGGAGAACTGCTGACTGATAAAATGCTTTTCTATCAGCAGTTTTCTGCGGCGGAGAGGAAGATCCTGCAGGCGCTCTAGGCGAAGTGTTCCCTCCCCGACCGAACGTATCGCCTCTTCAACGAGCTCTTGGACCTCCTGCTCCTGTTTTACGTTCAATTTATGCGGAAACGGGAATCCGGATATGTTCCTCGAGATTCGCACCCGGCCGGAGAGAATGATTTCGTTGTTCGGACCGGTACCGTGGTACCAGCCTACCGCTTCACTTTCCGTCAACGTCGGTCTCCTCCCCCATAACCGTTCAGATTCTCCATTTCATTAATTCGGTCACGAAGCTTTGCCGCGGTCTCGTATTCTTCCCGGTACACCGCCTCCTTCAGCTGCTTCTTCAAGGCCTCTTTGTCGACGAGTATCGTCTTATAGGCCCGGAGCTTCTCCGGATATCTTCCCCTATGGGTGCTAGTATCGACGTACTCACTGAGGATCTCATCGATCTGTGCCCGAAAAAGAGTATAACATTCCGGACAACCCACCGTTTCCTGGTCCTGAATCTCTTTTAAACTCGTATGACAGTTTGGACACTCCGTTATCGGGAGGATGGTATCTTCGGAGTCTGCAGTATCGTCGACTACTGCACCTAACAGCTGAGAAAGAGAAAACTGCATATTTCCGTCTTGGTCCGTCGATACGCCCTTTTTCCGGGCGCACTCGCCGCACATGTGGAATTCATAGAGCTCTCCCCCCATTATTTGTTGCACGTGTACTATGGCTTCGTTTTCTCCGCACACATCACAGATCATCTATTCCTCCCAACCCACTAATACTATAACTAATGCCTTCTAAGGATGTCCAGTGGGCGAATTCTTCCGGCCCTGCGGGCGGGGAAAAAAGAGGCGCCAACGGCGACCATCAGGGTAAAAAAACCGGCGGAGAAGATCTCGATAAACCGCAGGCGTATCGGAATCTTCTCAAGATAGTAGTTTTCATCGAAAATGGTGATCTCTCCTATCGCCCCGTCACCGAATGCCCGTGAGACAAAAACAGCGATACCGTTTATCGCACCTTCTAAACCGGAAATTATCCCGTTTATATTGACCGCTAGGGTCAAGCCAAGCCCCATCCCAAGCAGCATCCCGGTGAGGCCGATAAAGAAACCAGTAGCGATAAACGACCGCACGATATCCTTCGGATGAACCCCCGTACTCTTGAGCACGGCAATTTCCGGCTCCTTATCGAGTAGCAACATTATCATTGACGATGAAATATTGAATGAGGCAACAATCACGATGATAATCATGATAAATATAAGAAGATTTCTCGTGGTTTTAAAGCTCTCGAGCATAGGTTTTTCTAAATTGTACCAGGTATATACATACCAGTCCGCCGAAACGGCCGACCGTATATCGGCGGCGATGCGGTTGACCTTCCGGTAGGGATCATCGGTCTTCACCGCGATTATCCTGTCCGATGACTCGGAAAAGAGCGCTCTCCCCTTCTCCATCGATATATACATGCTTAAGGAATCAAGCTCGTAGTAGCCTGTCGAAAAGACGCCGGTGACGAGGAAGTTTGAGGGGCGAAGTATCGGCTTTCTTCCCGGCATCGTCTTTGCAGTGAGGAGTTTTACCCGGTCTCCGGCGGAGACACCGAGTTTTCTCGCCACCTCTTCGCTTAAGAGGGCTTTTCTCGGACCATCGAGATCGAAACTCCCTCCACTGAAGCTAAGATACTCCTGCAGCATCGGATCATCTCTATAGTAATCCTCCGGGACGCTGCGGATAGATACTCCGGTTCTGCCGACGGGAGAATAGACGAGTCCTTCGCCGAAAACCACCTCAAAGGTCCGTTCTACCCCCGTAATCGAGCGTACGCGATCAATGGTATTTTGGATGTCGCCATCAGCCATTTTTGCGTAGGACTTTAGCTGGAGATGATATGACCCGACTTCGATGAATCGACGGGTGATCCCCTCTATCATTCCGCCGGACACCTCTAGTACTACGATAAGCGGAATGAGGGAAAAACCTACGCCTAAAACGGCGCCTATGAGGTGACGGGTAACGGTACCGCCGGCCTTCGAGCCGAAAAGGGTTCTGAATCCCAAAAAAAGTGGACCGGAAAGTCCCATATCTCCCCCTATCGTCTCTCGAGTATTCCGCTGCTCAAATGATAATGTGAATCTCCCCTGCCGATCATCCTCCTGTCGTGAGTTACTACCAAGAGGGATGTTTTGTAGCTTCTCGTCAGGGAGAAAAGCAGATCCTCCACTATCTGCGAATTGTCCTCATCCAGATTCCCCGTAGGCTCATCGGCCAAGATGAGGGAGGGGGTGTTTATCATCGCCCGGGCAACGGCAACCCTCTGCCGTTCTCCTCCGGAGAGCTGGGAGGGAAAGTGAGAGACCCGGTCGCTCAAACGCACCGCCTCCAGCAGCCCCAGAGCTCTCTCGCTTGCCGATTTTTTCTTTTCCCCCGCCATGAAGGCGGGGAGCATGACGTTTTCCAAGGCGGTGAAATCTCGTAATAAATAGTGAAACTGAAATATGAAACCGAGGGATTTGTTTCGATATACGGTGAGTTCCTCTTCGCCGGCGCGGTCGATCCGCAGCCCGCAGGCCTCTATCGTTCCAAAACTCGGATAATCGAGACCGCCGATGAGATTAAGAAGAGTACTCTTTCCGCTGCCGCTGTCGCCGGTAATTATCACGATCTCTCCGCTCTCAATAGCGAGCTCGACGCCTCTGAGGATGTGAAGTTCTTCCGGTCCGTTGAGATAGGTCTTTCCTATGTCCTTGAGATCTGCCAATCGCATTTTTCTCGTATCATTCATCTCTCAGTATCTCCACCACATAGATTTCGCTGCTCCTCTTAGATGCGGCATACGCGGCAAGGGTCGAAGATACCACCGCGAAGAGGAAGATGAAAAAGAACTCGGGAAAGAGCACCCGCGAGGGTACTTCTTGGATGTAGAAATAGGCGGGGGAAAAGAGCGAGAAACGGCCGCCGTAGGACCCGGTAATCGGTGCGAGAAGGAATTCTATCGTAAGCAATACTCCGTTGACCACCCGCTCGGCAAAGGAGAAAATTTCGTTTATATGCCCGCTTATCAGCAAACCCCCGATCGATCCTATCAGCGCACCGGCAAGTCCAATAACCACTCCCTCAAAGAGAAAAATATTGCGTATGGTCCTTCCTGCGGCCCCCAATGAACGGAGAACCGCAATCTCATCCCTCCGTTCCATCACCGACCGCTCAAGAGAATTTTTAATGTTTACCGCAACCACAATAAAAATCAGTCCGATGAGAAGCATCATTGCGAGCTTCTCTACGCGGAGGGCGCCGAAGAAGGCACGATTATACTCCCTCCAATCAACGATTTTATACTCCTTCGGCACGAGGGAACGTAATCTCTCAAGGGCGCCGTCTATTCGATAGCGGTTGGAAAGCTTGACCCCTATTACCCTTTCCGTCCCCTTCGACGCTATTGCTTCAAGCCCTCCGATCTCGATAAAACCGAAGCTTGAATCGAACTCGTAATATCCGCTGCGAAAAATTGCCCGCACGTGAAATTCGACACTTGAGGGTCTAAGAGAGGTGAAGGAAGTACCCGACATTGCAACGATCTCGACCGTTTCTCCCACATCCACGGCAAGACGCCGGGCCAGTTCGCTGCCCAGCATGATGCCGGATCCGCCGCGAAGGTCCGCATCTCCTCGGATAACATTGAGTCTTTCCATCATATCGGGATCGAGCATCGCCGCGTCATCGGGAATGCCCCGTATCACACAAGAGCGATAATCGCCGAAGCCTCCTCTTATCAGACTCTGCGTTTCCCGGAAGGGCAGGACCGTTTCGATCCCCTCTATATTCCGCATGTTCTGCAAAAGTCGCTCATCCGCCCCAGTAGACGGCGTCCCGTAC
>CAZQNO010000092.1:0-9332 GCA_964594775.1 uncultured Spirochaetaceae bacterium
CTGGTTTTGTTGTTCCATTGACAACTTCGAAAAGCCGCCTTTGTAGTTGTCTATTATCAGTCCATCTACACCCATTTCCTGGTAGATGTCTCGATATCTTCTCACTGTTCTTTCGTCCAGCATGAAAGCGTCTTCAATTTCTTGGTAGGTATAGTCTTTGTAGAGGAGTTTGTAGAGGAGAATGAGCGCATTGATTTTGTAGGCAAGCGTTTATTCTTTGTGCTCTTATGAATCTTTTTCAGCTCCTGGATTTTTACCGCCACCTCTTTGCTCATACATAGATTATTTCGGTCAAACTCGTAAATTCCTGGTATATTACGATGTATTACTACTGAGTGTGGAAAAACTACTCACATAGTCAAAAAAGGTCAAGGCCCGCCTCACGGCCCCAGCGATTCAGTGTTCTTGCCGCGCACTGAGTTTTTGTTCGAGTTCCTTCCTGTTTACCGGTTTTGCCATATAATCGTTGCAGCCGGCGGCGATAAACTTTTCCGCGTCGCCCTCCATGGCGCTGGCGGTGAGGGCGATCACGTGGAGGTCCGCGTGTTTCTCATCGGCCCGTATCTCTCGAATTACATCGAGCCCGTCCTTTTTCGGCATGTGCATATCGAGGAGAAGGAGGTCGAAGTCCCGGTTTTCGAGAAGTTCCAGTGCTTCCACTCCGTCTGCGGCGACGCGGCAGCGGTGACCCATTTTTTCCAGCATCACTTTCATGAGCTTTTGATTGATGCGGTTGTCCTCGGCGATCAAAATATCCAGACCCACAGTGCTCTTTTGTCTTTCGGCGACAGGGGCCCCGCCCTCGTCCTTTGCCCCTTCTTTCCGCGGAAGGGGAATGGAGAGGCTGAATCTGCTTCCCTCTCCCGGGCTGCTCTGCACCGAAATGCTGCCGTTCATCTTCTCGACCAGTTTTTTGCTAATCGCCAATCCCAGGCCGGTGCCGCCGTACTTTCTGCTCGTTGACCCGTCGATCTGTTCGAAGGGGGAGAAGATATCATCGAGCCGCTCGGGGCCGATGCCGATCCCGCTGTCCGTTATCTCCGCCTTCAGACAGGCGGTCTCATGACGGCAGTGCAGCTCTATTCGGCCTTCGTTGGTAAATTTAATCGCATTGGAGATGAGGTTGGAGAATATCTGCAGCAGCCTCTCTTCGTCGCCGAGCACCATTTCCGGTAAGCCGCCGCCGAAGTCTGCGTAAAAATCAATGCCCTTCTGCTGCGCCTGTACGCGGAAAGTGTCTTCGATATTCTTCATGAGCAGGGCGAGAGAGAAATGACGGAGCTCGAGTTCCGGGCCCGCCTCTTCGATCTTGGAGAAGTCGAGAAGATCATCGATGATGGTGAGAAGGTTTTTTCCTGCAAGTTGGATGTTGGAGAGTCTTTGTTGTTTTTTTTCATCAGTCTCCTCTTCGTGGAGCAGGTCCGTAAAACCGAGGATGATGTTCAGAGGGGTACGGATCTCGTGGGAGATGTTGGCGAGGAACTGGGACTTCATGGCGCTCGCCTTCGTCGCCTCTTCCTTTGCCCTCTCCAGCTCCTCCCTGCGGCGTACTTGGTTTCCGATGTTTTCGCATACGGCAATAAAACTCTCGACGCTTCCCTTTTTACGGATGGGAGTAACCGTTACGTATTCCCAGGAAGGATTGCCGTCTTCCATGAGATAGCTGAACTCACCGTGCACCCGCTTGCCGGTATGCACCGCCTCCTGGAGAATGCGATAGAAGCCCTTACCGGCTTCATATCTCTCGATTTCACAAATCGTATTCCCATAAACCGCGTTCTTGGGAATGGCGAGTTTCTTCTCGAAGGCGTTGTTGACAAATTCGATCTTGCCCGCATTGTCGATGATAAGGATGATATTCAGACTTCGGTCTATCGCATGGGTCAGTTTCTTGACCTGCTGTTCTTCGTGCTTCTGACGGCTAATATCGATGCTGTACTCGATCATGTGGGAAACTTCGAGCTGTTTGTTGAGAATTGGATACCCGCCGACCTCCACGTACCTTTTTTCCCCATCGGCCGTGGAGTGAACGTGTTCGGTAGAAAAGGGCATTTTCGTCTCGATTACCCTTTTCAGAGGACATTCATGGTCCTCGCCGCTGCAGGGCTTAGACGAGCCGTGGCTCAATTCATGACAGGTGTGTTCATTGCCCTTTCCGAGCCGCTTCGCCTCTTTGTTTGACAAGACGATCTCATAGGTCCGCGCATCGAGGACGTAGAAGGGCATCCTGAGCGAATCGATTACCGTTTTGTAGTGAATACCGCGCTTGCCCGTGGCATTTTCCACCAGCGTTATGACCGATGCCTCGTTCACCGGTCTGAGAAGAAAACCGTAGTGAAGAATGCCCAGCCAATCGTTGATGAAGTCTCGGCGGTAGTCTTTCAGAACGAGTATTTCCGGAATTTTCAGATCCGCGACGGCCTGCGGCAGCGGATACTCCTCATCGTGGATGATCAGCTGCGGCTTCATCGTCGGATCATCGGGAGGCTGCTCACTCCGCGACACGCGGTATCCGAGCTTCGAGACGATGGTTTCTATGGGTGAGGACGGGTCTTTTTCGAGAAGCAGGATACTTTGCATCAGTATTTACCTTACCTGTTCAATCATAGTGGCTGCAAGGGGCCGCCGCAAGCGGGAGAGCCGATAATCTTGCTCGTGAAGACAATTTTGCCCCGCCGATTGACCCGGCTTGACAGCTTAGCGCGGGCGGGAGTACAAGAGAAGGAGGAGGCCCGTACATGCGCAGCGTACAATTCGAACGAAATTACCTACTCTATCCCGCCGGTTCCTGTCTCGCCTCCTACGGTAACACCCGGGTGCTCTGTACCGCCAGCATCGAGCAATCGGTTCCCCCCTTCAGGGAGGAGAGCGGCGGAGGCTGGATAACGGCGGAGTACGCCATGCTTCCGGGGAGCACCGGCGGCGGACGAAAGCGGCGGGAGCTCTACAAACGCGACGGCCGGAGCACCGAGATCCAGCGGCTCATCGGCAGAAGCCTTCGGGCGGCCGTCGATATGCAGCGGATAGGGCCGCTCACAATTGTCGTCGACTGCGACGTGCTGCAGGCCGACGGCGGTACGCGTACCGTCTCCGTCTCCGGAGGATGGGTCGCCCTCTACGACGCCCTGCGGGTTTTGGCCGAGCGCAGCGGAAAAGAGTCTCCCGAAGTCTACCTGCGGGGCCAGGCCGCAGCCCTCAGTGTGGGGATAGTTGACGGAGAGGTGATCTGCGATCTGGATTATGCCCGCGATTCGCGGGCCGAGGTGGACATGAATGTGGTTTTCCTCGATCGAGAACTGGTGGAGATCCAGGGCACGGGAGAGCGGGACACCTTCGACCGACGCCGGCTCGAAGAACTCCTCGATGCGGCGGAAGAGGGTGCACGTACGGTCTTTCAGGCCCAGCGGCGGGCCCTGGAAATCGACTGATCCGGCGCTGTTCGGCCGCCTTTAGCGCGCGGGATGGTCTTCCTGGAAGCGGCGCAGCCGCGGCACCAGAACAGCTTCCCGGCCCAGCGATTCTGCTACTGTTCTATGCGTATTCGCGCGTCCACCGCCGTTACGTGCTGGGGATTGCCGAGAAGGGGATTGATATCCATCTCTGCGATTTCCGGCGCCGCTTCGGACAGGGCGGCGAGGCGGATGAGGACTTCTGCAAAGAGCCTTTCGTCGACTCCCTCGCCGCCGCGAATGCCCTCTATCATCTTGTAGCCCTTAAGGGAGCGGATCATCGAGAGGGCCTCCTCTTCTCTCAAGGGAGCCAGTGCGGAGGCTATGTCCCGCATGACCTCTACGAATACTCCGCCGATTCCGCAGAGTACGAGATGGCCGTAGTGTTTCTCCGCCTTCATTCCGGCGAAGAGCTCGAGGCCGCTGAGCATCGGCTGCAGCAGCACGCCTGTAGTCTCCTCGATCTGCATGAGCCGCTCAAACTCCCTGCGGACGACCTTCTCGTTTTCCACGTTCACCACCACGCCGCCGATATCGGATTTGTGCACCGGCCCTACGACCTTCATTACCACCGGATACCCGAGGATTTCTGCGGCCTGTGCCGCCGCCTCCACCGTTTCGACAATGCGCTCTCCCGCCCGCTCGATGCCGGCGGCGTCGAGAATGGCCTGGACCGATTCGGGAGGAAGGTAGCCGGTGGCGGCGTTCTCCACGACGCTGCGGACCGCCTCCCGGTCGATCTCGAACGCTTCGCTGCCGCTCTTAGCCGGAGGAGGAACGGCGGCGACCTGAGCCAGGGCTTCCCCGAGCCGGACCTCGTCGGGAAAGTTGATCCGTCCTCCCTCGATGAAGTCTTGCAGCTCTTTAGCGGCGTTGAGCACGGAGGGCAGGACCGGGTAGATGGGCTTCTTGCAGCTCTTCATCTTTTTGTCTAACAGTGTGTACACCTCGGAGACGTCGAAGAGGCCGGGACTGCCGAAAATTACCACCATCGCATCGACTTCGTGAAAGTCTTTCTCGCAGTAGTCGATGATGAGCCCCAGCTGTTCGGCCGTGCCGGTGGCGAGAAAATCTATGGGATTGGCGACGGAGCTTCCCGGATGGAGGTTCTTTTTCAGCTTCTCCGCCTTCGGCCCTTCGTTGGGAGGGACTTCCAGCGCGCCGTGGGAGAGCGCGTCGGTGAGCATCACCGCCGGACCGCCGGCATGGGTAATGACGGCGATGCGTTTTCCCTCGAGGGGCGGATGGGCGAAGATGGAGGCGACGGTCACCAGCTCGCCGCGGCCCCGGCAGCGGACGATTCCCGCCTTACGGAAGAGGGCATCGACCGCCGTGTCCGAGCCGGCAAGGGCCCCGGTATGGCTGCTCGCCGCTCTGCTTCCCGCCGGAGAGGTACCGGCCTTTACCGCGGCGATCCTGCAGCCCTTGCGCACCAGCGACCGGGCGTGGTGGAGCAGCTTCTGCGGGTCGGCGATGTGCTCGATGTAGAGGAGCTTTGTCTTTGCGCTGTTTTTAGGATCGTAGGTCTCATCGAGGTAGGCGAGGACATCTTCGACCCCGTTCTGGGCGCCGTTGCCGACGGAGAAGACCCGGGAGAAGCTCAGTCCGTGGGGAATTCCCGATTCCATGATGAAGACCGCCGTAGCCCCAGAACCGGAGATCAGATCGCAGCCCTGCGGGTTCAGTACCGGCAGAGGAGAGGTGAAGACTCCGCTGTAGCCGGGAGTGAGAACACCGATGCAGTTAGGCCCGATGAGGCCGGCCTCCGCTTTATCCGCAATTTTTCTCATTTCCGCCTCGAGCTCGGCCCCTTCGGCGCTCTCCTCGCCGAAACCGGCGGAGAGTACGATAAAGCCCTTCGTCCCCTTCTTTTCCGCCAGGATCCGCAGCGCCTCTAGACAGGACTTCGCCGGAATGGCGAGGATGGCGAGTTCGACCTCCGGCAGCTCCTCCACGGAGGAGTAGGAGGGGACCCCCTGTACCTTTTTTGTCCGCGGATTGACGGCATAGAGGGCCCCGTCGTAGCCTCCGGACAGAAGATT
The DNA here is from genome assembly GCA_964594775.1 of uncultured Spirochaetaceae bacterium. GTDB lineage: Bacteria > Spirochaetota > Spirochaetia > DSM-16054 > Sediminispirochaetaceae > CAYFVU01. The sequence continues at coordinate 5,492 of CAZQNO010000092.1, forward strand.
GGCCAGCACCTTGCCGCCCGGTTTCTCCGTATTTTGCGAGGCGCCGACGACGACTATGCTCTTCGGATCGATCAGTTCCCGTGTAATCATTGCTGCACTCCGCTTCTCGATTCCTTCTGCTTCGCCGCCTGCTCCCTCCCGGCCCGCAGCGCCTGGATATTTGCCTCGACGATTTCTTCGCCCTTTTTTCCGAAGAGAAAGCGCACCCCCTCCTCCAGACGGGCGAAATCAATAGGAAGCAGAACTCCCGCCGCGCCGGCTAAAACCATGTTCATGCTCTTCGTGCTGCCGAGTTTTTTGGCCGTTTCGTCGGCATTCAAGGCGATGTGAAGGGGGACCCGCGCTATCGTCTCCATAATGGTCTTTTCATCGGGATAGTCCGATAGGTTTTTCACGGGAGTACTGTTGGTGAGGAGCCATCCGGAGGGAGAGAGGGAGTCGAGATAGCGAAGGCTCTCGAGGGGCTCTAAGGAGAGAATCATGTCCGCCTCTCCCTGAGGTACGAGGTCGGAGAATATTTCCCCGTCGCTGATGCGGAGGTGACTCTGCACATCCCCTCCTCGTTGGCTCATCCCGTGAATCTCCGACTGCTTTATGTGCAAGCCGCTTTCCAGGGCTCCGTATCCAATAACTGCCGAGATCGAGAGGATTCCCTGTCCCCCCACCCCGGTGAGTATGATGTCGTACTTCATCCGCTTACTCCTTCTCGGTGTTCTTTCGTTTTGCCCGGCGCAGCTGGGTCTGTACGCATTCACGCTGGGGAATGATGACCGAGAGGCCGTCGTAGGCGAGCTCCTCCTTGATCATCTGCACGAATTGATCGTGGGTGTTTCTCTTTGGCATGATGGTCCGCAGGTGTTCCTCCTCGACCCCGAGCCCCCGGCAGATGCCGATGATTCTTCCGTGGGCGTGGCTTTCCTGCCCGCCGGTCATTGCGGTGGTGGAATTGTCGAGGATAAAAACCACGATATTCGATTTGTCAACCACCGCGTCGAGGAGACCGGTCATGCCGCTGTGGGTAAAGGTGGAATCGCCTATAGTAGCTATCGCCGGGTAGAGCCCTGCGTCGGCGGCCCCCTTGGCCATGGTAATGGAGGCCCCCATGTCGACGCAGCTGTTTACCGACTCGAAAGGGGAAAGGGCGCTCAGGGTGTAGCAGCCTATGTCGGAAAAGACGTGGCCGTCGCCGTAGACCTCCTTTACCGCTTCGTTGATCGCCCGGTAACTGTCTATGTGGCTGCAGCCGGGACAGAATGCCGGCGGCCTCGGCTTGATGAAATCGGGGGCCGCCGGGGAGGGTTTGGTCTCGAGACCGAGAGCCCGCCGGACTATCTGCGGGTTCAGCTCGCCGTCTCTCGGCAGCTCCCCGCTCAACTTTCCCCGGACCGCCACGTCCCTGTCGAGAAGACCCCGAAGCATCTCTTCTACCATCGGCATTCCCTCTTCTACGACGAGAACTTCTCCGCATTCATTGACCATCCGTCGGACGAGCGCGCGCGGAACGGGATAGCGGCTCACCTTGAGCAGAGGGTGAGGGCACCGGCCGTCGGGATAGTTCTCCATTACGTAGTTATAGGCGATTCCGCAGGCGATGATGCCGCGTTTTTTGTCCTTGCCCCCGACGTAGCGGGTAGAGGGAGACTCCTCGGCGCTCTTTTCGAAGGCATCCTGCTTGTCTATGAGTGTTCGGTACTGCACTCTTGCGATGGCGGGCAGCAGAACGAACTGGCGCAGATTCTCCGGCAGCCGGACCGTATTCTCCTCGATCTCCTTTCGCCGCCGAACCCCCGCGCGGCTGTGGGCGAGGCGGGTGGTGAGCCGCAGGAGGACCGGGGTCCGCAGCTTTTCCGACAGATCGAAGGCATCGAAGACCATGTCGTAGGCTTCCTGCTGAGTGCTCGGTTCGAAGATGGGGACCATGGCGAATTTGCCGAAAAGCCTGCTGTCCTGCTCGTTCTGGGAGCTGTGCATGCTCGGATCGTCGGCAACGGTGATGATCAGTCCGCCGTTGGCTCCCGTGATTCCGGAATTGACGAAGGGGTCGGCGGCGACGTTGAGCCCCACGTGCTTCATTATCGCCATGCTGCGGCGGCCGGTATAGCTCATGCCGACGGCCGCTTCCACCGCGGTTTTTTCGTTGGCCGACCAGCTGCGGTGGATCTTTCGCTCCCCGGCCCGGCTCGATTGCTGTACGTATTCCAGTATTTCCGTCGAGGGGGTGCCGGGATATGCATAGAAGCCGGATATCCCGGCATCGATGCCTCCCTGGGCTACCGCCTCGTCTCCGAGCAGGAGAAGAGTGTCGCTGTTCACGCGTGCCTCCTTCAGTATCGCGCACCTATTATAGCACTTCCCCTGCAAAGGAAAAGGGTTTTCTTGGCGGGGTCAGCACTTCTCATTTTTCGGGATATTTGAAGGCCGGAAAGGACCCAAAAGCGACCGCCCCGTCGTGCTTCGGCCGGCCGCCACGGCGGGATTCTTGACCTGCCCGCTTTTTCATCGTACGGTAAAGAGATGAAAAACATCGGTGTAATAGGCGGACTCGGACCGGACACCACGGCCGAGTTCTACAAAATGGTGATTCGGCGTTCCCGCCGGCGCTTTCAGAAAGCCTACCCCAGGATCTTGATCCACAGCATCCCCCTTCCCTTCGCGATAGAGCGAAACATCGTCCGTTACGAGAGGGGAGAGGAGGAGATGTATCCCTACCTCGTTGAGGGGCTCAAACGGCTGGAGACCTGCGGCGCCGACTACCTGGCCATTCCCTGCAACACGGTCCACCTCTTCTACCCTCGACTCGTAAAAGAGATCGAAAAACCTCTTCTCAACATCCTCGATGAGACTGCTGAGGTCTGCCGTGCGCACGGCTTCGCGAAAGTCGGAATTTTGGGGACGGGAAAGACCATCGAAAAACGGCTCTATCAGGATGCGCTGGAAAAACTGGGCATCGAGCCTGTTCTTCCCGAAGAGGAAGGGGACGGCGGAAAGGATGCCCTGAGTGCCCTGATCTACCGGATCCTCGAGGGAAAGATGGGCGCTGCTGAGCGCAGCGAGATGGCCGGCATCGCTTCAGGCTTGGAAAAGCGCGGCGCAGAGGCGATAATCCTGGGCTGTACGGACCTGCAGCACCTCGTCTGCGGTGAGGCGGCGGTCTATCGCGGCGATCCGGCGGTTTCCATGGATGAGGAGTCATCGCCCCTTCCTCTCGTCGATTCCCTTGAATCCCTGGCGAAGGCGGTGGTGAGGGACATGGAGTGATGAGCGTTTCCCGCCCGCGGGCCCTGCTGAGCGTCTACGACAAGTCGGGCATTGTGGAGATGGCCGGCTTCCTCGCCGGATTGGGACTCGAGCTGGTATCCTCCGGGGGGACGGCAGCCCATCTGCGGGAGGCAGGGCTGGAAGTGCGGGATGTATCAGACGTCACCGGTTTTCCCGAAATTTTAGACGGCAGGGTCAAAACCCTTCATCCGGCAATACACGGGGGCGTACTCGCCAGGGGCGGGAGGAAAGAGGATATGAAAACCATCGCCGAGCTGGATATAGCTCCGGTGCAGTGGGTGGTCGTGAATCTCTATCCCTTTATCGAGGAGCTGGGCACGCCCAAAGATGAGGCAGCCCAGCTGGAGTTCATCGACATAGGCGGTCCGGCCCTGCTGCGGGCGGCGGCGAAGAACTTCCGGTCCGTCGTGGTCTTGTGTGATCCCTCCGATTACGGGGCGGTCCGCCGGGAATGGGCAGAGGGTGGGGAGATTTTCCTGCAGAGCCGCCGCCGCTTGGCGGCAAAGGTCTTCCGGCTCACCTCCGCCTACGACGAGGCGGTCGCCGGCTACCTGGAAGGAGA
>CAZQNO010000093.1:0-9299 GCA_964594775.1 uncultured Spirochaetaceae bacterium
TCGCTCTCAGCGAGTATCTATTGCCTATCCCGCATGATTTGAACCACTATGTAAAAATTAGCGGGTAAAGCGGGTAAATCTCTGTTGAGGGGGAGTTGATGAAGCTAGTAGCGAAAAAACATCTGGGTATTCTGCGCGCTTTGGCTATAGCGCTTGTATTTCTCCTGTCCACGGCCTGCGAGCAGCCGGGGAACTCCGGGGGCGGTTCAGCCGGCGGCCTCAATCTGGGGCCCGGTTTCTATGTCAGAGCGGGAGAAAGCGGAGACGGGTCGCTCGCCTCGCCCTGGGGAAGCGTTCAAACGGCGATCGACAGTGTAACTCCGCCGACAAATATCTACGTGTCCGCCGGGACCTACAACGAGTCCGTATCCCCGCGCGAGGGGGTCTCCCTCTACGGCGGCTTTAAAGCGGACTTAATATCGGAAGCGGAAGTATTCACGGCGGTGCAGGAAAAAAGTGGGCGCGGAGGATCCGGGCGGTAAGGAGATTTTAAGTATGAAACAGCTGTCGATGAGGCAGACAAGGCGGCCGCCCGTGGCCGGCTATCCGGGCGGCCTTTCCTGCAGTACTGCTGCTTCTGCCGGCTGCTTTCGCGTTTATCGGCTGCAGTCTCGATGGGGGGTCCAGCGGCGGAGGTGGATCAACGTCGGTGACCTTTGATTCGGCCGACACCACCGGGCAGCAGGTAACGGTGAGCGCCGACGGAGTATCCTTTAAGATGGTCTACGTTCCCGGCGGCCTGACCTTTCCCACCGGCAATACCGATAACGGCAGCGCCACAATAACAGAGGCCTACTTTATCGGCGAGACCGAGGTAAGCTTCGAGCTGTGGAGCACGGTGTATACCTGGGCAACAAGCGGCACCGGGGGCGCCGCCGGCGAAGGTCAGTACAGCTTTGCCAATTCTGGCCGTCAGGGAGGAAATAGTGGCTCTGGACCCGTTGGTACCAGTCGGCACCCGGTAACCACGGTAAGCTGGCGTGACAGTATGGTGTGGTGTAATGCCCTAACCGAGTGGTACAACGCGCAGAAGGGGACGAGCTATGAGGCCGTGTACACCTATGATGACGGCGGCGGGCCTGAAATAATCCGCGACTCACAGGACGGCAATTCGGAGGCCTGCGACGGGGCGGCAGCCGGTGCAACCGCGAAGGGTTTTCGCCTGCTTGCCAGCGATGAATATGAGTGTGCGGCGCGCTACCGGGAGACAGACACGACTAACGTGATGACGGGGAGTGTAGACGGCACCGAAGTCGACCGATAAATTGGTTGTTATATAGGAATATATCTATCTTGCGTCGACGCAAGTTTTTCCCCAGAGCAGGTTTTAGGGGCCTATTTGCCGGATGAGCTGTCGAGGGCCCGCGGTAAACTCTGCATTTTCCTTGCACTTCTCGAATTTTTTCCCTATTATTCAACGAGTTATGAACGGAAAAGAGCGAATTATTACTGCGCTGTCACGAGACGTGCCGGACCGGGTCCCGCACTTCGAACTCGCGTACAACGAGTCATCCGTGGTACGTATTGCGAAGCACTTCACGCCGGACCTGCCGGAGATCGACTATATCCAGCGCATGGATCTTCAGGCGAAGGTGAAGCTCTTTGACGCGGCGGTGCTCGTGATCCGTGAGCTCGGCGTGGACGGCATTGTGATGCGCGTCTTCCCGAATGCCGAGTTCATCAACGATCGGGACTTCCGCGATGACTGGGGAGTGCTCTACCGGGTAGATGGATCCGGTGAGGCGGTTGTGCTCGACGGCCCTATTTCGACACTGGCGGACCTGCACGCGTATCATCGGCCGGCCATCAAGCCGGCGGATCTGCTTGCCCTCGGCTATTCGATAGAGAAGCTGGGCGGCGACCGCGCGGTAATCTTGAGTGTGCAGTGTCCCTTCAGGCGAAGCTGGAACCTTGTGGGCGGAATGGCCAATCTCCTTATAGCCTATGTCGACAGTCCTGAGCTGGTACACCGCCTGGCCCGCATCGTGACCGACTACACAAAGGAAGCGATCGACTTAGGGATAGGCATGGGGGCCGACGCCATATCTCTGGACGGCGATCTTGCGTTCAACACAAATACGATCATGTCCCCGGATCAGTTTCGCCGGTACATCAAGCCGTACTACATCGAACTTGTGGAACACGTTCACGGGCACGGATTGCCGGTCTTCAAGCACTCCGACGGCGACCACTCACGGATCACGCAGGATCTTGTGGAGACCGGTTTCGACGGGCTGCACCCCATTCAACCGCAGTGTCTGGATATTGCCGCGATGAAGCAGGAGTACGGCGATCGACTCTGCCTGCTCGGCAACATCGACTGCATCGGTACGCTGGTCAGCGGATCCGTTGCCGATGTCGAAGAAGAGGTGCGTAGGACCGTGGAGATTGCGGCGCCGGGAGGCGGGTATATTCTCACCTCATCCAATACAATCCACCCGGATGTGCGGGCGGAGAACTACATCGCGATGGTAAAAGCCGTCCACAAATACGGAATCTATGCAGACGATAATTCCGGACAGTTGCGGGCATAGACCCCGGGAGGTACAGGCATGACTGCCCCTTTTTCCTTTGATCTGGTGATTGCTTTCGGCGTTCTGGGGGTGTTTCTCCTCCTGGGAGTGGCGCTGCGCGCGAAGATCGGCTTTTTGCAGCGACTGATCGCACCGAGCTGCCTTGTCGGCGGTGTCGTGGGTCTTGCGGTGATCAACATTTTCCCGGTCAAGCTGGACACGGAGATCTTCGAGGCAATCGTCTACCATCTGTTCACCCTCTCCTTCATCTCCTTGGGACTCACCGCCTTTGGGGCGAATGTCGGGGAGCGTAAGGCGACCGCGCCGGAGCTCAAGGAGATTGTACGCGGCGCCGCATGGGGCGGCGTCCTGCAGGGGGTCACCCTCGCCGTCCAGGCGCTGCTTGGAATCGGACTCTACTTCACCTTCCGGGCCTTCGGAACCGAACTCTTTCCCACCTTCGGGCTCTTTCCTCCGCTCGGTTTCACCCAAGGTCCTGGGCAGGCTCTCTCCATCGGCAAGGTGTGGGAGGGATTCGGCTTTGCCGACGCGGCGACGATCGGTCTGACCTTTGCGAGCATCGGTTTTGCCTTCGCCTTTTTCGTCGGCGTTCCCCTGACCGGCTTGGCAATACGAAAGCTCGGCGACAATGGAAACCCCAGTGAGCTTCCGGAGGAGGTGCTCAAGGGCTATGTCCCGAAGAACAAAATTGGCGAGCCGGCAGGAACGCAGAACACCCATTCCTCCAACGTGGATGCACTCGCCTTTCAGTTTGCAGTCTCGGCAGCGGTGATGCTTCTCACCTACGGCTTCGTTAGGCTGCTGAACTCGTTTTTTTCAGAGACGGTCGCCAGCCTTCTGTGGGGATTCACCTTCTTCTTTGGACTCCTGACGGCGATTCTCGTCGGCTGGGCGGCGAAACTTGTCGGTGTGAGCTTCCTCATAGATAAGGGCGTCCAGAAGAGAATCACCGGCTGGAGCGTCGATTTCCTCATAGTTGCGACGGTCATGGCAATCCGGCCGACGATCGTCTTCTCTTACGCCGTACCGATTCTCGTCATCTCTCTTGCTGCCGGGATCGCGACCACGTTGGTGGTCCTCTACTTCGGCCGCAGAGTCAGCCGGTACAATCTTCAGCGGATGGTCCTCAACTACGGCACGTGCACCGGAACCCTTTCGAGCGGACTCCTCCTGCTGCGAATGACCGATCCGGACTTTTCGTCACCTGTGGGTGTGGAAGCCGGTTTCATCGCAATCTTCGCCCTTCCGTTCGTCCTCGCATCAATGCTGCTCGTCAATGCTCGGTTCCTCTTTGGCTGGGACCTTCCTCTCGTGATTGCCGGATTCGTGCTTATCCTTTTACTGAGTCTGCTGATCATGCGCTTAATGGGGCAGTGGGGGAGGAAGCGGGTCTAGCAGAGCTTTCCGATTATGTGCGAACGCTCTGTCCTGGTAATTTTTTGTTTCAATTCTTTGCAAAAAGACGCAGTTCCCTATCCCGCATTGGGTAATTATAGCAAATTGAATTGCAAAATTGCGCTGTTTGGGATATACTGTTTGCCTATACACTGCTCCCCAGATACCGCCTCCCATTGTTACATCTGCTGCAGCTTGATTATTCCACCAAAGGAGAGAATCATGAAAGCAGCCGCAACCCTTATTATCCTGATCATTCTGACGGGGCTCATCGCCTGCGCCACAGGACCGGGCGGGAAAGATGCCGGTAGCGTCATCTACGAGAATGACTTTTCCACCGACGACGGTGCCTTCGAGTTCAACGGCGGCGAGATCAACCGCATAGAGGACGGAGTGCTCCACCTGATGCAGGGAGATGCGGAGGATGCCTGGACCGTGCTGACCGAGCCGCTTTTCGGCGACAATTCCGACACCATTTTCAGGATCAAATTTGGAGATCCCGTCTCCGCCCATCTCAATTTCCTACTGATGGAAAACTCCAGGCTCCTCATACATGTAAAGGAGAATCATATCAACTTCGGTTCTGACCACTTGGGGAAAAATGTCGCAAATGACGGGTTCGAGGTAAGCCTCGTTCCCGAAAGGTGGTACGAGTTTACCATCTCCATACGGGCTCCCTGGGCGACGATATATATTGACGGAGAAAAAGCCGGAACCGCAGGATTCACCGGACGACTGCCCGAAAGAGGTCACCTGGCGTTCGAAGCCCACGCCGAGTACTGGATCGACGACCTGAAGATAGTAGAGTTGAGCGGCCGGGAGGCGGCTTCAGCTGAGGCAAACAGGCTAACCACGGTGGAGGAGGAGGGAATGCGTGAGCTCCTCCTGCGCTATGAGGAGGCAATTCGCAACCGCGACTACGAAGGTTTTGCGGAGCTTTTGTGGCCGGAAATAAGCCTTGAGCTGCAAGACCGAAAGGGAAGGAGGACGGACCTCAGGAGTCTCGAGCCGGTCCGCCGTTTTCGCTTGGAGTTTTTCGAAGGGCTCGGCCCCCTCGAAGACTACCGGCTTCCTCACGAACCGAAGCATTACGAAGTCCACGGAGAGGGAAACGGAGTCACCTACGGTTTTTATTTTCCTGATTTCAATGTGAAGGAGTGGGTGCAGGCAGACCGGCGGGAGGGAGAGTGGAAAATCCGACATCTAGAGATCGTAATGCCTCTTCCGGGTGCGTGGGTTACCAACCGCTGGAAGGCTCTGGCCGACGAAGACGACGACGGTTTTCTCCAGGAGAATGAGGGAGACCAGCTGTTTCACTGGACCCGGGACTTTTTCTCAGGAACCCATCCTGCCGATAATCCGGTGGACGAGTTCTTCGACAGAAACGGGAACGGTGAGGTGGAAGAACGTGAAATACGAGCGGCGGCCAAGATTATCTTCGGCAGGGGCTTGCGGTGGTTCACTGAATTCGCGCCCTACTGGGCGGCACATTCCATAGACCTGAACGGCGACGGTGAAATAGACGATGATGAGCTCGAGAAGATACGCCGGTATATAGCGGGAGACCCGGCGGTGGATACGGCACAGATGAACGGCAGAGCGCGCGGGTATTTTCTCATGACTGCTGTTCAGATCCCCTTTCCCGATGCCCTCTTTCAGGAGGTGCCCCGCCGGGTGGCCAACTACGTCGACGAGTTGGTGGACCACAACGGCGACGGGAGGATCGATGAACGGGAGCAGGAGGTCATTCTCTCCTCCACGCGGCATCACCACGAGGCGAAAAATTACTTCGAGCGTGCCCTCGACCTCAATCAAGAGGGCTGGGTGAACAGGAACGACGTGCTCCTCGCCCTGCAGGCTTCGGCGATGGGAAAGGGGGTCCTTGCGGCGGACAAGAAACCGCCTTATGAGGTGGTCACCGCCCTGGACGGTATTTTGGACCGGGATGGGAATAGACAGGTGGATGCCGAAGAGCTGGAGGCGGCGGTGACATTTCTCTCCGGTTCTCTCGAGCGTGCCGGCGATGTCTCTCGGCAGCTCAGAGAGCTTGCGGACTGGAACGACAACGGGCGCATCGACCGCGACGACCTGGAGGGGGCGGCGGGGCTCATCATCTTTCCCCATCCGGTCGATCCCGACGAGCCGCTTGACCGGGAGGCGGACAGCAACGGCGACGGCTTCATCGAACCGGCGGAGCTGGGGATCACCGGCGGGGTGACGTCCAAGGGCGTCGTCCCGACCATGGAAAACCGCATCCGCGCCGCCCGCCGCGCGGCGGAGGAGCCCGCAATGAGACCGGCGGCGGCATCTGAAGGCGCGGCGCCGGCCGGGAGAAGCTCTGCTGATACCTCCGGCGATTCGAGAGGTTTCCGGGATGCCGGCTTTCGCTCCGAGTACTACGAGCGTCTGGGAAAGATCCAGGACCGCAAGCTCGCGGTGATCAACCTGGACACCCAAACCGCGGAGGTGGATGAGGAGACCGCCGCCGGGATCATCGTTTTTGTGGAAAACGCCTTCGTCAACGTCGGCAAGGTACGGGTGGTGGAGCGGAAGAACATCGAGGAGATCCTCAGCGAGTACAAGTTCCAGTCCACCGGTCTGATAGACGAAAACACCGCCATCGAGATCGGCAAACTTTCCGGGGCGGACATCATCGTCATAGGGAGCATCAACCGGGTGGGGGGAGTGTTTTACCTCAACATCAAGCTTATCGAGGTGAAGACGGGAGAGATCATCGGCTCCAATATCGCCCGGGCGAAAGATGCCTCGGAGTTTCTCGACATGAGCAACGAGGCGGTCTACATGCTGTTTTAGCATCGGTATACGATGCAAAGGAGGCCTTTTATGAAAATGGGTACAAGGGGGGCGGCGGTTTTTCTTCTGCTTTTCTTACTGGCAGCCGGCAGCGTATTCTCTCAGAGCGCGGACGACAAGCGGCAGATCCACCGCATTCTCGATCTATTCGAAAAGTCCAACCTCGAGGAGGACAGGGGAATGCTCGAAGAGATCCTCTCGGACAGCGGCTATCTCATGGTCGTGAGGAAGAGAGACGATCCCGGCAACGCCAATGTATTGAGCAAGGAACAGCTCCTCGGCGGAATGCGTCACAAGTGGAGGCAGGTGGACTATCTCGAGCACCGCCACACCAAGCGCAGAATCGAGTTCCACGGTCCCGTCGCCGAGGTGCGGAGTGTCATCATCAACAATGTTGCCGGGCAGGGAAAGTCGACGCAGAACTCCTACCACATCTGCGCCCGGGAAGACGGTCAATGGAAGGTGGTATTCACTTCGTTTTTGCTCGCAGACTAACTAAGCGTAAGCAGAGAATAAGTGGAAACACTTCGAGTGTGGGCCCCGATTTTACCTCGATAGAAACTGGCCTTTGATGCGGTTTTTGCGTCGAAGAGCACTTTTTACCGGGTGAGAGCGGGCGAGAGACGAGGACGTGCGGACACAGGAGAGCCGAAGCCTTGATAGGCCGGCTCACGGTACGGCTCCTCTGTGCGGGCAGCTGATGCGAAGGAACTAATGGTTCATGGTAAAACCGCCCCGCAGGCTTATGCGCACAGCCGCCATCTCTCCAAAGTTTTCGGTAGCAAGCGGGGGCGGTCCGCCCATAATGCCCAAGCGCACGACAAAGCGATGATCATCGCCCCGGTGCAGGGCCCCTTCAAAACCCAGCTCGAAAACCGGGCCTATAGGTTCATCCAAGGTCGCGGCAATATTTTCACCCCACTCGTCTTCATCTCTAGTAATAGTTACGGACCCGCCTCCGGCGGTAATACCCATGCCAAGCTCTAGTCCGAACGAAGGGCGGTTATTGCCTTTGCCCGGGCCAAAGCGGTAGCCGTGTTTTACCATGGCTAAACCCGAAGCGGCCATGATGTCTTCCACCGTGTGTGCAATGCCGTTATCGTTAAACCGGTGTTCTCCAATGTAAAAATTGACCCCTATGCCTAATTCATAGCCGTAGTAAAACCCGCCGTCTCGGGGGACATTAATCCCGTTGAAGTGACGCAATTCGATGCCCGGCATTACCAGGGTCTTCGTTTGAGACTCTCCTAGCTCGTCTTCGTAGTCAAGGGTAAAAAATCCTATATTCAAGCCGTAGGAGGGAGAGGCAATTTTTTTATGCCAGCTCTCATCTCCCGCATCTTCGGCAAAGGACACCGCCACCAAGCCCAACATAAAACAGAGCAACCCAAAGATTCGAATCGTTTTTCCCATACCCGGCTCTCCTTCTGTACTTATTAGCTAGATGAAAAGTATATCATTTTATCAGAATAATAAAAGACCTTTCTTAAAAAGGGTGCTAGTACAGCAATTCAATGTGAGGTGCAGGTACCTACACTTCACATTGAGAATGCTCACAACCCCTTAGAGAAAGGGGAAACTTATGCTACCATTTACAGAAGGAGGATAAGTATGAGCAGCTATGAGATTCACGGTAGAAAAATCGAAATAACTGAGGGAGATATCGCCGCCCAGGACGGAATAGATGCGGTGGTGAATACCGCAAACGCACAGCTTCTTACCGGCGGTGGAGTTGCCGGGGCGCTGCACCGGGCAGCCGGCCCCGGATTGGCGGAGGAGTGCCGCCCCTACGCGCCGATAAGCCCGGGGCAGGCGGTAATTACAGGGGCGCAGCAGCTTCCCAACAGCCACGTCATTCATTGTCTCGGACCGATTTACGGAGTAGATGAGCCCTCCTCGCAGTACCTCGAGGACTGTTACCGAAAGGCCATCGAACTGGCCGAGGAGAACGCCCTCGGATCAATCGCCTTTCCGGCAATCTCAACGGGAGCCTTTGGCTACCCCTTTGAACCTGCCACCCGAATCGCGCTGAAGACGGTGTGTTCGCTTCTTCCTCAGCTCCAGCATCTAAAGATAATTCGTTTCGTACTCTTTAGCCGGGCGGATAAAGAGGAATACCAGCGGCTGCTGCCGGAGTTGTGCACATAGCACTGCGCCCGAACGCGGAGAAAACCGGATACCGCCGCCTTTAGCCCTGCTTCTTTTCGGCCAGTTGCTGTTTGGCCAATGTGAGTACGCCTCTCTTCTTTATGGTCTCCTTGATGGAGTTAGGATCGGGAAAGCTTATCGCATCATATATACACCACACCTGACACGAGGTGCAGCCGACCATGCATTGCAGGGGCCGAGCGACCACTGAAACCCCGTTCTCCCAATCGAAATCGAAAACACTGCGCCCGCAGCTGGTTACGCACATCCCGCAGCCCACACATTTCTCGGTATCCACTATAGGATTCCATTCGATCTCCTCGCGGGGAATGCCTTTCCATTGTGCAAACTGCTCGGGAAGTCCCGACGAGCTCTTTGGCTGAGCATCTGCACGCTTGCGGCAATGAG
>CAZQNO010000094.1:0-9201 GCA_964594775.1 uncultured Spirochaetaceae bacterium
GAGCTCCCCCTCGTTCCGCTGCGGGAGCTCGTGGTCTTTCCTCATATGGTCGTTCCCTTCTTCGCGGGACAGGTAAAGTCGATAAAAGCGGTCGAAGAGTGCATGAACGGAGACCGGATGGTCATCCTTGTCTGCCAAAAAAACGCCGGCGATGACCCCGGAAAGGAAGACCTCTACCCTGCCGGCACCGTAGCAAAGGTGCTGCAGATGCTGAAACTTCCCGACGGCACCCTCAGGGTCTTAGCGGAGGGTCTGCAGAGGGCAACCCTCAAGCGTTACGAAGAGAGGAAGGATACCCGCTACGCCCTTGTGAGCCCCATCGAAGATGTGCGGAACACGGCGGAGGAGCTGAAACCGCTGATGTCGGCGGTGCGAAACTCCTTCGAGGCTTATGGAAAACACCAGAAGAAGATCACCGAAGAGGTCAAGAAGTCCATCCTCGAGGCCGAGTATCCCGACAAACTCGTCGACCTCATCGCCGCTAATACCCATTTCCCCTTGGAAAAAAAGGTGGAGCTCCTCTCCTTCGCCGACGCGAAAAAGCGGCTCGAGACCCTGGCGGTGAACCTGGAATCGGAAAACGAGGTCCTCTCGCTGCAGAACAAGATCCACTCCCAGGTCAAAAAAAAGATGGAGCAGAACCAGAAGGAGTACTATCTCAACGAGCAGCTCCGGCAGATCAACAAGGAACTTGGACGAGAAGAAGACGACGCAAGCGGAGCGAAAGAGCTCGGCGAGCGGATAAATGCGAAGACTCCTCCCGGGGAGGTGCGGCAGAAGGCGGAAAAAGAGATAACGCGGCTCTCCCGTCTCCAGCCGATGTCGCCGGAATCCGGTGTTCTCCGCACCTACCTGGAATGGATCGCCGACCTCCCCTGGAACGAAAAGAGCGAGGACAATCACGACATCGCCATGGCGGAGAAGATCCTCGACGAGGACCACTACGACATGAAGAAACCGAAGGAACGCGTCCTGGATTACCTCGCCGTCCGGCAGCTCAGAGAGAAGTTGAAAGGACCCATCCTCTGCTTCATCGGTCCGCCGGGTACGGGAAAGACGAGTTTGGGCCGTTCGGTGGCCCGCGCGATGAACCGAGAATTCATCCGCATTTCCCTCGGCGGCGTGAGAGACGAGGCCGAGATTCGGGGACACCGAAAGACCTACGTGGGAGCCCTTCCCGGCAAAATCATCCAGTCGATGCGGAAGGCCGGTACCATAAACCCGGTCTTTCTTCTCGACGAAATCGATAAGCTCAGCTCGGATTTTCGGGGAGACCCCGCCTCCGCTCTCCTCGAAGTCCTCGATCCTGAGCAGAATTCCACCTTCATGGATCATTATCTCGAGCTGCCCTACGATCTCTCTCACGTGATGTTTATCACCACCGCCAACTCGGTCCATTCCATTCCCTATGCCCTGCGGGACCGCATGGAGGTGATAGAGATCCCCGGCTACTCGGACCTGGAAAAGGAGCGGATAGCCAGGCAGTTCATCATTCCAAAGCAGCTGCGGGAGAACGGACTGCAAGAGGCATCCATACGCTTTCATCAAAACGCCCTCCTGGAAATTATCCGAAGCTACACGATGGAATCGGGAGTGCGGAATCTCGAGCGGCAGATCGCGGCGCTTATCCGAAAGACCGCCCGTCAGGCGGTAAAGAAAGGATACCGCCCGGAACCGGCCGGACAACGAGAAGAAGAGGAAGCGAGCACAGTAGCTTCGAAGCCGCTTTCGGCCTATTCGGCGGCGATAACGGAGAAAAAGCTGAAGAGATTTCTCGGTCCTCCCAAATTCGAGCAGGACCTCGTCTACCGCGCCGAGCGTCCCGGCCTCGCCCACGGCCTCGCCTGGACGGAGCTGGGCGGCAAACTACTTCCGGTGGAGGCATCCCTCCTTCCCGGCGAAGGGAAACTCATCCTTACCGGCAGTCTCGGCGATGTCATGAAGGAGAGCGCTCAGATCAGCCTGAGTTTTCTCCGTTCCCACGCCGAAAGCTTCAAAGTAGCGCCGGACTTCCAGAAAAAAACCGATATACATATACACGTCCCTCAGGGCGCAATTCCGAAGGACGGTCCCTCGGCGGGCATTACCATAACCGCCGCAATGCTTTCGGCCCTCAGCAGGAAGCCGGTCCTCCCCTCCACGGCTATGACCGGAGAGATCACCCTGACAGGCAGACTCCTGGCCATCGGCGGCGTCAAGGAGAAGGTCCTGGCGGCCTACCGCAACAATCTTAAAAGGGTCCTCCTGCCGGAGGCCAATAAAAAGGATATCGAGGAGCTGCCGAAAGAGGTAGCCGCCGCTTTAGACTTCGATTTCGCCTCTACCGTGCATGATGCACTGCTCATTCTCTTTCCTCAGACCGAGAAGGCCGTGCCCCGGCCGGTGGAGAACGAAGAAGAACAGGCATCGTGAAGGAAAAGGGTGAAAACAGCTTGATTTCACCCTTTTCCTGCGGCTATAATAGGAAATGAACGATAGGGAAGTGAGGAGGACGGTCTTGAGAAAACGTATACTATTATTTGCCCTTGTACTCTTTGTAGTGTTCGCCGGCATTGCGGCGGCGGAGGAATCAACAGTTTTTGCGAAGACTGTTCCCATCGAAAGGGTCTATCAGCACCGGCTGGGATACCGCATCGCCTACAGCAAGAGCGACCTGAATTTGGGTTTCATCTATGTTCCCCATGCGTGGTTCAAACGGCCGGCGGGGACCGATGAGGAGCCGAAGGCGGAACTGGTGATGGGAGGCGAGCGGGCCTACCCCTACTTCTCCATCTTTTGGAGAGAGGGTGAGTTCCACCATATCCGTCTCTATTTAAAGGGAAGCCTCCTCCATAGAAGTTATGGAGATTTGGATAATCCCGAGCTCTTCGACGAAAAGTTCGAGATAGAGACCTTAAATCCGGAATTCTAACAGCTGCTCGGAGTTTTCGTTTTATGCAGCCGGCCGTACCCCAGGAGCTTCTCGCTGCCTTCGAGAGTTTTGAGAAGTTCAACCTCATAGGCCACGAGGAGCCCGACGGAGACTGTTTGAGCAGTCAACTGGCCCTCGGCTCCTACCTCCGGCGCAGAGGAAAGAAGACGGCACTCATCTCCCCTGGACCGTTTACGCGGTGGGAAATTCAAAAGCTCTCCGACAGTTTTCTTTCCCATGTGCCCGAAGAATTCACCGATCCCGCAACCTTGACCATAGTCTTGGACTGTTCAACCCTCCAGCGGATCGGGTATCTCTCAAAGGAACTGGGAGAGAGCACGGTCGCGGTGATAGATCATCACGCCTCGGGCCGGAGCTTCGGCTCGATCCGGTACATCGACTCCGATTCCCCGTCGGTAAGCTATATGGTCCAGAAGATTATCGAAACTTCGCGGGAGGAGCCGAGTCCCGAAGAGGCCGAGCTCCTTCTCTTTGGTCTTGCAACGGACACCGGCTTCTTTCGCCATCTGGTGGAGGGAAGCGGGGCCGTTTTCGCTTCGGCCGCCCGCCTCACAGACCGCGGCGCCTCGCCGAAGGCGGTGCATCGGGCGATGTACGGCGGAAGGAGCCTCGCATCCCGCATGCTCTTAGGCAGGCTGCTGCAGCGAACAAAAGAACACTTCGACGGCCGCCTCCTTCTCACCTACGAAACTCTGGAGGAGCAAAAAACCTTCGGTAGAGAGAACAGAGACTCCGACAGCCTCTACCAGCATCTGCAGGGAGTCAACGGCTGCGAGGTGGTGGCCCTCATCCGGCAGGAAAGCCCCGATGACTGTTCGGTGGGTCTGCGTTCTATCGGGACGATAGACGTGGGAGCCCTTGCCTATTCCTTCGGCGGGGGAGGTCATGCGCAGGCGGCAGGCTACCCGCGAAAAGGTTCGATAGAGGAGGCCGCCGTCGAATTGAACGCGGCCCTTCGCACGCTGTTGGTAAAATAATGTAAAATTTTCGCCGGCCGTCGGGCGTGTTTCTGAGAATCACCTGACTTTTGTAAATTAGTGTAAATTTTTCCCCTCATTCACCCCGTTTTCCTCAAAAACTCGGCACACTTTTTGCAAAGAAAGTTCACCGATAAATATGAAAATGGGAGGAAGCAATGTATGAAAGTTCATTAACCGATGCGGTCTTGCGGTATCAAAAAACCGGGGAAGGGAAAAAGACTCTCGTCGACGACATCGCTCTGCGGGTCTACCGCATGGCCCATCTCAAGCCGGATTGGGACGAGGACGCGGCGGGGGACTTCTTCTGCTCCTTCTTCCCGAAGATCCCCGGCCTCATGGACCGCTACGTCTATTCGGGCAGCGCCTTCGAGGCCTACCTCTACGTTCATGTGATCTGGAGCATCAAAGGATTTGCGCGGAAGCTCAAAACCCGGAGCTATGAAGAAACGCTCATCACTTACAAAAGCTTCTGGGAAGTTCACGAGCAAAGCCCCGAGGAAGAATTCTTTTCGAGGGAGGAGATAAGCGACAAACTCCGCTCGAGTTTTCATATCGACGAAGAAGGGACCTTTCTCGACGCTAAGTGGAAACAGCGTTTCATCTTTCTCATCCTCCGCGAGTCTGAGTATCTCGATAATTCTCTTGTAGAGAGTATTGTTGCGGCGACCGGGGTCAACAGGAAGTGGCTGATGAACTGCGTGGTAAGCCTGCGCAACAGAATTGAAAAGCGGAGGCGGCGCCTGGAAAACCTGCGCACACGGCGAAACTATTGGTTTTCTCAATACTATATGCTGCAGCTCCGCATCGCCGATACGTTTGAAGATAAAAAGAAAGAGGAGCTCCTTCAGAGGCTGGCCTTTACTCGCCGACGGTTTCTACGAGCCCGGGAGCGGGTAGTCGAAATGCACGCCCACCCTACAAACAGAGATATTGCCGAGGTTCTCAATATTCCCAAGGGCTCGATCGATTCGGGCATACATCAGGTCTTGAAGAAATATCGAACCGATACCGATGGGCGGCCCGCCCGAGAAAAGACGGCGGCGTGAGAGCCTGCCTGAGAGCCTGCGTGACACTCCAGCAATTCTGGGCAGGTGGACGGAAGCGTGGCTTTTCGTTATGCTCGTGCCATGAAAATCTATTTAGCCAGCGAGAACAGGCACAAGATGCAGGAACTCGACGCAATCATGGCCCCCCACCGCCTCATTCTTCCGTCCAATTCCGGGATCGACTACCATTTCGAAGAGACGGGAAAGAGCTACTTCGAGAACGCCTACGGAAAGGCACTGACCCTCTTCGAGAAGGTCAATGCCCCGGTCATCGCCGACGATTCGGGCCTCTCCGTACCGGCCCTCGACGGTGCCCCGGGAATCTACTCATCTCGTTACGGTTCTCCGGGAGGAGGGAAAAAGCTGGAAGCCGCAGAGCGCAACCGCTATCTCCTCTCCCATATGGAGGGCATCGAAGAACGGGCAGCCTTCTTCGTCTGCTGCATGGTCTTGATTCTCGCCGATTACCGCTTTTTCACCGCCCAGGAGACCGTCGAAGGAATCCTCACGAGGGAACCGAGGGGACGCGGCGGTTTCGGCTACGACCCCCTCTTTTACCTTCCCGGCTACCAAAAAACCGTCGCCGAAATTCCTGAAGAGGAGAAAAACCGGATCAGTCACCGAGGCAAGGCAGGGAGCCGTCTGCGCGATATTTTACACAGCATGGAGAAAGAGAACCGATGAGCGAAGATACCTATACCATCCCCGAACGGGAGCAGATTGCCGAAAAGGACACCTGGGACCTCTCGAAACTCTATCCCGGCGACGGCGAATGGGAGAAAGGCCTGGAGGAGCTGAAACAGCGCATCCCAAAATGCGCCGAGTTTTCGGGAAAACTCGGCGGGTCGGCGAAGGCCCTTGCCTCCTGCCTGGACTGCCTCACCGAAACCGAGCGGCTCGAGGAACGGCTCGGCTACTACGCCCACCTGCGGACAAGCGAAAACGTGGGAGACGATGCGCATCAAAAACGCTTCGCCCGCTACATGAGAGTTGCCACCGAACTGGCCTCGCAGACGAGCTTCGTCAATCCGGAGATCCTGTCGATCCCCGAAGACGACATGAGGATTTTTCTCCAAGACCCGATCCTCGAACCCTACCGGATCGTTTTACAGAAGATCCTCCGCTTCAAGCCCCACGTACTCTCCTCCTCGGAGGAACGCCTTTTAGCTATGCAGGGCGAGGCCAAGCAGACCCCGCAGAAGGTCTTTTCTTCCCTGACCAACGTGGACATGGATTTCGGCAGCATAGAAACACCCGAGGGCACCCGCCCCCTCAGCCAGTCCACCTTCGGCTCGCTCATGATCCATCCCGACCGCCGGGTGCGCGAAGAGACCTATCGTTCCTTCTACCGGGTCTTCGACGGACACAAGCACAGCCTCGCCGACCTCTATGCCGGCAGCGTACAGCAGGATATCTACGAGGCGAAGGTAAAAGACTATCCTTCCGCCCGGGCAAAGGCCCTCTTTCCCGACAAGGTTCCCGAAGAGGTCTACGACGGCCTCCTCGCTGCCGTGCACGAGCACCTGCCGGCCCTGCACCGCTACTACGAGCTCCGCCGCCGCGCTCTCGGCCTCGCTGCATTGAGTCACTGGGATGTCTACCTTCCCATAGTAGGCGACATCAAAACCCACTACCCTTTCGAGAAGGCGGTGGAGACGATCTGCCGGGGCCTCACGCCGCTGGGTGATGAATACCGGGATACACTGCGGGCGGGACTCTTGGGTCGCTGGGTGGACCGCTACGAAAACAAGGGAAAGCGCTCCGGGGCCTTTTCCGCCGGAAGCTACGACGGTGACCCCTATATCCTGATGAACTATAAATCCGATGTGCTGAGAGACCTCTTCACCCTCGCCCACGAGGGGGGGCACTCGATGCACTCCTGGTACAGCGTCCGCAGCAATCCCTTTCAGCACTACAGCTACACCATTTTTGAAGCAGAGGTGGCCTCCACCTTCAACGAACAGCTTGTGGCCCGTTACCTTCTCGATCATGCCGAAGACGAAAAGATGAAAGCTTACGTGGTGAACAAACAGGTCGACGACTTCGTGGCGACGGTCTTCCGCCAGTCTATGTTCGCCGAGTTCGAGAAACTCACCCATGAGATGGCCGAATCCGGCACCCCCCTCACCCTGGATGCCCTGCGCTCCACCTACCGGGACTTGCTCAGCACCTACTTCGGGGCGGAAGTAGAGATACCGGAAGAGGGAGACCTGGAGGGGCTGCGCATCCCCCACTTCTACCGGGCCTTCTACGTCTACAAGTACGCCACCGGACTCTCGGCCGCGGTAAGCCTCGCCCGACGGGTCCTCGAGGGCGGCCAAAAGGAGCGGGAAGACTACCTCTCTTTCTTAAAATCCGGCGGAAGCAGGTATCCCATCGAAGCCCTGCAGACAGCGGGCGTGGACATGGCATCTGCGGAACCCGTCTCCCTCGCAATGAAGAGTTTCGAAGCTCTCGTTGGAGAACTCGAGGAGCTGTTGAGGCGATAAGCAGAAGACAGCGGGCCGGGAGCTCAGCGAATGAGCTCGGTATCACCGGTTTCCTCCGATTCTTCATCCACCTCATATATCGAGAAGAGAAAGTGGAGGTGCTCATTCTTCGCGCCGATCTTTTCGCTGAGCTCGAGAAACTCCTTGGACTGGCGGGCCGGTTCGTCTCCCGCACCTAAGGCCGTCTCTTCGATACCGAGGCTGCTGGAGACGGTGCCGAAACGGGCACGCATCATGTTGGCGATGATAAACACCGGCACGTAGCGGTACATCGAGAGCGATGAAGGCGTCAGTTCGTGTCCTGCAAGCCGTATTACCGCCAGGGCCTCGCGGATTGCCTTTATCATCAGCCTGAGGAGGTCGCCCCGCTCGTCGAGGGCAGCCAGGCTTCCGCCGGCCGAATAGAGGGCCGCCGTCATCGGCAGCCGGATCGAAGCCTGCGAGAGAAAGACCCCCTCCATCTCTTCGCTGCGGTTTACCGGTATACCCGCTTCGGTAAAGACACCGCAGAGTTCCCCTGCGCCGTCCGGCGCTTCTCCGTGTAAAGCCCCGGCGGTGATTCCGCGTACATCTCCCCCCGTCTCCTCTCTGTCCAGGTAGACGACCCGGTTTTCCTCCCTCTCTAATACCGCCGAAACGCCGGGATAGGCGAATAGGCACCGGGACCGGCCGACATCTTCGGCCCACCGGTCCATCCCCCGCACGAAACTGCCGATGAACATGACCCAGCGGAGACCCTTCGCGGCCCGCCGTATTCCTTCCAAATGCTCGGCGACCCGGTGGCTCGAAAGGGTCACCAGCATGAGGGTGAAGCTTTCATCTATCGGTGTTTCGTTGAGCAGGCGCATCAGCCTGCGGCGTTCCCCCTCTTGCTCGCGGCCTTCGGCCAGACTGTCTCGAAAGAGATAATTCCGCTCCCCTTCTTCCACGCGGGGATCGATCAAGGTCACATTATGGTCCGCTTCGGTGAATTTATCCGCATAGTACAGACCCACCGCACCGGCCCCATAGATCAAAATTCTCACTGCTGAAGCTCCGATTTTTGATCGAGGTATTCCGCAATCACCATCCAGGCGGCCAATTTGTCTTCCTTTTTTCGGTACTTCTTCGTGGGAATGGGACTGGTGGATGGAAGCCGCAGGACCTGTGCTCTCACCTCGTTGTGGCCGTAGAAGGCGAGTCCGCGGCGAAAGCCCTGCTCGGCCTTCGTGCCGTTGAAGAGCACCGCACGGATACTCGGATTGGCACGGAGAAAGGCCCCGACGTCCCTGTACTCCTCGAGGGCGATCCTGCTGTCCAGGCTCCCCTCCCTCTCACAGGCCTCGAATACGTCCCAGACGGCGATGCCGCACTCCTTGAGTAGCCGCTCCCGCTCCGGGTACCGTTCAGGCAACTCGCCGGCCCCGAGGACACGGTACATGAGGGGCCAGAAGTGGTTTCGCGGATTGCCGTAGTACTCCCGCCGGCGCAGACTCTCGACGCTGGGCATGCTGCCGAGGATCAAAACCCTCGGTTCGGGTCCGAGGATGGGAGGGAAGGCCGCGATTCTCCTTGCCGGACTGTTCATCGACCCCAGGATAGCATGCTTCCCTCCCGGAGAAAAGCGTCGGCCGCAGCTCCGGGATTGTCCTCTTTTTTTCACCGATGCCATTGACGAAAAATGTTCATTCGTGTACATTAGCCGACACACAATTACACGCGCTGCAGTGGTGGAATTGGTAGACACGCTAGCTTGAGGGGCTAGTGGGCATCGC
>CAZQNO010000095.1:0-8796 GCA_964594775.1 uncultured Spirochaetaceae bacterium
TCGAGCCCACGATAGGCATGACCGTAAAGGGTGTGGTTGCGACCCTGGGAGGCCGATTCCAGTGGGTGACAACGAAGTTCACGGAGACACCGTACTGGGGAACCGACAACTGGATGAACGACTTTCTCTACGGCGTGTTTGTCGGAGCCTTGTACCAGTTCTAACAATGCTCTACAGTTCTTTCCCCATCAGAAAATCGAGGATGAATATATTTCTGATGCCGTCGAAGACGGACGGCTGAAACTCATCGAGAGAGAAGAGAAGCTTCTGCCATGCATCTTCAACCGCTCGCAGCGGTGCAAGCTCACGATCGATGGTTTTTTGGGAATCAAGCATGTAGCTTCCCTGCAGGTAGATTCGCTCATTCTTCCGTTCCACGATGAAATCGATTTCTTTATATCCTAACAATCCGTTTCTAAGACCTATGTCGCTTAGCTAGTATTTACTGTTTACTTCGAAGAGGAGGTAGCCCTCGCGCATGTAGGTGAGGTAGTTGAGTACCGAATCGACCGAGAGAGATCTACGCTCCCTATCGTATCCATGACGAAGGGCATGACCGCCTCGAAAAGGCGGACGTCGCGTATTGAATGGCGTACGATAATGTCCCGTACTGTAATGTTGTTGAAGACATCTTTCTATTATAGTCCAAATATTTCTCTACAGACCCATGCTCAGGAGCATTTGCTGGGGCCGGTGAATGCTCACAGGTCCTCCCGGCTGTCGATGTCGTACGCGCAGCCCGGCCATTGGACCTCCAGTTCCAGCGTATGGTGCCGGCGCATCACGCGCTGCATGTTCGAATCCGGAGCCTCGGCGAGGATGGTGGCGGCTACTCGATGGCGGCAGAGGACCGGATGGCCGGGCAGGCCGCGGTAGAGCGGGCGGACGATGTCCGGCGCCCCGTTCACTGTTTCGATTTCTCCTTCTAAACCGGCCCCGGTTCCCGTCCGCTCACCGCTCTTTCCGATTTTTTCGAGAAGGAAGCGGTAGAGCTCAGCCGGCAGTTCCGGCATATCGGCGTGGGCGATAAAGAAGAAGGGTGCCTCGATGAGGCGCGCCCCTGTTTGGATTGAAGAGAACATACCCCGGCGGAACTCTTCGTTTCGTACGCAGTCTACGCAGGGGTAGTCGTCAAAGAGCCTTTCCAGCTCATCGCCGCGGTAACCGGTAACGAGGACGACTCTGCTGCAGGTCTCAAGGGCCCGCTCTACGCTCACCTCGACTAATGGTTTTCCGCCGGCGGCGGGGTAGGAGATGAGGGGCTTCCACCGGCCCATCCGTTCTGAAAGTCCGGCGGCGGGAATGATGCAGTCGACGATATCCATGTAGGTCGGCATACGGCTATTGTACACCCTAATAGCTTTCCGGTAAAAGCACCGCTGAAACGATAATACCCTTCCCAGCCCGGGGTCATTCGGCTACAATGGCCGTCATGATAGCCACCATTGTCAACTGCATCACCGTTATCATCGGTTCCCTCATCGGCCTCTTCCTCAACCGGCGCATACAGCCGAAGCTGAAGGAGGTGGTCTACATAGGCGCGGGGCTCATAAGTTTTATGATCGGCTTGAAGATGTCCTTCGAGTCTCAGCGGATCGTCTACCTGGCCCTGGCAGTGATTCTCGGAGGGATGCTCGGCACTGCATGGGACGTCGACGGGGCCATCCTCCGCTTCGGGGGCTGGCTGCAGCGCAGCTTCGCCAAGAACGCCAAAAGCAGCGCCACATTCGCCCAGGGCTTTCTCGACGCCTCGGTGCTCTTCTGCGTGGGGGCGCTTACCATCGTCGGGGCCATAAAGGCGGGGGCCGAAGGCGAGTACGATCTCATTCTCATGAAGTCGATGCTCGACGGCTTCATGGCAATCATGTTTTCCGCCGCCCTGGGAATCGGCGTGATGTTCTCGGTTATCACGATCCTCGTCTATCAGGGCGGGCTCACCCTTTTGGCAGGGGTCATCGGTCCCCTCATCGGAGAACTCGGTTTGTCGGAGATTTCCGGTGTCGGCGGCATCCTCATCATGATGATCGGCCTCAACCTCCTCAATCTCCGGGAGGTGAAGACGGCCAATTTCCTGCCGGGGCTGCTTATCGTCGTGCTCTTCACCAGTCTCGACCCCTACATCCTCTCCTTTCTCGAGGGCTTCTCCTTTTAATTAAGCGAAGACTGCAGGCGGTAAAAATAGCCGGACCGCTACTTTCCGTTGCCCGCCCTGGCGTCCTCCAGGGTGTCGGTGGGGTCCACGTCCTTGTCGATAGGCAGGGGGTGAACGTGCCAAATTTCTTTCGCGTATTCGGCGATGGTCCGGTCTGAGGAGAACTTGCCCGAGGCGGCGATGTTGAGCACCGCCCGGCGGTTCCACTCCCGGCGATCGTCTCGATAGAGCTCCGCGGCGGAGTCTTGTGCCCGGGAGTAGCTGTCCAGGTCGGCCAAATGCAGATACCGGTCTCCACCGTCGACGAGTATGTGTCTGATCGGGTCGAAGATCCCCGGTTCGGTAAAGTTGAAGTGACCCGAAAAAATCAAGTCGAGGGCCTCGGAAATCTCTCCATCGCCGTTGTAGTACTGCTTCGGATCGTATTTCGGGGCGAGTTCGGCCGCTTCGTCGGAGGTGAGGCCGAAGAGAAAGACGTTTTCCTTCCCCGCTTCTTCGGCGATTTCGATATTCGCCCCGTCGAGAGTGCCGATGGTGAGGGCCCCGTTACACATGAACTTCATGTTTCCCGTGCCCGAGGCCTCTGTGCCGGCGGTGGAGATCTGTTCGGAGAGGTCCGTCGCCGGAATTATCCGCTCCGCCAGCGAGACCCGGTAGTTCGGCACAAAGTGGACCTTGAGCCTTCCCTTCAGACTGGTGTCGGTGTTGATAACCGAGGCCAGATTGTGTATGAACTTGATGATGAGCTTCGCCTCCATGTAACCCGGTGCCGCCTTTCCGCCGAAGATGAAGGTTCGGGGGACGAAATCCTCCGGCGAAGCGCCGCGCATCCGGTTGTAGAGCATCACTATGTGAAGAGCATTGAGGAGCTGCCGCTTGTACTGGTGAATTCGCTTGACTTGTACGTCCAAGAGCGCGTCGGGGTCCAGGATCCAGCCGTGTTCGGCGCGGAGGTAGTCGGAAAACTTCACCTTTGCCTCCCGTTTCACCGACTGGAATTTTTCCAGGAATGACGGATCGTCGGCCAGCGGAGCGAGCTGAGACATCTGCGAAAAATCGCTTATCCAGCCCTCGCCGATTGCTTCGGTAATGAGAGAGGCAAGGAGCGGATTTGCATGGAGGAGAAAGCGGCGTTGGGTAATACCGTTGGTCTTGTTGTTGAAGCGTTCGGGAAAGATGGCGGCCAAATCCGGCACCAGTCTCCGGCGCAGCAGCCGGGTGTGCAGCGCCGCCACCCCGTTGGTCGAGTGGCTTCCCACGATGGCCAGATGGGCCATCCGGATCTGCTTCGACTCGCTTTCTTCCACCAGACTGACGGCGCCGACCTTTTTCCGGTTTTTGGGGAAAACGGTTATCGCTTTCTGAAGAAAGCGGTGGTTGATCTCGAAGATGATCTGCAGATGCCGCGGCAGAAGCTTTTCCAGCATCGGTACCGGCCACTTCTCCAGGGCTTCGGGCATAAGGGTGTGATTGGTGTAGCCCATCGTGCGTACGGTAATATCCCATGCCTGGTCCCAGCCGAGGCCCTCGCTGTCCATGAGGAGGCGCATCAGTTCGGGAACCGCCATAGAGGGGTGGGTGTCGTTGAGCTGGATCGCCGCGTAGTCGGGAAATCGGCGGATCGGCGCTCCAGACTTTTTGAATCGCCGCAGAATATCCTGCAGTGAACAGGAGACGAAGAAGTACTGCTGCCGCAGCCGCAGCTCCTTTCCCATGTAGAGTTTGTCGTTGGGATAGAGGACTTTGGTGAGGTTCTCGGCCATCACCTTTTGACTCACCGCCTCTACATAGTCGCCGGAATTGAAGTCCTGAAAGTCGAACTCCTCCGCCGCCTTGGCGCTCCAGAGGCGGAGGGTGTTCACCGTATTGCCGCCGTAGCCGACGATCGGCATATCGTAGGGGATGCCGATAACCGATTGAGTATCCACCCATCTAAAGACATTGCGCCGGCGAATGGTGCTGGTTTCGATGCGCCCGCCGAAATTGACCTCTACGGCGAGACTAGATCGCTCGATTTCCCAGGGGTTCTCCCAGCGCAGCCAGTCGTCGGGCTGTTCGACCTGTTCGCCGTTTTCTATCTCCTGCCGAAATATTCCGTAGTCGTAGCGAAGCCCGTAGCCGTAGGCAGGCAGCTGCATCGTTGCCATGGAGTCGAGGAAGCAGGCGGCGAGGCGTCCCAGACCCCCGTTGCCCAGACCGGCGTCCACTTCCTGTTCGACCAGTTCTTCATAGTTGTAGCCCATTTCCTCCATGGCTCCGCGCACCTCATCTTCGAGGCGCATGTTGATCACGTTGTTGCCCATCGCTCTGCCGATGAGATATTCAAGAGAGAGATAGTAAATCCGTTTCACGTTGCGCTCGTGGTGGATCTGCTTTGTCTTCATCCACTGGTGCATGATCCTGTCGCGTACGGTGTAGGCAAGGGCCATGAATTGATCATGGGAAATCGCCGAGTAGCGGTCTACGCCGAGGGTGTATTTGAGGTGCTCGGCAAAGCCCCATGAAAGGGAATCTTCATTTTTTCCGTGCCGGCTGCCGGGCTGCTCGTCGTTGAGATTATTGGTATTCTTCTCGCCTGGGTGCTGTGCGCCCTCGAAATTCTTTTCCTGTTCGTTAGACATGCATTCTCCTAAGTACGAAAGCGTCGATAGTCGATGCCGTGTTTTTTTATTCTCAGGCCAATTATCCGTTCGCTGATGCCGAGCATGCGTGCCGCCGCGGCGGCATTTCCCCTGCACGATTTGAGGGCGTCCAGGATGAGCTCCCGCTCCAGCTTGTCCAGTTCAGCATCGAGGCTTCCGCTGGGACTGGTGCCCGTTGATTCGGCTGACTGGAGAGTCGGCGGGAGATGGTGGCCGTGGATTACTCCGTCCGTCGAGAGGAGGACGGCCCGTTCGATGCAGTTCTCCAATTCCCGGACGTTTCCCGGCCAGTGGTAGCTGGAGAGCAGTTCGATTGCCGGTGTCGATATGCGGTAGATGTGTGTGCTGTTTTTCTTCGCGTACTTCTCTGTGAAGTGGTCGGCGAGGAGGGTGATGTCGCTCTTTCGCTCTCGAAGGGGCGGAATGTGGATGGGAAAGACGGCGAGGCGGTAGTAGAGGTCTTCGCGGAACTCGCCCCCCTCGAGCATCTCTTCGAGGTTTCTGTTGGTAGCGGTCACTACCCGCACATTTATCCGCTGCGTGCGGTTGCCGCCGACACGTTCGAATTCCCGCTCCTGCAAGACCCTCAGCAGCTTCACCTGAAGGGGCGTGGAGAGGTCGCCGATCTCGTCGAGGAAGATTGTTCCCCCGTCGGCCATTTCGAAGCGTCCCTTCCTCGTCTGCACCGCTCCGGTAAAGGCGCCCTTTTCGTGGCCGAAGAGTTCGCTCTCTATGACCGTCTCCGGCAGGGCCGAGCAGTTGACCTTTACAAAGGGGCCCTCCGAACGGGGGCTGTTGTAGTGAATGGCGTTGGCAATCAGTTCCTTTCCCGTGCCGCTCTCTCCGCGGATCAGCACCGTTGCCTCGCTGGCCGCTACTTGGGCGAGGAGGGCAAAGACTTCCCGCATCGCGGTGCTGCTGCCGATGATGTTTTTCGGCTGAAAGCGCTCCTCGAGCTCGTGTTTGAGGCGGCTGTTTTCGTCTATAAGCCGCCGCCGCTCTTCGATGATCTCGCGGCGCAGTTTTACCGCCTGGGCGATCATGCTCGCAACGATGGACAGGAGCCGTTGGTCTTCTTCTAAGTTTTCGTTTCGGTTGTCGGCGGCGCTCTGGTCGACGATCCGGTCGGCGCTCAATGTCCCCATGATGTCCTTTCCCGTCATGATGGGTACGCAGATAAATGCCACCGGATTGTTGCCTTTCACCTCCCTGTGGGTGGCCGTCTTGTCCAGGAACTCTCCTGAGCTGCGGATGTCGGGGATGATCATCGCTTTTCCGGTCTGCACGACCCGGCCGGTGATTCCCTCGCCGGGGCTGTAGACGGCTCTGCGCCGGTTGTCCTCCCGCACCTCGTGGGCCGCCTCGACGGTGATGAGGCCGGTCTGCCGGTTTAGAAGGGTCACGGTGCCGTGCAGCAGACCCAGCTGCTCCTTCAGCAGTTTGAGGACCGGTACAATCGCCTCGTTGAGATCGAGGGTCTTGTCGAGGGTGCGGCTGATTTCGAAGAGGAG
This sequence comes from uncultured Spirochaetaceae bacterium, assembly GCA_964594775.1. Taxonomy (GTDB): domain Bacteria; phylum Spirochaetota; class Spirochaetia; order DSM-16054; family Sediminispirochaetaceae; genus CAYFVU01. The sequence continues at coordinate 6,306 of CAZQNO010000095.1, forward strand.
GCTCAGCTCACTGAGTTTTCGTCTGTAATGAAATTTGCTTTCCGGCATGTATTTTCCCCCATAGTAGTGAAGAAGAGGGGCTGATGCAAGAAGCAAGTATTGGTATAGTGTAAGAGATGAGTGATATCCGCTGCCGGCACCGACAAAGCTCGTGGTATCGTCTGGACAATACGGGCAACCTCTATCCGTCGGTCCTCAGCCGGAGAAACACCACCCTTTTCCGCATGGCGGCCTTCCTGAATGAGCCGGTGCACGCCGACCGGCTGCGCCGGGCCCTCGAGCCGGTGATGCAGCGCTTTCCTTACTATCGGGTGCATCTGCGCCGGGGAGCATTCTGGTACTCCTTCGTGGAAAATCCCCGAGAGCTCAGCCCCGTCCTCGACGGCAGGAGTCCCTGCCTCTACCTGCCGATCAAGCGGCGGGGAGTCTTCCCCCTGCGGGTGCGGGCCTTCGGCCGAAGCATCGCCGTCGAGTTCAGTCATGCCCTGACCGACGGCACCGGAGCCCTCCGCTTCCTTAAATCTCTACTCGCCTCGTACTTCATCGTAGACCGGACGAAAGGAGCGGCGGAAGGGGAACTGCGGCGGGAGCTGGGGGCCGATCCGGATATTCTTCTTCTCGACAAGGAGGGCAACTATGCGGAGGCGCGGGATGCGGAGTTCGAAGATGCCTTCCGGCTCCACTATGACCGAACCATTCCCCGGCCCCAGCAGGAGAGGGATGTTTTTCATCTGCCGGGAAAAAAGATGCCGGCGGGACGCTACCGGGTGATAAGCGGAGACCTCCCGGTCGGTCCGGTCGTCGCCCGGGCGAAGGAGCTCGGCGTAAGCCTCACCGAGTACCTCACGGCGGTCTACTTTTCTGCCCTTCAGGAGATCCAGGAGGGCCGGGCCTCGGCGCGGGACGGTTCGACGGCGCTTCGGACGAGCCGGGTCCGCTGGGACCCTCTCTCGGTGATGGTGCCGGTCAATTTGCGCTCCTTTCTGCCGAGCGCCACGATGCGAAACTTCTTTCTCACCCTCAATCCCCTTCTCGATACGCGCCTCGGCCACTATGAATTCGAAGAGATCGCCGCGAAGGTGCATTACTCCCTCCGCGCGATGCTCGACCGGCGGCACTTAGCCCAGCATATCCGCCGGAATGTCGGCGGGACGGTCCATCCGATTCTGCGCCTCGCCCCCCTCTTTCTCAAGGACGTTGCGCTCAAATCGATTTACCGGGGCTACGGAGAGAACACCTTTTCCGGCAGTCTCTCGAATCTCGGGAGGATCACACTTTCAAAATCCCTGCGGCAGCGGGTGGAGAGAATCACCTTTGTGCCGCCCCCTTCGCCTGTCCTCGGGGCCAAATGCGGGGTGCTGAGTTACGGCGAGACCCTCACCGTTACTTTCGGGAGCCTTATGGAAGAGACCGTCCTCGAGCGGCTCTACTTTACCTTCCTCCGGAGGGAGGGCTTCGCTGTGAAGCTGCGGGGAAACTGGAAAGGAGAAGCATAGATGCCCTACTGTTCCTACTGCGGAGTAGAGGTCGATGAGAAGACCGTAAGCTGCCCCCTCTGCGGGGCCGAAATTCCCGCCACCTCGAAGGAGCCTCCCCTGTTTACCGGAGACTACCCGCCGAAGGAACACCGGCTTTACTATCCCCGGCGGGCCTATACCTCCGGCGAAAAAAGGGCGGTCCTATGGCTGCTTGCGTTCATCCTCGCCGTACCGCTGACCATAATCGTCGTCGTTGACCTCTATGTGAACAGGGCCCTTACCTGGTCGATCTATCCCCTCGTCGCCTTTGCCGGAGTCTGGATCGTTGTGGCACTGGCCCTCTTTCTTCGGGGCTTTTGGAAGATCTTCCTCTCCTATGTGGGCCTTGCGGTCCTGCTGAGCGTCGTCTTTAACCTCATCGCCGGGGCAGGGGTCGCGATCCTCCGGTGGAACCTCCCCATTCTCATTTGGACGGCGCTGCTGACGATGGGCTGCGCCGCCTACGGGAGGAGGGTTAAGCGCATAGGCGCCAATCTGGCGGCGGTCATCGTGTGGGCCATTGTCCTGCTCTGTTTCGGCATCGACGTCCTGGTGACGATAAACGGCGGCGGTAGAGAGTTTCCCCTGGGCTGGTCCTTAATCGTTGCCTCGGCCCTCGTGCCGACGGGGGCCCTGCTGATGTACATTCACGGCCACTTCGGGAAGACCTTTTCACTGAGAAGGTATTTTACCGCATAATAGGGAGATAAGTTGATTTTTAACTAGAAACTATAGGAAGAGTTATCCGCGAGCGCAACCGCGAAACGACAATCGAGGGCGAGGTTTCGCGAAAGCGCCGCACCGACCGCGGTTCACAGGCTCATAACGGCGTCGTCGGCGGCTATTTGATTGGGGAAACACGCCAATAACGGCGAACCCGTGCGGTTTTCGGTTGGTTTGTGCCGGGAAACGGACACACGTAACCCGAAGGGCGTAACGGAGGAACTTGTCAGTTGAGGCGATCGGGGTCGAAT
>CAZQNO010000096.1:0-8765 GCA_964594775.1 uncultured Spirochaetaceae bacterium
TCCCGGCGGACACGTAGATATTTGTCGGCGGAGTTACACTGTCGATCGCCGTTTGTATGCTTCCCCAGGGCGAGGCGAGCGACCCGTCCCCGCTTTCCCCCGCTGCGACATAGAAACCTGGCCCCAGATTGAGGCCGCCGGCTGAACTGCCCCCGGAGTTCCCCGGCTGCTCGCAGGCCGTGGACAGGAGAAACACAAGCACTATAGCCGAAGCGCGCAGGATACCCAGATTTTTTTTCGATACTAGCATCAATACCGTTTTTTTCATGTAAGCCTCCGCGCCATATATATGCACATACCATGCCAAAAGCGCCTGCCGGCTGCATAAGAATAAGTCTTTATGAGACCATCTTTTAGGCGAAAAGCCGTCTGCGGGGTGAGGAAAAACGGGGTAAATTTTCGTAATGTGCGAAAAAATCGTCGCATTTTGCGAAAATCGTGCTACACTTCAGTTAAATTGGTATCACAATAAGGAATAGTAGACGTGTCGGACATTACCGTTCTGTGTGTGGATGATGAGAAAGTCATAATCGAAAGCATCCGCGATTATCTGGAGCCCGGCTATACCTGTCTCCCCTACAGTGACCCCGCGGAGGCTCTCGCATATATGCGGGAACGGCCGGTTGATATTCTCGTCGCCGATTATCGGATGCCCGGCATAAACGGTTTGGAGCTGCTGAAAGAAGCGAGAAAATCCGGCGCCTACGAGAAGGGAATTCTGCTCACCGCCTATGCGGATAAAGAGCTGTTGAAAGATGTACTGAACAACGGCTTGGTTGATATCGCACTGGAAAAACCCCTGGACCTCCCTCTCTTGGAAGAGCGCATAGAGAACATGTCCGAAAAGATTCTCCGGCGGCGGGAGCATAGGGAGAAAATGCAGGAGATCTACCGCTTGCTTTCGGCGGAGGACGAAGCCGGTTTCCGTTTCATAGGAAAAGAGGGAGACCTCGCAGGCCTGTGGAAGGAGCTTGAAGCGGCGGCACCGACGAATGAAAACATCCTCATTACCGGAGAGACAGGCACGGGCAAAGACGTGCTGGCGAGGCAGATCCACGGGCTAAGCCGCCGAAGCGGCCGGCCCTTCGTAAAAATCAACTGCGGAGCGATACCCGCCGCGCTTATCGAGAGCGAATTGTTCGGACACGAAAAGGGGGCATTTTCGGGGGCTGAGCGGAAAAAATTCGGTAAGATCGAGCTGGCCCACGAGGGGACCCTCTTCCTCGATGAAATCGGGGAGCTGCCGCCGGAGCTCCAGTCGAAGCTCCTTCACGTAGTTGAGGACAAGTCCGTGGAACGGGTAGGCGGCACGGAGAAGATACGCGTCGATTTCCGGCTGATATCTGCCACGAACAAGGAGCTCGATGCTCTATCTGCACAGGAGTTCAGGCGTGATCTGTTCTACCGCGTAGCGACGGTCCATCTGAAGCTCTCGAAGCTGAAGGACAGGAGGAACGATCTGCCCGTTCATATCATTTCCCTAATAGGGAAGAATGGAAAACTCTTCGGCAAGGGTACCGTAGGCATCAGCCGGGATGCGATGGATCTCCTCTGTTCTCACTCCTGGCCGGGCAACATCAGGGAACTGGATAATGTGCTTAAGCGGGTCATTATGATGAAAGATCCCGAAGAGACGGAGCTGCACATGGCGGACTTCCGTCACTTTCTTGTCGGGAAAAACGGGGATAAAGAGGCTTTTGACGGCTCCCTCATGCAGACGGCCAGAGAGATGCTTGCAGGAGACACGTCGCTGCAGACGGTGGAACGGGATCTGCTTTACCATCTCGTCGAACTCTGCGACGGCAAAGTCATGGAAGCCTCCCGAAAAACGGGAATCCCGAAGGACCGATTTTACCGGCTCAAGGGAAAGTAAAAAAGGATGAATACATCCGCGGCTGGGAAAAAGATTACGCTTGCGCTCCTTGCCGCCGCCGCGGGGGTTTTTCTCATCCTGCTGGTCTCCTCCGGCGAAAAAGTGGATCCGGAGCTGGTCGAATTTTCGCCGACAGAAGCACGCATCGACTTGGCCGATTGGTCATTCGAAGAGGACGGTCCCGTCCGTATTGTCGGCAATACCTGGGAGTTTTACTGGAACCGGCTGTACACCCCGGAAGATTTTCGCAGCGGCGCAGCACCGGAAGAACCGGTCCTCGTTACCGGCGGCGAGCCCTGGAACGAGCTCATGGTAGACGGAGAAAAGCTCACCGCAGACGGCTATGCAAGCTACCGTGCCGTTCTCGTGTATTCCCACGCCAATGAGCTCTTCGCCTTCTATATCAAGAACCAGGATTCCGCCTACAGGCTCTGGATAAACGGAGAGCTTCTGGCGGAAAACGGCGTGGTTGCGAAAAGCGAAGAGGAGTATCTAGCGCAGCGTCTGCCCCGGCAGTTCTCCTATCAAGCCCCGGGGCGGGAATTGGAAATCGTTGTCCAAATTGCAAACTTTACCCACAAATGGGGCGGCTTAACAAATAATATCTATGCGGGATCACCGGAACAGATCCAGTCTTTTGTAAACGGCCGGAACGCAACCATCATGTTTCTTGCCGGAGCCATATGTATCATTGCCCTGTATCATCTGTTTCTCTTTTTGAACTGGAGGTTCGACAGGGCCCCCCTGTATTTTTCTCTTTTCTGCGCCTCCGTGTTTTTCGGCTATCTCTTTACCGGGGATTATGTGTTTTTCCGGCTCTTTCCTTCCTTTCCATTGGGCCTCGGGATACGACTTCATTATCTTAGTCTGTTTGCCGCCTTGCCCTTTTTCCTCCTTTTCATCTGTTCCGTGTATCCCCTCAGCCTGAACCGGATTATCGTATTGGCACCGGCCGGGGCCGCCGTCTTTCTCATGGCCCTTGCACTTTTCAGTCCGCTGCAATTCTTCGGCGCCCATACCTTAAACCCCTATTACCTTCTCGTACTTATCGGTGCCGGCATAACCGTCGTTGTGATTATCCGCGCCCTTGCCGCGGGACAGGACGGCGCGGTCCTCTCGCTGATCGGTTTTATGATATTCATCCTCACGGTATTCTACGACATTGCCGCGAATAGAAAGATCATTGTCGGAAGCGCTCTCAGCCCCTTTCTTCCCGGCGGTCTCTTTGTCTTAATTCTGTTTCAATCTTTCATTCTGGCGAACCGGATTTCCCGGGCATACGAACGGCTGGACCACCTGGCGAATAATCTTGAACACATGGTAGCCAGCCGCACCGCCGACCTTGAGCAGGCCAGAGCAAAACTATTCGAGCAGGAAACCCTCGCGGCCTTGGGGACCCTTGCCGGCGGCATATACCACGAGATTTTCAATCCCTTAAGCGGCATCAGCGGCCCGCTGAGCGTGATCAAAAAGAAACTTCTCGCCGGAACACCCGGCAGCGGGGCGGACGAACAGATACGCAGAAACATCGACTACATGGAGACGAATGTCAAAAAAATTACCGCCATCGTGAATAATCTCAACAACCTCATTCATAATAAACAGATAAAAAAGGAGCCCGTGAGGCTGCTTCCCCTCGTCCGGGAAGTGACGGAGAGCATTTCGGCCCAAAGCGATAGACGAATTGAGTTTTCCATTGTGATCGAAAAGGAAGATACTATCTTTGCCGACAAGAATGTGCTCAGGGAGATTCTCGATAATCTCGTTTCTAACGCGGTAGAGGCGGTCGAGAGTGAGGGAAGGGTAAGCGTCCGCCTGGAAGGCTCGGGGACCGACCGCCGTCTCATCGTCGAGGATGATGGACGGGGGATGAGTCCCGAGGAAGCTTCAAGAGCGGGCAATCCTTTTTACACGACGAAAGAATCTTCCGGAGGCAGCGGCCTGGGGCTGTTTCTGGTAAAACAGTTCGCGGCAAACTTCGGCTGGGAGCTTTCCGTCGATTCACGGCAGGGGCGGGGGACGCGGGTGACGATTATTCTTGCCGGCGGTCCTAAATCCGGAGCGCCGACAGGAGAGGTCTTTTTCTGCGAGGACAAATGAATGGCAAGCAATCGTTAAACGGTAGTGAACACCGAATCTCCACTTTTCTATTTCTATGACAAAGAAAATTGAAGCAGCTCAGGGAAAAGCGCTATCCGACTTTGTTTCCCTTCACTGCCTCAATGAGTATTTGGGTCCCCATAGACCGGCATCACCGGTCCATGGGGACCCAAATACCACACCGGCGCCGAAATAGGGTAAAGAGGCAAACTGACATTGGTAATAGTTATTTCAACATCGGAGAGATCGAGTCCGTAGCCGAAACCCTAGGCGTCAAAAATCTCTTCCACGATCTCCAGGCCGCCCCGCAGGCCCCGGTCTTTGAAGCGCTCGCCCTCCGGTCCGCGGTAGTCTATGTCGATGACCGCGTCGACGCTCTCCCTTATATAGCTGTCCATGCGTCCGGCTACCGGCGATTTGAGGGCCCCCCGGCGGGTCGATTCGGCCCGTACGAAGAGTTTTTCGGCTCCGCGGGAGATGTGGAGGGAGACCGCTTCCGTCGAACCGTCGCCGGAGCTGAGGTTTTTCAGATGGGTGATTTTGCCGCCGTTGTAGGAGGCGAAGAAGCGCGTCTTTTCTCCCCGTTTGAGAAAGGAGAGGAAACCGACGAAACGGCCCCTCAGCCAGGGGATCTCGGCGACGGAGAGCATGAAGGAGTCGCCGGGACGGGAGAAGTTGTTGCTTTGCATCCATATCCAGGATTCGGGAAAAGAGCTTCCCCAGTCTTTTTCGATGTAGCCCCTGCCGCCGGAAAAGTCTATGCTCCGCCTGTCGACCTCGATGCTGCCGCTTAGTCGGTGGTCCATCGAGACGAGGCCGTGCTTGCACTCCATCTTAGGGACGAAGCTGTAGGGGCCCATGATGCCGGGGCTGAAAAGGCGGCGGGGGTAGAAACTGGTCTCGGAGAAGTCGATCCTCCCGCGGACCTTCAATTCGGGCCGGTCGATGTTCAGATCGATGTAGTCGGTGCAGAAGGCCGAATTTCCCACCTCCACATGGAAGCGGTCCCGGGCGGCGGAGAACTCCTTCAGCGGGTAGGGGAGGAAGCGGGTGCGGCCGCTCATCCCGTCGATCACCTGAATGAAGGCGCTGCGCTCGGTTTCCAGGGCGATGCCGGGGATAAAGGCGTAGACCGAGGAGAGGTCCACCGAAACCTGCTTGAAGTACCAGCCTTCGAAGTAGCGCCGCATGTCGAGCCGCCCCTGAAACACCGCCGGATTGTAGAGTCTCTTCAAGAAACCCATGTGAAAGAGTATAGCATGGCGCGGCGGCGTTTAAGAAAAGTTCTGAATTTTTGCCGTCATCCGCCGAATCAGGGCCCTGGGGGCGAGCCGGCTGCCGAAGAACGCGGTGAACTTATTAAAGAGACCGGGAACCGCTACGACCCGCCCCTTCAGCATGGCTTCGATGCCGTAGCGTGCGACAGCGGCGGCCTCGGGAATTCGGCCTGAAAAGAGCCCCTTACCCTCCATCCCGGCGCGCTTTTCGAAGTCAGTGCGGGTAGGACCCGGGCAGAGGGCGGTGACGGTGACGCCGCTGCCGCGGAATTCTTCCGCCAATCCTTCGGAATAGGAGAGGATGTAGGCCTTTGTGGCGTAGTAGCTGGTCATGTAGGGGCCAGGGAAAAATGCGGCGATGGAGGAAAGGTTGAGGATGGCGCCGAAACCCCGCTCCCTCATTGGCGGCAGTACCGCCCGGCTCAGGCGAGTGAGGGCAACTAGGTTCAATTGAATCATCGCTCCTTCCGTCTCCTCCTCGATTTCGAGGTAGGGTCCCTGCAGACCAAAGCCGGCATTGTTGATGAGGTAGTCGACGGGCCCGCCGGAGCGATTTTTCAGATATTCGACCAGACTATCGAGTTCTTCCCGGCGGGAGAGATCGGCGGGAAATACTTCGATGGACACACCGGTTTCTTCGAGTTCGCCCTTGAGCTCCTCCAGACGTTCCTTTCGGCGGGCCGTGAGGATGAGGTGTATCCCCTTTTCCCGGGCAAGGACCTTCGCCATCTCCTTTCCGATACCGCCGGAGGCGCCGGTGACGAGGGCGGTCTTTCTGCGGTAACTCTCGGTCTTCATATTCATAGGGCAGCTCCTTAGTATGATGATAAAGATACTCATATTTGCGGAGGGAAGAAAGGAGAAAATAGGAATTCAAAAAAAGGCCGAATACTGCTATACTACTTTGCACTATCAGACACTCGCCGAGAGTTACTTTCACTCTGTTCATAGCAGAGGTAAGATAAAAAAAGTTCCAAAAAATTCGATATAATAGAGAAAAATAATAAAAACGTGCTATTTTGGGTAAGGGAGGCAGTATGGACCCGACGGTGCTCGTCGTCGACGATGAGCAGCTTACATGGCTATGGACGGAAACTCTCCTGAAGAAGCGCGGTTTTTCCCCCCTCTTCGCGTGCTCGGGAGAGGAATGTCTGCGCCTCCTCGAGACCGGGGCCGCTCCCGAGGCGGTGCTCATGGACATCGACCTCGGCGAGACCGAACTGGATGGGACCGAAACGGCCCGTAGAATCATCGACGGCTATCACCTGCCGGTTGTCTTCTTCACCGGTCACGAGGATGAGGAGACGATAAGCAAATGCCGCGGTATCCGTGCCTTCGGCATAGTCCCGAAGAATACCGACAGCGATGAGTTTCTCGTCTCCGCTCTCTGTATGGCCATTTGCCTCCATGAAAGTGAAACCGCGCTGAAAAGAAGTGAGGAAAAGTTCAGGACCATCTTCGACAACTCGCCTGTCGGTTTCTTTCGTTCCACCACGGAAGGACGTTTTATCGACGTAAATCCGGCCCTGGCGGAGATGCTGGGCTACGAGAGTCCTCAGGAGGTCTTGGATAACATCTACGACATCGGCGAGCAAATTTATGTGCGGGGGGAAAAACGCGATGATATCGTGGATGAAACGCTGCAGGAAAAGGGCATAAGCCGCTATCAAAATGTGTACAGGCGGCGCGACGGAAGCCATTTTCATGCCAATCTAATTTTGAAAGCTGTGAGGGACGATGAGGGAAATCTCCTCTTTCTCGAAGGTATCGTCGAGGACACGACCAAACAGCAGGAGATGGAAAGAGAACGGCGGCTGCTGCTGATGGAGATGAATCACCGGATCAAGAACAACCTCTTTACCGTGGAAGCACTCGCGAAGATCGAACTCTCGAATGAAACGAAATCGAAGGATGAGGCGATCGCAGATATCATAAGCCGAGTCCAGGCCATCGGCCTGATCCATCAAAAGCTCTACAGCTCGGGAGACTACCTCACCATCGATGCCGAAGGCTACCTGAGGGACGTTGTCACAGGTATATGCGGCATGATCAGTTCGGAAGAATGCCGCTATATTCCCGAACTGCGGATCGCGAACATACAGCTTCCTTCGAAGAAGATGATGAACCTGGGAATCATCACCGTCGAGCTCTTGAACAACACGGCGAAATACGCGGGGGTTTCGGGCAGCTGCACGGTCGGTGTCGTTCTGAAAAAGGAAGGCGGCGAGGCGGTCCTTGAGTATCGAGACGACGGGCGCGGTATTGATCCCCCTGATTCGATCACAGACGGGATGAAGTCCGGCAGCGGCTTGATGCTGATAGAAACCCTGGCGAAGGACCTCGGGGGAGTGCTGGAGATTCTACCGAATACCGGACAGGAAGGAGGCGCCGGGAAGAAGGGCGGCCGAGAAAAGGGCGGCGGTAAAAGGGCCGGCCGGGGTAAGAGCGGCTTTCGGCTGCGGCTGCGGTTTCCCCTAGATTCCTGAATTGATTTGTCGGCCAGCCGGCCTTCTCCTCTCCGCCCGTTTCAGTAAACTTCCGGAATGAAGGTCTGGCTCTCTAAAGGAGGCCGCTGGTAACCGGCATCGTCGTCCGTGCGCGGAGGCAGTTCGACGGGGTCGGGGGTCATGTCCTTGTAGGGGATCATGGACAGCAGATGGTGGATGCAGTTCAGCCGGGCCCGCTTCTTGTTGTCCGCATCGACTACGTACCAGGGGGCGTGGGATGTGTCGGTGTAGGTAAACATCGCGTCCTTCGCCTTGGAAAACTCCACCCACTTGTCGCGGGACTTCACGTCCATGGGGCTGAGTTTCCAGCGCTTAGTGGGGTCGGTGTTTCTCTTTTGGAAGCGCTTCTCCTGCTCCTCGTCGCTGACGGAAAACCAGTATTTAATGAGGATGGTATCGGCGTTTATCAGCATCCGTTCGAATTCGGGGCAGGAACGCAAAAACTCCCGATAGATCTTCTCCGAGACGAAGCCCATTACGCGGTCCACTCCGGCGCAGTTGTACCAGCTTCTGTCGAAGAGCACCATCTCACCGGCGGCCGGAAGGTGCGGCACGTAACGCTGATAGTACCACTGGCTTTCCTCCCGCTCGGTCGGTTTGCCGAGGGCGACGACGCGGCAGATCCTGGGGTTGAGGGACTCGGTGATCCGTTTGATCACCCCCCCTTTTCCCGCCGCGTCCCGGCCTTCGAAGATGACGATGACCTTCAGACCCTTGCGCTTTATCCACTCCTGCAGCTTTACCAGTTCGATCTGCAGCGTGCGCAGCTCCTGTTCGTAGAATTTGTTCTTCTCTTTTTTCTTCGCCTTCGGATCGCCGAGAATCGAGGCTGCCTTTCCCTTGCTCATATCGAACCCCCCGTTATGTGTTAAGTATACGGGCTGCAGATTTTTTTGCAATGGATTGTTTCGTTGGCGGTGCCATGGGAAATGCCGGCGGGAAAACGGGTGTAGCCGGGCCCGGAGCAAAAGGCGATTTCTGCATTGCCTATCTATAGAGCGGACCATA
>CAZQNO010000097.1:0-8542 GCA_964594775.1 uncultured Spirochaetaceae bacterium
GATTTGAGCTGGGCGAACTGCTCTTGCATTTCAGCCTTCAGCAGGTACAGTTCCTTTCGAAGGATAGCCAGTTCTTCGGAAAGGTGCCGTCTGAATTTTTCCTCGGTTAGGGCAATGATGTCTATTTTAGAATTTTGAAATGAGGAATTGAGCAAATCGATCAAACTTTCTGCAGCCTCCTCGCCGATCTTGTCTCGAAGCGCCTTTGGAATAGAAATAAGCATAAAGTAACTCCTTTTACTTATTTCTAGTAGGTTTTAGTATATTCTGCTTGCGGGGAGAAATCAAGAAAGGCGGAAACCTCTTATCTCTCTTTCGCCTGGTTTATAGGAGTCGAAAGAATCGTCATAGCGAGAGAAAAATTCCATGTTTCCGCATCCTCTATTGCAAACATCGCAGCAAGACTGTAGCCGTAGAGTTCGATGTCGAAGCCGAGCGTCGAATAGGTAATTTCTCCGAGGGAGATCGAGGAATCTACGTCAACGGAGATGCCGCTCGTCTCGACAGTGCCGCTAAAGGAGGCTCCCTTGATGGAGTAGAGATAAAAGGGAAGTATCGTAAGCTTGTCGTTGACATGGACGGTGCTCTTGATACCGAACTGGAATCCACCTAAAGCCAAGAGCATATCCGCCGACGAATCCTGCAACTCGTAGTTCAGGAAGGTAAGGGTCGAATTGGCTCCCGTAAAGAGGATGAGATTACTCGCGTTTTCCCATTCCCAGACCTTAAGCCCCCCGTTCAGGTTCTGCGAGGTATTGAATCCGGAAAACGAATCGTAGTAGTCGCTTCGGGACATCAGATACCCCGTAGGAACATCACCGGTTAGACCGAAGCGATTGTTCCAGATGGAGAAAACCGGTGTCACCCCGAAGTTGTAGATGTCGGTATCGAGTTCTCCCATGTGTGCTCCTAAGAGAAATACGCCAATCGTTGCTATCCCGCCGCGCTCCGTTCCCACAGGAGGTGTCGCGGGGGCCTTGGCGAACTGCAGCGGCGTTTCAACGGCGCCTGCAAGGCCGCACACTACAGCAAAGAGAAAAACATAAACAGCTATCCGTTTCATAGTACTCCCCTTCATAAAATTTGATTTATTGTGCATATGGTATGCTCGTTGAGTAGAGCGGTCAATGATACTTTGGTTGCAGGTGCATGCGGCCGCCTATCGCGAGCACTCTGCCCTCTGCAACAAGGAGGGCAGCATCGTAGCTGGAGAGCCACAAAGAAGGGCCAAGGTCCTTGACCGAGTAATGGGGACTCGAGAGACTGGTGCGCCTGATCCCTTCATATGCATCAGTTTTTCTTGAGGGAAGAGAGGCGGAAGATCAGTTGGGTGCGCGAATCGACGCCCGTTTTATTGAAGATATTATAGAGGTGATGCTTTACCGTAGCCACGGAGATCATGAGGTCGCCGGCGATTTCGCGGTTCGACATTCCCCGGCAGACCAGCCGGATCACCTCCTGCTCCCGTGGACTAAGCGAAAGCTGGTCAAGCACGCCCTCCGCGACGGGAAACGGCTGACTATTCACACCGACGAGTGAAAGGTTCGCCTGCGGGAGATGCGGTAAGTATGGTCGAATACCGGCAGCAGAGAGCGGTCGGCATACGAATCGCCGGCAGCTGCCGTTATACCGAAGCTCGAGAAATTTTCCACCGAAACCAGGCCGGCGAAAGAGCGCCTCCTGCACGAACTTTCGGTACCGCCTGCCGTTAAGGCCCGGAGAGGACCACGGCGAGTCCCCGCGTCCGGCTTCTAACAGATTCAGTAAGACTTCGGCTATCTCTTCTCCCGCCTGCAGCACGTTTCCCCAGGCATCTACAGTTGCGGTATCGGTGCTCGGCGGCGGAGGGGTGAGCACGCGAGAGAAAGCGTTGGGGAGGAAGGAGATGAGGAATGAGAGCATTGATAGTTCATGCGCCGAATATGGCTTAGGAAAATCGGCCGCTCGACACATTGCGACGAAACCTGCGAGCATTCCATCGACGATAAGGGAAAAGTATGCCTCATCATCTGCCGGCCTGATCCTCTGACATTCGTTGTAGAAGAAGTCGGACTTCTTCACTTCGGATGTGACGACCTGTGAGGAGGAAACCGCCTGCTTGCCGCTGCGCACCAATGCTTCGGTAAATATATCCTCTTCCGCCAGATAATCGGTGTAGGCGTGTGCGAATTCGTCGGGGTTGTTGGTAGAGAAGTGGAGCTTCTGAACAAGTGTGTTCGAAAAGAGCACTAGACTGTAAAAATCCGTCGGAACTATCCGTGCCAACTCCGGCAGTGCAAAATCGAGCAGATCCTCCTCCGACTCGAGCGTGTACACCTGTTCTAAGTATTGATGTATTTGATTTTGTTCTTTCAGTGAGAGTTCCATTTCCCTGCACCTACTCCAGTAATTATATCATATTACTTTTCCGGGAGATAGGCGGGCTGCTTTGTACGGAAGGTTCATATTCATCGCAGCATAGAATGTGTGAAGAGTGCGAATAAAAGCGGGGCAAGAGGAACTCCTCGGATGCAGGTTTTGAGCAGATCCTCGCCCGCTTTCCATTTCACCGGTTACAGCCGTCCGTCCCCGGCGCCTATCTCGATCCCACCGGCGGCACACTGCCGATATTCTACCGTCTTAGAACATCATTCCGACACAGCCGCTGCGTTCCTTCCGGCGATCCGGCCGAAGACGAGACATTCGGTGATCGCGCAGCTTCCCAAACGGTTGGCGCCGTGCACGCCCCCCGTTACTTCCCCCGCGGCGTAGAGTCCCGGGATGGGCCTTCCCTCCAGATCGATTACGCGGGCCTCAACATCTATTTCTACTCCTCCGCTCACGTGGTGGACCTTAGGCCAGAGGCGGATTGCATAAAACGGTGCGGCCCTGCATCCCGGCGCCTTTTCTAATATCGGTTTGCTGTATTCCTCGTCGACCCCGGAATCCACCGCTCTGTTGAATGCCTCGACGGTCTCCTTTACCGGACCGGGGTTTATCTCGTAGCAGCCGCAGAGCTCTTCGATGCGGGGGAAGACCCGGACCACTTTGTTTTTGACCGCCCTTCCTATGTTCCACCCTGAAAGGCTCACGGCCGCCGAGTCGGCGATCCCGATGCAGGGCTGCCCCTTGCTCAGGATCGCATCGGAGAGCCGTTTGCGGTCGGAAAGCTCGTTGACGAAGCGTTTTCCCGTGCGCGGATCTATTATCAAACCGTACTGGAAGACGATATACTCGGAGAACATCGGCCCGTGTCCAAAGCCTTTCTCGTCCGGCGATGCCCACGGCCCGAGCTGGATGAAGGCGAGGTGCACCGGCATGGCACCGAGTCTGAGGGTTTCTTTGAGGGCTTCCGCTTTGGCCGATGGATGGTTGGTGCTGTCGATGGAGGGCCCGAGCCGGGGATCGTGCCGGCGGCGGAATTCGACATCCGCTCCAAAGCCGCCGGCTGCTAAAACGATGCCCCGCCGGACTCCCAGCAGCGTTTCGGCGCCCTCTTCACGGGCCGGCTTCACCGCCGCCCCGGCGACCCTTCCCGTGTCGTCCAGAATGTACTCTAAGAAGCAGGTCTGCTTCCTCACCTCGACGCCGAGGCGCTTCAGCCGCGCGAGTTCTTTGTGTAGTATCGTCCCGCCGGTGACATTCTCTGCCGTATAGCAGCGGGGCACGGAGTGGCCGCCGAAGATATCTATGCGGTCCATGTAGGGCACCCCGAGCTCATCCCGGCTCCACTCGAAGGCCTCGGCGGCCCTGTCGACGAGGACCCGCACTAAATCGGGATGATTCACGAAACTGCCCGAGCGCATTATGTCCTGGGAGAAGAGGTCCGGGGAATCTGTATGACCAAATTTCTTCTGAATATCCGTCCCCGGGGCGGCGATCCCCCCGTCGCTGATCCTTGAGTTCCCGCCGGTGGACTTCATTTTCTCGATTACCAGGACCGAGGCCCCGGCCTCGGCGGCTTCGATGGCAGCCGCCAGTCCAGAGAAGCCGCTTCCAATAACCAGTACGTCCCATGTCTCATCGAATGCTCTGCCGGCCTCGTGTTTTCTCATTCTCCGCCTCCCCTTTAGAAGTATACACCAAAGGTGGGGGAGAGAATCAATCTTCACTCTTGTCGAGCAATTCTCAGGTTCTTAGCAAGAATTGCGTTTTCTAAACCGCGGTGACAGGAAAGAGTAAAACTGGAGAGACCGGCCGCACCGCAGACGTCGCAAGCGGTGAGACACTGGAGAATCCGGACGCCCTGGATGCGGCCCTCGACGAGAGCAAAGATGCGACGGCTTTAAGCCGGCACTAGTTTACTTGAAAGGTACAACAGAAGACCGACGGTGAACATTCATATGCCGCTCGAGCTTGTCCGCGGCAAAGTCCCGTCCGTGGGCCGGGTAAATCCGGCGTGCGCCTAGGTCGAGAACTTTCCTCCACGAGCGGTAGACCGTCTCGATCTCTTCGTTAAAGAGGGTGCAGTAGAGTGCTCCTGTAAAGTTCAGAAAGCGGGCGGCCATGTCACCGCAGAAGAGCCTGCCGTCGGCACAAAGGATGGACTGACTGTCGCAGCTGTGCCCCGGTGTAGAGAGCGCCTCTGCTTCCAAACCCAGCTTTTCGAGGCTGTTTCTTTCTCCCTTCAACCGAATGTCGCGGGATCTCAGGGACACCGGCGGGAAGGTCAAATCCCAGTTCGGAGACAATTTTTCTTTGAGTTTGAACAGCGCTCTGATTCTGCGATTCAATAGAGACCCGCCGCGGGCGGTAATGGTTTTTCCTGCCGCCGGCAGGGGCTCAGCTTCCGCTCGTGCGACGACGGTGATCTGTGGATCTTCGCAGAGGAGTCTGGCGAGAAATCCGGAGTGGTCGTCGTGGTAATGGGTGAGAAAGAGGTGGGCAATATGTTCGGTCTCTATGCCGCGGCGGGAGAGCTTTTTTAGAAAGAGATCGTACTCATGGGCGTAACCGGTGTCTATGAGGGTGTAGGAACCGCTCTTTTCCGGCAGAAGGTACAGCCTCGTCATGCTCAGTTGTATCGTTTTCATACGAGTCCTCCCGCCAGGAGAAAAATTGCGCCGCCGTGGGAAATAATCGCAGGGATGAGCCCCCAGCGCATACGGATGAGGCCGGCGATTATTCCTTCGTAGAGGACAAAGAGCAGCAGGGGGGCGCCTGCACTGCTGACGGTGACCGCCAGAAAGGAGTGCCCGGCGGCAAATGCTGCTCCTGAAGTTAAAGCCGCCTGTACCGGAGTGAGGCCGATATCTTCCTGCAGGTGGTCCTGCAGAAAGCCGCGAAAGAGCAGCTCCTCATAAAAATTTCCCAAAAAGGTAACTGCGGCAATTCCCGGAAGCAGGGCTGCAGCGACCCCGCCTCCGCGGACTTCTATCGGTATGGCGGTGTAGACAAGCAGAAGGGGTCCGGCGGTGAGGAGTGCGCCGGCAGCACCCATTAGGAGACTGAAGGCGGCCCCGGTCGCTGAGCATTCGCGCCCCCTGGAACGGCCGCTTCCCTTGTCGCTGCCGTTCAAACCTGTGTGAGCAAGGAAGCCGCTGCTGCTGACGAGCCACCGGATCCGCTTTCTTAAGTCGGGTTCGGCAAGAAGCATGGCCGCCGCTATCGTGCTGCTGCCGGCGGCAAAGAGCAGCAGCAGGGGCAGCGAGTCGATGAACCGTATCCAGAAGAAGCCTTCAGGCCCAAAGCTCCACAGGCCTGCAGGTGTCATCGCATCGCGGATTACGATAAAGAAAGCTATGTAGATGGTGATGCGAAGACCTGCAGCGCGCCGCGGAAGCAGCACCAGCATGAGCAGGAGGGCGGCGAGACCGGGTGCGATACGGGTACCATATGCGAGCAGTGTTTCCATAGAGTTTCCCCCTAAACGTTTCCTATCAATAATATGAATAAAAGTTCACATTTAATCAAGGGGAAAAATGAAATATAGTTCACATTTTTACTGTGTTCTGCTACACTCGGCCCATGGAGAGAAACGAGCCGAGAACGCCGCGGCAGGAGCGCAGCATAGCCACCAAGGATCAGTTGTTTAAGGCAGCCCTCGAGCTGTTTGCCGAGGAGGGCTATCACCGCACGACCAGCAAGAAAATCGCCGCCCGGGCAGGAATGGCGGTAGGCAGTTTCTACGCTTATTACCGGAACAAGAAGGCGGTGTTCCTGGAGGCTATCGAATACTACTACGGGCAGATTGCAGAGGATGCCTTGGGCGAGCTCCCGGGGCTTGCCGAAAGTCCAGACCAAGATCCGCGGGAGTACCTTGCCGCGATCATCGGAAAGCTCTACGATGCCCATGACATTTCTCCGCAGCTTCACCGTGAGATCACCGGCATGCGCTACAGCGATCCGGATGTGGACCGGCTTATAAGCGCTGAGGAGAGGAAGACGGTCCTTCGCGTGCAGAAAATCCTCGAATCGATGCGGCCGGCACCGGCGATAGAGGATACGGAAGCGGCGGCATACGTCGTGCACCGGTCGGCAGAGGAGCTCATTCACTCAATCAAGATCTTCGGGCCGCCGATAGATCCCCAGCGTCTGCTCTCGGAGCTTAAGCGCATGTTGGGCCGTTACCTGTTCGGAAGCTGATTAAAGACCGGCCCGCGCTCACAGTTCACAGAGAAAGGGGTAGAACGTGAAAGGAAAAAAGGAACGGACTTCCGCTTTCAGGTGGATGTCGATGCTCGGCTTCGAGCTTCGGCCAAACCCTCATTACTTCTCTTCCAAGATTCTTGGTGCTGTTCATTTTTCGTCTCATACTGAAAAATCACGATCTGGTGAACAGGTAACATCTGTGAAGGTAAACTTGCGTCGACGCAAGTTTTAAAATTCGGATATATGGGACCGAGCTGCTTCGCTAGGCGGGAAATAGCTGTCAGCCTATTCTTGAGAGCAAAGGAGGAGCCGGCGGGAGACCGGAGAAGCGGAAATTATTTCCTTGTTTGTGCTTCCGTGGTAGGTTAAAAACATGGCGAAAAGAGAGTAGTATTCCTTTTATTCCATTCGGTACGGAGTCACATGATGAAACGCATCACTATACTTGTTTCCCTGCTGCTTGTTTGTTCACTAAGCCTTTTCGCCGAGCAAGCGCACGCGCGAAAGAGTTGGGGGGTTGTCCCGCTGCCGATCATAGCCTATTCTCCCGACTTCGGCGGAATGTTCGGCGCCGCGGCCATTTTCTTTTACGGTCCCGATGTTGGGCTTTTGGAAGAGGAAAAGCAGGGGCTTCGCAATAACACCGTGGCGGTCAACGGCATCGTTACTACCAATGGCTCCTACATTGGGGCGGTGGCCTCTACCCACTACCTAAAGGAAGAGCGGTATCGTTGGGATAATTCCATCTCGGGCAACCAGATTCCCCGCTCCTTTTTCGGGATCGGGCCGGAAGCAGATTCAAAAGAGAAGTACACCGCCCGCTCTTTTGGGGCGGAGACTAATTTCAATATCCAGGCGGTGAAAGATCTCTTTCTCGGTCCGCTCTATCAGTATGAATACTTCTCGATCGAGGAGCAGGATGGAGAGGGGCTCCTCGACTCCGGCGCTATGCCAGGCACCGACGGTGAGCTCATCGCCTCGGGCGTCGGGGGCAGACTCATTTTTGACAGCACCGGCGGGGCGTTCTGGCCGACCCACGGCTTCGTTCTCGACACCGATGTGCGCTGCTACACGGAGAGTTTTGGAAGCAGCTACAGCTTCGGCCTCTATGGCGCTGACTTCAGGCGATACGCTACCCTTTTCGGGACACACGTTCTCGCCTTGCAGGGACGATATAACGGTTCTTGGGGGGAGGTCCCTTTTCAGTTTTTACCCTCCGTTGGCGGCGACGGTCCGATGCGGGGAGTCCTGGAGCGGCGCTACCGAGACGACGTGTCGGCTACGGTACAGACGGAGTACCGGCTGCCGATCAATCGCCGCTTCGGCTTGGCGGGCTTTCTTTCCGCCGGGCAGGTTGGCGACGATCTCTTCGACCTTAAGATCTGGGACCCAAAGATCGCCGGGGGCTTCGGCTTTCGGCTAGCCCTAAGCACCGAACAGAAGCTCAACTTGCGTATCGACATCGCCTTTTCCGAGAGGGGAACCTCGTTCTACGTGAATATGCAGGAGGCGTTTTAGGTCTCTTGGACTCCGGCAGTTCTCGGGCCCGTGCTCACGGCTCGGCGCGCGTTCGAAGTCTAGCTGCCGAGTCGGTGACCCTTATCGGGGGCTGAGCCCCCGGCAGATAATCTCTACCTGCTCATCGAGCAGGGAAAAGACCGAATCAATGGGCAGGGTATTTGGCGGAATCTGTTTCTCGATGAGAATATGGGACAGGCCGTGCACCTGAGACCAGACAAGAAGAGCTAAAGCTTCGGCGGGTTGCCGACTGACGATTGCCCCCTCTTCAAAGCCCCGTTGAAAAACTCCCTTTATCTGGGAAAAGGCATCCAGATCCTCCATCCCATGGACACAATCCCTTTCGAAATCGAAGCGCCGGGCAGAAAACATGAGCTTCAGATGCTCCGGGTGAGAAAGGGCAAAATCGACATAGGCACGGCCGCTTAGGCGCAGCTCTTCCCGGAAATTTCCG
>CAZQNO010000098.1:0-7838 GCA_964594775.1 uncultured Spirochaetaceae bacterium
TAGACTCCGAAAGGGACTTCGGCGGTAGTGCGGCAGCAAGATCAGAGGACGGCTTTTAGGCGCTTTCGGCGAGTGGAAGGGACGGCTAGCAGGATTGGGACCAGTAAAAATGGTTTTAATCCACTTCCTAAAATAGTTATGGATCGATATTGGCTGTTCTTGCCTATAGCGAGTATTTCTAGAACACCTAGCAAGGTTCGCACCACTTAGTATAGCCTCCACGTACCGCCTAGCGAGGCGGTGAAGAGGTATACACCAAGCCCCGAGTCCGGCAAAGTTAGCGGATTAGTTGAACCGACTGCATCCTTCTCATTCCCGAAAGAATAGATATTGTGATCAAGATCGGCTAGCAGAGAGAGTTTTGGCGATACCTCGAACTCCAGCCGTGTGCCGAGGATGAGGGAGTTGAGAGTGTTTTCGCTCTTCGAGGCTGTGCTAGTGTAGATCCTGTCGATGTGTTGATAGGCGAAAGAGAGCAGAACTTTAACCGGTACATTCTTCTGATAGATATCGACGTCGAAGGAGTACCTTGTGAGGGCGTCTTCCACCTCGAGGGTGTCGGTCTTCTGGGTGATGAAACGCTTTGTGGTAAGATTGAGGCTGCAGATGGCGAAGGGAATGTAATACCCGACGCTGAGCCGATTCAACTCCTGAAGATAGTCGCCCTTATTGGCAAAGCGTGCGGCGATGGTGCTGTCCGAGCGCACCGAAGCGAATGCTTTTCCAGGATATTCGATGTGAAACGAAGAGCTTATGCCGCTCTTGAGGATCGATCCGGGGCTGTTGAAGACGCCGAGAAAGGGTCCGACACCGACTTTAAAGTAGTCGTGGCGGTATTCGAATCGTGTGTAGACGGTCTTTCGAAGGATTGGGTCGTAGTAGAGACCGGCTTCTAGAGAGAGGGCGTCGTCGATTTGATAGGTCCCGAAGGCGCTCACGCCGTAGCGGTAGGCGGTCCCGTTGAAGTCGCTGCTGCTCTCTTCGGCATCCTTATCGAAGCCGTGATTACTCATGTGGTAAAGGGTCGTGACTTCCAGTGCTTCAATCCGGCCCTGGGGGCAGAGAGAGAAGAGTATAATCAACAGGGGGAGAAGCAGGAAGAAGGAGTGAAAATTCCGGCGAAAAATGCCGGCCGCATGCGGTCGGCCTGTGGTACTGCGCATATTCATCATATTAAAACTCCGCCTTGATTCCGACAACACCCTCTACGAGGGTCTCTAAGTCGTAGGGCAACAGGGTTACGTTTACCGCGAAATTCCATACTACTCCGCCGGCGTTTGCCTGCAAATAGGGACTAGTAACGACCCCGAAGTCCTTGTTTATGTCGTCGGTGTTTATCTGCAGGGTGGTCTCGAGACCGCCGGTAACCTGGTTTTCCAGCGGATTGCCGAAGAGAAAATTAAAATGGATGTCCGCGTCACCGAAGTCACCCGTCTCCGCCATGGCATAGTATTTGGGGTGCCAGAAGAGTGTCAAAATTATCGAAAGCGGATCGAAGTGTATTCTTGGTTCAAAGAGGAAGTAGAAGTGCTCAATCGTCAGCTGGTCCATCGATTCCCAATAGGGGACGCCTACCTGTGCGAAAAAATCGCCCCGGTCGGAGGGATTGTAGTAGAGGAGAAAACCCGTCCGATAGACTCCGTAGTCCGCCTTGGGAAAGGTGCTGCCTGCGAAGTACTCGAATTGGAGTTGATCGAAGTGGAAGAGGGCCCGGTAATCGGTCGAATAGGTGCCGGGGTCGAGGTCTTCGTGGTCGTCCTGATAGAGATAAAAGGCGCTGAGGTGCCGCTCGGTGCCAAACGGCGATGTAAAACGCAGCCCGGTTCCCCGAACCCTATGGATCCCCCGGTAATTCTGCACGGGAAAGTAAAAGTAGCCCTGATACTTTGTGGTGAAGGGGAGGGTGCCGAAGCGGTCGATAAAATCTTCTCCCGAGGCGATTCGATCGTTTCTCCCAATAAAATAGGTTAAGTCGGTCCCCTCGCCGCCGATGTCGCGGTAGACGATCTCTGCTCCTAAAAAGTCGAGGCTCGTGCGGTTGTCGAGGTAGAGCGAGAGGTCCTGGAGATAGGCGTCCTGGGCATCGTCCTGTGTGCCAATGCTTTGATACTCGTCGTCCAGGTAATTCGGCGGATCCTCTCCGGCGTAGGAAAGGTCGCCGCTGGTGAAGCCGAAGCTCATAGAGCCGCCGAACTTGTAGCCGCCCGACACTTCGAGTTCACTCTCTCCCCGGGTGTCGAGAACTACACTCTCTGCGGCATCGGACCAGATTCCCCTTGTGATGAGCTGCAGTTCGGAAATGGCGATGTCGGCGGAGAAAAGCACGCCGGCGGCGAAAAAGAGAAGCCCCGAGAGTCCGATTGTGCGTAAACAACGTTTCATGACCGTTACTCCCTCTACTAATAGTGTATACCTCGTGAGTGAAAAATCAATAAGATCACTTCTAATCAAGGAATTCCCGTGTATTTCAAAGTTGTCGTCATTTTCCCCGCCGAGCATCTCTCGCTGCGGGTGAATTGAGAAATTCAGCATATATTTAAGTATCGACAGCTTCCATAAAAAGTGTACTTGACTTCAAGAGGGTAATATACCAAGATTAATACCACAATGAGTGACTACCTCGACCCTAACAACGAAGAACTGCTCAAAGACTTCTATATTGAAGCGGAGATGCAGGTTGAGACTCTTGAGCGGAACATTCTCGTCCTGGAGAATGATCCGGGAGATAAAGACTCGATCGACGAGATCTTTCGGGCCGCTCACACCTTGAAGGGGGCTGCGGCGACGGTGCAGATGACGCAGCTCGCCGGTTTTACCCATCTGGTCGAGGATGTATTGGACGGAATTCGGAGTGGAGAAACCTCTGTAGATGAGGGAGTAATCGATCTTCTCCTCGACTCCATCGATGTTATCAAGGAGATGCTGCAGAAGGGAAAGGACGGAACGAGCTACGACGAAGATATCTCGGAACTGCAGGCGGGTTTACGGGCCCTCCTCGAAGGGGCGGGAAAAGCCGAGGCCGAAGCGGCTGCCGAAAATGATATCGGAGATAAAGCAGCGGCACACCCTCCGCAGCAGACGGCCGGGGCCGAATCCGCGGCGGCCGGATCGGCGAGCGGCGGTGAGCTTACCGAGTATGATCTCTTGGAACTCGGTGAAGCCGCCGGTGCCGGAGAGACGGTGTATCAGGTCCGCGTCGAATTTAACGAGGACCATCCGATGAACAGCATCGGAGGGGTGCAGGTCTTTGCCGCCTTGAAGGAGCTCGGAACGGTGCTCAAAACGGTACCGGATTTCGAAGAACTCTACGAGGATGTCTTTCATCCGCAGGTGTGCTATTATATTTCCACTTCCGCAGAAAGCGGCCTCATAGAACAGAAGGTCGAGATCCCCGAAGTAGTTTTGGAAAAAGAGGCGCTGCCGCTTTCGGAAGTGAAGGTAGATTTAGGCGCTCAGGCCTCCCCGGCGGCTCAGGCTGCCGTTAAAAATGAACAGGCGGCCAAAGCCGAACAAGCCGGCCAAGAGCAAGGGCGGGAAAAAGCGCAGGCGCCGGCCGGCCAAGAGCAAGGGCGGGAAAAAGCGCAGGCGCCGACCGCAGAAGAACAAACCGACAAAAAGGAACAAGCGAAAAAGGGCGTAAAGGAGCAGGAGCTGCGCAAGGGCGGCGGCGGGTCGGGTTCGGTTCTGCGGGTGGATTCCAAGCGAATAGACGATCTTCTCAACCTCGTAAGCGAAGCGGTCATCACCAAGGCTACCTTCAACCAGATATCGCAGAAGTTCTCCGAAGCCCAGCTTCGATTGAACCAGGCCCGGGAGGATTACTACGACAGGCTCAAGGAGCTTTTCGACTCCCTGCCGGAGTATCTCGGCCGTATTCAGCGCGGCGAGGCGATAAAGGAGATCCGCGCCGAAATCGTCGAGCGTTTCGGCGGACTGTATTCGACTTTTGAAAAATTCGAGCCGAATTTCCGCACTACGGTGAACGAATTCAACGGAACCGCCCAGAATCTCTCACGAAACACCAGCGACCTTCAGGAAGGGGTCATGCAGATACGAATGGTTCCGATCAGCCAGATCTTCAGCCGTTTTCCACGCCTCGTGCGGGACGTCTCGAAGGGCGTCAATAAGAAGGTGAAGTTGGAGATAGCGGGTGAGGATACGGAGCTCGACAAATCGGTTATCGAAGACCTCTTGGATCCCCTCATTCACTGCGTGAGAAACTCCATCGACCACGGTATAGAGGGCCCCGAGGAGCGTGTGCAGGCAGGCAAGGCGGAGGAGGGCAAGGTCTACCTTCGGGCCGGGAACGAGGGAAACATGATCCTTATCGAGATCGAAGACGATGGGAAGGGTATCGATGTCGATTCGGTCTACCAAAAGGCGGTGGAACGGGGAGTGATCCACCAGAACAAGAAGCTCTCCGATATTGAAGCCTTCAGCCTCATCTTCGAGCCGGGTTTTTCGACGGCGAAGAAGGTGACCAACCTTTCCGGACGGGGAGTCGGCCTCGATGTGGTCAAGAAACAGATCGAGAAGCTCAACGGAAGTGTCTCGGTATGGTCGGAAAAGGGCACGGGAACGAAGATAACCATTAAGATACCTCTCACTCTGGCGATTATTCAGGGACTCCTCATACGAGTGGGTAAAGAAATATACGCAATTCCCATCACCTCGGTTCTCGACAGTCATCGCATAAAGGAATCGACGGATATCCGGATGATCGACAACTACGAGGTCTTCAACGTGCGGGAGGATGTGATAAGTCTGCTGCGGCTCAGCCGGCTTTTCAACATTCCCAACGACACGAGCAGAGAACACAGCTATGTGGTGATCGTGGGTTCCGGAGACAAGAAGATGGGGCTGATGATAGATTCCCTGATCGGCGAGGAGGACGTGGTAATAAAACCTCTCAAGGACCGGTACACCAACGTGCCGGGAATCGCAGGGGCAACCATCCTGGGAGACGGGACCGTCGCACTGATCATCGACGTCAGTCAGCTCCTCGAGCTGGGACTCAGGCAGGAGATCGAGAATCGAAAGCGCCGGGCGACGCAGATAACAGGGTAGATGTAGATGAGTACGATAAGCGAAGAGATAAAAAGCGAAGAGACCGAACGCCTGGAGAACATCGACTACAAGATGGTTACCTTCTCTCTTGCCGGAAAGGACTACGGAATCGATATAATGCGGGTGAAGGAAATCTCCAAGGCCAATCGCTTTACCCACGTACCGAATGCCGCCCCCTACGTGCGGGGAGTCTACAACCTCCGGGGCGATATCATTTCCATCATCGATATGCGGATACTCTTCAATCTTCCCGCACCGAAGCAGGAAGATCACCACCTGGAGGACATGATAATCCTCCGGCTCGATGAACTGCTGATCGGCATCATCGTAGATTCCATAGATAAGGTGGTGGGGATTAATTCCGAGACGATACAGCCTCCCCATCCCATTTTCGGCGACATCAACATCAAGTTTATTAAGGGAGTCGTCGAAAACGAAGACCGTCTCTATCTCATACTCGACGTGGAGAGGATCTTCGGCGCATCCGCAGAGCAGGAGCCGTCTGCCCTTGCACAACCCGCCCTGGTAAGGCAGGAGGCAGAAGATGAAGAGGCTGCCGCCTCCGCCGATGAGCAGGCAGAACGGGAGGAGAAAGGAGAGCCGGACTACAGCTTCATAATAGAGGCAGCCGCCACCTTCAAAAATTTTCATGTCTCCGATTTTAATCGCGATTGGCTGGAAGAACGATTTAGAGAGTGGAAAAGCGTACGGGCTGCCGAATCCAAGGAAGTGCAGCTGCAGAGTGCCGAGGATGCGGCCGAGTTTCTGCGGCCCTTCTCCTCTCCGCATACCGGCGCGTTCTGGAGTGAGGAATATGCGGGAAGAGTCGAATCCCTTTTCACACAGCTCCTGGAGGCCTCCGGTTCGCTGCTGGTGTGGAATCCCGGCTGCGGGAACGGCTATGAGACCTATTCTCTGGCGGCGATTCTCCGCAAACTCTATCCCTCCAGCTCGATCAAAATCTGGGCCCACGACAGCGACCTTCTTGCCATCTCCACTGCACCGAATCTCGTGGTCCAAAATGACGAAATACCCGATTCTTTGAGCCCTTACATGACGAAGATAAAGAACGGTTTTTCCGTTGCCAAGGAACTGAAGGACATCATTCTCTTCGAATACCATAGTGTTTTTCATGCAAATTCCTTTCCCGAGGTGGATCTTATCTTGGCGCGGGACCTTCTCTCCTTTCAGGTGCCCAAACAGCAGAAGCTCTTCCTGCGGGAGTGCAGCGATAAACTGAAACCGGGGGGAGTGTTGCTGCTCGGGGAAAACGAGCGGGCCCTCACCGGGGATTTTGAGGAAACAGCGGTAGATTCCATTCGAGCCTACCGAAAGAACCAACAGTAGAAAGCGGAAAAAGGAGTAGCTTGATGAGAGTGGAGTATATCAATCCCTTTGTAGAGGCGGCATTCAACGTGCTGCAGGAAGTATTGAACGGTGAGGTGCATCGAGGAGAACTCTATCTCAAGTCCACCTCGCAGTCGGTACTGGGGGTGGCGGCAATCGTCGGACTGGCCGGCGATGTAGAGGGACGAGTCCTGTTTGACATGACGAAAGAAACCGCCCTGGCAGTCGCCTCGGAGATGAACGGGGAGAAGCTGGAAAACATGGATGAACTGGGAAAGGCGACGATCGCCGAGTTGGCCAACATGATCACCGGACAGGCCATCACCAAGCTCCATGATTTAGGTTTTAAATTCGACCTGACCCCTCCGGCGATCATTACCGGGACCAACATGGAGGTTTCCGACTCCGGTGTCGAAGCCTTGATCGTGCCGGTTGAGCTTGGTCAGGGAAAGATTGAAATAAATGTTGCCGTACGTGAACGGGCATAGGAGGAAGACTGATGAAGACCAAAGCTGATTTTCCCAGCATCAACGAACGTAACCCCGACGGTATGAAAGAAGACGGTACGCCGTATAGAGTCCTGGTGGTGGACGATTCGATGTTTGTAACTAAGCAGATTTCCCAGATTCTCACCTCGGAGAGTTTCGAAATTGCCGGTACCGCATCCGACGGGGCTCAGGGTTTGGAGAAGTACAAGGAACTCTATCCAAATGTCGACCTCGTCACTATGGATATCACGATGCCGAACATGGACGGGGTAACGGCCCTCGAGAAGATCCTCGAGTTCGATAAAGAGGCCAAGATCATCATGATAAGCGCCTTAGGGAAGCAGGATCTGGTGAAGAAGGCTCTTATGACGGGGGCGAAGAACTACATCGTAAAGCCCCTCGACAGAGCCAAGGTCCTCGAGCGGATTCTGCAGACCCTTAAATAAAAGACCTCAAGGCATACGGCTGCGGGTCCTGCCGGCAAAACCGGGATTTGCAGCCTGCTTTTCGCCGGCCATTGGCCGGTCAGCAAAGTAAGAAAAGGCTAAAAATATTCCCTTTCCTTCACGTTTCCTCACACACACGGAGCTGCAACGGACCGTCTGAAGGGCCGGCACCGTTGTGTCATGAACATTTACCGCTATAAGAGTATATCTATAGAAATAACCCTACTATAAGCGAGTATATTCTCCTTATCCAAAGAATTTTATTTACTAAATAGGTCTATGTGATAGATTGAAATCATGAAAATAGATATACTAGAATTAATAAAGATATTAATTTTAAAATTTCAATGAATACGTGTATTCAATTAGAACAATTTCAGTATATAAAAAGGAGCAGCAGCATTTTGAAAACAGAGGAATTGTTAAAAAGGGTCGAACTGGTGCTTCAGGGCATCGTGCGGAACATTACCAAGCAAAAGAAGTTGGAAAA
>CAZQNO010000099.1:0-7612 GCA_964594775.1 uncultured Spirochaetaceae bacterium
GGGGTATCGATCCTCCTGCTTCAGCTTCCCACATCTTTTGAACCACTATCTATTTCGTAGGAAAGTCGACCGGATCGATCATCTCCAGTCGGCACATCCCCCTCGGTTCGAAAATCGTACACAGCGCAAAGGAACACCGGAGCATAGTTTTTGCCGACGGGGCGGCTCCTGCGGAGAACGACCGGGCCGCAGCACCCCGTGAGCTCCCTGAGCTCCATGAAGAAAAAGCACGGGTCCTCTACTTTACCGGAGCGAAGCGCGTGGAACTCCGGGAGGAGGAGGTGCGGCGGCAGACGGGAGAGGAGCTCGTCCGTTCCAAGGTCATCGGCATAAGCGCCGGCACCGCTCTCGGCGGAATCGCATTCGCCCTTATCGGACCGGCGGCGATTTTTCTTTTCAACGGCGGCTCCTTTCTCCTCTCGGCCCTGGAGGAAACTTTCATCCGTCTTCCCCGCCGGAGCGGGAGAAAACGTGAGAACGGAAGGGAAAACAAAGCCGGGGAAGAAAACGTCCGCCGGCACTTGATTGAAACACTTTCTTACCTCAAAGAGGACCGCGGCGTACTGAGCGCGATTCTCAGCTACGGATTAATTCAGGCCCTCTACCCGCCGGTCGTTATTGCTCTGCCCTTCTTTCTCGACGAGGAACTCTCCTTGGGGCCCGCCGCCTACGGGTACGCGATGGCCCTTCTCCTCGTCGGCGGTGGTGCCGGCGCACTGCTCTACGGCTTTTTCTTCAAAGAACGGCGACGAAACAGTCCTCTCTTCTTCGGGGCCCTCATCCTGCTTTCTTTCTTATTGATCGGCGTCGGACTTCAACCAAGAACCTGGCTGCTCTTCTCGGCCCTTCCCTTGGCCGGAATCTCTTTAGGGACGGTCCACCAGATCATGACGACTTCGCTGTATCACGGAATACGAACCGATTCGCGGGGAAGGGTTTTCGGTATTATGGAATCTCTCGCCTCGGCAGCCCTTCCGCTGAGCTACGGGCTCAGCGGTGCGGCGGTGGGCCTCTTTCGCGGACACCTCACCGCATTCTTTCTCGTCGTCGGGATCGTCTCCGCCCTTGCTGCAACACTGATATTTTTCCGCCGCCGCCTCGGCCCCTTCATCTCGGGGAAAGCTTAGACGTCCCCCTCCTTCGGTACGATACAAATAAAGACGAGCTCAGCGTCGGAATCGTTTACAAACTGGTGCTCCGTACCGCCCGGCAGGTAAGCGACAGAGCCGGCCCGTATCGCCGTGCGTTCACCATCATGATGAAGAATGCCATTCCCTTTGAGCACGTAGTTGATGTGGGGCCAGGGATGGGCGTGCTTCGGCGTATGACCGCCGGCTTCCACGGTAAAAACCCGCATCACGTGGTCCTCCCAACCTTCCTTCGGGCCTATCGGCGCCTGCTTCCACACTCCTTCGAGTCCCGGAGCCGCGAGTTTCCTTTTTTCTATATCATCGATGTGTCCTCTGAACATAGTACCTCCTTATAGGAATAAATCTAAGCACAGAAAAGGTGCTTTGCAAACTAAAAAATTGATTGACCCTATCGAGGACCCGGTATAGTATTCGTCCAAGTAAAGAAAAAAAGTATCTACCAACAGATGCGGGTATAATAAAAACTCGCACGAATAATCGGAGGCAAGAAATGGGTGCAACAAGTGCAATTCTGGTCATCGCCGTGATCTACGCGGTGGGAGACGTGGTTTCGAACAAGACGAAGGCCCTCTTCTCGATGATGTTTACCGCGGGGCTGCTCTTTCTCGTCGGCTTTTGGGTGGGAATCCCGGCTACGCTTTTCGAGGATTCCCATCTGATTCCCGTCGCAATGGCCCTCATCGCCATGCTGATGGTCCACATGGGAAGCTTCATGAAACTTCGCGATCTCAAGGAAGAGTGGAAGACCGTGCTGGTAGCCATCCTGGCCCTCACCGCACTGGCCCTGGCCCTCTTTCTCATCGGCGGACCGCTCATCGGCCGCGAACGCGCCATCACCGCCGTCGGCCCCATTTCGGGCGGAGTCGTCGCCACCCTCATCGTCAGCGAGGCGGTAAAGGCCCAGGGTTTTGAGTCTCTGGCAGTCTTCGCCACCCTCCTCTTGGTCCTGCAGAGCTTCATCGGACTGCCCATCGCCTCCTACTCACTCAAGCGGGAAGCCGGACGCCTGATAAAGGGATTTCGCGCCGGGGAAGCCGTGGATACGAGCTCGTCAAAAGGCGCTTCGGACCCCGAAGTCCCCACGTGGAGACTCTTTCCCGCCCTTCCCAAGGCCCTGCAGACCCCCTTCATTTTGATTGCCAAGGCTCTTCTTATCGGATGGCTCGCCGTCCAGGTCGCAAATCTTACCGGCCGGGTGATCCATCCCTTCGTCATCGCCCTTATCTTCGGCATCATCTTCTATGAAATCGGTTTTATTGAACACAAGATCCTCGAAAAGGCGAACTCCTCGGGACTGACCCTCTTTATCCTCCTCGTACCGATCTTCATGAATCTTTCCAAGGCCACCCCCCAGATGGTCGCCTCTCTCGTACTGCCCATGATCGCCGCCTTTGCCATCGCCCTCGTCGGCATGGTCGCCGTCGCCCTCATCATGAGTAAGGTGGTGGGCTACTCTTGGGAATTGAGCCTGGCCATAAGCGCCACCTGCCTCTTCGGTTTTCCCGGGACTTACATCATTTCCCAGGAAGTGGCCGAGTCGCAGTCGAACAGCGAAGAAGAAAAGGAATACCTGCTGAAGCAGATCCTTCCCAAGATGCTGGTCGCCGGTTTCACCACCGTTACCATCGCATCGGTCATTCTGGCCGGCATCATCGTAAATCTCTTGTAATGGGTGTACTTGAAGTGGATACGAAAAAGATATTCGAACTGGCAAACAAGCAGAAGGAAGAGCTGACGGCCCTGCGGCAGGACTTCCACGCTCGTCCCGAACTCTCCTGGCAGGAGGTGGAAACCTCGAAGAAGATTGAGAAACGGCTGCAGGATCTCGGCTTCGAGAACATCCGCCGCGGTTTCAAAGGCACCGGTTCGGGGGTCGTCGCCGATATCACCGGCGGCGGCCCAGCCGGCAAGGAAGGCCCTCGCTGCGTGGCCCTGCGGGCCGACATCGACGCACTGCCCATACAGGAGGAGAACTCCCTCGACTACGCCTCGAAGACGGAAGGAGTCATGCACGCCTGCGGACACGATGCCCACGCCACGATCCTCCTCGGCGCCGCGAAGATCCTGGCGGAGATAAAGGAACGCTTTTCCGGCAAAGTGCGGCTCATCTTCCAGCCCGCCGAAGAGGCGGGTAACGATTCCGGCGCGCCGGCAATGATAAAAGAGGGAGCACTCGACGGGGTAGATGCCATAGGGGGGCTGCACGTATGGTCGCAGCTCCCCGTCGGGGTCTTCGCCACCCGCAGCGGACCCCTCATGGCCTCGGCGGACATCTGGGAAGTCATCCTACAGGGACAGGGCGGCCACGGGGCCATGCCTCATCTGGCCGTCGACCCCACCGTGGCGGCCGGCCACCTCATCACCATGCTGCAGACGGTGGTGAGCCGCGAGACCGACCCCTTGGAGAGCGTGGTGGTAAGCATCGGGAAGATCGAATCGGGCAACGCACCGAACGTGATTCCCGACAAGGCGACGATGCGGGGAAACATCCGCACCACCAACCGAAAGACCCGCTCGGAAATGGAAGGGAAGGTGAAGCGAATCGTCGACGGAGTGGCTCAGGCCATGCGCTGCAGCGCAAAGACCATTTACACACCGATCTATCCGGTAACGATCAACGACGCAGAGCTCACCGATCTCTACCGGCAGACCGCCGTGCACCTTTTCGGCAAAGACAAGGTGGAGGAACACCCCATCATCATGGGTTCGGAGGACTTCAGTTACTACGGCGAGAAGGTTCCCGCAACTTTCGCCATACTGGGGATAGGAGACGAGAAGGCGGGGACCAACCGGGCCCACCACTCACCCCACTTCAACGCAAACGACGAGGCCCTCGCCGGCGGCGCGGCACTCCTGTCGAGTTTCGCGTTGAATTATCTGTCGAAATCATAAGCGCCTCCGGAGCCGGGGGCTTAGAACAGGCCGCACCTGGCGGAACTCCCCAGCAATTCTCCCCTGGGCTTTTCCCGAATACCGCCTTCTCTCGCATTTCCTATAGCTGCACTTGTTCGATACGCCGGATCCCGCCGCCATCCACCACGAGCCTGCGGCGGCTGAGAAACTCCTGTCCGTCCTCTTCACGGTACCGCACGACAACAGTGAGATGATAGACCCGTCGGACCGTACTGAAGGAGATGCCGCCGTGCCCCTCGACAAAGGGGATGCGGTAATTCTGATTTGCCAGGGCCCGGAGAAAGGGCTCGATATTGATGATGGTAATATCGGCGATGCCGCGGATCCGCCTGTGCAGCCGGTTGAGCCTGCGGGAATCGAGACCGATGCGCTTGCGGTAGCGGAATATCGACTCCGCCTCTCCGCCGCCGATCGTCCGTTCGAAGGAGCTCAGGTCTCGAGCTTCGATTATACGGCCGTCGGCCTTCTGCTCATCGATAAATGAGGCTTGCTCCCGGGCTAATCCGAAACGCCGGCGATATCTGGAATCATAGAGTCGTATAGAGCGGTCGTAGAAACGATTGCCGAGGAGATTCACAAAAAAGGCGCGGAAAAAGTCTTTCATCCGGTCCTTCAGCATGTAGCCGGCAACGAGGATGAGAAAGAGGGAAAGACTCAAATTGCCGAAGGTGGTCTGTCCGAGAAAGGCGAGGGAGGTTGCGAAACCCATGGCGATACCGGCGGCCAAGGCGTACAGCGCCTGTTCGGCTATCTTTCCCACATTTCTCTTCTTCATGATGTTAAAGAGTACGCTCGAGGCGTAGCGCTTGAGTATCTTTTCGCGATACACGTAGGCCTCTCTGTCCGCCTCGGGCATGTCTTTATAGGTGACGCTCGTGTATCCCTTCTCCCGGCGGTAACGAAGCTCTTCGCTGATACTCTCGGCGGTCCTCTTCGCGATTTTCTGCAACCCCCTCTTTCCGCTCTCTTGGTAGACGAGAAGGAAGTATTTCTCGAGAAGAAGGGAGAGGTGTTCGTCGATCTTTCGTCCATGCTCGATGACGATTTCCCCCGCATTCAGGGCCTCGAGCCGGGAGAGCAGGAGGTGGAAGCGGTCTACCAAACGCCGGCGCCGTTTAATCTGGGCCTTTAGGTCATAGGCGGACTCATCCTCCCGAAGTGTGTCTTCCAGCCGGGAATGCCAGTCCCGCAGGAGGGACTTCCACACACAGCCGAGAAGTCTCGCTTCATAGACGAAGGGCTCCGGAGGAACGGCTAGCCCCCGCTTTTCGGCCCGCTCCACCATCGCCTCGCAGCGGGCGAGGGGAGAGCTCTCGGAGGCGGGGTCGAGGAGCTCTTCGGCGTGGAAAGAGGGCGTATCGAAGCGAAGATAGAGTTTGAGATTATTGAAGAATTTTTCCCGCCGAAAGCTGGAGGGATCTATGTGAAACGTCTGGGGAAGGAAAAAGTAGATTTCCGTCTCGTAGAGGCGCCTGCGGCGGGGCTTCTCCGTTCCGTTGAGGAGGTAGCGGCTCTTTGCCTCCAGAGAATAGCGGCCGTGGGAGCGGATTCGTAGTTTTTCCATCGTTCCTCCGTACTCTCAGTGTATCACGGAGCGCCGTGCGGGGAAAACTCGTGCGGCAGCACTGGAGACGACCGGTCAACGAGGTCATTACCGCGGCACTCTTTTTCCTCCTCGCAGCCTAGCCAAATATAAAACCTCCTGTTAGCTGTTTTTCTTGCTTAATCGCCGCATTTTCTTGTCGATATTACAAGTGATGGATGAGGAAAACTTTATAGGGGAAAGCGCCGTTTCTAAGATACTCGAGCTCATCGATGATATCCGGGGTCTCTTCCGGCGTCACTTTCAAAGCGGCTACTTCTATACAGTACTCGAACGCATGCGCTTCAACCCGGTGTATCTCAACGATATCGAGCGGCTCATTAAACAGCAATCGATCTATCCGGGAGACTACTACCTTCTCAAGACGGGAGTCACCGCCTTGCAGGAATTCGTCGGCTTCGCCAGGCGCTACATTCAGCCGGTAATCCGTGAAGAACTGGGAATTTCCGGCTTCGGCGTACAATCAAATCGAAGCAGAGACCGGACGGCAAAGGTAGTCAAAGAGCTCTTTGCCGCGACCTTTCCCCATAATCTGCACACCCTGACCGAACTCACCGCTCAGCTCCATTTCCAGGTGGAGCGGATGGCGGAAGAGGAACGGAAAAACCCGGCCGCCAAGCAGCATGTTTCGGGCGGTTTCGATTTCTTCACCTACTCCTTTTCCGGCAGCCGGCCTTCTTTTCGCTGACCTTGCATGATTCAATCCTAGACACTATTCTGTCCCGCACATGATAAAAACGAAACCCGTACCCCGAATGCTGCTCTTTCTCAGCTTCCTCGCTTTCATCAGCCTCGGACTCCCCGACGGATTATTGGGCGTTGCCTGGCCGTCGATGAGCCGGAGCTTTGACAGGGAGCTCAGCAGATTGGCGGTACTCCAGATCGCCCTGACCTTCGGCTTCTTCTTCTCCAGTGTGAATGCAGGAAGACTCATCGAACGCTGCGGTGTGAGCAGCCTCTTGATCGGAAGCAACATTGCCGTGGCCCTCGCTCTGGCCGCTTACGGATTTCTCGACCGTTGGTATCTCGTGGTGGCAAGCACCGTGGTCCTCGGAAGCGGCGGCGGGGCCGTGGACGCGGGTCTCAACGCCTACGCGGCAAACCGTTTCTCTAAGGAACAGCTCACCTTGCTGCACGCCTTCTACGGCTTCGGCGCCATGCTTGGCCCCCTCATTATGCGCTGTATTCTCGCCGCCGGGGGACCCTGGCAATACGGCTACCGCTATAACCTGCTCCTCGTCGCCGGCCTCGTCGTGACCTTCATTCTCCTTCGAAAGGTCTGGTACGGGCCCGGAGGAAAGGGCGCAGCGGCGGCTTCCTCGAAAACGCAGGGCAGGGAACAGACACTGCCGCAGGCAGAGAGCCGGCTTGGTGTTCGGCTCGGAGTCGTTCTGTTTCTTGTGTACACCGGTTTGGAGGTGACGGTGGGGACCTGGAGCTTTACCCTCTTTACCGAAGGAAGAGGGGTGGATCCGGGGGCAGCGGCTCTCTGGCTAGGGGTCTACTGGGCGGCCCTCACCGGCAGCAGGCTCTTCTTCGGGCTCTTCGGGAGACGGTGGAGTTCCCGGCGGATCATCACCGTTATGATTATCGTTTCCACGGCGGCGGGTCTTTTCTACCTCCAGCCCCGGCTTCCGATGCTGTCCCTCCTCTCCCTGCCGGTCATCGGCTTTGCCTTTGGACCGCTCTTTCCGCTTTTCGTTATTCTCACGCCGGAGATCGTGGGAGAAGAAGAATCTTCCCGGGTCATCGGCTTTCAGGTTGCTGCGGCAAATATAGGCTCCGCCGCCGTTCCCTTTGTCGTCGGGCTCGGTGTGGAACTCTTCTCCTTAGAAGCCGCGGCCGCCGTTGCCTTCCTTCTCACCCTGCTGCTTGCGTTCATCTATCGAATATGGTCCGCTCTATAGATAGGCAATGCAGAAATCGCCTTTTGCTCCGGGCCCGG
>CAZQNO010000100.1:0-7517 GCA_964594775.1 uncultured Spirochaetaceae bacterium
CACATGATTTAAACCATTAAAAAAGCCCCAAGGCGATGCAGGTCACCTCGGGGCCGTTTTTTTTGGCGGAAACCGCCTCTGTATACTTCCTGTTATTTCTTGACCTTCAGATCAGGTTCCGCGTCCTTCAGCATGCTGAACACGACACCGCTCAGTCCTACGAGGGCGATGATGTTCGGGAGAATCATGAGGCCGTTAAAGGCATCGGAGATGTCCCACACGAAGCTCAATGGCACGTAGGAGCCCACGAAGACCAGGACGACCCATATCCATTTGTAGTACTCGGCGACCTTGGTGCCCACGATGTACTCGAGGGACTTGAAGCCGTAGTAGTACCAGGTGAGAATCGTGGAGAAGGCGAAGAAGACCAGTCCAAAGCTTACGATGAACTGACCGATACCGCCGGGAAGGGCCTCGTTGTAGGCCTGGGTGGTAAGGGCCGCGCCGTTCAAACCGTCGCGCACGGTCATCAGTCCGTCGGCTCCGATCTTCATCAGCGGAGAAATCATGATGACCAGAGCGGTCATCGTACAGATGACGATGGTGTCGATGAAGGAACCGAGAGAAGCGATGATACCCTGCCGAACGGGATTGTTCGTCTGCGAAGCAGCGTGGGCGATCGGCGCGCTGCCGAGCCCGGCCTCGTTGGAGAATACTCCGCGGGCCACACCCATCCGAACGACGGTACCGAGGAATCCGCCTCCTACGGCCTTTCCGTTAAAGGCGTTGCCGAAGATCCAGCCGAATGCACGGGGCAAAAACTCGATGTTGGCGAAGATGACGAAAAGCGAACCGACCACGTAGATCACCGCCATGACGGGGACGATCCTCTCTGCCACCTTGGCTATGCTCTTGATTCCGCCGATGACGACCAGGCCCACGGCAATGGCGATGACGATGCCGGTAATCCATGTCGGCAGTCCGACGGACTGTTCGAGGGCGGCTGCTACCGAGTTGGACTGCACCATGTTGCCGATCCCGAAGGAGGCGACGAAGGCAAAGAGGGCAAAGAGCCACCCGAGCCATTTCCAGTTGCCTCCGTAGCGCTCTTCCATACCGCGGCTGGCGTAGTACATCGGGCCGCCGGCCTTTTCCCCTTCGATGTTGGTGGTGCGGTACTTTACCGCCAAGACCGCCTCGGCGAACTTTATTGCACCGCCGAGAATGGCGGTGATCCACATCCAGAAGACCGCTCCCGGACCACCTATGGCGACAGCCGTCGCCACACCGGCGATATTACCCGTGCCGATGGTGGCGGAAAGAGTGGTCATCAGCGCCGCGAACGGAGAAATGTCGCCTTCCCCCTCTATCTCCTTGGAGAACAGGAGCTTGAAGGCGTAGCCGATCTTACGGTACTGAATGAAACGCGTCCCGACTGTCAGGATTAGCCCCGTGAGAAAGAGGGCCGTAATCATGATGGGACCCCACGCAAACGATCCGATTGCGCCGATTACACTGTAAAAAGCTTCCATAAACACCCCTTTGTAAAGTTATATATAATGAAATATATATATCATAGTATCATAGATGACTTTACCCGTCAAATTCGTATTTTCACATTCGGGTAAAAAACCGCAAATTTTTCTCGCCAGCCGGCTTCCGCCGCCTCAGAGGACCTTATCCACCGGCGTGTAACTCATGCCGAAGGCTTCGGCCACCGCCTCATAGGTCAACTTACCCTCATAGACGTTGATGCCGAGGGCAATGGGGGGATAATCCTTTGCCGCCGCTTCCAGCCCCTTGTTAGCGATCTGCAGCCCGTATTTGAGCGTAGCGCTGGTGAGGGCCATGGTGGATGTCCGGGCTACCGCGCCGGGCATGTTCGCCACGCAGTAGTGTACCACCTCGTCGATGGTGAAGGTCGGCTCGTCGTGGGTGGTGGGCTTTGTTGTTTCTATGCAGCCTCCCTGGTCGACCGCCACATCGACGATCACCGAACCCCTTTTCATCTTCTTCAAGTCTTTCCTCTTGACCAGGTGGGGGGCCTTGGCGCCGGGTATGAGAACCGCTCCGACGAGAAGATCGCTCTCTTCCAAGACCTTGTCGATGTTGCCCTGATTGCTGTACAGGGTCGAGATGCGGCCGCCGAAGATATCGTCGAGGTATTCGAGACGGTCCACATTCACGTCGAGCACCGTTACCTCGGCACCGAGGCCTACGGCCATCTTCGCCGCGTTGGTTCCTACCACGCCGCCGCCGAGGATCGCGACCTTGCCCCTTTCCACGCCGGGGACGCCGCCTAAGAGCACTCCGCGTCCGCCGAAGGGCCGTTCGAGGAATTTCGCTCCCTCCTGGATGCTGAGCCGCCCGGCAATCTCGCTCATCGGTTTGAGGAGAGGGAGCCCTCCGTTTACTTCCAGGGTTTCGTAGGCCACGCCCTTGATCTTCTTCTCTAAAAGGGCCTTGGTGAGATGCTCTTCCGCCGCGAGATGCAGGTAGGTGTAGAGGATCTGCCCTTCTCTGAAGAGGTCGAACTCCTCCGGCTGGGGTTCCTTTACCTTCACGATCATGTCACAGGAAGCGAAGACTTCCTTACAGTCGCCTGCCAGAGAAGCACCTGCCGCTTCATATTCGCCGTCTTCGAAACCCGCATTCACTCCGGCACCGGCCTCGATGAGAACCGAGTGCCCTGCGGCAACGTAGGCTTTTACGTTTGCCGGTGTGAGACCCACGCGGTATTCATGCCGCTTGATCTCCTTTACCGATCCTACTTTCATAACAAAAATGCCTCCTTCTAAAGTATTTTTGTAAAAATTGTAGTCACATTCTAAACGATATTGTCTGAATGTCAAATTGTTTTTTAGATATATGAATATACAGATATATTAGAAATCTATTGTACGCATAACTTGACGGCAGCCTTTTGATGACATATAGTGGAACTACGGTAAAATGTCATAAGAGAAGGAGGCATTGTATGGCTGCACCCGAAGAATTAAAATTTCTTACATCTCACGAGTGGGTAAGGGTGGAAGGTTCCACCGCTTACGTCGGTATAAGCGATCACGCCCAGGAAGAACTGGGAGACATAGTCTTCGTGGAGCTTCCCGACGAGGGAGACGAATTCGACAAGGGAGAAGAGGTGACCAATATCGAATCGGTCAAGGCCGCTTCCCCCATCTACACTCCCGTTTCGGGAAAGATCGTAAAGGTGAACGAGGAGCTCGACGAATCTCCGGAGCTGATAAATCAGAAACCGTATGAGGCGTTTATTTTCGCCGTCGAGATGAGCGATTCTTCCGATCTCGACGACCTCCTCAGTTACCAGCAGTATCGGAAATCGATCGAAGAAGAGGGCTAATACCCGAAAGGAATATACTATGAATCCTTATCTTCCCCATACCGAAGACGAAGTTCGGCACATGCTCTCCGAAATCGGGGTAAAAAGCATCGATGAGCTGTTCGCCGATATACCGAAGAAAATCCGGTTCACCGGCGACCTCGATCTCCCCAAGGGTATGTCCGAACTGGAAACCTTCCGCAGGCTCAACGAGCTGGCGGATGCCAATAAAAACGCCGTATCTTTCCTTGGCGCAGGAAGTTACGACCATATCATTCCGAGCACCGTACCGGCTCTTATGGGACGGACGGAGTTCTACACTTCCTATACTCCGTATCAGCCGGAGGTTTCGCAGGGGGTTCTCACCGCCATCTTCGAGTTTCAGACGATGATGTGCGAACTGACCGGACTCGATGTGCCCAATGCGTCTCTTTACGACGGACACACCGCCGCGGCCGAGGGCTGCACGCTTGCGATTAACAGCACGAAGAAGACCGATACGATCCTCTACTCGGCGACCATCCATCCTTTCACCAAGGAGGTCTTGAAAACCAACTTTGCCGACCTCGGAATAAAGCTGGTGGAGATACCGGAGAAGGACGGAATGGTCGACGTAGAGGCGGTAAAGAAGAACCTCTCTCCCTCCGTTGCGGCTCTGCTGGTACAGACGCCGAACATCTACGGTTATCTCGAAGAGTATACCGGTCTCGCGGATATTCTCCACGAGAATAAATCTCTGTTCATCGTATCGTCAAATCCTCTCTCTCTCGGCGTACTAAAAAGCCAGAAAGAGTGGGGTGCCGACATTGCGGTGGGAGACACCCAGCCCTTCGGCCTGCCCTCCTACTTCGGCGGACCTTCCGTGGGCTATATAGTCTCAGGAGAGAAGCAGATGCGCAAGATGCCCGGCCGCATAGTCGGTCAAACGACCGATGAGGACGGCAAACGGGCCTTCGTACTGACGCTCCAAGCCCGCGAGCAGCACATAAAGCGAGAACGTGCCACCTCGAACATCTGTTCTAACCAGGCATTAGCGGCTCTTGCCACTACGATTCACTTAGCCACCATCGGAAAGAAGGGGCTGCAGGGGATTGCCGAGCAGAATATGCACAAGGCCCACTACCTCTTCGACAAACTCACGAAAGAGCCGGCCGTGAAGCCTCATGCAGACAGGCCCTTCTTCAACGAGTTTACCGTGAGTCTGCCGAAACCGGCGGCCGCGGTGGTAGAGACGATGCAGCGGGACGGCTTTTTCGCCGGAGTGCCGCTTTCGTCCCTCGATGCTTCTCAGCCCGAGGAAATGCTGATTGTCGCGGTTACCGAAAAGCGCAGCAAGGAGGAGATGGACAGGTACGTAGAGAGCATGAAGGGGGCATTGAAATGAGCAGACCATTAAAAGACCTTATGATATTCGAGCGGTCTAGACCCGGACGCACCGGTTTCAAACTTCCCGAACTCGATGTACCGGAGAAGAAGCTGGAATCCTACGTCGAGGAGAGTTATCTCAGAAAAAGTGAACCGGGATTGGCCGAGGTTTCGGAGGTGGATGTCATTCGACATTACACCAACCTCTCACAGAAGAACTACGCCGTGGACCTGGGCTTCTATCCCCTCGGTTCCTGCACGATGAAGTACAATCCGAAGATAAACGAACAGACGGCGGCCCTGCCGGGCTTCGCCGCACTTCATCCCCTGCAGCCGCAGGAAACGGCCCAGGGAATTCTCGAGTTGATGTACGAATTGACAGAACGGCTCTGCGAGGTCACCGGCATGAGCTGGGGTACCCTGCAGCCCTTCGCCGGCGCCCATGGCGAGTATACGGGGATGAAGTTTTTCCGCGCTTACTTCAACAAGCGGAAAGAGAAGCAGCGGACCAAGGTGCTCGTACCCGATTCGGCACACGGGACGAATCCCGCTTCGGCGCATATCGCCGGTTTCGATGTAGTGGAACTGGTCTCCAACAAGAAGGGAATGGTATCGGTCGACGAGCTAAAGAAGCATCTCGACGAGAATCTGGCCGGCATAATGCTGACCAATCCAAATACCCTTGGCCTCTTCGAAGAAGACATAAGCGAGGTTGCCGAGCTCGTCCACGATGCGGGAGGCCTCCTCTATTACGACGGGGCCAATCTCAACGCGGTAATGGGCAAGAGCCGGCCGGGGGACATGGGTTTCGACGTGGTGCATCTCAACCTCCACAAGACCTTCTCCACTCCCCACGGAGGCGGCGGCCCGGGAAGCGGAGCGGTCATGGTAAACAAGAAGCTCGAGCCCTTCCTCCCGGTACCTTCGGTCCGTAAAAAAACGGGGACC
The DNA here is from genome assembly GCA_964594775.1 of uncultured Spirochaetaceae bacterium. Classification (GTDB taxonomy): domain Bacteria; phylum Spirochaetota; class Spirochaetia; order DSM-16054; family Sediminispirochaetaceae; genus CAYFVU01. The sequence continues at coordinate 5,594 of CAZQNO010000100.1, forward strand.
TACGTTCTCGACTACGATATTCCGGACAGCCTCGGCAGAATTTCCGGCTTCTACGGCAATATCGCCGTCCTGGTGCGGGCCTATACCTACATCATGATGATGGGTTTTGACGGATTGAAACGGGCCTCCGAACTGGCGGTGCTCAACGCAAACTATCTTAAGGAGAAGCTGAAGAAGCACTACTACCTCCCCTACGACCGGGTCTGCAAACACGAGTTTGTACTTTCGGCAGAGAAGATGAAGGAGGAGTACGGGGTCACCGGCGGAGATGTGGGCAAGGCCCTGCTGGAGTTCCGCATCCATGCGCCGACGGTCTACTTTCCGCTCATCGTCCACGAGGCGATGATGATAGAACCGACGGAGACTGAGTCGAAGGAGTCCTTGGACAACTTCATAGAGGTGATGGAAAAGATCGCAGACCTTGCGAAGAAGAATCCGCAGGAACTCCACGAGTTTCCCAAATCCACACCGGTGAGGAGGGTGGACCAGGTGCAGGCGGCGAAGAATCCGGTCCTGCGCTGGTTTCCCGAGTCTTAGGGGCCGGCGGGGCAACTCTGTAGGTATCGTTAAGATATATCGCCGCGGTCCCGGTCTGTGCCCGGGACCGCGGCGGTTTTTACTTTACCTGTCCACTACCCGTCGACTTAAAGCCTTCAAGGCGAATTTCGACGGCCCGGGCGTGGGCTGTGAGGCCTTCCGCCCGCGCCATTTCGACAGTGGCCGGTCCAATCGCTCTGAGCCCCTCCGCCGTCAGCCGCTGAAAAGTTATCTTCTTCACGAAACTGTCGAGGTTGACCCCGTTATAGGCAGCGGCAAAGCCGCCGGTCGGGAGGGTGTGATTGGTTCCGGAGGAGTAGTCCCCAACGCTTTCGGGAGAATAGTTGCCCAAGAAGACCGAGCCGGCGTTCACTACCCTTGCCGCCGCTTCTTCATGATTCTTCATCGCAATGATCAGATGCTCCGGCGCGTAGGTATTGATGAACTCGTACATTTCCTCATCCGTGCGCAGGAGGATCGCCCGGCTCGAATCGAGGGCCTTTCGGGCGATATCCTTTCGGGGAAGGGCCTCTAACTGTCTATCGAGCTCATTTTTGACTCTCTCGATGAGAGATTCTTTTCTGGTGACGAAGATAACCTGGCTGTCCGGTCCGTGCTCTGCTTGAGAGAGGAGGTCGGCGGCGATGAAGCGGGGCTCGGCGCTTTCATCGGCCATGAGCGCCAGTTCGGAAGGGCCTGCGGGCATGTCTATGGCCACGACCGTGCGGCCGAGCAGCTGCTTGGCCGTCATGACAAAACGGTTTCCCGGGCCGAAAATCTTGTAAACCCGCGGAATGCTCTCGGTCCCATAGGCCATAGCTGCGACGGCCTGTACCCCTCCCACCCGGTAGACCTTCTCAAGGCCGGTCTTATGCGCCGCATAGAGGATGGCGGGATGCACGGTGCCATCGGCTCCCGGCGGTGTGCAGAGGACTATTTCCCTGCAGCCGGCAATTTTCGCCGGAATGGCGAGCATCAGCACCGTCGAAAAAAGGGGTGCGCTTCCTCCGGGAACGTAGAGTCCGACTCTTTCAATGGCAACGCTTTTTTGCCGGCAGAGCACTCCGGGGGCCGTTTCCACCTCAATCTCCTCCGATGCCTGCAGCCGGTGAAAATCCTCGATGTTTCCCGCCGCCGTGTCTATTGCCTCCTTGAGGGAGGTTTCGACCCGCTCGGAGGCCGCCGCCAATCCTTCGGAATCAACGACGAAGGACTCGATATCTGCACGATCGAACTTCTTCGTGTAGTCGCGCAGCGCCGCGTCTCCCCGCTCTCGCACCTCTTCGATAATCGCCGAGACCGTCGCCTCTAATTCCATGTGGTCTACCGGTGGTCTCTGCGAGAGTTCAATGAATTTGCTCGGGTCGGGATAGCTGAGTGTTTTCAT
>CAZQNO010000101.1:0-2932 GCA_964594775.1 uncultured Spirochaetaceae bacterium
GGCCCCGGCCTTGCAATTCGCTGAAAAGTATTAAACAATATGGGAATGTAAATGAGCGAAGGAGGCCGGAATGAACGGTTTTATCAAGATACAGGACGGAGTCTACTACGTCGGAGTAAATGACAGAGACACCCACCTCTTCGAGAATGTCTGGCCCCTGCCGAAGGGGGTAACCTATAATTCCTACGTAATTACCGCCGAGAAAAATGTGCTCATCGACACGGTAAAGGTGAGCAAGATGGCCCTCTTTCTCCAGAAGCTTCGGCAGCTCATGAACGACAAGCCCCTGGACTACCTGGTGATCAATCACATGGAGCCGGACCACTCCGGGGCCATTACCGAAATCCTCCACAACTATCCGAATATCAAGATCGTAGGAAACAAGAAAACCTTCGACTTTCTCAAGGGTTTCTACGGTATCGAGGAGAACCTCTACGAAGTGGAGGACGGCGATGTGCTCGATCTGGGGGGCAAGAAGCTGCAGTTTCACCTGACCCCGATGGTCCACTGGCCCGAGACGATGATGAGCTACGAGACGGAGGGGAAGATCCTTTTCGCCGGCGACGCCTTCGGCGGCTTCGGCAGCTTGGACGGCGGGATCTTCGACGACGAGGTCAACATCGACTACTTCGAAAACGAGATCCGCCGCTACTATTCGAACATCGTCGGCAAGTTCGGGCCGATGGTTCAGAAGGCCCTGAAGAAGCTCCAAGGGCTCGATGTGAAGATCGTCGCCTCGACCCACGGGCCGGTTTGGCGCAGCGATCCCCTGCGGATCATCTCCAGCTACGACCGCTGGAGCCGCTACGAGGCCTATCCCGGGGTGGTCATCGCCTACGGGTCGATGTACGGCAATACGGAGAAGATGGCCGACTACACGGCCCGGCGCCTTGCAGAACGAGGCATCAAGAACATCCGGGTAATGAACAGCTCCACCACCCACGATTCCTACATCATTAACGAGATATGGAACTACAAGGGAGTCATATTCGGCAGCTGCACCTACAACGTCGGGCTCTTTCAGCCGATGGAGTCCCTGCTCATCAACCTCAGCCACAAGGGGATAAAGAACCGGGTTTTCGGCGTCTTCGGCACCTACGGCTGGAGCGGCGGCGGGGTAAAGACCATCATGGAGTATGTGCAAAAGCATAAGTGGCCCCTCGTCGACGATGAGCCGGTGGAGGCAAAGCTCTCTCCTTCGGAGGAGCACTTCAAGGGGCTGGACCGGCTGGCCGACAAAATGGCGGAGGCGGTAAAGGAGTAGCGGGGATCGGGATTCCTCTTCCGGTTCGAAGAGATACATGGCCGGCTGCCCCAAGGCTCCATCCAAAAGATCATGCTCACACTCATTCGCAACAAAGCATTTCTCACCCTCTGGTTCGGCCTCTTCTTCGGGATAGCGGGGCAGGAGGTCTACAATCTCCTGCCGAAGCACTTCGAACTGCAGAACTTCGCGCCGGAGACTGTCGGCTTCATTATGGGGTTTACCGGTTTCGGCGGCCTTTTCATTCTTCCCCTGCTGCTTCTGGTCATCGACCGGTATTCGAAGCGGAGAATTTTGCTCTTCCTGCTGACTCTGCACGCCTTCATACCCCTGCTGTACTTCCTGCCTCTCAGTCCGCACTATCTCTACTTTTTTCCCCGGTTTTTGCAGGGAATACTGATTTCGGGATTGATGATAAGCTTTACCTCGCTTCAGAGTTATGTTATAGAGCCGGAGCGGCGGGGGCACGGCTACGCGGTCTTCGGGATAATGGGCCAGCTGGGACTCTTGACCGGGGTGAATCTCAGCGAGCTTCTCTATGACCGGTGGGGGCTGACTGCGGCATACCTTCTTTCTCTGGCATTGTTCGGCCTGGCCTTCCTGGTGGTTCGAAGCTTGCAGGACCCGGCAGGGAGTGAAGGGTCGGTGAGACTCCGGAGGAAGGGCTCTTTCGGCGGCATCAAGGGTGACACCGGCGTCTCGGTCCTGGCGGGCTTCTGGAAGATCATGAAGAAGAAAGGGGTCTATCCGATCCTTCTGCGCGTCGTCCTTCTGGGTTTCGGTTTCGGATTTCTTCTTGCATTCATTCCGAAAATCGCTTTTTCCGGCGGGCTCACGAAAGTACGGCCTTTTTATACCGCCTATCCCATAACGGTCCTGCTCGTCCGTATCTTCGCCTCTCCCTACTTCGACCGGCTGCCGCGAAATCTCGTGCAGCTTCCCGGTCTCCTCGCCCTTCCGGCCTCTTTCATTCTTGCAGTAGGGGCGGATACGGGCTGGAAATTAGCCCTCGTGGGCATCCTCTACGGGGTCGCCCACGGCATTCTCTTTCCCGTCCTCATATCTATTCTGATGAACTATGCCGATGAAGATTTTCGGGGACGCATGTCCGTCTTTTTTCACTTCTTTTTCAACGGGGGCATGTTCGTGGCGGCAAACGCCGGCGGCCTTCTTATCGCCGTCTCCCTTCCCTTTGCTTTGGTCCTCTCGGCGCTTTTTTCCTTTACCGGACTGCTTCCCTATCTTTCCGGGCCCCTGCGGAGACTTCGAAGATCGGGATAAAACCCCATTGTACGGTCCTTATTCCAGGGGCCTTGAAAAATAATTGAGAAAAACTCTCGTATACACAAGCAGCAGCCTCAATCCGGCTGTATTTAAAGGTGAAAAACAGGTATATTAAAGGGGTGAACATGAAAGAATTGTCGCACATTCTTGAAGAAGAACTCGCCGAAGCGGTGGAGGTGAAGAACCGTGAATCCCTGCACCGCTACATAGTCCTGCTGACCGAACGCATGGTAGAGCAGCATGAGCACGATATCAAACACGAACAGCTTATGAGCGCAATGCGCGAGGGATTTGCCCGGATGGACGAGCGCTTTGCGGTGAGCGATGCGAAGTTCGACGCGATGAACCGCCGCTTTGAGGACATGAACAAACGCTTCGAGGACA
>CAZQNO010000101.1:3032-7486 GCA_964594775.1 uncultured Spirochaetaceae bacterium
AACAAGCGCTTTGAGGACACGAACCGGCGTTTTAACGGCCTGCAGAAACTGATCGTGATAGAATTTTCGGTTCTCGGCCTGCTCATCGCCGGTATCAACTTAGCACTGTTCTTTTTTCGGTGATTTATTTATAATTAAAATAAAGTTTCTATTATTAGATCCATATAAATATTTAACGTATAAGTAAATAAATTATATCTTGCCGAAAATACGCGGTAAAACCGGTTTAAAAAGCTTACATGTCTAATCAATTGACCATTTTCCCGCACTAGGATAGAATCTTCTTTATGGAAGACAGAGTAAGAACTCACAGCGAATGGGCAGAGAGGATCGACGAAGGCGCCGACTATTCTAACTGGAGAGATTGGCATTGGCAGTTGAAGAATTCGATCAATCGGATATCGAGTTTCCAGACCCTTACGGGGATACGTTTCGATGTGCAGAGGCGTAAGGCCTTAGAGCGTACGGTGGAGAAATTCCCCCTCTCGGTGACTCCCTACTATCTCAGTCTGATAGAGACAGAGGATTACTTAAATGATCCGATCTACCGGCAATCCTTCGCCGATCCGAGGGAGTTGATCGTGCGGGAATGGGAACGGGAAGACCCGCTGTGCGAAGAGGCGGACAGCCCGGTGGAGGGGATCACCCACCGCTATCCCGACCGGGTGCTTTTCCATATTTCCAACGTCTGCTCGATGTACTGCAGACACTGCACCCGCAAACGGAAGGTGGGGGACACCGATTCCATTCCCGAGCGGAAACAGATCAAGAAGGGTATCGAGTACATCAACAATACGCCGCAGGTGCGGGATGTTCTGCTGTCCGGCGGCGATCCCCTCATGCTGGGCGATGACTACCTCGACTGGATTCTCGGAGAACTGCGGCAGGTCGAACACGTGGAGGTGATTCGCATAGGCTCGAGGATGCCGGTGGTCCTGCCCTACCGGATTACCGACGGGCTGGTGGAGGTGCTGAAGCGGCATCATCCGGTCTGGCTCAACACCCATTTCAACCATCCCCGGGAGATCACCGCCGAGAGCCGGCGGGCCCTGGCGAAGCTGGCCGACGCGGGCATTCCCCTGGGAAACCAGACGGTCCTTTTAGCGGGAATCAACGACTGTCCGCGGATCATGAAGAAGCTCGTGCACAAGCTGGTGGAAAACCGGGTGCGTCCCTACTACCTCTACCAGTGCGATCTCTCCGAGGGGCTGGAACACTTCCGCACCCCGGTGGGCAGGGGGATCGAGATTCTCGAGAGCCTCATCGGCCACACCAGCGGCTTCTCCGTGCCTACCTACGTAATAGACGCGCCGGGGGGAGGGGGCAAGATTCCGGTTATGCCGAACTATCTCCTCTCCTGGTCACCTCACAAGGTTATCTTAAGAAACTATGAGGGGGTCATCACCACCTACCGGGAGCCGGAGACCTACGACGATCCGGGCTGCAGCGGCGACTGCGAGAAATGTACCCTGCAGCTCAAGTTCGACGACGCCCGAGAGCACAACTCGGTGGGCATCCACAAACTTCTTTCCAACTGGGACGAGGCCTACAGCCTCACCCCCAAGGACAACGAGCGGATGGAGCGCCGGGATGGATAGCAGGGGCGAAAGGGACACAGTAGAACGCTTCGCTACGGCCCGGATCCAGCACGGCAAGGGAAGCGACCGGGTCTACATAATGGAACCGGGAAGGGAGGCGGCGGAGCGGCTGCTCGGCCGGGCCGAAGAGCTGGGGGCAGAGTACGGCTACGGCAAGCTCTTCGCAAAGCTCCCGGCGGGCCGGGCGGCCCGCTTTCTCGCCTCAGGCTGGCATCTGGAGGCCTTCGTCCCGGGGCTCTTCGGCGGAGAAGACGGGTTTTTCGTGGTTCGGTACCGGGACCCGAAGCGGGCCGCGGCCGCGGAAGCCCCGGCCCACCGGCGGCTCATGGAGGATTTTGCCGGGCTCGCCGTGGCCTTGGTTCCGCAGGCCCGGAGGGCGGAGGAAGAGCTGCGGGACAAGGAAGTGCGGGAGAAAACGGCTCCCGAGGGCCTCTCCATCCGCCCCTGCGTCCCGGAGGATGCCGAAGAGATGGCTGTGCTCTACGGGGAGGTCTTCTCCGGCTATCCCTTTCCCGTGGACGATCCGGGTTTTATCTGCGAAACGATGGGGGAGGGGACCGACTACTTCTGTGTTGTGGAAGGCGGCGCCGCCGGGGCCGGCCGGATAATCGCCCTCGCTTCAGCAGAGCGCTGCGATGAGCAGTCCTACGCGGAGATGACCGACTTCGCCGTGCTGCCGGAGTTCCGCGGCCGGGGACTCTCCGGGGCCCTCCTGCGAACAGTGGAGGGGGCTGCAGCCGAGAAGGGCATCCGCACGGTTTTCACCATCGCCCGGCTGGTATCCAAGGGAATGAATGCAGCTTTCCTCAAGGCGGGCTACCGCTACGGGGGGACCCTCTACGCCAACACGGCGATGCCGGAGGGCTTAGAGAGCATGAATGTGCTGTATAAAATTGTTTATTCCGCTTACTCATAATGTGTCCACATTCTAATTATCTTTACTATCTTCTTTTTTTCATACACTTGGTATACTATACGGTGTTGAATGTTTATCCTTCGTGAAAAGGATCCCGATAGATCACCTAGAAGTTTTTCATAAGGGGGATATTCTTTAAATGGATTTTCTTTTATTATCTCGAGTATTTTTTCAGCATTCTTTTTCAGATTAGACTGCGTAATTTTTTTCGCATCTTTTTGTGCTTGTTTTGTATATACTAGTTTGTACACCCGCCTTTACCATTTTATTTCTTCATCACATTCGTCTAAATCAGCCTTCATTCCTTCTATTATAGATTCTCTCATACCGGGTATTGATGTAAGATATAATGTTTCTTCGATGTTTTTCCAGTCTTCTTCACTTATTATAACCGCTGAGCCTTTCTTTCCTGTTATGTGTACCGGTTCATGTGATTCTATTACTTGATCTATCAGCTTATATAAATCTTTTCTTGCGTTTGTTATGTTAATTGTAGTATTCATGTGCCGCCTCGTACGTTATTACGTACTTTTAGTGTACTTTTGTTTTATCAATACGTCAATACCTCTGTTTCAGTATCTGCAATATGTGCTATTTGGAGTTATTTTATGACGTTTCAGTGAAGAATCCATCTAAACCGGCATACATTTTGCCGCTTCACGATTTCCTGTTTCTCTTCCAGTTTTCCGAGAGCTTCACCCTCTCTCAGCCCTTCTTCTCTTATTTCTTGTGCAAATGTCATGACTCGACTCACACCTCGACTCAGTATAGCCCACGTAGATGAAAGACCATCAAGAGATCGGAGCATGTTCTCGCAGTTCATCATCGATAATGCTTCGGGGCTGGAGAGCATGAATGTGCGGTACAAGCGGCTCCGAGGAGCTCTCTGAGCGTCGAGAATAGACAAAAAAGAGATAATTAGGAGTAAAAGAGAACAAAACACTCCTGTGAAACGAATTATTCAGGCAAAAATGAAAAGTAATAATAATACTTGACAGCAAATAAGGCCGTTGCTATACTGCCAGAGACAATAAATTAAGGGTGCAAAAACCGGGCGGTAAGCTCGGTGCCCGAAAACTAGATGGAGGAAGTGAACAATGAAGAAAGCTCTTCTTGTAACAGCCCTTGTTGCGTTTATCGCACTGGGAGCTGCGTTCGCTGAAGTAACCGGCGTAGGTGAGCCCGAGATTTCCGGGACCATGAGTCTTACCGCCGGTTGGGATTTTGATTACGATGCCTCCGGTTTCCAGAACGACAACAGCATCACCGTGAAGCTGCCCCTTCTGACCGGAAGCGAGACAAAAGGCGCCGATGACGAGATCTACGGCGAAATCGAAGTAAAAGATATCGGCTGGTATCTGCAGTCCGACGGCGGGAACTTCGAGTTCTACGATGCCGACGAAGACGACGATTTCGACACGGCCAGTCAGTGGGATGAGGAAACCGATGAGGTTGACGGCCAAGATAATGAGGTCGACGAAATGGGCAACCTCGACGCGTCGATGAGCGCCACCCTGCATTTCTACGATTTCTACGTCAAGCTCGGCAAGCCCGACTTCGAGATGAACAACGTCGATATCAGCGACGATTACGTTCGCGACGGCAGCGCCTACGTGGATTGGGATACCTGGAGCGACGGCATGGCCCTCGGTTTTGCCAACGACATGTTCAGCTTCGAGCTTAAAATTGCCTCGAAGGACGATGCCTACATGACACCCCAGGACGACGACAGTGACCCGAGCGATGGGGACGACGGTCCCTTCGACAACGATATGTCCGATTATGTAGATGACTCCTATACCGCGAACGATGCTCATGCGTACGTGGTTGGTGCGGCAATCTCCATAATGCCCGCAGAAGGCGTGAAGATCCCCGTGACCTTCTCCTACGACAAGGATTACGGAGGCGCTGATGCTGAGGCCGATTTTATCGCAGTAGGC
>CAZQNO010000102.1:0-7313 GCA_964594775.1 uncultured Spirochaetaceae bacterium
AATCGACCGCGAGAACGGTATGGCCCAATTAAGATCTGATGTCCAGCACTCAATCTCAGAGCTAAAGGAAGAAATGCACAAAAACCATGCCGCGAATACCCGCTGGATGTTCCTCTTTTGGGTCGGCCAGATCGGAGCGCTTCTCGGTTTTCTCTATCTCTTCGTTATGAAGAACACTGTCTAATAGGAATAGAGGACATATGGAAAGGATGGAGTCTGCGGACTGTTGCCTCTCTTGTCCTTTCGTTCCTCTTCTGTCCTCGCCCCCATAAAAAACCGCCCTCGTGACTTGCTGCTAGGTGCATTGTGCCGCGGGAAGCTCAATGCCCCGCCGCGGCCGCGGATCAGCCCTTGCAGATCAGCCCTTGTAGCCGCCGGGCTTGATCACATCGCCGTACTTTTTCTGGGCGGACTTTATCTTCTCGATGGCCGCGTCCCACTTGTCGTAGAGGGCCTTCGGCGTCTCGGCGTCCATCTTCTTGTAGAACTCCTTGGTCCGCTCGAGTTTTTCGATCCACTTGCTGCAGCGGAAGCTGAACTGCTTCTCGTAGACCTCCCGGGGATACTCCTCTTTCATGTAGCGCTTATAGATCGAAGCGATCTCGTCGTAGAGGGGAATGATGCCGGTGGGCGTCTCGTGGCCGCCGGCTTCGCCGTGGATGCGCTTCTCGGCCCAGTGGAGCCAGACGACCTTTGCGGTCTTGGGATTGATGAACGTGCCCTTCTCGTCTTTGAGGAAATAATTGGTCTGGTAGACTTTCGGCACCTCCTTCATCCCCTCCACGAAATTAATGTTGTTCATCGTGTACTCGCCCAAAGGGTAGGAGACGAAGTCCAAGTTAGCCATGGGGCTGGGTTTACGGACACCCTCGGCGCCTAAAGTGGCGCTGGTGGTTTCCGACTCCAGGGTGGCGGCCTTGAGGATGATGCCTTCCTCCCAGTTGTGGGATTCTTCCACAGGAACGGTGGTGTCGCTGTCGCGCCCGCCGTAGAGCACGCCGTCGACCTTGACGCCCTTTTTATTCTCGAAACCCTCCTTGTCGAAGTTGTCGAGATATTCAAGACGCATGGTGAACCGGGCGTTGCTGTGGGCGATGGGGATCTCATTGCCCTTTGCATCCTTTTTTCCCTCGTGCCAGTTTGGGCCCGAGTGGTTGTCACCCTCCTTGGGAGTTTCCACGCCCATGCCGAGCCAGTAGGGATTGTTGTCAGGGCCGCGGAGGACGTTGGAGAATATCAGCTCCTGAGGCTTCAAGAGGTTCTCGTAGATGAGGGGGTCGTCCTCGGAGTTTACGTCGCGAATAATACCGAAGATACCCGACTCGACGTTGACCGCACGAAACTCGTCTTCAATCTTTCTGAAATAGGCGATGTCGTCGCCGACGATCTCCTCGCCGGGTATCATGGCGGTGCTGGTCTTGCCGCAGGCCGAGGGAAAGGCGCCGGCAAAGTAGGTGCGCCGGGACGTGTCGTTGTTCACGGCGGCCATAAGGAACATGTGCTCACAGAGCCATCCTTCCTTGCCGGACTGGTTGATCGCCAGGCGCATCGAGTGCTTCTTCAGACCCACCGAGTTGCCGGCGTACTGGTCGTTCATCGAGTAGACGATGTTGTTTTGGGTGTCCATGTAGATCCGCCGCTTGTCGATGTTGACCGAGCAGCCCCTCTCATCGAGTTCACCGGCGGAGTGGATGAAGCGGTAGATATCGTCCTTCTCCTCCCGGCTTTTCATCGCTTTAAAGTGTTCGTAGGCGTTGCGGTAGAGTATCTGTTCGGAGTGTGCGACGTACCAGCTGTCAGTAAACTGGATGCAGGGCCGGGTGAACTCGCTGAAGGTAGGTCCTTCGGAGAAAAACTTGACCACCGCTTCCTTGCCTTCCATGATGTTCTCCGCAAAACCGAGAATCTCGGCGAGGCCCTCTTTGTATTCGATACTGTTGAGGGATTTCATTTTCTCCAGGTTTTCCTTATAGACGAGGTAACGGGTGTTTACTTTGTCCCGGGCCTGGTCGCCGTAGCCGTCCCAGTGGATCGTTTGCCCAGGCTTGGTCAGCTTGTGCTCCTCGCCGAGCTCGACCGCCTTGCTGCGGACGTAATCTTCGTCGGCTTGGCTGTCGTCGCAGACGTAGATCGACTGGGGATTGCAGTGCTTGGCGAAATAGCCCACGTGGTCATAGGCCTTTTGATTTTCCAACGCGACGAGCTTGCCGTAACTCTCATCGCTCATCTTAGTTTTCAGTACATCGTCGTACTTGAGGTCCATACACACACTCCTTATCGTTCTATTCTTATAAATTATGGCATAATACCGGCATTTGGCCTAACTTTCAACTCCTCTGAACTTGAAAATCGGGGGCCTGAATCGAAAATAACACAAATTTGATTGTCCGACTCGGAATTAGTAGCTTAGAGAAAAAGGCGGGAGCCGGGGAGGCCTTAGATGGTAAAAAAGATAGACCGAGAGTCCCTCAAGACGAAGATGGACAATGGAGAGGTCCTGCATCTGATAGAGGTGCTCATGCCCAAGGAGTACGAGCGGCTGCACATTAAGGGGGCCGAGAACATCCCCCTGTCTAGGGTCGGAAGTGAGGCGGTGGCCCGTTTCGACCGGGACGAAACCATTGTGGTCTACTGCGCCGATGCAAGATGCAAGGCGAGCCCGAAGGCGGCGGAAAAGTTGGAAGTCTTCGGCTTCACCGACCTCTACGACTACGAGGGAGGCAAGCAGGACTGGCTCGACGCAGGTTACCCGATGGAGGGGCGGGAAGCGTGAGGCCGGGAGGCGTAAAGCGCCTGCCCGGGGTGTACGTGAACCAGGCGAAAACGCAGGAGCAGTTTCTCGCCCACCTCCCCCGCACGGAGACCGCCCTTACCCGGCACTTCGAACAGGCCTGGCTCGAGAAGGCACCGGAGTGCCTCGACCTCTTCGTCGACGAGTTCGCGGCAAAATACAAGGCTTGGCACAGACAGCTATCCGCTGCTCATGGTGCGCTGCACGTTCGAGCGGGCAAGTTTGTGCGCGAGGAGTTTGGAGAGAAAAATGCCGTAGTGAGGATACTCCTTCATGGCCCGGACAAAGGATGAGCGGGGTACGCGGATGAGCTTGCCCTCTTCGTTGTCCGCGACGACTCGGGCGCTGCGGCGGTTGCTGAGGAGAAACGACATCTCCCCCATAAAAACATCGGCCGGGGTAAGGGTCCCCACCTGCCGCCCCTGGTGGATAACTTTGAAGCGACCGCTGGAGATGTAGTAGAGAAAGTCACCCCGCTCTCCCTCTTCGAAAATGACATCTCCCTTGGCCGGATAGAGCGCCTCTTCCTGCGAGAAGCCTTCGGGAGTCGTTTTTTCCGCTCCGGTCTCGTGATTGATGACGATGGTCACTTCGTTGCCCTTGTCGTTGTAGTACAACTTATCGCAGAAGGCCTCGGCGAGGCTTATCCCCCTGCCATGGCTGGCAAGCTCGTCGTCCTTGGATACCGTTTCCCGCATTTTCGACACGTCGAAACCCTCGCCTTCGTCGCGGATGACGAAGGTGGACTGATGATATTCGCTCTCCCAGGAAAAATGGATTGTGCGGGCGTTTATTGCCGGGTCCTGACACTTTTCCAGTATAATGTCGACCACGCTCATGCCCTCTTCCATTTTGGCGGACTTTTCCTCGTAGGTAACCCCGCAGTTACCGTGCTCAATTCCGTTTATCACCAGTTCGGAAAGGGCGAGCTGGAGGTACATCTTCTTCTCCGGCTTGAGGTAGCCCCGCTGCACGAGGTTCGTTACGGCGAGACCGGAGTAGATGGGCACGGCGAGAGTGTCGTTCTCGATTTCGAAGGAGCCCGAGCTGCGGTCCGAGAGTCTGCTGGCCAGTTCCCGCTGGAACACCAGCTGCCGGTTCTCCAGGATGATGGAAATAGACTTGAAGAGGTGGGAGACGATACGCGGTTTGTCCAGCATGGCCAAGAGATTGAGGTCGAGGAAGTCCTTCGCGATGTTCTGCTCGTCCTGCACCTCGCCGTCGTAGATACCGATTACGCCGAAGGAGTGGAGCCAAGCGTCCTTCTTCGCCTCTTCTATGATCCGCCGATAGGGGAGCCGGTCGTCGGCGCAGTTGATGATAACCACTTCCGGCAGGTCGAAGTTCAGCGATTCGAGGGCCTTCTCCTCCTTTGAAATCATTTTTACCGTATATCCCGACATCGTTTTGTCCTCGAAAGCCCTCTTGACCTTCCTGCGGACTTCGGTGTCGGAGTTTACCAGAACGACAAGCCCCATACTGCTCTCTCCTTATCCCAAATCAGGCGTATTTTTCCGCCGTTTCCGCCGCCTGCGCGGGAACCTCGATAAAATATCCCGTCCGCAGGCAGGATTCGAAGAGCCGGCTGCTCATGTGGTGAATTTGTTCCTCGATACCCCAGCGTTTTTCAATTCGAATCTTCAGTTTATACCCCTTGGAGTCCTTCTGCAACACATCGACGAACGTCCTGCAGCCGCCTTCACCCTTGATCACATACTGCTTCATAGCGCACCTCGAACAATGAGATACTTATAATTTCGGCGGATGCGGGTATTTCTTGAGGAGGAGTACTTTGGCCGGCGGGTCCTCAGGAGAGTCCTTTTCTCGGCTTCTTCATCCGTATGCAGACCTCCGTGTGTCCGTCGGCGCTGCGCATCGAGATCTCTCCGCCCTGTACCTCGGCGCTGAGCTTGGCGGAATAGGTACCGATCCCGTTGCCCTTCTTCTTCCCGTAGGTCACGAATTTCTCGAAGAAGCGGTCCCGTATCTGCTGCGGGACGAGCCCCTTGTTCCGTATGGTAATGGAGACTTTCCCGTTTTCGTCGCAGAGGATACTGACTTCTTCTCCCTCCGGCGAGGCTTCCAAGGCGTTTGTGAGGATGTTGCCGAACATCGTATAGCTCAACAGCTCCTCGCCCTCGGCGTAGACGCTGCGGATTGTATTCTTGGCCACATTCTCCCCTTCGGCGAAGAAGCAGCAGCCGGGGGAATTGCAGCGGACGCGCAGACGCTTCTTGCGGATGAGCTTCTCGTGATCGGCGATTACCTGGCGGATGATGTTGGCCGCATCTATTTTTGCCGGTTGGTACTCGTAGGTGCCGCGCTCTATGCGGAGCAGGTCGACGGAACGGTTCAACAGCTCGAGCATCTTTCTGCCGGCCTCTTCGATGAGGCCAAGGTATTCACGCTGCTGTTCGGTGAGGTTCTCGTCTTCCTGCATGAGCTGGGGTATGCCGATGATTCCCCCCAGCGGTGTCTTGAGGTCATGGCGGCTTATCCGCTCTACATCCTCCCGGATCTGTTCGAGCTCCTTTCGGTCGGTGATGTCGTGTTTTACCGCGATGTAGTGGGTCTTCTTTCCGCCGGGACCGGAGACGGGGGAGATGGAGATGTCCTCCCAGAAGAGGCTGCCGTCCTTCTTCTTGTTGCAGATCTCCCCGCGCCACACTTCGTTTCGTTGCAAAGTCTCCCACATTTCCCGGTAGTATTCAGGCGGATGCATATTCGACTTGAGGATGCGGGGATTCTGCCCCAGCGCCTCGTCCTGCCGGTAGCCGGTGACCTCCTCGAAGGCCGGATTCACGTACTCTATCCGCGCCTGCATGTCCGATATTACTATGGCGTTGGGACTCTGTTCGACCGCCCGCAGGAGGGTCCGGTACTCCGCCTCCTCCTGTTTCTGGAGGGTAATGTCGAAGACGATTCCCTGCACGACTTCCGGGCTTCCCTCGGCATCGTAGATAATCCGTCCGGTGTCCCGCAGCCAGATCCCGTTTCCCTCATTTCTCCGGATCCGGTACTCCAGGCTGTAGTTCTTCAATTCGGCAACGGCCCGGCGGCTCTTTTCGAGAACCGCCTCCTTGTCTTCGGGATGCAGGAGCGTGAGAAAGAGGGAGGGGTCGGCATCGAAATCGGCGAGTTTCCGCCCGAAGATTCGTTCGGCATGGGGACTCAAGTAGATGAACTGTCCTATCCGCTCCAGCGTGCTCATGTACACCCCGGCGGGCAGTTCCTCCACCAGGGCCTTGTACCGCTCCTCCCCGGCCCGCAGCTTGTCGAGGAGCTCCTCATTCGTTCCCATTATTCGCTTTCGTGCTCCGTATAGGTGATGAAGATGTCGCCCATACTCTCGAGCATCCATGCCGCCGTTTCTTGATCTATGCGGTTTACCAGGCGCTTTTCCGGCGCCGCCTCGAGGTCTATCGCCAGGGCCTTTTCGAGCAGACGCCGGTATTCATCGGCGTCCTGATTCTTCACCGGGAAGGCGGCGGCTAAGGCCACGTAGGGGCCGGCAAGCGTACCTTTCGAAAGTTCGACGGCCCGGGTGAAATGGTGCCGGGCGAGGGTCTCCGGGTCTTCGAGATTCTCAAAGACCCCTCTCGGAGCCTGCCGATAGTAGGTCTCGAAGACCTCTTTTACATAGGTCCCTGTCTCGCCGCTTCCGTAGAGCATGGCGGGAGAGGGGACGGCACCGTATATTTGAATGAAGAAGCTGTGGATCGCTCCTTCGTCGTAATCAGGATCTAGCTCGAAGGCCCTGCTCATCAGGGCGACGGGTCGGGCTATGTCCATCACCATGCCCAGGTCCAGTCCCGCCGCGGAAATGGCGCCCATCCAGCCGGCGGCGGCCCAGTAGAGGGGCCTGAGGTCCTCTTCGTCGGTCTGCAGCAGGTATTCCTTCATCTCTCCTTCCCGGGCTGCCGCGGAAAACCCAGGGTAGCGCAGTTCCAGGAGCTCTAGTGCGTAGCCCCGCCCCCGGAGGAACATCTTCTTTGCCCTCTCCCGCATCTCCTTCTTCTTCTCCCGCTCTTCGAAACCCAATCTGTTCGAAGGGCTCAGTATGAAGGCGTGGGCGTAGGAAACGAAGCCCTCTGCGCTGGTGATCAGCAGCCCCTCGTGCTCGGGCAACTGCACGAGAAGGGTCTCGTACATCTTCAGGGCGAAGGGAAGAGCGTCGGCGACGAGCTGCGGGTCTTCGTCGGAGGCAAAGGCGGAGCTGCCGCCTTCGGCGGTGAGGGCGTCGGCGGTTTTGCGCACCGCTATTTTATTGAGGGAACAGGAAGAGACGAGCAGGAGCCCGGCAAGACAAAGGCTGAGCCATGAGAGAACCGCCGGCGGCCGCGTGCGCATATTTCTGCTGAATCCCATGACAGTCTTCACCTCTATCCTGTTATAGTAAAGCGGATGCCCGGCTTTGATCAACACTATAATCAAAATTTGAGATATTTTTCCCGCTCTGCGCTTAATAAAAATTTTTACTGGTCCCAATCCTGCTAGCCGTCCCTTCCACTCGCCGAAAGCG
>CAZQNO010000103.1:0-4125 GCA_964594775.1 uncultured Spirochaetaceae bacterium
CCGGGCCGCCGCATTCCGCGATACACCACGTAAAACAGGAACAACATGAATCACGACACACAAACCTATCTACAGCGGGAACTCCTGCGCTTTACCACCGCCGGCAGTGTGGACGACGGCAAGAGTACCCTCATCGGCCGGATGCTCTACGACAGCAAGCAGATCTTCCAGGACCAGATGGAGGCCCTCGAACAGGCGAGTAAACTCCGGGGCGAAGAGAAGGTCGACCTGGCCCTCCTTACCGACGGGCTGCGCAGCGAGCGGGAGCAGGGGATCACCATCGACGTGGCCTACCGCTACTTCTCCACCCCAAAGCGCAAGTTCATCATCGCCGACACGCCGGGCCACGAGCAGTACACCCGCAACATGGTCACCGGCGCCAGCACCGCCGACCTCGCCGTCATCCTCATAGACGCCCGCAACGGCGTGCTCACCCAGAGTAAGCGGCACGGCTTCATCGCCGGCCTCCTCGGCATACCCCACATCCTCGTTGCGGTGAACAAGATGGACCTGGTGGACTGGTCCCAGGAGGTCTACGAGAAGATCGTGGCGGATTACACCGCCTTTTCCGAGAAACTCGATGTTCACGATATCTCTTTTATTCCTGTCTCGGCCCTCACCGGTGACAACGTCGTGGAGCCCAGCAAAAACATGAGCTGGTTCCAGGGAGAGACGGTTCTGCAACACCTCGAGACGGTGACCATCGCCGCCGACCGCAACCTGGTGGACTTCCGTTTTCCCGTGCAGTATGTCGTTCGTCCGCATCTGGACTTTCGCGGCTACGCCGGCCGCATCTCTTCCGGCACCATCCGGCCCGGAGAAGAGATCCAAGTGCTTCCCAGCGGCATGCGGTCTAAAGTAAAGGAGATCGTCACCGCCGACGGCAATCTGGAGGAAGCCTTCGAGGCCCAGTCGGTGGTGTTGACCTTAGAGGACGAGGTGGACGTCAGCCGCGGTGACATGATCGTGCGGAAGAACAACGTGCCGACAGTGGACAGTCAGTTCGATGCCACTATCTGCTGGATGGATGAGGAGAAGAAACTCACGACGGCCCGGCACTACCTTCTGCAGCAGACCACCCGGCTCGTTACCGCCTATGTGCGTGACCTCGCCTACCGCATCGATGTAAACACCCTTCATCGCGAGAAGGATGCCGAAAGCCTGCAGCTCAACGAAATAGGCCGGGTGCGTATCGAAACCGCCTCTCCTCTCTTCTTCGACGAATACACGAGAAACCGGGAAACCGGCGGCTTCATTCTCATCGATCCGGCGACCAACCGCACCGTCGCGGCGGGGATGATCCGCGGCCTGCTGCGCGGCTATGAAGGTCCCGGCGGCGGCTACGCAGCCCGGCGGGCGGGCGGCGGTACCGAAACCCGGATCTCCAGCAACGTCGTCTGGGAAGAACGTTCCGTGCACACCGCCATGCGGGAGGAGAAGAACGGCCACACGCCGACCTGTCTCTGGCTCACCGGTCTTTCCGCCTCGGGAAAGAGCACCATCGCCAAGAAGCTCGAAGAGGAGCTCTTTTACGAAGGCCGGCAGGTCTACCTCTTGGACGGCGATAACATCCGCCACGGGCTCAACAGCGACCTTGGCTTCTCCGATGCCGACCGCAGGGAGAACATCCGCCGGGTGGGACATGTGGCGCGGCTCTTCTATGACGCCGGTTTTATCGTCATCTGTTCCTTCATCAGCCCCAAACGGGAGGTACGCGATGCGGTGCGGGGGCTCTTCCCCGAAGGAGTCTTCAAGGAGGTCCACGTCGACTGCACCGTCGAAGAGTGCAAGCACCGCGACCCGAAGGGCCTCTACGAGCGGGCCGAACGGGGAGAGATAAAGGATTTCACCGGCATCTCCGCCCCCTATGAGAAACCGCTGAGTCCCGAGCTCATTATCGACACGGTGGAGCTGCAGCCCGCCGAGGCGGTGCGGGTGATTAGGCGGAAGCTGCTGGGTTTTGGCGGAGAATCTTTCCTCGCCAATAGCGTGTGTTGAGAAAAAGTCCAAGCTTCGGCCCACTAACTAAGATATACCTGTTGAAAATGCCCTTTTTGAGAGTTTCCCGGTAGAAACCGTATAATGTCGGTAAAGCGATTATTTTGCAGGAAAAAGTACAAAGCGGGCTGCTTCATAGTAGGTGATTAAGATGAAACCGGATCAAGCGTACGAGAGTAAGTATCACGATCTCTTGAAAGATATCATCCTTGATGAGTGTGCGCAGTATAGCTGCAGAGTCTTTCTTTTCGGCTCGAGGAGCCGCGGCGATGCAGGATGGGGTGCGGATTTTGATATCGGTATCGATGGACTCGATGGATCGATCTTTATCAAGCTGAAGCGAAAAATTCTCGAGAGGGTCGAAGAGAGTCTCATCCCCTGGAAGGTCGATATTATCAACTTCGACGAGGCCGACGAGAGTTTCAAGCGGGTCGCCCTCGAGGAGTATGAGGTATGGAAGAGCGCCTGAGACTACAGATAGGACAGCTCGAGCGGGCGGTTACAAACATGAAGAACTCTTTCGCCCTCGAGCTCAAAAACTACGATGAGCTCGCGCAGGACTGCATCAAGAGCGGTCAGGTGCAGAAGTTTGAGTTCAGCATCGAGCTCTACTGGAAAACCCTCAAGCGGTATATTCGAAAGGAGTACGGAGAAGATCTGAAGTCATCGAAACTGGTAATCAAGAAGGGGCTCGAGCTCGGGTTCTACAAGTATCAGGACTGTGAACAGGCCCTCAATATGATCGATTGGAGAAATGAATTGAGCCATATCTATAAGAAAGAGCAGTTCGAGGAAATGAGAGAAAAAATTCTCGCGCAGCTGCCAGTGTGGAAGAACTTGACAGCCGTATTTGAGGAACAACAATGAACGACAGCATAGCAGTAATCGGCCTCGGCTACGTAGGCCTGCCCCTGGCCGTGGAATTCGCCAAGCATTACGAGAAGATCATCGGTTTCGACATCAGCGCCAAGCGGGTGGCTGAGCTGGAGGCGGGAGAAGACCACACGCAGGAGGCGGCCCCCGCCGACCTGAAGGACGTCACAGCCCGCGGAGCGCTTACGTTCACCACCGAAGCGGAGAACCTGCGGGAGGCAATTATCTTTATCGTCACGGTGCCCACCCCGATCGACGGCTTCAAGAAGCCGGACCTCAGGCCCCTGCTGGCCGCCAGCGCCGTCGTCGGCGGGGCGCTCAAAAAGGGCGACATCGTGATCTACGAGAGCACCGTCTACCCCGGCGCCACCGAGGAGGAGTGCGTGCCTATCCTCGAGCAGCACAGCGGACTGAAATACAATGAAGACTTCTACTGCGGCTACAGCCCCGAGCGCATCAACCCCGGGGACAAGAAGCACACGGTGGCCCAGATAATGAAGGTCACCAGCGGCTCGACCCCGGAAATCGCCGAGCGTGTGGACAGTCTCTATGCAAGAGTCATCAGAGCCGGCACCCACAAGGCCTCTTCCATCCGCGTGGCCGAAGCGGCAAAGGTCATAGAGAACGCCCAGAGGGACATCAACATTGCCTTCGTCAATGAGCTGGCCCTCATCTTCCGACGCCTGGGGATAGACACCCGGGAGGTGCTGGAGGCGGCGGGAACCAAGTGGAACTTCCTTCCCTTCCGGCCCGGTCTGGTAGGCGGACACTGCATAGGCGTAGACCCTTACTATCTGACCCACAAGGCCGAGGCCGTCGGCTACCATCCGGAGGTCATTCTTTCGGGACGCCGTATAAACGACGACATGGGCCGCTATGTGGCCGGCCGGCTGATAAAACTGATGATCGGCCGGGGCCTCCGCATTTCCGGGGCCCGCACCCTGGTGCTGGGCATCACCTTCAAAGAGAACTGCCCGGACATCCGCAACAGCCGGGTCATCGATATCGTGCGGGAGCTCGCCGAGTACGGCTGCCGGGTCGATGTCTACGACCCATGGGCCGACCCTGTGGAAGTCCGCGCTGAATACGGCATCGAGCTCATCACCAGCTTCGAGGAACTGGAAGCGGCACGGAAGGCACACGACGGCTACGAAGGCATCTGCCTGGCGGTGGCCCACCAGGAGTTTGCAGAGCTGGACGTGCCGGCCCTTCTTGAGGGTGCGGAGGCTTCTGTCGGCGGCCCGGCCGGCGGCC
>CAZQNO010000103.1:4225-7000 GCA_964594775.1 uncultured Spirochaetaceae bacterium
CGGCGGCCCGGCCGGCGGCCGGGACAGCCGGGCCGGCTCAAAAAAAAGACCCGAGGCAGACAAACGCTCCGGCGCCGTCTTCGACGTGAAATCCTTTCTTCCCCCCGGCTGCGCCGACGAGCGGCTGTAAGGAATAACAGCTATACTCATTTTTTTACTCGAGAGAAAGGTGTAACGATGTGTGATATACTTGTATATCAACGGAGGGCAGCAGTGATAGCGGTTAGAGTACCGAAGGATATAGAGGATCGTCTCGATCGTCTTGCGAAAAAGACCGGTCGAACAAAAACATTTTATGTACGTGAGGCAATTTTAGAGCATCTCGAAGAGCTGGAAGAAGTGTATTTGGCACAACAGGTACTCGAAGATCTAAAAGCCGGTAAGGAAAAAACGGTAAGCATCGAAGATGTAATCCAAAAGTATGGCATGGAAGATTGAGTTTACTCGTAGTGCGGAAAAAGAACTTGGCAAGCTGGATAGACAGGTTATTCACCGAATTCTGAAGTTTATTAAAGAACGTGTAGAGATTGATCCGAGATCCGTAGGTGAACAGTTGAAGGGTACCTTAGCGGGCTTTTGGCGCTATAGAGTAGGCGATTATCGTTTATATGCAGATATTCAGGACGAAAAAGCGACGGTGGTAATACTTAAAGTGGGTCACAGAAAGACAATATATCGGCGCTGATGGTAATTTTATGAAAAAACTCAAACTACTGATACCCTTCGGAATATTCATCCTCGGCCCGGCGGCCTGGGCCCTCGGCGCGGGGATCGCAGGCGCCGCCGCCGCCGTCCTCATCTGGTGCGGCGGCTGGATCTTCGCCTATTGGTATGTCAAGCAGGTGCACTTCTACCGCGACCCGGAAAGAGGGCCCGACGACCCGGACCCGGACGCGATACTCTCTCCCGCCGATGGACGGGTGGTCTACATCCGCCGGGTGGAGGACGGCACTATCGTCAGCGAAAAACTCGGCCATCCCATTGCATTGACCGAGGTGGCCAAATTCCCCGAGGCGGAGAAGCTGAAGAGCGGTTGGCTCTTAGGTGTCTACATGAGTCCGATGGATGTGCATTTCAACTACGGACCCATAGAGGGGCAGGTGAAGGCCGTCTACCGTCACAAGGCCAAAGCCAACCTGCCCATGGTAGACCGCTGGGAATACATCCAGCTGCAGTACCTGCACCGGGCGGTGGATCTCTTTGCCAAGAAGTTTCATTTCGAAAATGAACGGGCCACACTGCTTATCGAGCGGTCCGGCGGCCGGCAGGGCGCCGGTCTCTCCCCGCGTATCCCCCTCACCGTTCTGGTCGTTCTTATCGCCGACAAGTTCGTCAACAAGATTAAGCTTTCGGTAGAGGAGGGCGGACAGCTGACGCGTGGCGGTAAACTCGGCTTTATAGACCGGGGAAGTCAGGCCGACCTCTTCATCGCCGACCCGCCTGATACCGCCGGAGGTCCGGCGCGGGTTGAAATCACCGCCGGGATGGGCCGGAAGGTCTACGGTGGAAAGACCGTTGTGGCGCGCCTGCTGCAGAGTGGTTCTTCGCCGAGGAATTGTAAGTGATAATATGAAACCGACGCGCCGCGTTCGATTCCGGACGCCTACCCGGAGGCCCGTTTCCACATCCTGAGCAGCTGCGGATAAGGAAAAGCTCGAGCTCGCGGCGAAATTGATGGATTGGGTGGATTAAGGAAATACCGGGTGTCAATTGTCAGGAGAAAAGAGCTGAGCTTCTCAAGTATCTGCACAGCCCGGGCTGTGTTCTGCGAAGAAAAGAGGAATTTACCGATATTTCTATTTAAGTGACGATACGGCGGCCGGCAGCATGATCGGCCGCCGCTCAAGCGGCATAGAGGCGTAAATTATTATGAACTACCTGAAAAAACTACTCTCCCTTTTAACCGCCGACGAGAAGCGCAAGCTCATCCTCGTGTTCATCGGCGTTTTTACCATGGGCGTTCTCGAGCTCGCCGGTATCGGCTCTGTCATGCCCTTTCTGGCCGTGGCGAGCAGGCCCGACCTCATCGAGACGAACAAGTATCTCAACTGGGCCTACAATCTGGGCGGCTTTACGTCGAACGAGGGCTTTCTCTTCGGCCTCGGCATCGGCGCGGTCCTCTTTATCGTATTCAGCAACTCTATGAAGGCCCTGGTGACCTACATGAACAAGCGCTACACGGCCATGCGTCAGCACCACATTTCGCTGCGGCTCTTCCGCCACTATCTCTACAAGCCCTACACCTTCTTCTTGAACAAGAATTCCAGCGAGCTGATGAAGAACATTCTCGGCGAGGTAAATGTACTAATAAACGGAGCGCTGATGCCGCTGCTCGAGCTTGTCACCTCGATTATGATGACGGCGATGATCATCATGATGCTGGTCGCCATAGACCCCAAGCTCGCCCTCATCACCATCGCCGTTTTGGGTTCTATCTACGGCTCCATCTTTCTGGTGGTAAAGCGGCACCTTTCTACCCTTGGGGAGCGGAGGATAGAGGCGAACCGGCTCCGTTTCAAGAGAGTGTCCGAGGCGATGGGGGGGATAAAGGACGTAAAGGTCTTAGGACGGGAGAAGTTCTTCCTAAAAGAGTACACCGGCCCGTCCATCGAGCAGGCGAAGGTGCAGGTTACCAGCGCCCTCATAGGCAGCATTCCCCGCTACATGTTAGAGGTGGTGGCCTTCGGCGGCATCCTCCTCATCGTCCTGTACATGATGCAGACGATAGGCGATTTTCAGGAGGCGATACCGGTTATCGGGCTCTACGCCTTCGCC
>CAZQNO010000104.1:0-6902 GCA_964594775.1 uncultured Spirochaetaceae bacterium
CGGGGTATCGATCCTCCTGCTTCAGCTTCCCACATCTTTTGAACCACTATCTAATACTTCGGGGAATAAATGGTCGAAACTATTTTTTTATAGCCGCTCAAGAGGGCGTTCCATTCCATTGCCGGCTGGAAGTTGATAGAACAGTCGGTACCGTTGTGAAGGACCCTTCTCGTTACAATATATACCTCAAAGAGCCGAAAGGCAATGATGGGTTTTGCTGTTTAGCAATTCGGGAAAAATGTGGCGGTCAGATTCTATTCTAAAATTTCTTACCTGTTTTTTTTGATAGGCCCGTACTATCTCTCCGTAACCAGTTCTCACCGCTTTGCTCGGCGGCAAAAAAACAGTACAATCGGAAAAAAGGAGTTCTATGAAGCATAGAGAAATCAACGACGACAGGGCAATGCGGGCGTACTTGGCAGAGCTGAAGGATGAGGGAACGACTTCGATCGGCCTCGATTTAGAGGGTGAGTTCAACCTCCACGTATACGGTGAGCGGCTCTGCCTGGTGCAGATTTATGACGGCCGAGAGGCTGTCATAATCGACCCTCTCTCGGTCGGCCTGGAGCTTCTAAAACTCCTGTTCGAAGACGATAAAATCTTGAAGGTGATGTGGGACGCATCGAGCGACATCTCTCTTTTGGTAAACGGCTACGGCACGAGTATAAGAAGCGTCTTGGACCTCCGGCCTGCCGCCGATATCCTCGACTTTCCCAAGAGGGATTACTCAAGCGTGCTCTCGTCGGTCCTGGGAGTGCAGACAAAGTCGAAGAAGAAATTCCAGCGCTATAACTGGCTGCAGCGCCCAGTCGACCAGGAGGCGCTGGAATATGCAATAGACGACGTGCTCCACCTGCCGCCCCTGAGGGATGAACTTTTAAAACGGCTTGCCGAGGCAAAGGCCCTCGAGGATTTTATCCACCGCAACCTCATTGTTCAGAACCGCGACTATCTGCGTCAGCCGGGACAGCGCCACAAGAAGATGAAGGGATACCGCTATCTCAAGGGCCGGGAAAAGGAACTGCTTCGTCGTCTATTCGCCGTAAGAGATACCAATGCCAAACGGTTCGATCTGCCGCCCCACAATCTCATCGCCAATCAGGACCTAATGGACCTCAGCAGAAGAAATCTGAGACCGGAAAAGCTTCGTTTCGCCCGAAGGGTCAGCGAGAGAGAGCGTCACCAGATCGTCGACGAGCTCAACGAGGAGATGAAAGAGGGAAAAAAATAGGGCGTCGGCAGACACGGTACCGCGCGAACACATGAAGAGCAAGAGAGAAACGAGCCGTGAGGCGATCCACATTGTAGGGGCCCGGCAGAATAACTTGAAAGATCTCAGTCTCTCGCTGCCCCTGGGAAAACTGACGGTGGTAACCGGTGTCAGCGGTTCGGGTAAGTCGAGTCTTGCATTCGATACCGTCTATTCCGAAGGTCAGCGCCGCTATTTCGAGACCTTTTCCGCCTACACAAGGCAGTTTCTCGACCGGATGGACAGACCCCGGGTAGAGCGGATCGAAGGCATTCCGCCGGCCATCGCCATAGACCAGACTAATCCCGTCAGGACATCCCGGTCGACGGTCGGGACGATGACCGAGCTCAACGACCATCTCAAGCTCCTCTTCGCCAAGGCAGCCCGCCTCTACTGCCGGAGCTGCAAGGAGGAGGTGCGCCGCGACAGTCCCGACTCGGTATGGGACCGGCTATCCGCATCACAGGAGCTGCACCGCCACGGCCGTATCCTCATTACCTTCACCGTTCCCATTCCCCACAATTTCAGCGAGGAAGAAATTATCGAAGCTCTCACCGCCCAGGGCTACGTGAACTACTACTATAGGAACGGCGATGCTGTCGAGGTCATACAGGACCGGAGCCGCTTCGATACCGGCCGCCGCGGAAGGATCATCGAAGGGCTGGAGGCGGCTTTTCATCATGGCGGCGGTAAGCTCACCATACGCGTTTTCGATAAGGATGGAACGGAAAGGGAGACACTTCACTTTTCCCGGGACCTCCACTGCCCCCGCTGCGACATCCACTACCGCGACCCCTCTCCCAATCTCTTCTCCTTCAACAGCCCCATGGGTGCCTGTCCTTCCTGCCGTGGTTTCGGTCGGATCATGGGCATAGACTACGACCTGGTGGTCCCCGACAAGACGAAGAGCCTGCGGGAGGGAGCAGTCCGTCCCTTTCAAACGAAGACGTACAGGGAGACTCAGCGGGAGCTCATCGACTTTGCCGGGCGGCGGGGAATCTCCGTCGACAGCCCCTGGAAGGAACTCAGCGATTCGGAGCATCGCTGGATCATAGAAGGTGAAGGGAAATGGGTGGAAGGTAGGTGGTACGGCCTGGAGCGTTTCTTCCGTTGGCTCGAATCAAAGAGCTACAAGATGCACATCCGCGTCCTTCTCTCCCGCTACCGGGCCTACCGGGTTTGTCCCGATTGCGGAGGAGCGCGGCTCGTCCCCGAAGCTTTGCTCTGGCGTATTGCCGGGGCAAAAGAGGCGGGTGAACACCCGCGGAAGAAGCAAAATTCGCCGGACCTTCCCAATGAAGACCTGCCGGGAAGGAACCTCCGCGAAATCATGACCATGCCTCTCGACCGCTGCCGCCGCTTCTTCGATGCCCTCCGCCTCCCCGCCCCGGCGGATGAGGTGAGCACGGTTATTCTCGAAGAAATAAGGTCCCGCCTCCGCTATCTCGACGAAGTGGGCCTGGGCTACCTCGAACTGGACAGGCAGTCGCGGACCCTCAGCGGAGGAGAAGTCCAGCGTATCAATCTCACTACCGCCCTGGGAACTTCCCTTGTGAACACCCTCTTCGTCCTCGACGAGCCGAGCATCGGACTCCACTCACGGGACATCGGCAGACTCATCGGCATCCTCCACCGCCTCCGCGACGCCGGGAATACCCTCTTGGTGGTGGAACACGACCCCGAGCTCATCCGGGCCGCCGACTTCGTCCTCGATATGGGTCCCCGGGCCGGTGAAGCGGGCGGAGAGATCGTCTTCCACGGGACACCGGAAAAACTCGCCGCCTCAGGAGGCTCCCTTACCGCCGCCTATATGAGAGGCGAGAAGCGTGTCGACGGCGGCCAGGAGGTGCGCTTCCCGCGTGATTTGCAGCGCGGCCGCCGGTCGAGGGGTCCCTCTCATCCCGGCTCGATTCTCATCCGCGGCGCCGCCGCCAACAACCTCAAGCACATCGACGTTGAGATTCCCCTCGGCAGGCTCGTCTGCGTGACGGGGGTGAGCGGTTCGGGTAAATCCACCCTGGTGCAGGAAGTCTGCTACTACGGCCTGAGGAAACTCCTCGGCCGGCCGGTGGAACAGCCAGGAGCCCACGAAGCTATTCTCGGCTGCGAGAATATCGATACTGTTGTACTCGTCGACCAGTCCCCTATAGGAAAGACCACCCGTTCCAACCCGGCGAGCTATGTCGGCGCCTTCGATGCAATCCGAAAGCTCTTTGCCGGAGAACCTCTGGCGGCGGCCAGGGATTACGGTCCCGGCCACTTCAGCTTCAATTCCCCTAAAGGCAAGTGCCCGACCTGCGGGGGAAGCGGTTTCGAACATGTGGAGATGCAGTTCCTCAGCGACGTCTACCTGAGGTGTCCCGACTGCAACGGCAGCCGCTACAGGGCGGAAGTCCTGGAAATCCGCATGGAGAGCAGCAATCCGGAGGATACGGGCCTGAACGGTGCCAAGAATGTCGCCGAGGTCCTGGAACTGACGGTAGACGAGGCGCTGGACTTCTTCGGGGGGAATCCGGAGGTGATGCTCGCATTAGCTCCCCTTATCGATGTGGGCCTGGGCTATGTCCGCCTGGGGCAGGCCCTTCCCACCCTGAGCGGAGGCGAGGCCCAGCGGCTCAAACTGGCGGGCTACCTTGCCGAAAGCAGGAAGCGGCGGAAAAACGCGGCAGGGCCGGGGCTCTTCCTCTTCGACGAGCCGACAACGGGCCTCCACTTCGACGACATCGCCGTTCTCCTTCAGGCCCTGCGCTCTCTCATAGAAGCGGGTCACTCCGTCCTCGTCATCGAACACAACCTCGACGTGATCGCCGCTGCCGATCATCTCATCGATCTCGGGCCCGAAGGCGGCGAGCAGGGCGGCCGCATCGTCTTTACCGGCAGTCCCGCCGAACTCATCGAAGGGGGCAGCGGACACAGCGCCGAGGCACTCCGCCGGAGCCGGAGTTCTGAATCATACGGCGGGGCCGCCGCGGAAACTCCGCAAACCTATTCGGCTGGGTCGGTCACGAGGGATAAAAGGCTCGAAGCGGGGGAAAAAACAAAGGAAATCCTCATCCGCGGCGCCCGGGAGCACAATCTCCAAAACATAGATCTGCAGCTTCCCCGGGAAAGTTTCACCGTTATAACCGGCGTCAGCGGCAGCGGCAAGAGCACCGTCGCCTTCGACATCCTCTTCGCCGAAGGACAGCGCCGCTATCTCGAGTCCCTCAACGCCTATGCCCGGCAGTTCGTCCAGCCCGCGTCCCGGCCCGAGGTAGACGGGGTAAGCGGCCTTCCTCCCACCGTCGCAATCGAACAGCGCAGCAGCCGGGGAGGCTGGAAGAGTACCGTCGCAACGGTCACGGAGATCCACCACTTCCTCCGCCTTCTCTTCGTCCGTCTGGGCCTGCAGTACTGCCCCGACTGCGGAATCCCCATCCGCCCCCAGACGCGGGAACAGATCATCTCTTCCATCCTCAAAGATTACCGGGGAAGCAGCGTAGAAATCGCCGCCCCCCTCATTCACGGGCGAAAGGGCATCTACAGAGACTTGGCCGCCTGGGCAGGGAAGAAGGGCTATGCCCATCTGCGGGTGGACGGAGAACTGCTGCCCACCGACACCTGGCCGAAGCTCGACCGCTACCGGGAACACGATATCCTCCTTCCCGTGGGAGAAATTGAGGCGGTACCAACAAAGGAAGATGAGATCAAGGGGCTGATCGACGAGGCCCTCCGCCTCGGCGGGGATACGGTCACGGTACTCGCGCTCGGCGGGGCAGAAAGAGAAAGCACCCGGGTACCGCGGCTCTACTCCACCGTCCGCTCCTGCCCGCGCTGCAGCCGCAGTTTCGAAGAGCTGGACCCGCGCCTGTTTTCCTACAATTCACCCCACGGCTGGTGCCCCGTCTGCCGCGGCACCGGCCGCCTTTCCGACGAAGAAAACGAGAAAAACGAAGCAAACGGGGAAGGCGGCTCGGCCCCCGCAGACGGCGCATCAGACTCAGAGGACAATCTCTGTCCGGCCTGCGGAGGAACGAGACTGCGGCCCGAAGCCCGGGCGGTCCGCTTCGACGAGAGACCGGTGGCGGACTACGGGGCCATGACCGTTTCCCAGGCAGCCGCCTTCTTTTCCTCCTATTCTCCGGCGGGCAGGGAAGCGGCCATCGCCAGGGACGTTATCGGGGAACTTCGCTCTAGACTCTCTTTCCTGGAAGAGGTCGGCCTCTCCTACCTCACCTTGGACCGGGCGGCACCGACCTTAAGCGGCGGCGAGGCACAGCGAATACGTTTGGCCGGACAGCTCGGCTCCGAGCTCCGGGGCGTCTGCTATATTCTCGATGAACCGACCATAGGGCTGCATCACCGGGACAATCGCAT
Organism: uncultured Spirochaetaceae bacterium; assembly: GCA_964594775.1. Lineage (GTDB taxonomy): Bacteria > Spirochaetota > Spirochaetia > DSM-16054 > Sediminispirochaetaceae > CAYFVU01. Next base: position 5,606 of record CAZQNO010000104.1, read on the forward strand.
GCTCCTGAAGACCCTCAAGGGATTAAAAGAGAAGGGGAACACGGTCGTTGTGGTAGAACACGACGAGGAGATGATCCGCTCGGCGGAACGGATAATCGATCTAGGTCCCGGCGGCGGCATCGAGGGAGGGAGACTGGTTTTCTCCGGAACACTTCCCGATCTCCTGAAGAATGAGCAGTCCGCTACGGGCCGCTTCCTCCGGGAGCCCCTCCGGCACCCCATAATTTCCCCGGGCCTCGATGCCGGTGGAGCGGCGCCGGGCGGCAGCGCCGAAAATAAAGAAAAGGCCCGGCTCGTGGTACGGGGCGTATTCCGCCACAATCTTAAAAACATAGATGTTGAGATTCCCTTGAGCAAACTAATCTGCGTTACCGGTGTGAGCGGCAGCGGAAAGAGCAGCTTGGCAAGAGAAGTCCTCTATCGAAACCTGCGCCGGCTGCTCTCCTCTGCGAAGCCGAAGAAAAAGGGAAACGCGAAAAGCGGCTCTAAGCGGGGCAGGCCGCAGGAAGAGCTCAGCGGCTGCCGGGCGATAGAGGGCTGGGAACAGATTTCCAGAACGCTTGAGGTGGACCAAAGCCCCATTGGGAAGACCCCGCGCTCCTGCCCGGCCACCTACGTCGGCTTTTGGAACGCCGTCCGCTCCCTCTTTGCCGAAACACCGGAGGCAAAACTGCGGGGATACGATGCCGGCCGCTTCTCTTTCAATGTTGCGGGGGGGCGCTGTGATGACTGCGGCGGGCAGGGAATAAAGCGGATCGAGATGAGCTTTCTTCCCGATGTCCGCATACCCTGCGAGACCTGCGGCGGTGCCCGCTTCAACCGGGAGACTCTGGAGGTAAAGTACAAGGGCAAGAACATCGCCGAGGTCCTCGATATGAACATCAGCGAAGCGGCGGACTTCTTCCGTCCCGTACCGGCGGTTTTCCGGCCTCTCGCGCTGCTGGAAGAGGTCGGCCTCGACTATCTCTCCCTCGGCCGGCAGAGCCCGACCCTCAGCGGCGGCGAGGCCCAAAGGCTCAAGCTCGTTACCGAACTCTCCAAAGCCCGCCGCAGCGGTGAGGAAGTCACCTTCACCGCAAAACCGACCCTCTACATCCTCGATGAACCCACCGTAGGCCTCCATATGGCCGACGTGGAGAAGCTCCTGCGGGTACTCCGCAGACTCACCGAAACGGGAAATACCGTCGTCGTCATCGAACACAACCTGGATGTAGTCGCAGAAGCGGACCACATCATCGACCTCGGGCCAGGAGCAGCACACTGTTCGGAAGGAGGGTGAAGGGACAGTTGGTCTTTG
>CAZQNO010000105.1:0-5112 GCA_964594775.1 uncultured Spirochaetaceae bacterium
GGAAACCGAGCTCTTCACCCCCATGTGCCGCAGGGCATCCTGCATCTCCTGTACGGAGAGTTCGGAACCGAGGTGTTTCTTTACCGCCTCGACCTCTACATTCATCGGCTCTTGAAAATAGAAGGGAGCGGTTATCTCTCGGCCGAATTCAGTGTCGAAGGGGTATATCATCTTTACCGGAAGAATCGTAAAACCGGCATCGGCGAGATCACAGGCGACGATGTTTACCGTAAGGATGATGTCCCGCAGCACCGTCCCGGTCATTTCGATGAAGAGATTCTCGTCTCCCACCTTCACCGCTCCAGTGTAGGCGCTGTTGATTACCGGCGGAAAACTCAAGGCGTAGCCGGCGGTGTCTTCGAGATAGGGGAAGCGGTCGAAGCCCTGCACGATGTGGCCGTACTCCCGGCCCTTCGGTATGTCGGTGCACATCTGCCGGAGACTCATCTCCGTCTCGGTCTGCAGGGGAACGAATTTCGTTTCATCGGGATCCGCGGCGAAGTAACTAACGGGAAAGGTCAGAAGGTCGCTGCGGAAGATCCCGATGGCGATGGAGCGCCGCTTGCGGCCGAAATTCCAGCAGAGCTTCTCCTGGGTCTGGATGATGTCTTTGAGGGTGGCCTCGTCGATCTTCTTTCCCGTTACGGCAAAGGCGATTTCGTAGGGGCGAATCTCCTTTACCGAGGGATCGATCTTGACCACCCGATCACCGTGGTCTTTCGTCTCCTTCGGGGTGGAGAAGAAATCGTATTCAGCTATTTCGCCGCTCTCCCGGAGCCGCAGCTGCCTTCCCAAACCGGCGGTAGACCAGAGGTCCGGACGGTTTGTGTCGTTGAGCTCGATTTTCAAGAGGTCCTTCTCCGGCTCCTTACCGTCGAGCTCGGCCTTGGCCGATTCGAGGATCCGTTCGAACTCCTCGTCGCTGTAGTTCCTTCCCGTATAGGAGAGCAGATTCTTTTCGTATACTTCTATCTTTGGCATCCTTACAGACTCCTTCTCAGGCGTACGTTTTCGATGTTCGGGGAGAAGAGTTCCCGAAGGTCGTTGAGTCCCAGGTGCATCAGGGCCATTCGGTCGATCCCGAGGCCCCAGGCGAGCACCGGCACATCGACACCGAGGGCCTGAGAGACTTCCGGCCGGAAGATGCCGCTTCCCCCCAGCTCGAACCAGCCGAGCTCGGGGTGCTTGATGTGTACCTCTATCGAGGGTTCGGTGAAGGGAAAGTAACCGGGAACGTATTTTACATCCTCTGCGCCGGCGATCTCCTCTGCAAACATCTTGAGAATTCCCAGCAGTGTCCGGAGGTTGACATCCTCGCCAAGGACTATGCCTTCGGTCTGGTAGAAATCCGCCCCATGAGTCGCGTCTACCTGGTCGTAGCGGAAGCAGCGGACGATACCGAAGTACTTGCCCGGCACATTCGCCTTCGGCAGCTGCTTGGCCGAGAGGACCGTCCCCTGGCTGCGGAGAATCTGCCGTCGGGTGAAGTTCCTGTCGAAGCGGTAACCCCATCCCCGGCTGCCGGTCTTCCACCCGTCTTCGTGGACAGCCGCGACCTGATCGAGATAGGGCTGCTCGATCTCCTTGGCGTGGCTCGGGTTCTCGATGTAGTAGACATCGTGGATGTCCCGGGCGCTGTGGAACTGGGGCATGAAAAGGGCATCGCCGTTCCAGAATTCGGTCTCCACCAGTGGACCGTCGAATTCCTCGAAGCCGAGGGAGGTGAGCTTGTCCTTGACCCAGTGGAGATATTCGCTGTAGGGGTTTCTTCGTCCCGGGAGGACCCGCTGCGGCGGCAGGTGAATTTGGTAGGCCCGAAATTTTTTTCCTTTCCAACTGCCGTCGGAAAGCATCTCGGGACTGAGGGCGCCGATCTCCTCTCCCGTGAGGCCCTCCGCTACCAGGGCGTCCTTCGCCTTTTCCCCCGTCTTTGAAAGTCGGTAGACGATTTCCTCCCGCTCGGCGGCTTTGAAGGGCACACCCGAAGCGCCCCGTTTTTTGCTGATTCCCGCCGCAGCCTGCTGTTCTTCTTCAGACAGATCTTCGTGGACCAGGTCCTCTCCTCCCGCAGCCCGATCGAGGAGGCTCCGCACCGCCTGCATCCGCTTCGAGGGGGTCTCGTCGTCCTTTACCGAGACGTTTTTCTCGCCGTTCATCTCCAAAACGCCCTCTTTCGAGAGTCGTCCGAAGGAGGAGCCGACGTCGCTGTTCTCCAGACCGAGGGCGGAAGCTATCTCCGGCATCGAATGGGGCCCTTTTTCGGCGAGGAGACGCAGAATCCGCTCCTCAGGGCTGCCTTCTTCGGCGTAGGAGCGGCCGAGATCGGTCAATTCATAGACGGTACGGGTGCTCCTGCCCTTCTCCTCGATAAAACCCTTCCCCTCCAGCCAGCTGAAAGCCTGATTACATTGACCTATCTTGAAAGAAAGCTCTCTCACGAGCCTGTCGGTCCCGATATCTTCACCGGGTCCCACGTGCAGCAGTGTTTTGACCTCCAGGGGGTGAAGGCTTTTTACGTCGACATCCATTGATAACTCCCGTTTGTGGCTTTACCTACATTGGTACCGAGAATCAAAGATATTGTAAAGGGATCGACAGGAGATTCAGATCTTCGCGTTACATAGCCTTACCTCGCCTGGGAAATGAAGTCCCGGTACCAGAGACCGCTGTCCTTGACTATCCGCTTTTGGTCGCGGTAATCGACATAGACGATCCCGAAACGTTTGTCGTAGCCTTCGGCCCATTCGAAGTTGTCCATCAGAGACCATACGAAGTAGCCCTTTACGTTACATCCCTCGTCGACAGCCTGGGAGACCTTTGCCGTGTAGTTTTCAAGAAAAGCGGCCCGCTTTTCGTCGTGGACCCGCATTTTGCCCCCTTCTTCCACCGGCTCATCTTCAAAGGCCGCACCGTTTTCGGTTATGTAGACGGGAATGTTGCCGTACTCGTTTTTCATCCGCAGCAGCAGCCGGTGGATCCCCTCGGGGAAGACCTCCCAGCCCATTGAGGTGTACTGCACCCCGTCCTTCACGAAGTCCCTCTCCGCCACATCCCTGCCCGTCATATCGAAGAAGAAGAAAGGACGCTTGAGAGAGAAAAAGGCCTGCTCCCGCGTGTAGTTGTTGATGCCGAGGAAGTCTATCTTCTCGCTGATGATGTCCATCTCCTCCGCCCTTACCGTGGGGGTAAAGAGGGAAATCCGCTTCCACAGGTCCTGCGGATACTCGCCCTTGAAGAGGGGGTCGAGGAACTGCCGGTTAACGAACTGATCTGCCCTGTCGGCGGCCTTGCGATCTTTCTCCGTATCCGTCCTCGGATAAACCGGCATGAGATTGAGGGTTATGCCCGCCAGGGCATCGGAATCGAGGGCGCGGATCCTTTGCACCGCCTTTCCATGGGAAACGAGAAGATTGTGTCCGGTCCGAAAGGCCGCCCAGACATTCTTCCTCCCCGGAGCATGGAGGCCGAAGAGGTTGCCGAGGACGGAATAGACCCAGGGTTCGTTGAGTGTGATCCAGTGCTTCACCCGATCGCCGAGACGCCTCACCAACAGCTCGGCATAGTCGGCAAAATACTCAATGACCTCGGGAGACGCGAAGCCGCCGTATCGGTCCTGCAGGGCCTGGGGGAGGTCCCAGTGGAACATCGTAACGTAGGGACTTATGTCCTTCTCAAGAAGCGCGTCGACGAGACGGGAGTAGAAGTCGATTCCCTTTTCGTTGACCGAACCGCGGCCCTCGGGTATCACCCGAGACCAGGAGACGGAAAAGCGGTAGGCATCGAGTCCGAGCGAATCCATGATCTGCACGTCCTCCCCGTAACGGTGGTAGTGGTCGCAGGCCACATCGCCGTTGTGACCCGGCTTTATCTTTCCGGGAGTGTGGCTGAATCGGTCCCACACCGACGGGCCCCGGCCGTCTTCTTGTACGGCCCCCTCGATTTGGTAGGAGGCCGTTGCGGCGCCGAAAACGAAATCCTTTGGAAAAGGTTTTTCTTTTTGCATGACTCTTACTCCTCGTTTCTCTTATCTACATAAAGCGCCCAGCGCAGTGAACTTTTCATAGGCCGGGGCACATGCTACCATAGGAGGAAAGGAGGGTGAAGTATGGGGCTCGACATTCGAAACGCAGAGCTGGAGGGCCGGCGGGTCGATGTCCGCATCGAGGGCGGCAGAATCTCCTCCATTGAGGCCGCCGGGACATCCACCGGGCCCGAAGACCCGCACACGATAGGAGCCGAAGGAAACTACCTGGTCCCCGCCCTCAAGAACGGCCACGGTCATGCGGCAATGACCCTCCTGCGCGGCTTCGCCGACGACATGAAGCTGCAGCCATGGCTGGAGGAGAAGATCTGGCCCGCCGAAGCGGCCCTCACTCCGGAAGACATCTACTGGGGCACGCGTCTGGCGGCACTGGAAATGATCCACAGCGGCACCGTCTTCTACAACGACATGTACTTTTTCTTTCCCCAAGCCTACCGTGCGTACCAAGATGCCGGCATCAAGGCCGCCGTCGGTCCGGCACTCTTCGACTTTTTCGACGAGGCGAAGGGAAAAGAGGTCATCGAGGAGAATCGGCGCTTATTCGAGGAGTATGGAGGAAAGAACGAACGAATCATCTTTTCCCCGGCTCCACACTCCATATACACCGTTTCCGAGAGGACCCTCAGATGGGCCGCAGAGTTTTCCCGGGAGAACGGTCTTCCCCTTCATATCCACCTCTGCGAAACGGAAAAGGAGGTAGAAGACTGCCTTGCCGCACACGGAAAACGGCCGGCGGAGTACCTCGCCGATATCGGATTTTTAGGTCCTAACGTGGCGGCGGCTCATGCGGTTTGGTTGTCCGACAGGGAGATCGAACTCCTTGCCGAAAGCGGCAGCACGGTGGTCCACAACCCGGCGAGCAACATGAAGCTCGCTTCGGGAAGCTGTTTTCCCTACCGCCGCCTCAAGGAAGCGGGAGTTCCCATGATGCTCGGCACCGACGGATGCAGCTCCAACAATAATCTCGACATGTTCGAGGAGATGAAGATAGCGGCCCTCCTGCAGAAGCATCATTTCGGCGACCCCGAAGTCCTTCCGGCGGAGGAAATATTCGCCGTCGCCGCCGGCGC
>CAZQNO010000105.1:5212-6899 GCA_964594775.1 uncultured Spirochaetaceae bacterium
GCCGCCGGCGCGTGGACAGCAGCAAGCGGCGCCGTGCCGAAAGTCTTCCCCTATCTCTCCGGTAAAGTCGAAGAGGGAGCCCACGCAGACCTTCTTCTCATCGACCGCAATCATCCCTCGATGGTTCCCGCCCACAATCTTACTTCCAACCTGGTCTACGCCGGCGGCGGAGGGGCGGTGGATACGGTAATCTGCAACGGAGAAGTTCTTCTGCAGAAGGGAAAGATTGATGGAGAGGAGGAAGTGATCGAAGAGGCTCGGGGCCGTGCCGAAGAGCTGCGGCGAAGAATCGGCTGAGGCTGTTCATCAGTATGCCCAATCACACGAATCCTACAGATACCCTCGCCGGGCCCCTGTTGATACTCGGTGCCGCCTTTCTCTGGGGAACCTCCGGCACCGTGCAGGCTATCGCCCCGAGCGCATCGACTCCTCTGCACGTTGCCCTGATCAGACTCGTCTTGGGAGGTGCCTTTCTCGTAGCCGCAGGTCTCCTGCGCCGCCGTTTTTCGGCGCCCCGAAAATTTCTACGTCCCGTATTTCTTCTATCGGGCTTCACCCAGACAATTTTCAATCTCACCTATTTCACCGGTATCGCCCTCACCGGAGTCGCCGCAGGCTCTTTGCTTGCCATCGGAAGTGCTCCGGTTTTTACCGGACTGCTGGGAATCGTATTAAACGGAGAACGGCCGCAGCCGCGCTGGTATATCTCATCTCTTACGGCAATCTGCGGCGTCATTCTTCTTGCCGGAGGTTCGGGAGAGGTCTACATCCAGCCTCTCGGATTATTCTTCGCACTGCTGGGAGGATTTTCCTACTCTTTCTACGCCTTCCTATCGGGACGAATGGTCCGCACTTATCCGCCGGATGCCGTCAATGGAATATCGTTCATCATCGCGGCCCTAATGCTCATACCCTTCTTTTTTATCCCCTTTTTCGGCGGAGCCGATATGCAATGGATGGGCCGCATCGGCGGATTAGGGGTAGTGATCTATCTCGGGTTCTTTTCTTCGGGAATTGCCTATTTTCTTTTCGGCAGAGGAGTACGCCTCGTTTCGACCTCAACGGTGGGACCCCTCGTTCTCGCCGAACCCCTTACGGCGAGCCTTCTCGGTATCTTTTTTATCCGGGAACCGGTAAGCGTCTCCAGCCTCACCGGAATGGCTCTCATATTCTCCGCCCAAGTACTCATCTTTACAGTCCCGAAGAAAAAATTATAGACGGCCTGAAGTCTGTTTCCGATCCATAACGTTTTTCCTGTTCCGCTGTTGACAATGGTCAACTCAAAGTGGTTATAGATATTCATTTTCTACTACATTATCAATATCTGATAACCCCAGTCCTATCTCTTCAATTGTATAGTCTTTATAGTTCTTTAGTAATTTTTTTGCTTTTTCCCTAAGGGTGTTCATATTTATTTTATCTTTTTTAATCTTTATCTCGCCAATAATTAACTTTTTCCTTATTTCATCTATACATACTAAATCAATTTCATTCTGATTTTTTTTCTCCCAATAATTACCAATTTCCGTATATTTTCCAGATTCTCGATAGATTTCATGATATAGTTTTTCCAGAATTGGTCCGCTATAGGAAGATAAGCTATCATTTAATCTTTTTTTAATGTATTGAAAGTTATTATTTTCTATTGCTGATCTATATTTATATACAAATCTGAACCAGAATTTAA
>CAZQNO010000106.1:0-6723 GCA_964594775.1 uncultured Spirochaetaceae bacterium
TACAGCGAAAATTTTTTGAAGTATTCTTCACTGAAATGGAGAATGAAGAAAGAATTAAAGCGGCGTTTATTTTCCAGTTAGTGGATTGGTCGCCGGAGGTAACGGAAATATTTACTAAAATGCTTGAAGCAGAAGACTTGCCGCAAGAGTTTGTTGACCAGTTTGCCGAGTCATTGGAAACTATCGGACTGATAACCTATAATACTGGTACGAGAAAGAAGGCCTGGGATGAATTCTTATCTTGGGTGAAAAAATTCGAATAAACTGCCGTAAGCTGTTCCCCGCCGATGGAAATGGCGTTTCTGAACTTCCTTATGCGGTGGAACCAGATCGAGACTTCTACGGAGACCAGTGAAAAGCCGTGACCAGCGCCGAGATCATCCCGGGGGAGGAGGGTTTTGGAGTCCGGGGGATCGGCAGAGTCGTGGGTTTCGAATCCTTCGATCACAACCGATTCCTGCTCCCGGGAGCAGTTAATGCAAAGGTAGAGGGAGCAATCGAATGACTGAATTAGAACTATTAATCGATTTTCACCTTGATGCAGAACGACAGGGCTCCGGCGGTTATTTGGCGCTGAGCGAGATTACCTGGATAAGATGGACCGACCGGTCTTCAAGAGATAAAAGACTATCCGTCTTAAGCCGCCGATTAAAGAATAGAGTAATACGGGTTGTTCCATTATACTGCAGAGTATGAATAGTGAGAAACTACTAGTAAAGCTCAGCGGAAAGGCAGACATCCCGATCTGGGTCGTCGATCTCACCGAGGCCTTCTCCATTTTTATTGCAGGCATCCTTCTCATAGCTCTTCTGAGAGTACTACTGCGCAAAGGGCTGCGAGAGGAGAGCCCGCTGAAGCTTGCCTTCACACGGATAGTCTTGCCGCTCCTTTATGCGGCGACCGTCTATCTCGCTCTAAGGACGCTTCCCCTTCCTCCACTCGGCAAGAGAGTTGTAGACGGTCTTATCAGCCTGTTGGTGACGGTGATAGTCATACGAACTGCCGTATTCGCTTTCTCTTCCTCGATCCGCCGCTATGTGGAAAAAACCGGCAGGGAGGAAGACGAGAAAAGGGTTCGACCTCTCCTCGCCCTTTTTAACTTCGTTCTCTGGATTATCGGGGCCATCTTTCTTCTCGACAACCTCGGTTTCGAGATATCCACCGTAGTCGCGGGGCTCGGGGTCTCCGGTATTGCAGTCGCAATTGCCGCGCAGGGAGTGCTCGGCGACCTCTTCAGCTACTTCGTTATCTTCTTCGATCGTCCCTTCGAAATCGGAGACTTCATCATCTTCAACGATAAACTCGGCAGTATAGAGAAAATCGGCATAAAAACCACCAGGGTCCGCGCCCTCTCCGGGGAGCAGCTTATAATATCCAACTCCGACCTTACGAGTTCACGGGTGCATAACTACAAAAGGATGGCTGAACGGAGAGTGGTTTTTAGCATAGGAATCACCTACCAAACTCCCGTGGAAGAGGTGGAAGCCGTCCCTGTTCTTATTAAGGAGATCATCGAAGGGATAGAGGGGGCGAGGTTCGATCGGTCCCACTTTCGCAACTATGGAGACTTTGCCCTTATTTTCGAGACGGTCTACTACGTTCTTTCTCCGGATTACGCCCTCTACATGGACATACAGCAGACAATAAACCTTGCAATCTATCGGGTCTTCCAGGAGCGGGGAATCGAGTTCGCCTATCCCACCAGCAAGGTATTTCTCGCAAAAGAGAACGGTGTCGCCGAAGGGACATAGAAAAGAATAGCCTTTCATGAAAGAGCAAATAACAGGAATCTATCAACTAATAATCGGTTTTGGTATGATCTTCATATGGCGGCTTCTCTCCATTACTCATCAGATTCCGGAACTGAGTACCGAACCTATAAGCATTGCAATGCATATTCTTGCCGAACTATAGGGCGAATGGGGGGTCTTTGCCGATTTTCTCCTGCGCTTAGCCACGGCGGTCGGCATAGTTATTAGCAATTCAGAAGAGTGAGCCTTAGCCCATCAAGGCGAGCTCACCACCACGCTCCCCTTTCGTTCGTCGGACTCGGCGTAGGCGTGGGCTTCGGCAATCCGATCGAGGGGAAAACTGCGGTCCACCCTTACGGTGAGCTTGCCCTCCTCTATCAATGTGCCGACGGCGGCCAGGTTTTCTGCCGATTCCGATGAGAGGGCGCAGAGCACCCGCCGGCCTCCCCGAAAGGTATTCATCAGCATCTGCAGCAGCTCCCGCGTCTTGAAACTGACGCAAAAATAGACGCCGTTTCCCTTGAGTGAGTTTTTCACTGCCGAGAATGAACTCTTTCCAATAATGTCCATGATTAGATCGTAGGTCATACCGTCTTGGGTAAAGTCTTCCTTTCGATAGTCGATGACACGGTCGGCTCCCAGCGAGAAAGCATATTCCATGCGCGGGGTCCCCGCTACAGCGCTTACCCTTGCCCCTTTCATCTTGCACAGCTGGAGGGCGGCGGCGCCGATCGATCCGGAGGCGCCGATTATGAGGACTTCCTGTCCCAGCCGGATCTCCCGCTTCTGGAGAAGAGAGTAAGCGGTCATGGTCCCGTAGGGCACCGTCGCGGCCTCTTCGAAGCTGAGATTTCGGGGTTTAAGCTCCAGCGTACCGGTTTCCTTTACGGTGAGGTATTCGGCATTGGCCCCCATATTCTGGCCCAGATAACCGTAGACCTCATCGCCGGCCTTGAAGCGGCTCACTTTCGCTCCGACGGACTCGACGATGCCGGAGTATTCGCTTCCCAGGACTTTGATCTTCGGCTTTTTCGCTCCGAACACCAGCTTGACCGGCAAATAGAGAAAGCCGGGCATGTTGAAGCGCTCTCTTGGGATCCCCTGCCGGGCAAAGAGGTCGCCGTAGTTCACCGAACGAGCCTTTACCCTGATGAGAAGTTCGTTTTCCTCAGGCTCGGGTTTTTCAGACTCGACAATATGCAGCACCTGTGGCGGACCGTACGCTTGGTAGACGGCAGTTTTCATTTCGGCTCCTGCTATCCGCTACGTAAATTTCACTGCGGTGCCGTAAACAAGGACCTCGGCGGCCCCCTGCATCACGGCGCTCGTAGAGTAACGAATGTTGATTACCCCGTCGGCACCGAGAGCCTGGGCTTCTTCCACCATCCGCTTAGTAGCAATCGCCCTCGCCTCGTTGATCATGTCGCTGTAGGCATTCAGCTCGCCGCCGACGATCGTCTTCAAGCCGGCAAGGATGTCTCTTCCCAAGTGCTTCGCCCGAATGGTTGAACCTTTAACGATAGAAAGGACCTCGAGCTCCTTGCCGTTCACAAAATCAGTATTTACTAAGATCATCCTTGTCTTCCTCCTTGAGTTCTCTGTTTCGTTGGATGATGAGATAGCCCATGCTTATTGCCAGGGCCGCCACGACGAGGCCGATAATCAGCTTTACCACCGGCGGAAAGGGAATCAGGAGAAAAAGGGATGCGTAGGCGGCTACTGCCACAATAAATAGAATGCCGAAGAGGGCGGGAACAATCATTCTCTTATCCATGGAAAAAATATACTCTATTTAGCAGGCCGATGGAAGTGCCGCTCTTCACTGCAGGGAGTGTCACCGAGAGAGTTCTTCGAGGGCCCTCTCGTAGAAGCCTTCCGCAGAGAGTAGACGAGGAGTTTTTGGTAGAGGATTTCCGCAAGAAAGGGAGACGATACGTGCGTACATGGCCGTGGCGGTGCTCTCATCGTCGAAATAGTCGAGGCTCCTGCGGGCGATGAACCGGATGCCTTCACAGGTGCGGGTGAGTGTATAACCGCAGCCACAACCCCGCTCCGGGCTCGGCAAGGCCGGCCCGGAGCCCCGGCGAAAAAAAGTATTTTACCAGTTTCCTTCTCCTGTGCTATTATTCCGAAAAAATGGAGGTTTCACATGAGCTCAAGTGCATTGCAGGATAGTTTGGAAGAAGCGAGGAAAGCCGAACGGGCCGGCCGCTATCCCGAGGCCGCCCAAATGTACGGCCAGCTCATCAAGGCGGTCTCTCTCTTTCCCACTACCGACGAAACCATCGACGTCAACAACCGGAGCATCACCGGTGTTGCACGGTGTGCCAACAAGTCGGGCCAGTACGACCAGGCTATCGATATCATGAAACAGGTAACTGTCGATTCCGACTCCCCCGCCTACATGCGGGCAACCCTCGCCTTCTCCTACCTCATGAACGGCGGCCGCTGCTGCTCATCGAGATACAAGAACGGTATCGGCATACCCCTCAACAAGAACGAGGCGAAGAACATGCAAAGCTGGGTCGAGGCAGCGGCGGAGCTCGAGCCCGCAGCGGAAGATGTAACGGAACTGCTCGGACAGAGTTACGGCTCCCTCAACTACGCGCGCAAATATCACCTCTCTCTGCAGCATCCTCTGCTCTTCATCTTCGGGCTTCTCCTCACCCTTCTCTATTCGGGACTCTACTTCTTCCAGAGTTCCCAAGATTTTCGTGCAACCGTTCTTGAGAAGGCGGGAGAGCACGGGTCCACTCTCACGAAGCTGACTGAAACGGCCACCGGTCTTGTCGGAAAGCTGCCGGCGGACCTTCCCTATCCCGCCCTTACCCTTCTCCCCCTCTGGTTCGCCACGGGACTCGTACTCTTTCTCGTCGGTTCCCTTAGAAAGGGGTATATGATAAATCGGGGGACAAGAAGAAACATGAATGTTCCGACAGGGATACTCGCCCTCGCATTCTTTCCCATCTACTCTTTCTTCCGGCTTCTGGGAAACTTGTTCGGTAAGTAGACTGGCGGCGGTTGAATACGGGCGGCTAAATAAGGGTTGATTCCGTAGCATTTTATAGTAGCAGATGGACTCCGTATTCGGAAAAGCGCCTGTCGGCGCTTACCACTGGGCAGCTATGTTTGACGGCAGCAGCTATGATGAAGCGGTCGGCCGGGTCCCTATGAATGTCCGGAAGCCGGGTAGCGCGCATCGCAAGGGAGGGGCTTAGATCGATTACATCAAAACGATGGTGCTCGATAACACGGTCCCACCATTCCTCGGGGGGCATGGGAAGAGAAAGCTTCCCCTTACGGTATTTCACGGCGATCTCGAAGGCGCTTATTGCAGAAACGGCAACCACAGCTTCGCTGTCGATTACGGTTCTCGTGTCGGGTGAAAAGCGGTCCGCTCCCGCTGCAATCCAGAGCACCGCACAGGTATCGAGAATAATCATTCTATCGGGCCCCATTCATCCTCTTGTAAGTCTTCTACCGGATCATAATTAATCCGCAAGCGGGAGAGGACAGGATCGGGTTTGCTCCTCGGCCGTTGAGTCCTCTTGCGGAGCTCGGCCACGGGTACGCCGTTTCGGCTGATAACATACACCTCTCCCTTTTCTACTTCCTCGAGTATCCGGGAAAGATGGGTCTTTGCCTCATGCGTATTTACGGTCTTCATATACTTAGTTTACTTAACTAAGTCTGTTTAGTCAACTCAACTCATAGAGTCCTTGAAGAGTTATTGCCGGCGATGCTTCCAAAGCGCTATGTATGCGTCGCTGAACAAGCTCCAACGGCAATTCGGCCCGTCTCCGCCGACCCGCTAGTTGGCAATCGAATACTCCTTGAGGTACTTTATCTCCCACTGTCGCAGGAGCATTCTTCTCGAGCAGCGAAAGGAGCCGTTGAGTCAAAAAAAAGTGCGAAAGATAGTTGACCGTAAAGGTCTACTCCGCCGGATTGAGTTCGCTCTCGTCTTCGGGGTTGACCGGACGGTGAGCCTCGATGAGGGCGGCCACGGGGTCTTCTGCCTCCAAGATCTCACGGATTCGAAAGAAGCGCAGATCCTTATCCGATACATCCTCCGTTTCGGCAACGCGCTGATGCTCATACCAGTTCTTGAGGTCTCCAAAGAGCCGGGCAAAGCGCACGTGCCATATCTCGGCCTCCCTCTGATGCCGAACGATATAATCCATCAGTTCCGCCCGGTCTATCTGCAGGAGCCTCTCTTCGGCTTCTTCGACGCAGTCGTAGACCCCTGCCAATAGAGTGTGCCACACAGCAAGATAGACCTCCTGAGACACACTGTTGCAGCTTGAGCAAAACAGGTCCTCTTGAATAACCCCGGTAAACACCGGTGAGCTGCCTACTATATCTCCCACCCGATATTCTTTGAGAGCGGATGAGAAGGATTTTGTCTGTATCGTCTCTATAGCCGCGCCGCAGGAACTGCAAATCTTCGATTCATCGAGAATGATTGTATCGAACAAACCCATCTCCGCCCTCCTTGCACTTTCTTCTGCAATGAATAGTTCTCATTACAGTATAGCCGGGGCGGACGTTTTACGTCCAGAATAAAAAAGACAGAACTCCGGGTAGAATCGGGGGATTGCTCCCCCGAAGCCCCCACAGACCCGGACGAGCCCAATTAGGCATCCGGTTCCTCCAAGATGAAGATTCGCATCAGATAAGACCGGGCAACCACTTCCTTTCCCACACCCGACTCACCGAGTATCGGTACGTTTGAATCATTGAGCGCCACTTTTCGGGCGATATCCAACACATGGTTGAAACCGGTGTTTCGAGATTTGAGATGGAAGGTACCGTTTCCCTGTTCTGCCTTCAGGATTTGATTATCGGTCTCCAGTTGCCTGATTTTCTCGATCTTCTTTATATCCATGATCAGCTCTTCCGGATCGTGGCTCTTTTAGTTTCGTCTCGAACGTATCCAGGCGGTAGGCGAGCACTTTATCACCTGCGGTGA
>CAZQNO010000107.1:0-6550 GCA_964594775.1 uncultured Spirochaetaceae bacterium
AGATGCGAGAGAAATCCACCTCTGCGACCCGTACATCAGGATGCAGTACCAGATATTCAACTTTATGAGCTTCTGCGAAATCCTCGAACCGAAGGAAGAGGGGGTAAAAGTCTCGCTCGTGACCACCGTCGACTCCTACCACGAGGATGAACTGCGCTAGACCCTCGACGAACTGAAAAACGGTTTGAGCAAGGATGGAATTGATTTCGAATACGAGTTCGACAACAGCCTCCACGACCGGTGGATAGAGACCGACAACGGGTGGAGGATAATACTCGGCCGTGGCCTCGACATCTTCCAGTTTTACACCCGCTTCCCGAAACAGAGGGAGCATAAGGGGCACTATTAAATCGGTCGTCTCTCAAATACTCGCCGATCGGAGGATCGATACTCAACTCTTCAAATCAATATGCAGCATTTCGTCCGAAGCTTCGGTAGATGAAAGTTCGAGCCAGCCGGACGGAATCAAGCTGTTCTCGTCTTGCACTCCTTGTAAAAGCTCGGCGCTGATCCTGCTCTTTGGACGGATCTTGAGAAGCGAATGGTGAATCTCGATTTCCAAGGGTTTTACCGGAGCGAGTGCTTCGAAGAGGTCGCTGAGGCCCATGGCGATCTCCGTGATACGCTCCGGCGGGATCTTCATGCTGCTTTCCCCGACGGTTTTTATGTGTGAGGGATGAGAGATTACTCGAAGAAGTTCTTCCAGCGCTACCGTCGCTTCCAATGGATCGGAAAGGAGGAGTTCATTGGCAGCGGAGAGGGCCTGGACACGCCTGGATAAATGGGAATCCGCAGGAGCCTGCCCGGCGCTGACCGAAACCAGACTCTCTAACGACTGCAGATTGTTCTTCACCCGATGGTGAAGCAGGTCCAGCACCTTTTCCTGCCGGTCGATCTCAAGACGAAGAGATTTGAGCAGATTGTGGGTGATAATGCTGAGAGTGATGGAGATCAAGAGCAGATTAGAAGAGATGGCGGTAATCCCGATAATGGAGAAACTGTGGTTTATGAGTCCCAGCGCGCCGATGACGAGGTAAGAAATCATCACGAGTTGGGTGAGAACGATGGCGATAATGGTGACGCTTTTCCTGCCGAACAGGGCGGCGATAAACACCGAACAGAGCAGCCACACATGTCCGGCGCCCTCCGTTCCCGTGGCGAAAAGTACCGCGGCGCCTATCAACAGGGTAATGAAAACGGTACTGATGAGCCTCAGCCGATGACTCGCCTTCTTGCTGAAAAAAATCGCCGCCACAGCAAAATAGGCAGCCGAATCGATGAGGGCCAACGCATACAATCCCTGATACAATGCGGCTATGAGGCTCGGTACGTAGGCCACGAAGCCAAGAAGTACCATCCATTTGAGGAGACTGTTGAGAAGCTGTTCCTTCCTGCTCTCGAAGACGTTCACCTGCAGAATTTTACGAAAAAGTGGAGTGGAAAGCAATAATTATGGTATTAATCCGCTTAATCCGCCTCGAAGAGGACGTAATCCACCGGCCCGCCGGAGATCCGGGGCAGATAGTCGGTCGGGTCGGTGTAGAGATCGTTGAAGTTCTTCTCCACGAAGTCGCGGGCGTATTTGTACAGTTCAATTGTGGAGATGTAGCCGTCGTTGTTTATGTCGTTTGAGCCGGCACGAAGCAGACCGGCGGTAAAAATTCCGTTGCCTATTGCCGGATCTTCGTAAGAATTTTCATCTTCCCCCGCGGCGCTTATCACAATCGCATCCCGCCATGTGGCATCGTTGCTTGAGTCGTTAAAATAGCTTTTAAATGCTTCACGTAGTTTGCCGTCTATCGTGTCATCGGATTGGGAGTAATCCGCCGGCGCAGTGTCCACGTCGTAGGAGTCTCCGATAAACCCGCCGGAAAGACAGGCATCGATGACGACGACGTTTTTTCTTGTGGGAAGTTTTCGCAGGTTTTTTGCCAGAAAATCGTCGCTGACCATGTAGGTGTCATAATCTGCATAGCTTGTAATTGTAGCCGAAGAAGCCCAGGTGACGATCCACTCATTTGCCGCGGTCACACTTCTTTCAGGCTCACTGTCTTCGGCCCACTCCGGCCCGACCATACCGTGGCTGGAAAAGAAGATAAAAATGATCGCTTCATCGCTTGCACGGCCGGATAGCATATTCATATCTAATTCGAACTGATCTCGCGAGGCTTCCTCGATCTCTGCGTCGGGAAAACCGTAAAAGGGTGATCCTCCGAAATTTCCCTCATCTACTCGAAGATACGTCTCAAAGCCCTTTGCCTTCAGGAGCGAAGCAAGGGCACCGGCGTCGTCGTCGGTGTACTCCAGATCGTCCGGGCCGGAATAGCCGGAGTAATCACTGACCCCATACACCAGCGCGTAGCGGTCCGGCGGGTCGGGGTTTATCTTGCAGCCGGAAAAGAGCAGGAGCAGCGAAGCGGCGGCGAGGAGAGCGAGCTTAATCGCCCGGTTCCCTTCGGCCGGACGCGAGACTGTGGCCACCGGCCGGGCGCCTAAACTACAAGCGGACCATCCATCGAGGTCTTTCATAAGTGCCGCCCAAAGCGGGCTGTTGTGAGTCATCTTCTTCACGTACAGTAAATATAGCCCCGGATTGCCGGAGGGACAAGGGAGAGGCACAATTATTCGGTGCCCCTACGAAAAACCGAGAGCATGGAGGGGAACCTTTTTCCCTGCTTCGTAGCCGGTGGACTCAGTGTTTTCGTGAAAAAGAACAATCTTCTTATCATATTCTATCCCTTTGAATTGACTTCTGCCCCTGCCTTTGCCGCCCACCTCGAAGATAAACGATGAGTCACTGCCGTCTATATCTTTCCCTTCTACGAGAAAGTCAGGTGTTTTTTGTCCTCTATTGGTTTTAAGGTAGGAAAAATGTGTTTCGTGCTGCAGCATGGCGAGGGCGAAAAAGTCTTCCCGCAATTCTCCGATGCACTCCCGGTAATCTCGAAACAGAAGCCTAAAGGGCAGTTCCATGAGAATCTTGGGCTCTTTCAACACGTTCGTTCCTTTCGGGAAGATAGTGAAGATAAGAAAGCTTCGTTCCAATAGATCGAGATATTTTTCGGCCATGTATTTCGTAATTCCGATGTTTTTTGCAACAGAGCTGTAGTTGATGCCGTCGACCGGCGACTTTCCAATAAAAGAGATCGTCTTTTCAATGTTCGAAACATCTTCCATGGTAATACTACGGTCATAGTTTGGAATATCATGACGGATGATCTTCTCCCTTATTGCAGAGAATTGCTCCATGTTGCCGCCGGGTTCAAGGAGAAAAGGGTAGAGTCCGCCGCGGAGATACTCCTCGAGGTAGGGGGAAAGCATCAGATGTTCCGCTGTGAGCCTTTCCTGAAGAACCCTTTGCAGAGGAAGTGCTTCACTCTTTCTTTCAAAGCGAAAGAAGAGGTATTCGCGAAAGGAAAACGGGGTAAGCCGGACTATTTTTACCCGCCGAGAAAGGTCCCAGCTTGAAGCATAGAGTGAAAGAGAAACCGAGCTGGTGAAGTAGATCCGGAGCTTGAAGAAGTCATAGAGCTCTTTGAGAATGGCGGCATATTCGGGAACAAAGTGGATTTCATCGATAAAAAAGCGGGAGATTCCCATCGATTTGTGGAGATATTCTACTGTTTCCCGAAGGGAGGTCTCATTTCCAAGCGTATCGGCGGATATATAGAGTGCATCCGAATAGAGCGACCGAAGCTGCCGAAGAAGTACCGTTTTTCCCGAGCCTCTCGGCCCGATCAATGCAAGGAAGGGTCGACCCTCTGTTTCCGATATTCGATCGAAGACGAAGCGTCGTTTTCTAAAAGAAGCAATGTAGTCAAGCGCCCTGCGGTCTAATTCGAGTATACGGTCGATATCCATATGCTAAATATACTTTTAAAATTACATTCTGTCAAATGAATATTCAAAATGATATACAATCTGTCAAATGATTAACCTAAATGTAGGTTTTCTGTCTCGGCGGCGGCAATGCCGGCGGGCGGTATTGCCGCGTGCGGGGCTGCAGCCTCACCGCAGCCATCCCCTCACTTTACGCCTTTTTCTTGCGGGTCTCGGCCTTTCGCCGATCCTTCAGGCTCGTCTTCTTGCCGGGGGAGCGTCCCTCACGGCGGGCCTGCTGCTCGATCTCATGGCGGTGCTGGAGATCGCCCTCGGGCCCTCGCTTGCGGTGGCCGAGATTTGCCATGGCGTTCTCGCGTCCGTAGAGGATGAGCTCATCGTTCACATAGACCATCGTTTCCCCCCTGGGGGAGCCGATAAAGTAGCCGTCCTCCCTTCGCAACGCAAGGACGAGAACCCCTTCATCGGAGAGGCGCAGATCGGAGAGTACTCGTTCGGCAAGCCAGTTGCCTCGTTTTACCTTGATCGTGATGACCTCGTAGTCCCCGGCGAGATTGAAAAGACTCTCGTAGTCGTGGGTGTGTATCTTCGTCCATTTTTTGAGAAACCGTTCGGTCATTAGCGTAAGTAATTTGTCTACAATCTTCGCCCGGGAAAGAAAAAAGAGGAAGAAAAGGCCGCCGAAGAAAAACAAAAGATTACGTAACATCGACTCCGACGATTCGACCCTGAGAAAGGAGATTACCAGAGATGAGACGAAGGTTACGAAACCAATGTTGCCGAAAAGCATCAGAGTGGATATGACCTTTCGTCTCACCGGGTGGGTGACGATCATCTCCGATTCCCTGGTGGTAAAACCGGCGCCGGTAAAAGCCGACCGTGCCTGAAAGAGGGCCGAGTCGAGAGAAATACCGGTAAGCTGCAGGACCACGGCGGCGATCCGTACTATGATGAGACTGATTATCAGAATGGCAAAGAAAGAAATAAGGGCGAACAAATAAAACTCCTCTTTTAGCGATAGTATACCGGAAAAGGGGGCGGCGAGTCGATTGCCCCGCGTCTATAGCCGCTCGAGCGCGCCTGAACGAAGATTTAGTTTATAGAAAGAGCGGGCAGGTAGAGCACTCCGTGAAGGGAAATGCCTGTGCTGAAAAAAACCTCGAGGTCCCGCTGGAAGTTCCACGACATGGGCAGTCCGACCCGCAGATGAACGAAGTCATCCCAAAAGCGGCCGACAGTGGTAAAGAGCTCGAGCTCTATCGCAGGGTAGAAGTAGTAGATGTCGGTATAGAGGTAGGAGCCGTAGTCGAAGAAACCCCTCAGGGCGAATGCCGGATCGAAAGGGATAAATCCGAAAAGAGTGAAGTCGGGGAGGTACATCCCGGCCCCGGCACCATAGTAAAAGACGGTGAAACCGCGGTAGATGACCCAGTCAGAACCGGCCCCGGAAGGGCCGTAGCGCCCGTAGCCCAGCCCGGCCTGAGCAAAGAATTTCGAAGTGATGTCGACGTTGAGGTAGGCCTCTCCGTATATGCCGATTTGACTCTTCATCGTGTAGCGGTAGTCTTTCTTAACCGCCATTTCCGGCGCGGTTTGGAAGGAGAATGAAATTTTGCCGTGTTTTCTGCGATTTTGATGCGCTGCATCAGGGGCGGGGTCTTCAAACACATAATCCGTTTTTTCGGCTATGCGCTTACTCGCATCGTGCCGTAGTTTATTCGCAACTCTCTCTATCAG
Organism: uncultured Spirochaetaceae bacterium; assembly: GCA_964594775.1. Classification (GTDB taxonomy): domain Bacteria; phylum Spirochaetota; class Spirochaetia; order DSM-16054; family Sediminispirochaetaceae; genus CAYFVU01. Next base: position 5,578 of record CAZQNO010000107.1, read on the forward strand.
AGGCAGGAGGACTTGAATACCACCGGTATCCTCTTCAGTCGCTTGTCTTACAATTGTTCCCTCTTCAACATTAATGATTTTTACGCTGACAAAATATGTCCGCCCTACAAGAGAAATCTTTGAAACGCAGATGAGATCGGCTCCCAAGTAGCGGCCTACCTCTCGTGCCTCATCGGTGCGTACCATTGCCGATAGTTGAAATTTCTGTTCCTCAAGCACCAAAGCAGTGTCTGTTCTGTCCAGTACACGATACTCATCGTGATTTATTAATGTCTCGATTAATTTTTCAGTTAAGGGCATCCTCACACTTGGATCAACATTTTCTTCTACTATAGGATCAATAACGGCTATGTTTTTTACCGCCCAGCTTGGATATGAAAAAGAGAGAAAGAGGCTTATGACAAAAAAAATAAAAAGTGGTATAGTCTTTCGTAACACAACTAAAGGGTCGTAACTTTTGCGAAAATATTCAAGTGTTTTTCCCGGCACACGAAGCATAATTCTTTTTATTTCACTCATAGTACTCTTGGTAATTCCCTCTGCCTGTAAAAAGACGGAGGAGAGAGAGCTCAGCATCGACCTTCCCCCCACCGCTGTTCTTTCGGTAAAGAGCCGCTGGGCCATAATCACCGGCAGCCACCTGCGCCTGCGGGAACATGCCGGAACCGACAGCAGGGCCATAACCACCCTCTGGGAAGGGAATGTGCTGGAGATTATCGCCCGCGACGACGCACAGGTAAGAGTGGAAGACAATGAAGACTACTGGTACCAGGTCGCCTACGACGGTCTCCAAGGATGGGTCTTCGGTGCCTACATAGAGCTGTATGAATCGAAGGAGAAGGCCGAAGCGGCCTCGCGGCAGCTGAAGCAGCAGTAGCCTGCCGGCCCTCAATGCTGAAAGCTCCCCGTCGCTCCTTATTTAGTGTTCCCAAGCCTGCGGATACAGTGGGCAGCTCATGCCCAGCTATAGGCC
>CAZQNO010000108.1:0-3171 GCA_964594775.1 uncultured Spirochaetaceae bacterium
CGGCTCCCACGCAGTATCATGCAGATACCAGTCCCGCGAGAGCTCGCCGCCGGACTCGCGCCAGCGGGTGAAGCGGGGGTAGAACTCCTCTATGCGGTGGGCCTCGGTGGGGGGCTGCCAGGTGTTCGGCACCAAAAGGGCCCAGGGGAAGTTGTTCCCGTCCATAAACATAAGGGGGTCGTACTCGCCGTCGAGACTCTCCTCGCCCACCAGGTGGACATCGTTGCCCGTGTTCTTGACGTAGAGGTAGGGGTTGTAGGGCGGGCGGTCGACGACGACTTCGCCGTAGGTACCGTCAAGACGCTGGGCCTGGGCGAAATCGACGCTGAGGGAAACAGTCTTGCCCTTTGCCTTGGAAGTACTCTTGAACACTTCGATGTTGAGGGGGGCCTGCCCGGACAGAGAAAGCGTCTGCTCGGTTCCGCCGGCGTCAATATAGGTGCCGCTTACGTCGGCGGAGCCTTCGAAATCGTTGAGCCGGATGCCGAATATGTGGTCGTAACCGGCGATCTTCTCCTCGCCGTTGACGGTGAAATCGATGCCGGTGAGCATCTTTTCGGTGACGCCCTCTTCGGCACCTTCTACCTGTACATCTTGGTGATACTCTGTGATCGAATAGGAGGCGATGAAGTCGTTGTAGTCGGCATCGCCGGCATTTGCCCGGCCGTAAAGGTCCTCGAAGGCTATGGTGAGCACGCCCTCGGCGGGAATATTAACGGCGTAGGAGGGGTCTAAAGGATCATACACGGTGTCGTAGGCATCGGGAATGCCGTCTCCGTCGGCGTCGGGCTCCATACCCTTCGCCCCGATTACTTCGCCCGAACTTCCCATCGCCATGGTGCGCACTATCTCTTCGAACTCAACCATGTCGCGGATGAGCACCTCCCGGTCCTCGAATCCCTCGGCCTGCAGGCGGAGAGTCATGTCTTCGTTTGCCGCGGGGAGGTATACGGTGGTGTTGAGCCTGCCATCTGCGCCGGCCATGGCACCGTAGACTTCTTCACCCGCCTCGTTGATCAGCTGAAGAAATATCCGGGCGGCATCGGGATCGAGCAGCCGCAGACCTTCGGGAGCCGCGGGATCTTCGGCGTAGAGCTCAACCGTTACATTCAGATCGACGGGAAAGAGGGTCTGGAAGCTAAACTGTCCGTCGAAAGAGCGGGCTGTGTCGGCGCTCCTGTCTTGGGGCAGCTCGGCTTCGAGCCCCAGGTCGATGGAACCGCTCGCCCCGCCGGAAGATCCGAAGGGCGCGGGACAGCCCGCCGCCAACAAGACTAGTAATATTGTAAGGAAAAGGTATAGTAATTTTTTCATAATAGTTCCCCCTGCGTTTCTCTCTATAAGTATACTACCGAATGAGAAATAAAACCATATAAGGTAAGTTTTTTTTCAATTTTTCCTGCAGCTCCCGCCATGTTTCTTTACCAGCGGTTGTACACATCCTCGGCAGTTTCGCTCCATCGTCATGTGCAATGCTGCAAGTTTGCACCGTCGCTTTATTTCTCCGGTTGGAATTCGCCGCATAATCTCGTAGATCGGCGAATAGGTAAAATCTCACCTGCCCCAGTGGATGAGCGAGACCGGTGCGGCCGGCGCCCCTTCACAAACGGGAGATAGAAATCATCGAGCGGGTCGTGAGGTGATGAAAGAGCTCTTCGATGCCATGCAAGAACACATGTACAAGCGGTTTCTCATTCTTCAGTAGACGGTAAGCGCGGGTTTCATTATCATAGCCGCTCTTCATGGGTTATTAGTTAAAATCCTCTTTTACTGCCAATCCCGCGATCTCCTTAAAATGGGAATCCAGCGAAAAAACAGCCAGTCCATGCTGCAGTGCTGTAGCTGCTATCCACATATCGTTTGTCGGTATCGGTTTTCCTTTCGCCCTTAGATTTTTATAAAGCTGCGCATAAAATTCAGCTGTGATTATGTTATGGTTCAATATTTCAACTCGCGGATTGTTAATAAATTGTTCAAGCTCCTTTCGGTTTCGGCGCGCAATGCGTCCGGCAGCAAAACCGCTCAGCAACTCGCCAAGCACGGTTACGTCGATGCCGATAAAATCTAGATTTCTAAAGGCCTCAACTATATCCGCTCTATTTCTTTTAAACGCCGTATACGTATTGGTATCGATAAGAACTCTTCTCATTTCCACATATCCGCATCTACTTTTTCAAAAAACACCGTATTCTCATCGAATTCGCGAGCTTCATCTTCACTCCATGTTCCGGCTAAATAATCCAAATCATGATATTCTTTGAATTCCTCCCCCTCGGCCATCCCGACAAATTGTTTCAATTTTTCAACTATCCATTGGTTCATGCTTCTGTGTTCCTGCTCTGCAGCCTTTTTTATTTTTTGGGAAAGTTCATCATCGATTCCGCGGATTGTGAGCGTTTTCATATACCCCCCTTTTTCTGCAGTCAATTTATGCTTGCACATTGTTGACTTTACTAGACTGCACGCTACTCTTCAAGAACGGTAGAACGGTTTTAACACTTTTTAGCTGAATAATCTTACGGGAGTTTTTTACTCGTTTCCCACTCTATCAACTCGTCTATCATGTTCGATCCGTGCGGCGGAGATGAAGAGTCTCCGCCGAGAGCCAGAGAAGGCGAAAATAGATCCACTGAGGGGCCCGGAAAAGAGGTCCTCTCGTGGTTTTCGGGTAGATCGGCGAATACATCTTGTTTTCCACACCTTTTTCCTCTATTTTAAAAGCAGATGCGCTTTTTTTCCGCTAGTAGTGGGTAAAACCCCGGATAGAGGAGCGTGATATGGGAGAGGCGAAGATGGAGCTCGGCGAGAGAGAGTTAGAAAAAATCGGCGAATATGTAAAATCTCACCTGCCCCAGTGGATGAGTGAGACCGGTGCGGTCGACGCCCTCGGCACCAAAGAAGCGCGCACGATGGCTTTTTACGAGCGTGAGCTCGACATCCTCGAGCGGGTCGTGCGAGTCGAAGATGAGCTGAAGAAGCTCCGCGAAGTGATGGAGGAACGCTTCGGCAAGATGGACGAACGCTTCGATGCCATGCAAAACCAGATGGACAAGCGCTTCGAGGCACAGCGGGAGCTAAGCAACGAGCGCTTCGAAGCCATGGATAAGCGCTTCGAGGCCATGCAAAACCAGATGGACAAGCGCTTCGAGGCACAGCGGGAGCTAAGCAACG
>CAZQNO010000108.1:3271-6297 GCA_964594775.1 uncultured Spirochaetaceae bacterium
GCCATGCAAAACCAGATGGACAAGCGCTTCGAGGCACAGCGGGAGCTAAGCAACGAGCGCTTCGAAGCCATGGATAAGCGCTTCGAGGCCATGCAAAACCAGATGGACAAGCGCTTCGACGCCATGGACAAACGCTTTTCTTTCAATCAGCGAATCCTCGGGATCGGCTTCACCGCAATCGCACTACTGATAGTGGTGCTCAACTACCTCGGATAAGTGTAAACGGACCGAGGGTGGTATGTCTGAATTTGCACATTCGGAGAAAGACTTTTATTACCCAGGCCGATTGCAGGCAACGGCCCGACGAGGAGCGATGGGAGATTATCGAGGGCGAGCCCTACAATATGAGCCCTGCACCGGGGACCACTGATCAAAAGATTTCAGGGTACCTTTTTAGCCTTTTCCTCTTTTTGCTACCAGCGGTTGTAGACATCCTCGGCAAAACCGATGAGATCCTTTATCGTCAGCTGCGTCCCGTCGTCGAGCCTCACCGTGCCGCTGAATCTGCCGAAGACCTGATGCTGCAGCGAGCGGATGAGCAGAAGATTGGTGTCGGCAAAGCGGTCCACGGCCGGGTGAAAATCCAGATCGAGGCGGCCGTCCCCCGAGCTTATCTTCCACGGCTTTAAGGGGTCGGAGTGGTCGAAATCGAAGCTCACCTCGCCGAGTTTGTGGGCCCTGCCGTCGTAGAAGAGCATGTTCTCGCTCGCCGGGCTCCTGTCGGAGAATCCGTAGCCGAGGTTGAAGCCGAAGGGCAGCCCGCCGGCAAGACCCGAGGCGGAAGACCAGTACCAGCGGTTGCGGTAAGTCCAGTGTCCCCTGCCCCAGTCCAGGACGCCGAAACTCGTCTTCGGATCGAAGCGGAACTCCTCTCCCTCGGCCCTCACCCACCCTTCTGCAGGCATGCAGTTTATCTTCTGGTTGTAGTAGAATGCCGTTCTCTTTTGGGCCCAGCTGGTGGCAACTGCCATCCGCTCCTTGTCCGCCGGCTGCTCGAGGACCACCTCGCCCTCGATGCGGCCTGAGCCTGAGGCGGCCGCCGCGGCGGACCCTGCGGCTTCGACAGCTTTATCTGCCCTGCCGGCCCCGGCGGAAAAGCGCAGGATGCGCCTGCCTTCCTCACGGATCAGTTCGAGCCTGAGCTTTCCGTCTTCGAACGAGAGGCTGTGAGGCTCGTCGATCTGCGGGTGCAGGCCCGTCTTGCCCCGCGTCAGGAGCTTGAGCGAGTCGATCTGCCGGTACATCCCCTGCCGCACGTCGACGAAGCAGAGGGCAAAGAGACCGACGTAGCCGAGGTCGCTGAGGGTGATGGTCACCCCCTTCCCGCTGTTCTGGTCTATAACCGCATAGTAGTCCCACTCCTTGATGCGCCACCAGGGGGCCCGTATCCTGTCTCGGTCGTAGTTCCAGAGGGGAAGCCGCGCATAGCCCTCCCGGGTGATTCGTCCCTTCTCATCGAGCAGTGACAGTTCTTCCGTAATCTCCGTTTGTTCCATGACAAATAGTATACACCATCGCGAGCCGCGTTTTAAGCAGCTACGGCATATTGAATCCCGAGGACTCTCCGTTTACACTCTTGCGTATATGGAGAACCATCTCTTAAAGGACCTGTTGCACAATGAAGAGTGAGAAGATTCATCCGGATTTCGACGGTCATCTCGAAAAGACCCTGAAAAATATGAGCCCAAAAGAAAAACTCCTCTACCTCTCCCAGCAAATCGAGCTGCGCTACTTTGCCCGCCATGTGGTGAAGAAGAAGGGGAAGGGGGAAGCCGGCGGGACCAACGAGGACGACGGGTCCGGCAGGGCCGAAGAGACCGGCTGAGGGGCCGCCGATGAATAATTCATCCGGAAAGAATTTGGCCGGCCCACAAAGCTTCGAGAAAGCTCCTCCAGTGGAGTATCCGGATACCGTCCTCACTTTCGCGATCTAATTCGTCGAAAGAGACGAGAAAAAAGTGCCGGATGATCTTTTCTTCCATGAGGTATCTGAGCCCCTTCAGGTGTTTGTTCCGAATCTTGTCCGCTGCTTTCACCTCTACTGCCGTATCGTCACCAACAATGAAATCAACCTCGTGTCCTGCCCTTGTCCGCCAGTACCTGAGATCCCTTTTTATTCTTCGATAGGAGAGGTAGCTGCGCAGTTCCATGGCGATAAACTGTTCGAAGGCTCTACCGAAATCGGCGCTGTTTCTGTCCAGGATCGTGAATCCTTTGAGAAAGTTTGAAACTCCCACATCGAAAAGATAGAATTTGACGGTCGCCACCGCTTTTCTCTTCTTGGAATTCCTCCACGGTTCCAGAAGGAAGGCCAAAAAGGTGTCTTCAAGGATTTTAAACCAGCTGCGGACGGTTGCAGCGGGAATTCCCGTGTCCGAGGCGATATTGGCAAAGTTTACCTGGCTGCCGTTGGCGATGCCTACCGCTTTCAGGAAGCGGGAAAAGTGTACCAGATCGCGGACAAGGGCCTCTTCCTTTATTTCCTCCTTCAAATAGGTATTGATATAGGCATCGAGCTCCTCCGCCGGCCACTTACTCTCGTAGACCTGCGGCAGACCGCCGTATAAAAGGTAGCGGTCGATATCGAATTTCTCGATCTCTCCGGAAACAAGGGGAAACAACCGGCACTCCCAGGCCCGCCCCGCCAATAGATTGACTCCGCCTTTTCGCAACTTCCGTGCGCTCGAGCCGGTCAAGACAAAGCGGATGCCTTCAGTCTCGATAAGATTATGCACTTCATCCAGGAGAAGCGGCAGCTTTTGGATTTCGTCTATCACAACAATCTCATTGCGCCTTCGTATTTCGCGTGCCGTGGATGCAAGTATGTCGGGTTTTTCAGATAGTGAGAGAAACACACTGCTTTTTAGAAGATTGATTATTGCCTCATCATCGAAGACCTGCCGCAGCAGTGTCGTTTTCCCAGTACTTCGGGGGCCGAACAGAAACAGCGACTTCTTTTCCGAAAGGCTTCCATAGTGGTTCAAATCATGCGGGATAGGCAATAGATACTCGCTGAGAGCGAAGCA
>CAZQNO010000109.1:0-6134 GCA_964594775.1 uncultured Spirochaetaceae bacterium
CGGCGAAACTCCTCCTCTCCCGCCGTTTGAAGGTCCATGCCGGCAACGGTAATGCTGCCCTCGGTGGGGCGGTAGAGTCCCAAAAGGTGCTTGAGGAGGGTCGTTTTACCGCAGCCGCTGGGGCCGATGACGGCGGAGACGCTGCGGGCATCGATTTCGAGGCTTATCCCTTTAAGCACCTCCCGTTCGCCGAAGGATGCCCGCAGGCCCTCGACGCTGATCACCGCTTCACCCGTCAAAACGCCTTCGTTCGTTCCTGCATTTGTATTCATCGGTGTGATCGCCTCCCCCTCATACCAGGCTCGTGAGGCTGAACAGGGCATCGAGGACTATGACCGAGATTATGGAGTAGACCACCGCCTGGGTCGTGGCGTTCCCCACCTCCTCGGCACCGCCGGAGACGGAAAAGCCGAAGTGGCTGCTGATCACCACGATGACCCATCCGAAGAAAACGCTCTTGGTGAGGCTCTTTACAATGTCCGCCGAACTTACCGCCGCAGCCGACCGAGAGAGGAAAATAGACGGGGCGATGTCGAGGGAGCTGAAACCCACAAGGATGCCGCCGCTCACGCCGAGATAGATGGAGAAGGCCACCAGGAGAGGAATGGTGAGGGTGATGGCCAGGAACTTGGGCACCACCACGTAGCGCAGCGGGTCGATACCCATCACCTGCAGGGCCTCGATCTCTTCGGAAACCTTCATCGTGGCGATTTCCGAGGCGATGGCCGAACCGCTGCGGCCGGCAATGAGAATCGCCGACATCATCGGTCCCATCTCGGTGACCATGGAAATGGCCATCAGGTCGGCGACATAGATGTTCGCCCCGAAGGTCCGCAGCTGGATCGCCGATTGGAGGGAGAGGATGACACCGAGAATAAGGGAGAGCAGGGCGATGAGGGGGAGGGACTGCAGGCCGATAACCCGGCACTGGTCGAAGACCGAACCGGCCCGCCGCTGGGCTTTCGAGAAGATACCCGCCGCCGACCAGTAGAATATTTCCGCCATAAGCACCAGGAATCGTCCCGAGCTTTCGAAGCCGTCGAAGAGCCGTCCGCCGAGTTTCTCGAGAAGACCGTCGGGCACTTCTTTCTCCGTTTCACCTTGAGCGGCTTTTGAAGTAAACTCTTCGATGAGCTTGGCGATTTCCGAGGAGACCCCTTCGTAGTCCAGGGAAGGGTTTCCCTCGGCGGTCTTTCTCAGCCATTCGATCAAAGCGACCCCGCTCGTATCGACGCGGGTGAGACCTCGCAGGTCGATTCTCTTTACACCGGAAGGAAGTCCTGCTTTTTTTAGTCGAAAATAGAGCGCCGGTGCGCTCTCCTTGGTGAGGCTGCCGGATATGCGGATCTCTTCGCTGCCCGTCTTCAGGACTATGTCGCTGCTGTTTTCTTCCTTGGAAGATTCTATAGTATTCATGGCGGGCCCGTCCTAGAAGCTCAGCCGATATATGGTAGAGAAGCGCAGATAGACGGCTTGGTCGGCATTGATAGAAAAATCGCCGGAAATGTCCGTCGTATTATAGAGCGTGGCCCGATAGTCGATAGAGAAGCTTCTATCCAGGGCGAGCTGCAGCTCGTGCAGCCATTCCATTTCGATGTTCTCGGGGTCGGTAAAGGGGGCATAGGCATCGAAACGGGTGGTGTAGAGGAAGTTCCGGAGCAACTCTGAGGTCAGCTGCAGGGATGCCTCTATGCCGGTGCTGTATTCGTCCTCCTTACGCTGAAGGACCACCGGATTTACAGAGGTGTCGATTACGGGAAAGGAGCCGCCGTAGATGTTCTGTCTGAGACCGAAACCGACGCGGGTATCGGCCTCGAGACGGGGCCGTTCGACCAGGCTGAGGTTGATACCCAGCCCCTCCTGTAGATAGACGGGCATGAAGGGGGCGGCGGTCTGGACAGACTCTACCGCCGCCTCCTGTTCGAGGAGATTCCCTTCTTCATCCAACTTTTGATAGTCGAAGGCCGTATCGCTGCGGTAATAAGATTCGAGGAAGTGGCTGCTGATGTCGAAATTTCCATATAAACCGATTCCAAGAAGGAGCTTGTAGATAAGTGTGGAGTCGATTTCCACTGCGTCCCGTGTGGTTTCGAAGACCCCCGTTTCGCTTCGGAGGGCGCCGAGCTCGACGAGGTTGAGAAGGGAAAAGTCGATGCGATGGTAATCATAACGAAGGCGGTTCTGGAGATAGCCGTTGAAGTTGTAGCCCGTGTTGTGTTCGGAGAGGTTGTTTCGGCTGTTTACCGTGCCGGCGATGTTTCCGGCGATGCTCGATGAGAGGATCCAGCGTTCGTCCTCTTCGGTATACAGCGGCTCCTTTATGACGCCGCCTCCCACCACTCCGTAACTTTCGGTCTCTTCGTTCTTCTCAACGGAGATGGTGAGTATATTGCCCTCGCCCTTTTCCACGTATGCGGAGGCATAGTCCCTGGTTGAGGCAAAGGGGCGGTTGTTGATCGTTACCTTATATCTTCCGGCGGGCAGGACCCATATCTTGTCGTCCCACTCGCTTATGTTGCCGCTCGAATATCCGGTTCCGTAGGAAGCCCCGTCTAAATCGCCGAAGACCTCGTAGACCAGTTCCACGGGCCGCCCGTTGGGAGTAAGAATTTCCACCCGAAGACCGCCGTAGTCCGGTTCCACGATATTACGGTAGCCTTCGCGAATGAGTACCTTTCGCTGGATTTTCTTGTTGCTGCTGCCGGAGCCGTAGCGGAGGGTGTAGTTGCCGACCGGCAGTTCGACGGGGCTGCCGAATCTTCCCACACGTTCCTCTCCGCCCTGCTCGATAATGCTGTACAGCGGCTGCTCTCTCCCTTCGAATAATCCGGGCAAAAGAAGCTGCCCCACCGGTTCATCGCTAGCTTCATCCCGTCTTTCGTATCCGTCGATTTTTGCGAGTTCCTCCGTCCTGCGGGGCCCGGATCTTTCGAACTGGGCCAGTACATCCTGCACGAAGAGATCGGTGTATTCGAGAATCGCTTCATTGATCACTTGGACGAAGGAATCGAGCTGAGAATCGTATACCGGGATTTCCCGCTTTATTTCCGTCGTCACAATGCTCTGTCCCTCCAGGGAGCGAAGATCGAAACGCATGTGCAGGGAGGCCTTTGAGGTGCTTTGATTACGGATAAACTCTATGGCGGTTATGGTGGGTAAAAGCTCGAAATCCGGCCGGCTGTAGGGGAAATCCCGCTGAATCGACGAAAAGAGTTCATAGGCCTGAATGCGTGAAGCGATGAGTTCGGGGACCTTGTCCTCCAGCTCATTGGCCCAGAGGTGTTCTTCCAGATAGGATATCCGCGGTCCGAAATGGCGCATGACAATCTGTTTTCGTTTATAGGTACGGGAAACTTCGGCACTGCGGACCCAGATCCGTGCCTGGATCGGTTCTCTCTGAGTGAGCTCCGGTTTCTCGCTGCTTCGGTCGTAGCCGAGGGTGTAGTAGAACTTTTCGACCTGGGGGGAAGAAAAACAGCCCGAAACCATGGCAGCGATTATCCCTAGTAGTATGAGAGCGGCGGCTTTGTTTTTTACTCGCGGCATTTCCTTCATCCTAAAATTCTATCAGCCTTGAGGGTTCCTCGCTGATGATTCGGGAGAACTCGTTGAGGTTTTCGAGAGTGTCGTTTAAGGTTTCTATAGCCTCAACAATATCTCTGCTGCTTTTTAGCACCGTCATGTCGATGAGCTGAGTCGTTTTGTCGGTCTGTCGGAGGATCGATTTGAGCTCGACCAATACCTCCGAGGTTTTTTGTATCAGGCCTCCGGTGTCTTCACTCTTCAGCATGGCGGTGAATTCGGCAATGTTTGCGGTGATCGTGTCGAGCCGTTCCGGACGGATATTTTTGCTGAAATCCTGCACCAGCTGTTCCGTCGATTCGCTGACCCGCACCATGTTCTCAAAAATCATATCGACCTTGCCCGCCTCGATGAACTCGCGGAGATAGGCCGCCGAGACCGCCAGTTCCTCCGTTGCCTTCTCCAAATTGGCAGATACGCGGGCGCTGTGATCTATGGTCACCGAGATGGCATCGCGGTTTTTCTCTAGAATGTAGGACGTATTGGCAAGTATATCAGAAACGGCCTGCTGATTATCCAGATCGGCAAAATTATTGAGATTGTTCAGCAGCAGCTCCAGTTTGTCGGCGATGATCTGTGCTTCGCCGGTAATGTTGGCGATGGCCGAGGTCCCCGTTTTTATATACGCGCCCTCGGGGAGATCTTTTGCCTGGTTCGTTCCCCCGGTGAGTTCGATCTGTTTGAGTCCGGTAATCCCCATCATAGCGAGGTTGGCCTTCATGTCTTCTTTTATGGGAGTCTCTTCGTCCACTCGGATGGTAACGATGATGTTGCCAATGTCTTCCCTGCTCACCTCGATGCGTTGGATTTCGCCCACATTGATTCCCTGATAGCGGACGTTTCCTCCCACATCGAGACCGCTTACCGAGGTGTTTTCGAATTTGATATGGTAGGTCTTCTTTGGGGTAAAAAGCGCCCTCCCGAGGGAAATGAAGAAAAGGGCGGAAACGAGGAGAATCCCGATGAGAAAGAAGAGGCCGACGCGAACTTTCTGCTCTTTCGATACCATCTCCTTGATGGTACGGTACTTTTGCAGGCTTTACAATAGCTGATTGGTCGGATTTCGCGTTTGATTTTGCCGCCTGTTTCGGTCCTTTCGGCAGCGACTTTTTAGGCACCAAGCCGGCTCAAGGGGCTGATTACTCCCCGCCTGTTTCGTACCGCCACGTGAGTGTAGATCATCGTCGTGTTGAGATTATTGTGCCCCAGGAGTTCCTGAACGGTCCGCACGTCGTAACCCTCCTCTATGAGGTGGGTTGCGAAGCTGTGCCGCAGGGAGTGGACCGTTGCGTGTTTGACTATGTGCCGCTTTCGGACTGCGCAGCTCATCTGCTTCTGCAGGGTCGATGCGTAGAGGTGAAAACGGTAAACCCCTCCTCCCCGAGGATCAATGCCGAGCCTGGGAGAGGGAAAGAGCCAGTACCATGCCCAATTTTTCGCAGCGGCGGGAAATTTTCGCGCCAGCGCATGGGGCAGGGGTACGCCGGGGCGGTTTCGGCGCCTGTCCTCATCGAAGAGCCGTCTCGTATTCTCCATCCAGGCTCTTGTCCGGCGGTGAATCTGCCGGGGGAAAAGAGTCTTCCGGTCTTTATCTCCCTTGCCGCCGTGAACGGTAATGCTTTCCTCCTCAAAATCCAAATCTCGTATGCGAAGGGCCATGCATTCGGAGAGTCTGAGCCCTCCTCCATAGATAATCATGGCCATGAGACGGTAGGGCTCAGGCAGTGTATCGAAAATGGAGGAGATTTCCTCGGGAGTAAGCACTACCGGAAGGCGTTTCGGCTTGCGGGCCCGAATGGTCTCGCCTAGACCGCTTATCTCCAGCGACAGCACTCTACGAAAGAAGAAGAGCAGGGCATTGAAGGCTTGCTGTTGGGTCGCCGCTGCCACCCGGCGCTCCACGGCGAGGTAGGTGAGGTAATTCTTCACCTCCTCCTGACCGATGGTATTTCGGCGGACACCCGTAGTATTTCGGCTGCGGAGATACTGCAGAAAACGGCGTATCCACCCCATATACGAACGCTCGGTTTTATAGGCCCGGTTTGCAAGCCGGAGACTCTTTCTTGCTTCATCTATGAGGGCATCGTAATCGTCTTTTTTGAGTGGCCGTGGCCTATGGTTTACCTCTCGCTGCGGAATTGTGTCCGATTCCACTCCGCTTTCTTTGTCGGTAAAGTACCAGTAGTGGCGAAGGGCAGACAATGCCTGTTCCACCTGCCAATCCGGATGGCTGCTTGAAAGCTCCCTCGCAAAGTGCTCCAAGGCCTTCGTTCGATCGGTCGGTACATTTGGAAAAAGGAGGAAGAATTCTCTCACCCAACGATGATAAAAGGGCAGCTCTTTTTGCCGGATTCTGGCGACGTTGGCCAGATAATCGGTGAAATTTTTGCTTATCTCGTTCATGCCAAATTTCTCCTTGCGATTTCTCAGCTTTCTGTCTACTATTAGGGCATAACTGCTTACTCTGCTTCTAAGCAGCAGAACAAAGATTTTTGTCGGCTTATGAGGGCGCAGGTAAAATGACGGCGCGGGCTATAGGGGAAAGTGGAAAC
>CAZQNO010000110.1:0-5744 GCA_964594775.1 uncultured Spirochaetaceae bacterium
AGAAAGAGGCGCGGGTCTTCGGGGTCTCGCCGGACGTTATAGGACAAACCGTATAACTGACGTACAGTAAGAGGTGCGATTTTTTGGAATTTACTCCCGAATCAAATAAATGAGTTAAGAATTATTGCTTGTCGTTTTCAGCAGCAGCAGTCCCCACATGATTCTCGGTCTTAAACATCTCGACACTCTGCTGCAGCTCTTCCATCGCCTCGCCCAATTTCGCATTGAGGTCGTTGACCGCCTGCATCGCCTCGTTTACCTCGTTGAGCCCGACACTTATCTCCCGAACCCCCTCAGCGTTCTCCGAGGAGATGTTGCGGATCTCCGTCTCCGAGTCGAGTATGCCGCGTAAGCCTTCGCCTATCTCGTCGGAGCGCTCCCGAATACGTTCGGTCGCCTCCTGCAAATTGGACATGGCCTCGAGAATCTGCTTGCCGCCCTCCGAGAGCTCGCTGGTGCTCGACTCAATCTCCTGCAGGGCCTGCACCGTCTGCCGAGTCTCCTCAACAGTACTCGAGAAGGCATTCTCCGCGGCCCGATACCCCTCTCCGGAACGTTCGATGTTCTCCACCACCGTCTTTACCGTGTCGGTTATGCTGGAGGAGCTCCGGGAGGAGACAGAGGCGAGGGTTCTAATCTCCTCCGCCACCACGGCAAAGCCTCGGCCGGCATCGCCGGCGTGGGCCGCTTCGATGGCGGCGTTCATCGCCAAGAGATTCGTCTGTGCGGCTATCTTCCGTATCGCATCGGCGGCCTCACGGATAGAGTCTATCTTAGAGGCAACTCCCTCGAAGAAGAGCTTGTTCGCCTCGACGATCTTTCGGGAAGCCTCCTCGCTGTTTTCTGCGAGGCTCTGTACCGCCTCCTGCCGCTGGGAGGTAATATTTGCTACACTCAGGAGGGAGTTGAGCATCTCGTTAATTGATGAGGTGGACTCCTCCACCATCGCCACCTGTTCATCGATCTGTCCGACTACATCTTTGTAGCCGCTGTTCATCCGCTCGACGGACTGCGAGTTCTCTCCTATTCTGCCCTTAAGCTGTTCTATGCGTTTGTCTATCGACAGCACATTTGCCGATATCTCGTTTACCGCTGCACCCGTCTGCTCGGATGCCGCCGCGAGCTCGCTCTTTACACCGCTTGTCTCGGAGAGGGAATACTTCACGCTGTTTACCGCATCGCGCATGTTGATTACCACCGCCTCGTTGAGGGAGCGGGTAGCGAGCTCGGTCTCTCGAGACCAGCGATCTACCAGGACCTCGCCGGTCAGATCCCCCTCGCCAACCCTCTCCAAGGCTTCGGCTATGGATGAGAGGGGCCGGCCGACCCTCCGGCTCACCGAGAGAACCAGTAGAATGGTAAGCAGGAGCGCTCCGAGGAGGACCATTACGAGGGTACGGATAATGCGCTGCAGAGGCGCGTACATCTCGTGCTCCCAGGCGGAAGAGCAGACTATCCATCCGGTGGACTCTCCCTTGTCGAAGTAGACCTGCTTCCATTCGCCGGTCTTAGGCGAGACATAGCGGATAAACCGCTCCTCCTCGGGAGCATCCGCATGGGCGAGAATGTAGTCGATAAAATCATGCTCACCCCTCCAATTCTTTCCCTCAACCGTCTCGTTAGGATGAATGAGGTAGGGGCCATCCTCCCGTAAAACGAAGTAGAAGCCGCTCTCTCCAATGCTGCGCTTCAAGACGAATCGACGAAGCGCCGCAAGCGCATCTTCGGCACCATAGTCCTCACCGGTGAGCTCGAGACTGAGGCGCATGGTATCGGTTATGGTGGAGACCATCTCCCGTGACTCCTGCTCCACCATCCCTCGAATGCTAGAGCGAACAATGCCCATGAGAGTAATACCGACGGCGCTGAAAGTGATCAATTGGATAATAGTGAAGAGCATCGATAAACGGAGCCAAATCTTCATCTCGCAAACCCTTACTTTAAATGATAGGGATTATCATTTCGGGAGTTTTGCGATTTACTGCCGGATAATCGGCTTTGTTCCGAAATCCGGCGCTTTTCGCAAGCCAAAAGACCGTTCTTGCTTTGATTTCCGGCAATGCCGGTAAAATTTGAGTATAGATTCGACTTATTGGGGTGTCAAGGCGTACTCTTGACTTCCAAATTGAGAATTTGCTTCATTTCATTAGCAATAATTTCGTTTTCTAAACTGTTGGCAACAACACTTCAAAATTGCTGCTTGATGCTTTTATCATAACACCTTATCATTCTTTTCAGTCATGAAAAACTGTTATTCACCTGAAAACAAGAGGCAAAGGGGTATTCCCGTTTTTGTACTCATCATTTCGGTCAGTCTGATCTCTCTCGCGGGATGCGTGAGCACATTCGCTCCTTCGGAAGTTGGGGTTCTTCTCGTAAGTGTGAGCTCAGAGCACACCGCGACGAGAGGACAACACTACCTCGACTACCGCATCTACATAGACGGGGGTGAATACAAAATAGACGTCGAATCGTGGAATGAGCGGGTTTTGGAAACTTCCATCCCTCCCGGAAAGCATGTAGTGACGGGCCTTCACTTCGTTTTCCAGGATGACCCCGCGAACCGGGGTCGTTTGCAAAAGCTCAACATCCCCTTCGAAATCGAAAGAGGAGCAGTAACGTTTCTCTCTCATGAACTGCGTATAGAATTGTCGAATGCAGACAATCGGGCAGGATACATTCAGCGGGGACGTTTCGCGCCCCTCACGGCCGAGGTGCTGCACGAAGAATACGAGAAACTCAACAGCGATGAACGATTCGAAGGGTTCCGGCTGCCGGATATTCGTCTTATCGATATCGGCGGCAGCAAGGTCAATACCGCGGGCATGCTGGGAAACCGTGGGCTGATTAATCTCTTTCCCGAAGAGGTGCCCGACAGAAATGAGAGAATGCGCTTTCTCTATTCTTTTTCCGATTCTGCAGATAGACGAGTACAGCTGCTGGAGCCTCTCTCCCGGCAAGAAGTCTGGAAGCCTGTCATGTTTCGAGGAAAAAACGGAGGGCCGCTTCTTCCGGAGGGCGGAATACGAGCTCTTTCGTTTAGGCAGGCCGTCGATATGTGCCGATTCACGTTCGACATGGACTCGAAGGGCCTGAGGGACGGTTTGGTGTATACCCTCTCCTTATCCTCTTCCCCCGATTCTGAGAAGCCCTTGGTCGAGCTTGTGTTCTTTTCGAATTCGGGTCCCGATGGAGGAGCGGCCATTGCATTCGATTACAGCTACCCGGGTATGGAAAGAGCCCGCAGAAAACTGAAACTGAAAAGACTCGAGAACGGTGATCTTTACTTCGACATGATTCTGGTGGGACTCGCTGCCGAGACTCTCCACACCCGCCTCGAAATGAGCACGCAGGACGTGCCGGAGTACATAATCGAATCGATACGAAAACGGCACCCCGGGGGCGAGATCGGTTACATCGAAGGCGACTTCTCCTCGACAGTCGTGCAAGAGACCCGCTTCACCATCGAGCTCGCACCCTATCCCTCACCGCGGTGGAAAAGAATGGATTTCGCTACCATCACCCTCATTCTGCCGGAGGGGTGGAAGGGATTCAGCAAAGTCGAGGAGATAGCACGTATCCTCGAAGAGGGACTCGAGATGCAGTATGCCGCCACCGGGCGAAGCGAGTACGAACGGGAATATTTCATCCTGAGCCGGTGGAACGAGCCTGAGATAATCGCATTCGCCGCAGGCAACAAGGTGGTCTTCGATGCGGAGGACCGCTTTTGCAGGAACACCTTCCCATGGCTCGTAGCGTTTCACGAGACCGGCCACACCGTCTCTCTTTCCCATTCCGGCTTCCGGGAAGTGTATCTGCGCAATGTAGCGGTTCCCTCGAAAACCGCAACGCTCAGAGACGAGTGGTGGGAATCGTGGGCGAGTTTTTTCTCTATTTATGCGCTGCGGGAGATGGAAGCCCGGAAGACGGAGCCCTACAGTACCTATGCAACGGTCTTCTCGGAAATGGCGGACAGAGAGTTGGCAGGTGGCGAAATTGAGTACGCGGAGTACGCCTCCTCGGCTGAGATTTCCGACATTACGCGCCTCACCTACCTTCCGCTTCTGAGTGAAGTATCGGCAAATATGGGGATGGAGGATTTTATACGAGGCTTTTTCTCCGGACTGACCAGTCTCGAAAAATCCGACCACGTCATAGGAATGAAAGAAATGAACGACGATGAGAGGAACATCCTGCTCCACAGCGCAAGCGCAGCCATCATCTCCACGATGAATGGAATGCCGGCCGACAGGCTCTTTCACAAGAGAAAGCTCGCCATCGACCCGGGGCTCTACACCTCGATGCGTACATTTCTCGAAACCGGGACGCAACGGTAACGTGCGTCGCAGACATCAAGGAAAGTTACGTGGTTGATACTATTCCGGGCGATGAATAGTAGGAGAAAAACGGCGATTATACACTATTACAACAGCGGGACCCCCTCCTATCTCTTCAAAACCCCCGAAGGAATAATGATTCTATCTGGATTAATAGCTAACATTTTGTTCTTCAATTGGGGAAACAGTCCTTTCAGGAAGTAAATACAGCTATTGGTGTCGAGATAATAGTTCATAAATCAATGCAGTAAATCCATATTCATTTCGAAAATTTACTGGTGCTCTTCCCCGAATCGGGCTGGGAGAGAGAGTTCACCATTAATTACCGGCTGAGACCCTCGAGAGTCCTGCAGGAAGAGCTGTATTCTGACTTCTTTTCCCGTAGCTCTTTACACAGAGGGTCTTTGGGGCAATATCGACCTCGCCGGCTCCCCACACAAGGGCGCCGTAATCCATCTATCTATTCACTCACCTCGATCGCCGAATCGGTGACCTCGCCCTTGCGCACCAGACCCATCACCAAAAATGCGGCGAGCATACAGAGCGCCGCCGCCAAAAAAATGATGCGGGGACCGAACAAATCGCGCAGGCCGCCGGTGATGCCCGGGGCGATGATGCCGGCGCCCTGGGAGAAGAAGTAGTACAGTCCGGTGTAGATGCCCATGTTGGCGAAGGTGGCCATCTGCCACAGCATCGGGAAAGAGTTGGTCACCACCGACACCCAAAAAATTCCGAAGAGGAACAGCAGGGCCCAGAAGCCGGCGAAGGTGGCGGTGTGGGACAGGCCCAGCCCGGAGGTAACCGGGGAGTGCAGGTACAACAGAAGGGTCAGAACGGTCAGAGCGGCCAGCGAGAGGCGAATGGTCTTTTTACGGCCGATGCGATGGGCCACTACACCGGAGGGAATCGCAAAGATGGCGTAGGCAATTCCCACCATACCCGCCGACAAAGCCGAAGTGCCGGGCTTTAGGCCCAGGTACTCCACCCCGTACAAGCCGATCCAGGGCAGCACGCCCTGGTAGCCGATGAACCACAGCAGCAGGGCAATTAAAATGTAGCGCGCGCTCTTCTCCTCGGCGCCCAGCACCATTTTCAGCGAAGTAAACACCGGCAGCCGCTCTTCGGGGCCGGCCGCCGTGTCCGCTGACCGCCCGTCGCTCGCAGCCGCACCCCCCGACCGCGCCACGGACCGCTCCCGCACGAAGGCGAACAGCAGCACCGTGGCCAGGACCACCAGCACCGCCGAGATCAAGAAGGGGAGGGTGCCGATGTAGGGGTTGCGGCCGCCGGGCACCGGAATCAGCGTGTCGCCGAAGACCGGCAGGACGATGCTCACGTCGTACAGGCGGGCGAGCACGACCGTGCCGGTAATCGCGGCAATGCCGCCCATGGTGTTAATAACTCCGT
>CAZQNO010000111.1:0-5566 GCA_964594775.1 uncultured Spirochaetaceae bacterium
TGTATTACAGAAATCCGTTTCTCTCGTATCGCCGCACGACGCGGTCGTGATAATTTCCGAAGCTCTGGTAATCTTGGTAATCGACTTCGTCTACCCGGTCGAGAAAACGCCGAAACCCGTCTATTCGCCGTAAATGAGCCTCGATCATCCTCTTCTGGCGGAGGTCGATCCCGGTGAGGATCGTGCCGAAGTGAAAGCCGTACCAGGCCTCGGGGCCGCTGTCGACCACGTCGGGAGGAACGACGAGATGACGAAAGTGCACGGAATGTCTGTCTAGGGTAAAAGTACAGACGGCGCCGTTTGGGCCGCCTGTATCATCTATCTGAACAGGAAGCAGCATATGACCGACCATGTGCGCCGGCGGATCGAAAATCGTTACCGGATCGAGCCCTGCGAGGATGCGGTCGAAGTGAAATGCCGAGCTGAAGTAGCGGAGCGCATCGTCTTCGGTGATGATGAACTGATCGGGGTCTTCCTTCGAGAAGGAACAGAAATCGACGAAAACGTGCAGGGGGGTCCGCTGCGGGTTTGTATCGGCGATATCCATGAAGGGTCCGAGGGAGACGGACTCCTCGCTCGCCGCCTTGCGCCACTCGGCCACCCATGCCGCCTCGGTCTCAGCCGTCACGGGGCACTGGCAGCTGAGGGTACCGTAGAGCATGACCCCGAGGGCCTTCGTCTCTATGGTGATGCTCATGCACGGACCTCCTGCCGGGAGGTCATCCCCCGCGCCCAATCGATGCAGCGCTCCAGGAATTTCTCCGTTATCGTCACCTCTCCGTATCCGGCATGCTCCTCCGGGTCGAGAGTAGTAGCCAGCACGGTGCCCTCATAAGTGGTCTCATCGAGAAGAATCACTGCCCCTTCATCGCCGTTGGAGAGGAGGGTCTGCTGCCCCGGCTGGGGAACGAAGACTCCGTGATAGTGCCAGCGCATGTCTTCGAGCTCTATCCCGTCGAAGAGGCTGTGCCCGGGCTCCTCTATGCGCAGGGACTCGGTATGGACCTTTCCGGACTCGTAGCCCGAATCGGCATTCTCCGGCAGACTGACTCTCGGCAGCTTCTTGTTCCAGACAAGCCCCGGCAGCCATGGTTTCACTATCTCTCCAAAGCTCATGATCGTCCCCCCGTGTTCGAGAAAGCGCACGAGTTTTCCACGTGCTGCATACAGCGCCTCCTGGTTGCTCTCGCGGGGTACAATGAGCACGTCATAGGCATCGAGGTCGACGTCCAAGAGGCGCCGAATGTAGATCAGCTCCATGTCGTCGTTCTCGGGCCGCGTAAAGAGGTTGTAGTGGAAATGGAGCCCGCCGTAGACGACTCCGATGCGCTTGTCCTCACGGGCCGTTCGAACGGCCGCCGTTTCCCTGTCGATCCATTCTACAAGGCTCTCCAGCGCCCGTATCGCTCCCTCGTCGTCGGAGAAGGCATGACAGAATAGGTCGAACTGGCTTCCGGCGAGAATGATACCTCTCGTGCTTACCCGGTCCTCGTAGAGTATCGTGTCCCCCCTCCGGTTCCGTATGAGGGTGTGCGCTCCCGCCGGAGGATCGAGGTGTCCGTGGCTGCAGAGCCCGTTGATTCCCTTATGCCAGTGCATGTCGACCGACTCGATCCCCTTGAGGGCGGGATGCGCCTCCGCCTTAACCAGCGGCTCGTCATCCTCCGGGGTAAAGCCTCCGGGACGGCATCCAGGCAGCCAGTCACCGTGGTAGTCGCCGAGCACGACGAGAATTCCCGGCAAATCGAGAAACTCCCGAATTACCCTGCGGTAATCGTTCAACGCAACCTGATCCACAGACCGGGGCACGATAATGGCATCATACCGCTTGAGGTCGACGGTCGGGAGTTCATACACATCGATGGGCCAGAATCGTCCACGAAAGCGAGGATTGTTCAGCGTCTGGTGCTGGTAGCTGATCCCCGAGTAGAGTACTCCTATTCTATTCATCTTTTCCTCCTATAATATCTTTTATGCGAGAAGCGCCTTGCCGTGCGCGCCGTTTTCTCCTACTCCCTCCTCTTCACACGAGCACCGGTACGATGGCCTTCCCCACCCCTTTCGAGTGGGAGTACTCGAGTTTCTTTATCTCCAGTCCGTAGAGCCGGTCGAGACTGCCGTTGGACATCACCTCGTCGACTGTTCCGAAGAGAAACTCGTTTTGCGAATACATCAGCATGACCCTGTCTGCTATGTGTGCCGCATGATTCGGTGAGTGGGTGGTAAAGACGATGGTGATTCCGTGCTCCCTGCTGAGCGAACCGAGGGTGCGCAGCACCATCGACTGGTTTTTGAAATCAAGGGAAGCAGTGGGCTCATCGAGGAGCAGGACGCTGCACTCAGAAGCAAGGGCCCGTGCGATAAGTACGAGCTGCCGCTCCCCTCCGGAGAGCTCGGTAAAATTCCTCTCCGCAAAATGTTCGAGCTGCATCATCTCCAGGATCGTCTCGGCGATACGATAGTCCCTCCGTCTCGGAGATGAGAAGAGGGGGATGTGCCGTGCCCTTCCCATCACCACCATGTCGAGAACGGTGTACGAGAAGATCACCGCGGCGTGTTGAGGCACGTAGCCGTATTCCCCGTCGACCCGAACTGCTCCCTCCCGTGGAGGAAGCAGTCCCATCAGGCACTTTAGCAGCGTCGTCTTTCCCCTTCCGTTTGGTCCGAGGACCGCCATGGTCTTTCCGGTATCGAGATGAAACGAGAGGTTACGAAAAACGTAATCGCCTTCGCCATATGCATGTGAAATGTGCTGCGCTTCAATCATGTCTCCATCCCTTTGCCTGTGTCTTCTTCAACAGGTAGCCGAAGACCGGCGCCCCGATGATCGCGGTAATGATACCGAGCGGAATCTCGGATGCCGTCGCCGCTCGGGCGAGATTGTCGATCCAGAGCGTGTACACACCGCCGATGAGGGCGGATGCCGGCAACAAGTGCCGGTGGTCGGGTCCCACGAGCATGCGCGCAATGTGGGGGACGACCAGGCCGATCCACCCGACAATGCCGGCGACCGAGACCACCGCCGCGGTCACCACGGTGACGGCAACGAGTATCATCCACCTTATGCGGTCGGTGTTCACACCGATTGCCTCCGCCTCCTCGTCTCCGAGACTGACGATATTGACCCGAAAGCGGATGAGGTAGAGAAACAGCCCGGAGAGGATGATGGGAACCATCACCACCATGAGCCGGTGGTAGGTTGCCGTAGCGAAACTGCCCATGAGCCAGACCACGATCGCCGGCAGTTTATCGTAGGGGTCCGCCACGTACTTGATCAGTGAGGTGAGCGCGTTGAAGAATGCCCCGGCGATGACTCCCGAAAGCACCAACATCAGCACGGGAGACCTTCCCCGCGTTCGGCTCATTACATATACCAGCGTAATTGCGGCAAGGCCGAAGACGAAGGCGAAACCCATCGTCAT
Source organism: uncultured Spirochaetaceae bacterium (assembly GCA_964594775.1). Taxonomy (GTDB): domain Bacteria; phylum Spirochaetota; class Spirochaetia; order DSM-16054; family Sediminispirochaetaceae; genus CAYFVU01. The sequence goes on from CAZQNO010000111.1 coordinate 3,423, forward strand.
CAGCTGGCTCCCGAAAAACATGATCGCGAGGGCTCCGCCGAAACCGCTTCCCGTGGATACCCCGATGATCTGGGGCCCCACCAGGGGATTGCGAAACACCCCCTGGAGGACCGCACCGCTCATCGCCAGGCCCGCACCGGCAATGAGGGAGAGAATGACCCTCGGGGTCCGGATCAGCAGGACGACCCGCTCGTCGGTGGGGTCCCAGTAGGGGTCGAGGGGGAGAATACGGGAAACGACAATGCCCAGCACCCGGAGGAAAGAGACGTGGTAGCGGCCGATCCCGAAGGATAGGAGCGCCGAAGCCGCCAACGCCGTCAGCAGCAGTATCCACACACCGCGGGAGTGTGTCCGGGCAGGCGTTTTCGTCCCCCGCGCCTCCCCTGCCTTCCCATGCCCAGTGATTTTGTTCATTCACCATTCCTCATCCATCTCCCCTGGTCCCGGACCGTCTACTCGAAGCGCTCGTAACCGTAGGCGGCAAAGTTCATTTGCAGCCGAAGGATGTTGTCGATCTGCTTTTCAGAGGGAGTCTTCCCGTAGATCCACCGGTAGTTTGAAACGATCTCGCTTCGCAGGTCCCAGTCGAATCGATCGGGATGGAACACCATGGTAAGCCACTTCCACATAAGCGGCGATTCCTGGTTGGGCGGATCCCAGCGATAGCCGCCGAGAGGCACCTTGTAGACCCGGTGGTTCTTTACCGCGCTCACATCGGCGAGCTTCGGGTTCTGGTACACGTGGTGCGGCTTTAGATCGGACTCAAAGCCGTTGAGGAGGATGATCTCCGGGTCCCAGGCGATGATCTGCTCTTCGCTTACCTCGGGAAAACGCTCCATATCTTTGGCGGGATTACTTCCCCCGGCGAGATTAATGTAGAAGTCGTTGTACGTACCCTTTCCGGCGACTTTCTTTCCGGAAAGGAAGCGAAGGAAATAGAGCACCCTCGGCTTCTCCTCTGCCGGTATCTCCGCCGTTTTCTCTTCTATCATATCGAGAGTCGAATGGTGCCATTTGAGAATGCGTTCAGCCTTTTCCGGTTTCCCGAGGACCTCGCCGAACATCTCGATCCATCCCTCAAGGTATTCCTGCGTCCCGTAGAGCAGCAGGGCCACGTTGAGCCCCGCGTTTTCGAGGGGACGGACCACATCCGTTCCCAAGTGGCCCCATTGAAAGATAATGTCGGGATCTGCTTCGAGGAGGACTTCGGGGTTCGGCATGAATCCTTCACCGACGATTTCGCTGCGTATTTCGACTGCCTCGGGGTAGAACTCCTTGAGGATCCCCTCCTCCAGCGCCGTTTTGGACTTCGGGTGCATGCCGACGAGGCGCTCCGTACCTCCATCTAAGGCTATCATCATGCTCGCCGCGGGGATGGGTATGGTTACGACCCGCTCCACCGGCTGCTCGACCCTTACCTCGCGGTCGGTCTGGTCGACGAAGGTCAGGGTCTGTTTTCGTTCTGCCGGGGCTGCATCCTCGGCACTGCCGCCGGAAAAGACCGGCATGACCATACCGGCAAACAAGAGTCCGCTCAGAAGTACAATTATCGGGGTCAGTCCCGCACGGCCGGAACACGATCGTAAACGGCTGCACTTCGATACCGTGAGATTGAAACTCGGCATCTTTGGAATGTTCAGGGTACTCATAGTGTGTAGGCCTCCTTACCAAACAAAAGTTAACATACATTAACTCTAGTATCAAGCACCACACGCGTAAATTTTGCAAAATTCCGACAAATTCACTCTTATTACGATTTATATTGCCGACAAAGCAGGCAGGAGAATGGGGCAGTACCGCGCCAGGTTGATTACTCTCCCTCTTGCCTCTCCTTCCAGAACCGGAGATATCGATTTTTTCTGAGAGAGATTGATCGGCATATCAACACCACACCGCCGCCGGTGGATTCAAACTTGGTGAGTATCGTCGCTGCGAAAGTCAGCGACGAGGGCTGTCTAATAAGCAGCAGCCCCTTCCTCAGTAGAAGTCTTTCTTCTTCTTGACATCTGAGCACGGCACGTTAATACTAAACAATTGATGAAACAAAGTGCCGTAGATATTGATCTTACACAGATCGGGGACCGTCTTGAAATCGGCTTTCCCTACAATGCCGATATCGTCTGCGCCGTAAAAAAGCTGCCGAA
>CAZQNO010000112.1:0-5290 GCA_964594775.1 uncultured Spirochaetaceae bacterium
AGGGGTATCGATCCTCCTGCTTCAGCTTCCCACATCTTTTGAACCACTATCTATAATCCTTATTGTGATACCTATTTAACTGAAGTGTAGCACGATTTTCGCAAAATGCGACGATTTTTTCGCACATTACGAAAATTTACCCCGTTTTTCCTCACCCCGCAGACGGCTTTTCGCCTAAAAGATGGTCTCATAAAGACTTATTCTTATGCAGCCGGCAGGCGCTTTTGGCATGGTATGTGCATATATATGGCGCGGAGGCTTACATGAAAAAAACGGTATTGATGCTAGTGACGGCATTCCTCTTTTTAAGTGGGCTGCTCTTCGCACAGTCGGAAAAGCGCTTTTCCATAAACGCACTGCCTTACGGCACCGTGCCTCTCGGCTCGAGCGCCGATTCCTTCAACTTCGGCGGCGGTACCGAGCTGTCCGGCGTCTTCATTCCCGCGTCCTTCAAATCCCTCGGCGCTTCCGCCGGGACGATTATCAGCACCATCCCCCTCGAGTCGAAGCAGAGCTCTATTTGGAGCACCGCCATGTTCGCCGGCCCCTTCTACCGCTTTTCTTTAAGCGATCGGCTCTCTCTCTTCGCCGCAGGCCGTACGGGCTACTACTACTGGGGTCCGGTCGGCTGGGAGGCGGACGGAGAGAACGGCGGGGGACTCTTTCTCGGCGGCGGCGGCGGGGCGCTCTTCCGTCTCAGCGGGCCGGCCACCCTGGGCGCCGAGTTGAGCTACGACTACTATTCCGACCTCTACAACGGCCTCGGCATAAAGCTGGCCGTTTCCCTCGACTTTCCGGCCCTCAAAACCGAGAGCAATGCCATCGAGGTCAGGTCCATCAAACTTCATCCCCTCTTTCCCGTTTTGTTCAGCTACTACGGCGGCCATTCGGTGGGCACTGCGGTGATATACAACAAGGGAAAGAAAACGGTAGAGGATGTACAGGTCAATTTCTTTGTCGAACGTTACATGGACAATCCCATGGAGGCGAAGGCGAGGGTGACCCTGGAACCGGGACAGGAGAAGAGCGTCGAGCTCTATGCCCTGTTTACCGAGGATGTCATGGAGATCACCGAGGGAACGAAGGCTTCGGCCCGCATATCGACGCACTACCGCGGGAAAAAAGCAGACTTTTCTCAGAAGAAGAGCGCCGTCTTAGAGTTCTACAACCGCAACGCGATGATGTGGGACGACGATGAGAAGATCGCCTCCTTCATTACCGCGAAGGACCCGGAAATCATGAACTTCGCGAAGAACGTGGGCTCCTGGATGCAGAAGGTGCAGAATCCCGCCGTGGACGGTAACCTCCAGAGGGGCATTGCCGTATTCGAGGCGGTAAAGGCCCACGGGGTGCGCTACGAGATAGATCCGACCACCCCCTTCTCCGAGTATTCCGAAAAAACTTCGGCCATCGACTTCATCCAGTTTCCGCGGCAGACGATGCAGTACAGCAACGGCGACTGCGACGACCTTACCGCCCTGTACACCTCGCTTTTGGAAGCCCTGGGAGTGGAGACGGCCTTTATCACCGTCCCGGGACACATCTATGCCGCCTTCGCCCTGGAGACACGGCCCGAGGAGGTGGAGAAGATCTTCACCCGGCCCCAGGACCTCATAACCCTGGACGAGAAGGTGTGGCTGCCGGTGGAGATCACCCTCTTTCAGGAGGGCTTCGAAAAGGCCTGGCAGACGGGGGCGAAGGAGTGGCGCGAGCACATCGAAAAGGAGCAGGCAGTGCTCTTTCCCACCAGAGAGGCGTGGGCGACCTATCAGGCGGTAGGTTTTAACGAAGGCGGCTCGCAGATACCGCTGCCCGACCAAGGGGTGCTTAGCGCGGCGATTGAAAGCTCCATCTCGCGCCATGTGGAGAAGGAGATCTACCCGCAGATAGAAAAACTGGAGCGCAGGATCGCCCAGAGCCGCGGAAACGTGAAGTACCGCAACAGCCTTGCGGTGGTCTACGCCAGGTACGGCATGTACGGGAAGGCGATAGAGGGCTTTCTCGACATCCTGCGGCGGCAGGACTATCTGCCGGCGATGACCAACGCGGCGAATATCTACTTTCTGCAGGAGAACTACGGCGCCGCCCTCGACATGTACAACCGGGTCCTCGAGCAGGACGGAGAAAACCGGGCGGCCCTGCTGGGTGTCGCCCGCTGCAACCACGAACTGGAAAACTACGGCTTCGTACGGCAGGCCTATGAAAAAATTCAAAAAATAGACCCCGAACTGGCCGAACGCTACGCATACCTCGACATGAAAGGCGAGGATGCAGCCCGCGCCTCCGACGCGGCGGGCCTAAAACACACCGTCCTATGGGAGGATGAAGAATGAAGTGCAACAATGAAAACAAGAAAATGAAACGTATTGAGCATGGTTTGCGGCTTCGGACCGCTGGCGTATTCGTGTTTTTGGCGGGAATCCTGGCCTTTACCGGTTGTGACATTGACTCACCGTACATGGATGCGGTGAATAAACAGATTGAGGCGGATGCAGCAGCTGAGACGAGTTACACCGTTACCTATTTCGGAAAAAATAGCACTTCAGGAAGTGTGCCGGTGGACAGCACAGCCTATTATCAGGGTGATACAGTGGAAGTTCTCGCAAATACCGGAGCCCTGGAGCGAACCAACTACACATTTGATGGGTGGAATACACAGGAGGATGGAGAGGGTAACCGGCGAGACCCCGGCGACACTTTTCTCATGGGAACAGCCAATGTCGAACTTCATGCACTCTGGGCAATCAATACGCCTATCGTCACATTTATGCCTGAAGATGGCAGCACCCCGAATCCGGAGACGAAGCAGGTTACCTATAATGAAACATACGGCTCATTGGCAACTACATCACGAACAGGTTATTCATTCGACGGCTGGTATGATGCCGCGAGCGGTGGTAACGAGATCACCGCAGCCTCTACCGTCACGAAGAATTATGATCACAATCTGTATGCATATTGGACTGCACGCTCCTATACCTTGAGCTTCGATGTCGGCGATGGGGGTTCCATTCCTCCGGATCAAACAGTAACGTATCATGCAGATTACGGTTCCTTACCAAGCAGTTCACGTTGGGGTTATGATTTTGAAGGCTGGTGGAGCGAATCTGGAGGTACGGGAACAAGAATATATGCAGGAACAACGGTAACTACCGCATCTGATCATTCACTCTATGCGAAATGGAGTCCTAATGACTATACCATAACATTTGACAAAAATGATGCCGGGGCTGAAGGGTATACGGCTCCCATGACCATGACTATGGACGTAGGAGGAAACTTACATCTTTGCGGTTATACAAAAGAGGGCTGGGATTTTAAGGGCTGGGCCGGATCAGATAATTCGAGTGAAGTGACGCGTCTGGACGGCGCATACTATGTCATGGAAGCAGGAACGGATTTTACGCTGTACGCACTGTGGGAGCCTGATTCATCCACCTTTTCGATAGGTGATCGGGGACCTGCCGGCGGGTGGATTTTCTATGATTATGGAGGAACACATCCTCAAGGTTGGCGGTATCTGGAGGCAGCCCCGGTTGATCAAAACCAAAGTTACCGGTGGGGTACTGATGACTTCGATGTGCCGGGGGCAGATATTGATGCATTCGGATGGGGATTTTATAATACATCAGATATTCTTACTCATGACACATCTAGTCATAAAGCAGCCGATGATTGTGATGATTACAGTATCCGCGGTAATGGTTCTTATTTCGATGATTGGTATCTTCCGGCACGTGATGCTCTTGATGCGATGTACACAAATTTAAAGGCGCAGGGGAAAGGAGATTTCTCTGATCTTGGTTACTGGAGCTCAACAGAATCCGGTAGTACACCAACACGTTATGTTTACCGTGTAAATTTCTCAACTGGTTTTGGATCATATGGCAGAAAAACTAGTGATTATAACGTCCGACCTATTCGCCGATTTTAGCATATTCTGTATGCGGCAGATATAGGTATGTAAGGAGGGTGATGAATAGTTATCACACAGCGTTGGCAATATGACTCAACAACTACGGCCAATCCGCTCGGAGCTGCCTCAGAGAAAATAAGCCAACATGCTGTGAAACAACACTATCATAAAAAGAGCAAAGTTATTTAAGGCAGCTTTGAAAAGCTCCAGTTCTCTGCTTATCTCAAGGCCTTCACTTCCTTTCGGGAAAGACAACTCTCCAGCGATTCCTCCCCTTTGTCACAGGATCCTGATAAATTCCTAATGGAAAAGATGATTGATGATCCTAAGCTGAAGGTATTCTTTATAGCATTGGACAAATTTAATATCATATATTCAATTTGTCCAATGACCCCCTACCCAGCTAAAGAAAAGACAGCCTTTATTCACTACATCCCCCGGCACCTGGCTGATATCATCCCGGTACACGCGAATAACTACCCGGCCATAGCGATTGTGAGGCCCCGGCAAAGCGGGAAAACCACCCTCGCACGAAAACTCTTTCCCGACTATCCCTATTATTCTTTGGAAAGTATGGATCATCAGCGCCGGGCCATAGAGGATCCCAGACAGTTTTTGCACGATGCAGGATCAAGGGTAATACTCGACGAAGTTCAGCGGGTTCCGGAGCTGTTCAGCTATCTGCAGGAATACATCGATGACCTTCTACTCAGCGGCAGTACATCCTCAGCGGGTCTCATCAGTTCCTGCTGATGGAGAAGATTACCCAAAGCTTGGCTGGGCGCATCGTATCATTCCACCTCTACCCGCTCAGCCTCGATGAGCTTTACCGGGAGGCGGTGGTACCGGATACAGTTGCTACCAACGAGCTTCTCTTGAAAGGGTTCTATTACTGGAGGGATAAAAGCTCCCGTGAGATCGACCTTCTTGTTGAAAATGGCCAGGAGGTGCTGCCGATAGAAACTAAATCAGCCCGCACATACACCTCGGATTTTGCAAAAAATCTTCTCTGGCGGATGGACTTACCCGGTAATGAGGTAAGAGAGGTAATGATCATCTATGACGGTAATGAGGATATCGGTCGCGGAAGCTCGACGCCCTGCGTATCCCGGCGGCGGATGAGAGTGCTCTTGCAGTTGTAGAAAAGGTCCCGGTCTCTGTCTACCGCAACCCCTCCACCTCTTTACGGGAGAGGCCGGTTATATCGCAGATGTCTTCAATAGAATAGCCTTTTTCCCTCATCTTCCGGGCACTCTCGAGTTTACCTTCTCTCTTTCCTTCCAGCTTCCCTTCGTGTATCCCCTCTTGTTTCCCTTGTTTTCGTAATTTCTCTGCAGTAGTCATAAGCGCCTCCTTCGCTCCTTCGGGCAGCAT
>CAZQNO010000113.1:0-5130 GCA_964594775.1 uncultured Spirochaetaceae bacterium
CTTCTTCCAGCTCCTCTTCCGGCTCCTCGCCGGCCTCGGCCTCTTCAAACTCTTCCAGCTCTTCGAGCGCCTCGGCAGGTGCGGGGCCTCTATCGGTCTGCACAGCTTGTGGTGGCGCGGTGCCCGCGGCGGGACCCTGGTAGGTCATGATCTTTTGCACGAGCTCTTCGAGATTGCCGATGTCGATATTGGTCGTAGTCTTTGCTTCAATCCTCTTGTCGAGAACCTGAAAAATGTCGTTCCAGCTTTCATCGATCAGGGAATCTAATTCTTTGTCCTTCTCCGGTGAGACCTTGCCTATTCCCTTCTTGATATCCTCTCGAAGCAGATTTCTTTTCCTTCCCAGTTCTCCTTTCATCTGCCGCCAGCTGACGGCATCCTTATTTTCGAGATACTCTTTAATAAATTGCAGTTGAAAGCGTTTGAGTCTGCTGCGAAGGATGACTTCCTTGTCCTGCCGCATGCTGAGTATCAGCAAGAGGAGAAGAAACAACGTCAATCCACCGGCAATAAGAAGGACTATTTTCAGCGATTCGCTCAATTGGAATTCTCGCCTGTCTACAAGAACCCCTACATATCCGTAGGAATCTGTTTTCTCAGTAAACAGTTCGAATCGCCGTCCATCGCCGGATGATTCATACACCGGGCGTGTGTCTCGAAATGCGGTATTCCACCACTCCTGTTTTTGATCAAATAGTGAAGCAGGAGAAGCTAATTGACCATAGAATAGATATCCTTGAGAACCGAGATAGATACCGCTGTCGGCCTCTAATGCCGATACCTTAACCATGAAACGTTCGAGTCTGCTTTTTGCTAGGTAAAAGAGAGCAGTGCCTCTAAATTGATCAAGATCATCGAATAGAGGAAATTGATAAATAAATCTTGACCCCGTATCGTCAATGAGGAGTGAGCTCTCATCCGTCTCCGAGAGCAGGAGTTGATCGACAGAAGGGGTAACGGCTTGGTCATCAAGTCTTTTAAAAACCGTACGGAACTCCCCCCGTCTTTCTACATCCTCTTCCCGCGTGCTGTAATGGATTCTCCCCTCGGAATCGACAATCCGTGCAAAGAGAAAACCCTGATACTCCTGAGAAAGCTTTTCGAAAAGATTGCTCTGGGTAAAAATGTATTCCCGATCCCAATTCGGCGCAAATATTTTCTCGACGCTCAACTGAGACAGGAGGGAATCGAAGCGGGAAAAGTGAATGCGATGAAACTCGCTAATCTTCTCCGCCTTGAAAGCGACATCATTTTCGATAAGTTCGGCAACCCGCTGCTGATAAAATTTGGTCTCTATGTAGCCGAATAACCCGGAATAGGCAAAAAACGTGAAGCCGGCCACAACTAGAACAGAGATGAGAAGACTGAGTGCTATTCTTTGCAGATTCGTCATGGCTACTCTCTAGTAGTGTACCTCTCCCTCTAAGTCTTTACCACTTCCCTAATACTATCGGCAGAAAACACGCCCTACAACACCGCAAGAAGACGTAAAAAAGGGCTGCTCTAAAAACGAGCAGCCCTGTATCAGCTCCGGTTTAAGTCAGCCTGTTTACTTGTCGTCTGCTTCGGCTTCTTTTTCATCTTCCGCCGTTTTGTCTGTTTCCGCTTCGTCCTTGTCTTCCTGCGTATCTTTCTTTTCTTCGGTTTCTACAGCGGCTTTCATATCCGCCGCCGGCTCCTCAGTTACTTCGGGTGTTCCATCTGCTTCCGGTTTGTCCTCGCGTTTCTCTTTTTTTGCCGGAGACGGAGCCGCGGAATCGCTCTTCTTCGTAGACTTCTTTTTACCCTTCTTCTTTGAAGCTTCTCCCGCCTCTTCTTCCACCAGCTCCATCAAGACCATTTCGGCAGCGTCACCCTTTCTATGGCCAAGTTTAAGGATCCTTGTGTAGCCGCCGGGCCTGCTCTTGAATCGGGGACCAATTTCGGTAAAAAGCTTCGCGACGATCTCCTTGTCGTTTATGTCACGGGCGATCATCCTGCGGTTGTGGACACTGTCCTCCTTCGCGCGGGTGATCATCTTCTCGGCGGTCCGCCGGATGGCCAAGGCCTTTGCCTTCGTGGTACGAATCCGTTCGTAACGAAAGAGCGATGTGGTCATGTTTCGATGAAGAGCCTTCCTATGGCTCGCCTTTCTTCCGAGTCTGTTATATCCAACCCTATGCTTCATCGTTCTCGTCCTTATTCTTTTGCAGTTTCGTAGAGGTCTTTAAGACGCTGTAATCGGTCATACCGAGACTCAGATTCCATTCCTTCAGTTTCTCTTTAATCTCATTGAGAGATTTCTTTCCGAAGTTCCGGGTCTTTGCGATCTCGTCTTCGGTTTTCTTTGTAAGATCCCCAATGGTTCTAATATTTGCATTTTTTAGACAGTTGCTCGAGCGTACCGAAAGCTCGAGTTCTTCCACCGGAGTATTGAGGATGGTTCGAACCCGCTCTTCTTCCTCGTCTATCTCTTCATCACCGTTTAACGCATCCTCGTCGAAATTGATAAAGATGGTGAAGTGGTCCTTGGCAATCTTCGCCGCTTCGGCTAGGGCATCCTCCGGACTTATCGTTCCGTCGGTAAAGATTTCCAAATTGAGCTTGTCGTAATCGCTTCTCTGGCCAACGCGGGTATTCTCGATGGAGTACTTAACCCGGCTAATCGGTGAGAAAACCGCGTCGACGGCTATCGTGCCGATCTCCTCGATGTATTTCTCGTTGACCTCGGCGGGGATATAGCCTCTTCCCAGATCGACCTGAATTTCCAGATCAAGCTTCGCGCCCTTCATCATGTTCAGGAGCTTCACATCCTTATTGAGAATTTCGATATCGTTGTCCTTCTCGATATCGGCACCGCTTACCTCTCCGGGTCCCTTCAACTCCACATGAATGAGTTTCTGCTCGGACTCATCGGGTACCTTGATACACAGCTGTCTGAGGTTGCTCACCACGATGGGGGTATCCTCCACAATGTGAGGAATGGCCTCATATTCACTGCTCACCACATGCGCGGTGCCGTCCTCATCGTAACTGGTTATCTTTATCGCCGTTACGGCATATCCCTGAATCGAAGAGAGGAGAACCCTTCTGAGGGTATTGCCTATGGTTGTTCCATAGCCACGCTCAAAGGGATAGGCGATAAATTTACCGTAATTCTTGCCGCTTTCTCCATGCTCGAAGGTGATTCCTTTCGGTCTTTTGAATCCCTTTAATAGATTCTTCCGCGCCATAGATACTCCTATCTACTATACAGCTCAACAATCAACTGTTCGTTTACTTCCGCCAGTTCGCTTACATCGTTCTTTCTCGGAATCGCCTTTACCGTACCCTTCATTTCATCGGGGTCTACTTCGAGCCAGGGACTCACGCCTGATTTAGAAAGCTCTTTAAGGCTCTCCTTGATAATGTGGAGCTTCTTGCTCTTCTCTTTTATCGCAACTTCGTCGTTTTCTTTTAAAACGTAGGAAGGAATATCCACCCTTCTGCCGTTTACATGAACGTGTCCGTGATTCACCAACTGCCGTGCCTCGTTTCTCGAAGAGGCAAAATGCATTCTGTAAACCACATTGTCGAGACGGCTCTCCAGCATGCCGACGAGGTTTTCACCGGTCTTCCCGGGCTGTCGTTCGGCTTCGTTGAAGAAGATCTTGAACTGCCGCTCCAGGATACCGTACATCCTTCTCAGTTTTTGCTTCTCACGCAGCTGGAGGCCGTAGTCGGACATCTTCCGAGGTCTGTAGCGAGGATCTTTTCCCGGCATACCCGCCTTCTTCGATATGGGGCATTTTGCCGAATAACACCGATCGCCTTTAAGAAAAAGCTTCGTTCCTTCCGCTCTGCAGAGTCTGCATTTAGGTCCTAAGTAACGCGCCATACAATTTGCTCCTCTATACCCTTCTGCTCTTTCTCGGCCGACATCCGTTGTGCGGAATCGGTGTGACGTCCTTGATGCTGCGCACGGTGAGGCCTAAATTCCCGAGAGAACGAATCGCCGATTCGCGGCCGACCCCCGGCCCTTTGACAAACACATGGACTTCTCGCAAGCCGTAGTCCATGGCTTTCTTTGCCGCCGTTTCCGCAGTTGTCTGGGCGGCATAGGGGGTGGACTTTTTTGCACCCCTGAAACCGAGCCCTCCGGCACTCGCCCAAGAAACGGCGTTTCCCTGCCGATCGGTAATGGTTACGATGGTATTATTGAAAGTGGCCTGCACATAGACGTTACCTTCGTATACGGTTTTCTTGACCTTCTTTTTTCCCGCTTTAGCCAATGTATATATCCTCCCGCACTATTTCTTCTTTCCGGCGACCGTCTTCTTCTTCCCTTTTCTCGTTCGGGAGTTGGTCTTCGTTCTCTGTCCGCGCACCGGAAGCCCTCTTCTATGACGAAGTCCCCGATAGCATCCGATATCCATCAATCGTTTTATGTTGAGGGCCGTTTCGGTCCTCAATCGGCCTTCGACGGTGTAATCGTTGTCGATGACCGTTCTCAGCTTATTAATATCTTCGCTCGAGAGATCGTTTATCCGTGAATTCGGATCGATACCGGTCTTCTCGCAGATCTCTCCGGAGGAAGTGTGTCCGATCCCGAAAATATAGGTCAGTGCGATCTTCGTAGACTTGTTCGGTAAATCAATACCCGCGATACGTGCCATTTGCCGCTCCTTTTACCTCTGCCTCTGCTTGTGCTTCGGATTCTTGCATAAAATTCTTACGACACCGCGCCGTCGAATCACCTTGCAATCCGCACACATCGGTTTCACGCTTGCTCGTACCTTCATATTCCTATTCCCCTTATAGATTCCTCGACCGCAGTTTTCCCTTTTTCACCAATCCCTCGTGATGATGCATCCTCAAGTGTCCCTCTATCTGAGACATCGTATCTAAGTCTACACCTACCATGATCAACAGCGAAGTACCGCCCATCAACATGGCCACGGAGAGCGGAAAATCGAAGAGACTCTGGATTAGAGTGGGGATAACCGCGATAAATGCAAGAAAAAGAGCCCCCGGCAGTATTATTCTGTTCAAGATATTGGTGAGGTACTCTTCCATTTTCTCGGTCCTGATTCCCGGAATCGAACCGCCGTTTTCCCTAATTTGTTTCGCGATTTCCATCGGATTTAAGGTTACCTGTGTGTAGAAATACGC
>CAZQNO010000114.1:0-4905 GCA_964594775.1 uncultured Spirochaetaceae bacterium
CACCGCAGCCTCCTCGTGCCGCACCGTGTAGTGGGTGATTTTCTTGGTCTCTCCCAGATACTTGTAGACCGGGTTGATGCCTGCTCCGGGTATCCCGAAGATGTCGCGTACCCCTTCGTCCTCCAAAATTCTCACTACCGCTTCCGCTGCCTTCAATTTTCACTCCTTATTATTTCACTCTGTGACATCCGTTTTCACATAATAAAGCAACAATAAGTGTTTGTCAATCTCCCACTAAGACAACTACCTGTTTGCTTTTGAGCAAATTTTTCGTCTTGCCTTCGAAGATCGAGTATTTTAGCATCAAACTCGTAAAGGTGCGGAGCAATAATTTATACTTCAGTGGGAATGGAAATACTGCCGGGGCAGCGGCCATCTTAGGCCCGGCTGCAATTCAACGAGGAGCGAAGAATGAGAGTACTGATTACCGGAGGAACGGGAGAAGAGCGAGAGCCGCCTCGCAATTCCAAAGACTGGGTCTACAGCCGGGACATTGCCGCACCCCTCGCCGACATGCTGACGGCGGAAAAGCTCGACTAAGAGGTCTACAACCTGAGCTCCGGCTTCATCTGGTCGGGCCTGCAGTGGTGTGAAAAGCTGAAGAGCCGGTTCCCCGCGTTCAGCTATCGAAGCACCGACGATCCGGCACAGTCGAGTGCCGCCGACTTCGGAAAGCGGGGCCGCCGTCTACGGGACACACATATTAAACATGAAATTTCGGATACCATGGTTGAGATTTCATTGATAATGATGCTATAATGGCACATGAACACGATTATTCCCCGGAAACGGGACCTCGATAGATTGAAGCGCCTGATGCGGACCTTTCCGGTTACCTGCCTAATCGGTCCCAGGCAGTGCGGCAAGACGACCCTTGCACGTTCGCTCGAGAGGGACCATTATTTTGACCTGGAAAACCCAAGGGATATGGGGCTCTTCGATACTCCGCAGCTGAACCTGGAGAAGCTTGAAGGTACCATCGTAATCGATGAAGTACAGAGGAAACCGGAACTGTTTCCCCTGCTGCGGTACCTGGTGGACCGTTACCCATCCCAACGGTATCTGATTCTGGGCAGCGCGTCACCGGAAATCCTCCGTGAAAGCTCGGAGACACTGGCCGGCAGGATAGGGTTCCACGAGCTGAGCCCCTTCACGGTTGACCTTGCTAAAGAGGAACACGCCGACAGGCTGTGGCTGCGCGGAGGGTTCCCGCGTTCCTTTTTGGCGGAGAGCAATGAATCCTCATCTCTGTGGCGGGAAAATTATATCAGGACCTTCCTGGAACGGGATATCCCGCAGCTGGGGATTACCATTCCCTCCCGCACCCTGCGGCGCTTCTGGACAATGCTAAGCCATTATCATGGGCAGCTGTTGAACCTGTCGGAGCTCGGCAGGGCCTTCGGGATCAGCGACAAAACAATCGGGAAGTACCTTGATATACTTGCAGGGACCTTCGTGGTACGTCTTCTTCAACCTTGGTATTCCAATGTAGGAAAACGTCTCGTTCGATCTCCCCGGCTTTATGTGAGAGATTCGGGACTTTTTCACCTACTCCAGAGCATCGACACTCCCGGGGGTCTTGCCTCCCACCCCAAAGTCGGGGCTTCCTGGGAAGGCTTTGTCCTGGAGCAGGCAATCACACTCCTGGAAATCGGGGAACCGTATTTCTGGCGGACCCATACCGGAGCGGAACTGGATCTCTTTTGGTTCAGAAACGGGAAACCGTATGGTATCGAAGTGAAGTACAGCGACGCTCCGGGAATGGCCAGGTCTCTCCACTCCGTTATTGAAGACTTGAAACCCGAACACATCTGGATCATCTATCCGGGAAAGGAGACATGGCAGGTTCATCCGAAAGTGACGGTTCTCCCGCTTACCGGACTTCTCCAAATCAAACAGTAGAGCAAGACCGGCGGAAAAGCAGCTCCATGCGGATCAGCCCCCGCCGTGCTGGTAGGAGCTCGCCGCCTCGGCGGGCGGCACACCCGGCCATGTTTCACCCCACCTTCAACGTGTTGAACACCCTCCTCTTTATCGGCTTTGTCAACCGGATCGAGCGACCGGTCTCTCTCCTTGTACGGGGAATGACGGAAAGCGACGAGTCCGAGTATCGTCTCGAATACCTGTCCACGGCCCTGCAGGATACTCCCGAACTGAACCTCGTGCGGGCGCAAAGGCGGAGATCGAAAAAATGGCGGGGGTGATAAATGAGATGTTTTACTCATTCACCTATGTGTTCGATCATCCCGAGAAAAAACTGAAAAATGAAGGAGAAGAACTGCAGAAGAAAGAGATCCTCACCGATAGAATGCAGGAAGAACTCACCCGCTACCTGGCCCAATGCGGAGAACATCAATATTCTCATGAAAATTGTGCATGAGATCGAGAGCATCGACGACCACCTTCTCAACATCGCGCAAGCCCTCCGCCGGCTCAGATAGGAGCGGAGAAGAACCTCACTCATGGCGAGCGGCATATTCCTCATATCCGCGACGAGATAAAGATTACCCATCCCGAATTTTTATGTGGCGGGAATACGCTTCCCATGCGATAATACCGATACATTCGATGAAGCCGCGAATAAAACGGACCGCAGCAGCAGTATCGGCAGTTCTTGTTCTGCTTCTTGTAGTATTCACCCTTCTGCTCTTCCGCACGCCCTCCCTCAGCGATGAAATTCGCTCAGCCGAGGCCCCCGACTCTTCCTTTGTACAGCTTTCCGGTGGAATCACCGAGTACGAAGTCTCCGGTCCCGTAGATGGGGAGCCGATCGTGCTGGTCTCGGGCTTCAGCGTTCCCTTCTACTGCTGGGACCCCATTATTGCGGGACTCAACGAGGCGGGCTTTCGGGTCTACCGCTACAATCACTACGGAAGAGGGCTCTCCGACCATGCATCGAGCCCCTACGGTCCGGAGCTCTTCGAAGAACAGCTCTCCGAGTTTCTCGACGCAATGGATATTTCAGGGGCAGTGAACCTGGTCGGACTTTCCATGGGCGGGGCGATTTCGGTCCGCTTCGCCAACAGACATCCGCAGCGGCTTGCGCGTCTCTGCCTCATCTCCCCGGCCGGTTTTCCCATCGAGGAGAGCTTCAGCGCCAAGCTGGTAAAGGTTCCGGTCATCGGGGACTTTATCTTCGCCCTCATCGGCGACTCGGTGATGATGAAACGGAACCGTGGCAACCTCTATCACTTCGCCTCGCACCCCGAATTCCAAGAGCAGTTCGAGAGACAGTTTGCCTACCGCGGTACGGGAAGGGCCCTGCTCTCAACGCTGCGCCACATGCCCTTTACCGATATGGCCGAAGAGTATCGCACTCTCGGCGGACGAAATCTCCCCGTGAGCCTGATATGGGGAGAGGAAGATGCAATTATCCCCATCGCCCATCACAAGCTTGTTAGGGAAACACTTCCGCAGACGGTCTTTCATCCCCTTGCCGGCACCGGCCACGTGTCGGTGTATGAATCGCCGGAGAAGGTGCTCCCGATAATGGTCGACTTCTTTTCAACGGGAGATGCAGAATGAAAACTCTCTCACTCACCGCTCTCATGATCATCCTCTGTCTCTTCTGCCTCAGCTCCTGCATGACCGAATCGAATTACCGCCGGGGATCCTTGAGCGACGCAATGGATAAATCGAAAGATGACTATCCGGAGGAGCGGGAGGTACCTTCGGAGAGGAAGGAAAAGCCCTGGCGGGCCGACGATGATGATTCTGAATATGATTCGGAATACGAAGACGAATCCGAAAGCGAAGAGACGAGCGCAAGCGCTTCAGGAGGAGGCGGCACGGGACCCGCCTATCTCGCCGGCCGGGGAGGCAATGCACATTACAGCGAACCCTACTTCGATTCCCTGTATGACGGGGAACTGCTGCTCGGTTTCGGTGTGGACCACACAGAGATTCTCCTCTACGGCGGAATCAAGGCGGTGACGGCCCAGGCAGACAGTGCTCTCAAAGAGTCGATAGAGGACGGGGTGCTCTTCCTGCGCGGCGGAATCGAGGGACGCTACTATCCCTTCCCGGAGCTGCAGGTCTTCTGTCCCTATGTTCTTGCCCAGGCCGGAGGAATGTACATGTACTGGTCCTTCAAGAATCCCATTGCAGCCGGCTCGGAGACGATCACCAACGACAGCGTTGCCGGGCTCACACTCGGCACCGGTGCGGGCATGGATCTGATTCACACAAAGTTATTCCGCCTCGGCGGGGCCTTCATTCCGGAACTCTATCTCTTCTACAGCGAGACCCAGGAAGGATTCGAGAATGATGTATTCGATGCGTACGTGGTCGTCCGCTGGGCCTTCGAGCTCGGCTTTTTCATAAACTGAAATAGGAGGAAAGGTATGAAAAAACCTGTAGTTACCGCTGCGTCCGCTACTCTTCTGCTCTTCTCCCTCTTCCCGCTTTTCGCGCAAAGCGAAGCGCAGAAAAGAGTGGCCGTCGTGGAATTCGACGTAAAGGGCAACGTGGCCATGAAAGACGCAGGGACTATAATAGCCGAGTGGATGGGCACCGCAGCCGCGAAGACGGGAAAATTCGAGCTCTACGAACGTATACTCCTGAAAAAGGTATTGGAGGAGCAGAAGCTGGGAGTGAGCGGCATCATAAGTGAAGAGACGGCGACAAAAATGGGCGAGCTCTACGGGGTAGAGGCCATCATCTCCGGCAGCATCATAGAGTGGGACGGCATCCACACGATAAGCGCCAGACTCATAGAGACGGAGAGCGGCAAGATCCTCGCCACGGCGGACTATAAGACGAGAGACACCTCCTCCATGCCCGTTATCATGGACAAGATGGCCGCCGTCCTCGCCGGTACGATGAGCCAGGACTCCCTCGATCGGGAAAACGTGGGCATTGCGCAGAATAGAAAAGTCCAAACGCCTTTTTCCATCATCAAGGTAT
>CAZQNO010000115.1:0-4372 GCA_964594775.1 uncultured Spirochaetaceae bacterium
AAAAGTACTGTTCTATAATTTTTCAAGCAAATTGCGAAGTTCCGAAAAGACGGTGTCGATCGAAGAATTGATGAGTTCGAATTTTCCCCACGCGGCTTCTGCATCGCCTTTTCTCACAAGCTTTTCCATTTCCCTCGCGGTGTTTGCCAAGGAAATCGCTTCTATGGCGCCAAAAGTGTTTACCAAGGCATGGCACAGCTGGGCGGCGAGCGTGAAATCATTTTCTTCCAGGGCTTTGCGGAGAGAGGTGAGTTTTTCCGGGGTCTCATTGAGAAAGAGTGCGGCGATCTGTTTGAGCGTTTCCTTCGATTCAACGAAGTGGTCGAGAAGGACCGCGGTGAGAATTTCACCTTCTCCCTCGGAGACTTGAGCGGGCGGCGCTTCTTCCGGCGAGGAAACCCCTGTGCTGCCGGGTGCCGGAGGCTTTCCCTCGGTCTGTTTCTTGAGGGCCTGTCTCAGGGCCTGTGCGTCTATGGGTTTTGTGACGAAGTCTTGTGCCCCGGCCTCCACTAGACGCTGCCGGTCTTCCGGCTGCGCAAAGGCGGTAAGGGCGATGATAGGCACGCGGGGATTGAAGAGAGAGCCGTCGTGTGCCCGTATTTTTCTGATGGCGGAAATACCGTCGAGTTTCGGCATCTGCACATCCATAAGCACCGCGTCGAAGTCTTTTTCCTCAAGGGCTTCGAGTGCTTCGTAGCCGTTGTGTACCAGCCGCACCTCATGATCGTCTTTCAGCAGCAGCTCGCGGATGACCAGGCGGTTGGCCTCCTGGTCTTCGGCGACGAGAAGCGAAAGACCTTTTACGGGCTCGGGTTTTCGTTCCGTTTCGGCTTCTCCTTCAAAGCGGTCGGCGGTGAGGCTGAAGGGGAGGCGGACCTCGAAGCGGCTGCCTTCGCCCGGCTGCGAATCTGCGCGGATGGAACCGCCCATATGGGTGCAGAGGCGGCTGACGATGGCAAGCCCGAGTCCCGTGCCGCCGCTCTCTACAGGACCTCTGTTTTCTTCGCCGAACTTCTCAGCCGAATCAGCTTCGGGCATATCCGGTTCGATTCGGGTGAAACTTTCGAAGGCCTCTTTTACGCGTTCGGGAGGGATTCCCCGCCCGGTGTCGCTTACCACGAACAGCAGGCGGACTTCGTCTTGGGACTGGCTTTCTCTCCGCACTTCAACTTTTACTTCACCACGGTCGGTATATTTTATTCCGTTACCGATGAGGTTGTTCAGTATTTCTATGAGTTTGCCCCGATCGCCGATGAGGGTGTCCGGAAGGTCGTCCTCGACTGAGTAAGAGAGACCGAGTTCCTTACGTTCGGCTTGAATGGAGAGAAGACCGACAATAGACCTGAGCAGCTCTCGCAGACTGAACGGCTGCTCCTTAACTTCTAGATTTCCCGCCTCGATTCTTGAAAAGTCGAGTATGGAGTTAAGGAGATCGAGAAGAGAATACGCCGAATCATGGATGTAGGTGATGTACTGCCGTTCTTTTTCTTTGAGTTCGGAATCGATAAGAAGGCTGGAGAGACCGATGATGCTGTTCATGGGGGTGCGGAATTCATGGCTCATATTTGCGAGAAAATCGCTTTTCGCCCGGTTTGCCGATTCCGCCATAATCTTAGACCGGTTGAGCTCTCTGTTCTTATCCCTCAGCTCTTCGAATTTTTCGGTAAGACTCCGGCTCATCTCATGGAAATGCGCTATGAGGCTGTTTACTTCCGATATCTCGGTTTTGTGCAGAGTTACCGTTTCTCCCTTCTCTATTCGCGAAGGCAGATCCCGGGTCAGCGAAGAGAGCCTCTTCAGCGGCCGGAGAATATGACTGCTCAAGATATACGCGATGAATACGGCAGGAATGATTACCGCGAGAATCGTTGAGAGAATAAGGACGGATCCTCTCTGCAGTCTCTTTTGGTAAGGGGCGACGTCGGCGGAAAGAACCATCCGCAGACCCGCTCCCGCCTCGACGGCCTCCTCGCATAAATATACCGAAGACTCCCATCTGGTCATGACCGACCGGTTTTCCTCCGTGTCGGGAGTCCATAGCCGTATCTTCTCGGTAACAGCGCTCACGCTGCCGCTTTGTTCGTTCAGATACGACTGGACGGCATGACGGGTGCTCTCGGAACCCGCGAAGGCGATGAAATCGCCGTCCTCCTGTAGGAGAGCGATATTGCTCTTCCCGCTGCCGCTTATCGAATCCATCAATACAGATAGTTGATCGTCCGAGATTACGCCGTAGGAGTAGCCGGCCGGTTCGCCGCCGCGGTAGATGGGCAAGATGATGCAAAGCATGCTCGCCTTCGTCTTTTCCGCGCCGTCTCCGATGCGCAGTAAGACTTCTCTTTTCATCTCTAAGAAGCTGCTCCTGTCGATATCGCGGATCTGCGTGGGAGCAGCCAAGGATCCGAAATCCGTATTCCGCAGCGGAATCAGCCCCTTCGAGTAATCAAACACGCCAAGGAATGAGAAATTATGGTACGGCCACACTAGGCTTTCTATGCTTCCGAGTTCTTGATAGCAATCGGCGATGCGGCGGACCATCTCTATGTCCTCTCGAAACCGGTGTTGAAGACTTGTTTTAGCGGCCCCGGAAATGCTCGTGAGCATCGTTTGCACGTCCTGCTCGACATTGTGAATCTGCTGTCTGCTGAACATGACCGTTAGGATAAGGGAGGGAAAGATGACGAATGCGATTGCGGCAATGAAGAGGGTTTGTGCGAGGGGAACGCTTTGATGTTCCATTCGCAGCTTGAACCGCGATAAGAGGTGTTCTGAGAGGTTTATAAAAAGAATGGCGATAAAGGCGTTGAAAATACCGTTTGTGCATTGCTTGAGCATTATGAGGCCCGCGGCGGACATCTCCATACCCATTACGAGGCGGTAGAAAACGAAGACCAGGGGCATTCCGATGATGAGCCAGTAGATGGTTACGCTCAAGAGAATGTTGCGCGAACGGCGTGAGAAGAGGACGGAGGCGAAGAGTATTTCGCAGGTAAAGATGATAATGGCGTAGGGATGGTTCCAGAGCACATAGGTGTAGGATGCGGCAATACCGCCTGCCGCGACGGCCGGCAAGGGGCCGAAATAGTAAAGGATGACCAGGGCGCCTATGCTCCCGAATATCAGGTCCACGTTGTAGAAAAGGTGAAGCTTGAAGTAATTGCCCAGCAGTGCCGCTCCGGTAAGGAGGATAATTACGATTACCCTTCTTCCTTTATGTGTTTCCATCCGCTGTGCTGAGTTCGAGGCGTTGTCGGTCATTTATCCATTTACCACTGCTCGTTGAAGTATGTAGTCCGGCTTGCTATGGTTAACTGTAGTTTATTCACACAAAGAATTCCACCCTTACTTTGGCGCCGTTTTCGTTCTCAAAGGTAACAGTTCCATCTAATTGTCTGCTGAGCAGTGTAACGAGGGAAGTGCCCAAACCGGCAGCCTGTTCAGCATTAAACCCTTCCGGAAACCCGATACCGTCGTCCTTTATTGAAAGCAGTACACGGTCCTCCGTCTTTTCACAATTGACCCTGATTGTTCCCGTCTCCCGGCCGGAAAACGCGTATTTCATTGCGTTTGTCAAGACCTCGTTTACAATTATCCCCAGTAAAAAGAGTGTATCGGAATCAAGCGAAAAGTCGGCAATCCGCTTTTCAACGGTCACATCGGCTTGATGAGAGAACAGCGGTATAATCGAGTCGATTAGATCGTTGATAAAGGGTGCTGCTGAAATAAGGCGAACATCATCGGAAGAAAGCATTTTTTCGTACAGGTTCTTCATGCTGTTCACCCTGCTTACAGCTTCGTTTACAATAGAGCGGGCTTCCTCATTCTCTATCTGTTCCGCCTGCAGATGTAAGAGACCATAAATTGACGCGATATTGTTTTTTATCCGATGATGGGTTTCCCGGATAAGCAGCTCTTTTTCCTGTAATTGCTGCTGTACTGCTTCCTCTGCCACCTTCCGTTGGCTTACATCCCACACAAGTCCGTGAAACAAACAAGGATTACCCGCTGAATCCGTATCTACAAACGTACGGTCTTCTACCCAATGAACGGAACCGTCTTTATCTATCAGCCGGTACTCTTGGGCATATTCCCATTTCCCGGTAGTCAGGTTATAATTTATCTCCTCCTCAATCCTTGAAAGATCATCTGCGTGTATCAATTCGCTGAAAGGAATTTTACCTGATATGAAATCTTTTCTGTCGTACCCTAACAGGTTTTTAACATTCTCAGATACGTATTCGGCAGGCCAACCTTTTTCGTTTCTCCAGGTAAAAACACATACCGGAGAGTTATTTACGACACGCTTCAGCTCTTCGCTTTCGGCTAATGCTTTTTGCAGCAGTTCCTCCGCGTTTTTCCGTTCGGTGATGTC
>CAZQNO010000116.1:0-4290 GCA_964594775.1 uncultured Spirochaetaceae bacterium
ATCCCATCCTCACCATCACCGGTCCCCGGCAGTCGGGAAAAACAACCCTGGTAAAGGCTGCCTTCCCGGAATACGAGTATGTCTCTCTGGAAGAGATGGATATGAGGCAGTTTGCCCGGGACGATCCGAGGGGATTCCTCGACCGCTACCCCGGCCCGGTAATTATTGACGAAGCTCAGAGGGTCCCGGACCTTTCCTCCTATATTCAGTCTGCCGTCGACCGGGACGCAGCTCCCGGGCGGTTCATCCTGACCGGGTCGCAAAACTTCCTTCTCATGGAGAAGGTCTCCCAGTCCCTGGCGGGACGTACAGGGATACTTCACCTGCTTCCCTTTGAACGGGCCGAATTGGAAGGAAAACTACGCATACCTCCGGACAAGCCCGGCGATCTTTTCACCAATACATCATCTGCTCTGGATCTGTGGACAACAATCTACAGCGGGTACTACCCGAGGATCCACGATTCCTCCATCCCTCCGGAGGTCTGGCTTCCCGATTATATCAGAACCTACATCGAAAGGGATGTCCGCTCACTGGTGAATATCGGTGACCTTGAGCGGTTCGAGCGATTCCTCACCTTGACAGCCGGCAGGACAGGGCAGATTCTGAACTATTCATCCCTGGCTAATGACTGCGGCATCGCCCTGGATACGGCAAAACGGTGGATATCGGTCCTGAAAGCCGGCTTTATACTCTTTCTGCTGCCTCCCCATCACCGTAATTTCAACAAGCGGATCATTAAAAGCCCCAAGCTTTACTTTTATGACACCGGCCTGGCCTGTCACCTCCTGGGAATAAAAAGCCCGGAACAGGCCCATTCTCACCCCCTCCGGGGCGCTTTATTTGAAAACCTAATTATCGCAGAAGTAAACAAGATCTATACTCATCACCGCATGAAACCTCCGATCTCTTTCTGGCGCGACCGCACGGGCCACGAAATTGACCTGCTCCTGGATACTGGTGGAAAGCTCTTCCCTGTGGAAATTAAGTCTGGAAAAACCTTAAGTTCCGGTATGTTCAGCTCCCTCACGTGGTGGTGCGCCCAGGCAGAAATGCCCCGTGATTCCGCCACCCTTGTCTATGGCGGCACTGATTTCCGGAAACAGAACGACATGAACCTCCGCCCCTGGTTTTCGGCGTAAAAGGAAAGGTCCCCATGATAGCTGCCGCTTGCTGCATAAGCGATCTAATTCTGAATCTGCTTCACAGGCCTTTAAGATGTATAAAATATTATTCAAGCTCCAACATCATCTCGGTAAACCGGACCAGATCCTCCGTATCCCGATTGATGATCGAGATAACCATATCGATATTCACCTGCTGATATTCATGCACCGCGGTATTTCGAAAGCCCGTCATCTTCACCAGTTGATCCGCAAGCTCCCGTGGTAGTACAGATGCATCGGACAGAAGGGTAAAACTGTCGGCACTGTTTGCAGGGACCCCAAGTTTCTTCTGCCGGATCACATAGTTGGCCAAATCAATAGCCTGCTCGCAGGCCCTGGTCAGATTAAGAATAGCCGCATCTTGTCGGGTGTAATCTTCGTGGAACCGGTCTCCGGCAAGCTCCAGCTCCTCCCGGGCCCGTTTTATGCAGCGTTGAATACTGCTTGTTTTATTGATAATTACCTCATTCATACCCGATATGCCCTTGAAGTTTCTTTCAACGCAGCAAGGATCTCCGCCCGCTCCTCGTTCAGCTTCCCGTAGAGAGAGAGCACCAACGCTTCAAAGAGGTCTGCTTCATCACCCTCTGTGGAGAAGACCCGGGTGCTCGTGGCGATAATCTCCTTCTGGAACACCGTGGAGACCAGCCGCAGATTCACCAAGTCTACCCTTCGGTGAAGCTGCTTTTCCAGGCTGAAGCGGAGGGGATCCATGGCAAGATGCCCCGCAGCCTTCGCTTCGGCATGGGGGAAAAGCAGGGCAATATCCGCATCGCTCTCCGGCAATTCCTCCCCGGCCGCACAGGATCCGAAAAGGTAAGCAGCGGTAAGGGAGGGGAAGGCGTTCAGTATCATCTCCATAGGAAGGATAATCATAGTGTCAAGTATAACCCCATGGGGTGTATCGGTCCAGATCCAAGGGATGGGAAGCGAAAGCACTGCCCGGTGTACCCGGCGGAGGGGACGGAGCCCGGGTGCCACGCTGCCGCTGTCGCGTCTGCAAGATCAAAAGACGGCTTTTAGGCGCTTTCGGCGAGTGGGAGGTAAGGCTAGCAGGATTGGGACCAGTAAAATTTACATTGCCTTAAGCTCTTTTCCTCAGTATCTTTACAATGAAATTTCCCATTGGGAGGATGATCAATGGAACGGGAACTCGAAGCAACACTCAAGAAGGTCAGGGAGGATTTTCTTCCCGAACTGCATGATATCTTCGGTGAGGCCGTAAAATCGGTCATCCTCTACGGCAGCGCCGCCCGGGGAAGCTACGTACACGGCAATTCTGATGTCAATCTTCTCATAATCATCAAGGAATCGGACCCGCAGAAGATACTGGATCTTGGGTCGGAGCACGCAAGACTCATCAAGAAGCTTCGTCTTTCCCTGCACATTCTTTCCGAGGGTGAATTTATTCGCTCCGCCGACATCTTTCCCATGGAATACCTCGACATTCGAGAAGCCGGAAAGGTTCTCTACGGAGAGGATATCAGCGAGCGGCTCAAGCTTACCAAGCAGAATCTTCGCCACCAGGTCGAAGAGCGGCTGAGGGGTAACATCAACGCCCTCCGGCAGGCCCTCATCGCATCTCGAGGCAGCTCCCGACTCCTATCCGAGCTTCTGAGGGAAAGCTTCGGCACCCTCATGGCCCCGCTGCGCGGCTTGATCCGCTTGAAAACAGCCGCTTTTGAGGAGGCCGCCTCTCAGAACGCCGCCTCGAGTGCATCGGGTTCCTCGGACGACCCGGCCGGCGAGATCGATCTCCTCGATCAAATCGGCAGAGTATACGAAATCGACGCCGCCCCCCTGAAGGAGATATACCGCTTCCGTGAGAGAGGCCGGACCGATGCGAAAATGCTGGCCGTGAACGCAGTTACCTTTCTCACCGAGCTGGTACGAAAGGTAGACGAGCTGGAGGTGAAATGAGCGTGTACAAGAACCGCGCCGCCGATAACCGGCCGCTTCTCGCCCATCTCATCCTTATCGCCCTCTTCGTGCTGCTTTTCTTTTTCGGCGCCGCCGATCTTACGGCACAAGAGCTGCCGAAACCGGTGGGCTTCGTCAACGACTTCGCCGGGATTATCGACGAGGCTTCGGAGCGAAAGATACAGGCCATCGCCGGCAAGCTGCAGGAGGTATCCGGTGCGGAAATCGCCGTGGTCAGCGTAGAAAATCTGCAGCCCTACGGCAGCATCGAAGAGTACTCGATCGAACTTGCCGAACAGTGGAAGGTGGGTCAAAAGGGTGAGGACAACGGCATCATCATGCTCATCGCCATGGAGGAGCGGGAGGTCCGTCTGGAAGTCGGCTACGGACTCGAAGGGGCGATACCGGACAGCCTCGCCGGTAATATTCTGGAGAATTCGATAATCCCACCGCTCAAACGCGGGAACTATGGCGAGGGCTTTCTCAAAGGCACGGAAGCGGTGGCCGGACTCATTGCCGAGGAATACGGCTTCGATATGGGCGACCTCTCCCTTGGAGAAAGCGAGCGCTACCGGGGCGGTGCACCCGCCGGAGGCCGCCGGGAATCCGAAGGAATTCCCTTCGGACTGTTCGTCTTCATCTTTCTCTTCTTCTTCGGGGGGGGGAGGCTCTTCTGGCCGATCCTCTTCCTCAGCAGCATCTCCGGCAGAAGACACTACCGCGGCGGGTTCGGCTCCTCCGGGATGAGCGGTTTCGGCGGCGGCGGCTTCTCCGGCTTCGGAGGAGGCGGTTTCGGCGGCGGCGGGGCAAGCGGCAGTTTTTAGGAAGAAAGAATAGAACGGAGGGCACCGGTTCGCTGAACTCGGCTCAAGCCCCATATGCAATAATTAAGGAGTAACGGCAATGGCTTCACAGAAAAAAATGGGATTGATCATCGCCCTCGTCGTGGTGGTGATCTTCGTCTTCAGCATGTTTTCCTGGTTCGTGGGCACCCGCAATGCGCTCGTCACCCTCGATGAAGAGGTAAACGCCGCCTGGGCGGAAATAGACAACCAGCTTCAGCGGCGCAGCGATTTAATTCCCAACCTCGTCAATACGGTCAAGGGTTTCGCGAGTCAAGAGAAGGAAATCTTCAGCAACATCGCCGAAGCGCGGGCAAAACTGGCCGGTGCCAAGACGGTGGGAGAAACGGCGGAAAGCTACA
>CAZQNO010000117.1:0-4149 GCA_964594775.1 uncultured Spirochaetaceae bacterium
ACCCGTGCTTCTCGAGCATTTTGGCTTCCGACATGGCGATGAGGGCCTCGTCTTCTACGAGGAGAATTTTTTTAGACATTAGGTACCTGCTTAAGCGATGTATGCTTAAGTAATAGTATAAGTGTACCATAGTAGCGAATACAAGGAAAATGTGCTCAGTTTTAGCGCCGCAATAAATTGTAGGCAATGCGTTCATTGCATGCACAGGAAGTTTGTTATGGCAACCATAAGCATTCGAAACCTCGATGATAAAGACTTCGAAAGTACAGAAATAGAACTCATCAATCCCTTTGAGTCGGCAGAATGTGGACGGGGATATGGGTGGGTTGTGTTTCGCCTGCTGCTCCGCTCCACCCTTCGACTATTGTATTTTCCTCCGAAAAACACGGAGATTCCCCAGCAGATAAAAATGGCGTCCATACCTGACGGCATGAACGCCATTTTTATCGGGCTGGGCAGATTTGAACTGCCGACCCCTTGTCCCCCAGACAAGTACGCTAAACCACTGCGCTACAGCCCGATGCTGCGCCGGCGGATAAACGGCAACAGACCGTTTATCCGGAGTGCGGGGCTTCAAAGTCCCGACACTTTCCGTCCGCGGTGCGGCGATTAACGTACCACGGGGGACTGCAGAGTGTCAACCGCCGCCGAGGCCTTCGATGGTGCTCCGCTCAGCGTTCAGCGGCCGGTCAGCCCTGTGGGGAGAGATAATCCACCTGTAGGGCGGGAACCGCTTTCTTCGTGCCGACGGCAGTTTCGTATTCGATGGTGCCGATGTAGCGTCCGTAGACGTGTACCGCTTTGTAGTCCTCCATGTCTTTTGGAGATTTGAGGAAGGTGAGGATTATCTGCTTCGTTTCCACGCTGTCGGCAGCGTTTTCCGACTCCTGCTTTATATCGAGAAGAACCGTGGCTTCTCCCTTTTGGGCCTCTTCGAAAACCTTGTGAACTCTTCCTTCTATCTCTATGAGGGTCCCGTTTTCATAGTCTTTGAGGATCGCTTTTTCGTAGTCGAGCTTCGAAGCCTCTTGCTCGTATTTTTCTTCACTGGGCTTCTTTCCTTCGCTGATGAGCTTAGCGCCGGGGGCCTCGCTCTGTGAGATGCCGATGAAGAGAAGGGCCAGGAGTACGACGATGCCGCCCAAAGCTCCAATAGTTTTTTTTGTGTTGGTTTCCATTTGTAACCTCCGTCTGAGTTTGTTGTATATATCGATAGAGATCGCTGCGGTGCTGAAGATGCGCCGCCTTTCGTCTATCCGATGGGGCGCCATACTACGATTCCATCTATATATCTAATATACCAATAAATCTCCAAAAAATCAATGAGCTCTCAGCCGAGCCGGCGGAGCTTTTATCATCGATTCTCGATACCGGGCGGGAAACCGAAAAATAAGAGACGGAGGAGGGTCTTGTCCGTCCCTACGCGGTAGACGTGGATGCGGGAGAGCGGATAAAATTATCGGTGACGAACCTTGAGGAGGGACTGCAGGAGTTTCGTTTTGTCGATCTTGTTCAAGCCTCCTACAAAAGCGCGGGCAGCTACGCCACTGCCGCAGGGGAAAGACGAATAGAGATCGACGGCATCGACGGAAAGAGCAGGGCCTATTTTTATGGAGTAGCCTCTTTGGAATCGGAGGAGCGGATGATACAAATACGAACGGAGGTAAAATAGTACCCATGTGGAGAAAAATGGTGAAAGCCGGTGCACCTTTGCCCCTCTTGATTTTTATTACCGCATGCAGCCTGTTTCAGCCATCCATGGATAAAGAAGGGCAGGGGGCGGCGAAGCCCGAAAAGGAAGAAAGGGCGGGCGGGACTGCAGAGAAACCGGTGACGGTCGCGGAGGTGGAGCGGGCCCTCATACGCCTTACCATTGAGATGAATATGCCCGGAGAGTTCGAAGACTATCGTAGGGGAGCGGAGTACTTCCCCGATTCCCTAGCGGCCTTCTTTCTACTTGAAGAGGCCTTTGACGAGAAAGGTATCCGAGTGCGTCGGGCGGTATACCGGGAGGACGGCAGGGTCTATCACCGCTTTTTCAGGTTTCCTTTGAAAGATGGCGAGGCCCGGCGGCAGAGTGAAGACCCGGCTCTCGATCGGCCGCCGATCGAGGGAGCAATGGTCTGGCGCTTCGCCCACGAGGTGGAAGGTGAGGGCTTCAGCTTCGATGTGCTGATAGACGGCGACGGCTTTCCAAGGGAGCTGCGCTATCTCGACCCGGCTGCCGGAATGCGGACTGTCCGGTCTACCCGCTTTGACACCCTCATCGCTGAAGCCGCCGATGGGGCCACTCGTACCGAGACCCTCAGATCACTTGCGCGGGAAATCCAGACCGGTGCCGAACAGCTTCTCCCCCCCTACTACCAGAACCTGGAGCCGGCAGGCGAGGAGGAGATCGAGGAGGCCGGACGGCCGGTTGATGCACTGCGCCTCTCGAGAGACCTCGGTGTTGCCTTCGGCGGAGAGCTGCAGGTCTGGTATTCCCGAGAAGTGAGGGACGGTATACTGCGGGTCCGCATCGGCGAAAAGCAACGCAAAGTAGGCATCGAAGAGTGGAACCCGCCCCGCCGCTGATGCTATGATTCCTTCATGGAATACCTAAGAACTATTGCCCAGGATGTCCGTCTCGACCACTGGAGCATCACCTATCTCGTACTGATGTTCCCCGTCATTATTTCTCTCTCCTACCGGCTCAAGCTGCATGGAGAACTCCTGCAGGTTTCGATACGGGCCACATTGCAGTTAGTGTTCATCGCCCTCGTACTGCTTCCCGTCTTCTCCTCCCATTGGAGCGTACAGGCCCTCCTCGTTACCGCCATGATAGTCATGGGGGCTCTCATAGCCCGCGAGCGGGGCAAGAAGCTGCCGCAGGCGTTCATCACCAGTCTCTTCTCTATCATAGTAAGCATCGGAGTGATAATGCCGGTCTTCGTACTCACCGGAGCCCTGGCGGGGATGATGATCGCCGGAGCGAGTCCCCTGGAGGCGGCAGGCTACCAAATCCTCATTTTTTTTGGTATCATTTCTTCGGCCTCTCTCTCGGCGATTATCACTAATCACCGGGTGTACAGGCAGCTGTTCAGACGAAACTATCCACATCTCATTTGGTAGGAGGCGGACATGCATATTGCAATATACGGTACCGGAGGCATCGGCGGCTATCTGGCGGGAAAACTCGGGGTGCTTCTCAGGCAGGAAGGCGGCAGCTTAAAGGCTCTGAGCCTTGTAGCCCGGGGCCCTCATCTCGATACAATCCAAAAGAACGGACTGACCTTTATTGATGTGGAGGGAAACAGCCATTGCATTCATCCGACTGCAGCGGCTGAAAGGTTTTACGGTCCCAGTTCCGCGGCTGCGGGTTCGGCCGCGAAAGGGCAGCCGGGGCCTGGTGCGGGCCCGCCGGATTTTGTCTTTCTCTGTGTGAAGGGCTACGACCTCGGGGGGGCGGTGGACAAGATCGTGGAACAGCTGGGCCTCGATAGAGAAGAGGCCGGCGCTTTTGGGGCAGCCGGCGTTCTTGGCACCCCCGGCGCGGCTGGTGCCGCCGACACAACAATAATACCCCTGCTCAACGGGGCCGATATCTACGAGCGGGTCCGCTCTCGTATGCCTGGGGGAAGAGTTCTTCCGGGGGCAATCTACATCAGTTCGGCCGTTACCGAAGCGGGGACGGTGCAGCACAAGGGCGGACCGGGCAGGCTCATCCTCGGTAAGGGGCTCGGTGAAGATGCGCAGCAGCCGGAGCAGCTCTTGGGTCTCCTCGAAGCGGCCGGTATTCCCTACGAGTGGCACGATGATCCCTTTCCCGCGATCTGGGGCAAATTTCTCTTCATCTCCCCCTTCTCACTGGCGACCGCCGTTACCGCGAAGACACTGGGAGAGCTTCTTTCCGAAGAGAAACTTACAAGTGATATTCGAACGATGATGGAGGAGGTGGCCGCCGTGGCCCGGGCAAAGGGTATCGCCTTGCCGGCGGATGCAGTTGACTCCACCATGGCGAAAGCGGCCGCCTTCCCCCCGGAAACGAAAACTTCTTTTCAGCGGGACATCGAAGCGGGGAGAAAAAAGGATGAGCGAGACCTCTTCGGCGGGACGGTCCTGCGTTTAGGCGCCGAGCTGGGAGTTTCGACACCGATGGTGGAGAAGTAC
>CAZQNO010000118.1:0-4139 GCA_964594775.1 uncultured Spirochaetaceae bacterium
CTCCACGCGGCCCTTCATCGGTCCGAAGAAGGATCGGCGGAGAATCTGCGGAGGTCCCGCGTCTTCATCAGCAGGCCGGGCAGCAGGGCGGCGAAGACGAGCCCCTTCTTCGAGGCCCCGCCGATGATTTTGCCGACGGGCATGCCGCCGTGCAGGCAGTAGCGCACGTAGTTGACTGCCGCCTTCGCCTTCTGGGCGGGGGAGATGGGGCAGGCCATGTACTCGTTGTAGTAGAGGGTCGAGCTGCGGCAGCTCTTGGCGAGGATGCGGACGATGGAGGCGGTGATGCCGTCGTCCTGGGGCCGGTAGATCCGCAGCGCCTCGTTGACGTAGCGGGTGAGGTAGCGGCGGCCGATGCGGTTCCAGATGAGCCCTTCGGGCACGTACTTCTCTCCGGGAAACTCGGGAAAGGGAAACTCCCGCATGACGTCGGTGCGCTGAAAGCCCCACTTCTCTCCGCTGATTCCGCGGCGGCCGTGCATCTCGAAGGTGGTGGAGTCGAAGACGTCTTCGGGAAAGAGGCTGCCTTCGATGCTGCCGTCGGGATACCTGCAGAGGGCGGTGACCGCCGAATAGCCGCCGCGGCGTTCGGCGGGAATGGACTGCCAGTGGTAGTGGAGCCGCTCGAGGGCCTGGGGGACGCACTCGTCGTCGCTGTCGAGGACGAGAAAGAGCTCTCCCTCGGCCTCCCGCACGCCGGCGTTGATGGCCGTGTGCTTGCCGCCGTTTTCCTTGCGGATGAGGCGGACGGGAAAGTCCGCCCGGGCGGCGAATTCCTCGACTCTGGCCGCCGAATCGTCTAAGGAGCCGTCGTCGACGACGAGCCACTGGAAGTCCCGAAAGGTCTGGGCCGAAAGGCTCTCGTAGACCCGGTGAATGGTGTCCGCCCGGTTGTAGACGGGGGTGAAAACGGTAAAAGTGTAGTTCATGTCGCTGCCTGTGCGTTTTCTATCTCTTCGATGAATTGTTTCAGCATTTCTTCCTGCGGCGAGATATCCCCGGCGACCCACTCGCCCCCGCGGGTCCAGTAGCCGGGGAAGCTCCGGGTGGCGAAGGCGTAGCTCACTTCGATGATCTTCGCCTCCCCCCCCTGCATGACCATGTCGAAGGCGGCGCTCTGCAGACCGAGCCGTTCGGCGGTCTCGAAGGCGCAGGGGATGAGCCTTCTGTCGAAATCAGAAGGATCGAAGGACTTCTTCTCGCTTCCCGATGCCCGGAAGTCTCCGGTGCGCACCAGCCGCCGCATGGCGAAGCCCTTCTCTCCGACGATCACGATGCGGTAGTCGCAGTCCAGGCCGGGGATGAAATCCTGAAAGTAGACATAGCCCCGGTGGCGCCCCCCCTGCCGCTCCAGTTTCGTCGGTACGAAGAGGCGGACCAGGCTCTTGAGGAGCAGGAGGAGACTTTTCCCCGAGGGTCCGCCGCGGAACGCCCTCAGCCGGTCCTTCACGTAGCCGGGCCGGTGATAGAGGGGAATTCCCCTGCCGAAGGCCCGGCGGATCAGCGCCTTCGCCTGCCGGGCGGAGGAGACCAGGCGCACATTAACCGATGCGGCACCGCTGCGGAGCTTGAAGACCTTCGGATAGCCGGCCCGGCCCGCCCACTCGAGGGCAGCGGCGCGGTCGTAGAAGACATGCACCGGCACCAGGGGAGCGCCGATCGCCTCGAAGAGGTACTTCTGCCCCAGCTTGTCGTCGTAGTGCCAGGAGGTCCGGAAATCGGGGAACATGGGGATGCCCGCCGTGTCCAGGGCCGCGGCCAGCTGCCGGGCGAAGAGGACCGCCTTCTCATCGATGAGCTGCCAGTGCCAC
Organism: uncultured Spirochaetaceae bacterium; assembly: GCA_964594775.1. Lineage (GTDB taxonomy): Bacteria > Spirochaetota > Spirochaetia > DSM-16054 > Sediminispirochaetaceae > CAYFVU01. Next base: position 1,812 of record CAZQNO010000118.1, read on the forward strand.
ATCAGGCCATCGGTCCCCTCGAGGCGGGAGAGGATACCGCCGGAGTAGCAGTCCACCCGCCGACAGGGAATCCCCTTTTCCTCGCAGCAGGCGATCCACTGGTCGGAGAAGCTCCCCGGCCGCTCATGGATCGCGAGAACCGGGCCGCCGCGGCCTCTTTTTTCCTTGCTCATTTCACTACATCTCTAGAGGTCTCGGGCCATCACCAGTCGGCAGGTTTCGCCGCCGGCGGCGGCTTCGTACCAGCGGAGGAGTTTTCCCGCGGCGGTATCGAGGCTCAGGTATTGCCGCCGATACTCGAGGGCCCCCTTCCGCAGCCCTTCCTCGATTTCGTCGTAGTCTCCTTCGAGAATGCGGAGGGCCTTCCACGACAGCTCCTCATAGTTTTCGTAGGCAATGCAGTCCCTGCCCTCTTCCAAATGCGGGTGAAACATGCGGGGAAACTGCAGAAGCGGCACGGCCCCGGCGCTCATGGCCTCCACCACATTGTGGCAGAAGGGCTGAGAGTAGCCGGGCAGGGCAAGAAAGTACCGGCACCGCGCCAGGACCGCCGGCCACTGGTCGGTGGGAATGGCGCTGCTCTTCGAATCGAAGATCACAATCTTCTGCGAAAGCAGCCCGTCCTCCAGGTCCCGGCGGAAATCCCGGTACTCCCGGTAAAAGGCGGTCCTGCCGTCCAGCGCCTCGTCCTCGCGCAGATACCTTACCGTCTCCCAGCGGTTGAGGATGCCGTACTTTTCACGGAAATGGGGACGGTCGTAGACCTTCCTGTCGATGTTTCCGGCGAAGAAAACCGGCATCTTCCGGTCCTTTCCGGTTTTTTCACGCTCCGATTCCGCCGGCCTCAGGCTCCCGCCCTCCCGCAGATATTTCGGATGCTCGGTAATGGGATAGTAGAGCGCCGGTGCGGGGCGCTCTGGATCGAAATGGAGAAAATCATAGTCCAGCAGCAGGCGCCGTGTCCGCGCTCCACCGGCGCCTATCTTCTCCAGCATCCGGCTGCTGTCCGAAACCGCCAGGGCAAAACGGCCGGGCCGGCGCCGCACCGGCAGGCAGCCTTCGGTCTCGAAGATCCGCCGGCCGTAGCTGTTCCAGTTCCTGTAGGTAAGAAAATCGATCCGGAAGAAGACGGTAAAGCCCGCCTCAAGCAGAAGCGTGACCGCCTGATAGATCCGGCGTGTGGGAGCAGGGTCGGCGAGGCGGACATAGGCGGCGGTCCCGGCGGCATCAGGACCGTCCGGGCCGTCCATCGCCGTCCTTCCGGCGGCGAGACGGCGGCGGAAAGCGCTTCGAAGCCGCAGCACATCCCGGAGCCTGCGCAGGAGCCGGTAGGCCGGCCGCAGGAGAAAAGACGGCACGAGGGCGAAGCCGAAAAAGAGGAGGTTTTGCAGCGGCTCCACCGTGAGGTAGAGCAGTCCGATATCCCGCAGCCCCACCGAAGAGAACTCCGCGTGCATCTTAAAACCGTTGTGCTTCATCCGGTTGGAAAAACGCTTCAAGGGCCGGGCCCAGGACAGTCCGGGATTGTCCCGCAGGAAACGGCGTATGGTCTCGTCTGTGCAGGTGCGGATGTTCGAGAGGGTGGCCTTTGTCACGCTCTGCGGCGTTCCGCGGAAGTAGGTGCCCGACGGCGCATTGATCCGGTGGAGGGGATATCCGCGAAGCACCAGCCGGACCCACGTGTCTATGTCACCGCCGCGCCTGCAGCGCCCTTCCGGAAAGGCCCCCGCCGCCAGAAGGGCCTCCCTCTTTACGCAGACAACGGAGGTCCAGGCCAGAGGCCCCCGGTCTATCCAGGCGGAAAAGAAATCAGCTTCTGCAAGCAGCTCGGTCCCGGTGTCTGTGCCTTCGCCGCTCCCTCTGCCTGCCGTATACTCGTCGAGGCGGGTCCTGCCGTCGTCGTACCGGTTGCGCCAGCCGGCGGAGATGAACGCGGCTTCGGGATGTTCTTCTATGCAGCGAGCGGCCGCCTCGAGGTGCCTTTGGTCCCAGAGATCGTCGGCGTCGAGAAAGGCGACCCACTCTCCCTTCGCCTCGGCGATACCGAGATTCCGGGCGGCATAGCCGCCGGGCCCCGGAGCCTCCCTGCGGAATAGCCGGAGGGGAGGGTCCTCCCGGGAGGCGGCGGCCGCTTCCTCCGCCTCCCGGGAGGTTCCGTCCGAGGAGGCGTCGTCGACTACCAGTATCTCCAGGGGAAGAAGCGACTGGGCGTAGACCGACGCCAGGGCCCTGCCCAAGGTGCCCCTGCTGTTGTGCGCAGGGACGACCACGCTGATGCGGGGCGGGGCGCCGCCTTCGATATCAGAGGCCACTCTGTGCCTTCTTTCG
>CAZQNO010000119.1:0-3741 GCA_964594775.1 uncultured Spirochaetaceae bacterium
GCTATGAAACGGATAAACTTCGCAGCAAAAACCGGATCGAGATCGGCGGTTTTAGACAGCTCTTTTAGCCGCTTGATCTGTCGTTTTTCTCTTTCCGGGTCGCCGGGAGGAAGTGTGTTTTCCTTCTTGTAGTGACCGACTTTTTTAGTGATTTTAAAACGCTCGGCGAGGAGGAAGATGAGCGCTGCGTCGATGTTGTCTATACTGCTGCGGTATTCTTTCAGTTGCGGGTGGTGTCCTTCGATGCTATCCATAGAAATCGTATACCATAAATAGTAGAGCTACACAAGAGTCCTATGCAGCTCTACAACTCATTATCTATCGATATACTGCTTGACACGGTAGACGAAAGGAAAAAGAAATTGTAGTATTTCCAGATCGGTGAATAAGATTCTAACAGCCACCTTAGCTCAGCTGGCCAGAGCACGTGACTTGTAATCTCGGGGTCTTCGGTTCGAATCCGAAAGGTGGCTCTATTTGTCGGGCCCGCCGAAACACAAGCATAGCTAGTGCACTTTTGTAGACAAATTCAGAATGATTCTTACATTGTTACGCGAAAAACTTGCGTCGACGCAAGTTTTTCTACGAGCCAAAGGAATCCTATCCTCCGGAGACTACGGCTCCTCGCAATTCTTTCTGAAATGAGTATCGAATCTTCTTAAAGAAAAAGATGATTGAAGTTCAAATCATCTAGGCTTACTATGTAAGCTATGAGAAAAGTACTCGAAGAGCACATAGAACGCTTGACCCGAATGATGGGCAGCGATGAGGGGTTCTACATACTTGCTCTTCACTCGTTTGTCGAATATTTTCTTCGCTATGATAAGGCCTACGGCCATGAACTTTCCTTCCCGGAACTGACATGGCGTTTTCGCGAAGAACTGCTCGCAGAGTACGGGGACGAGTTTATCGACGGTCTATCCTGTCTGGCCCGTCTCGGTAAACAACACAGCCACACCAATAGAGTTCGTCATGCGTTTGAGAAGATGGATGTGGAGGAGGCAAACGCGGCAACGCATCTCTTTCTCACCTTTTGCCGGTTAGCCGGTATCGACCGAATACCCGCCCTCGGCAGTCTTCAGAAACACCTGGATCTTTGGAAGGATAGAAGTTCCCCCTTGGAAAAGAGTGTAGTGATTCGTCATATGCAGCGGGAACTGGAGAAACTACGGAGAGAGAACAGCAGCCTCCTCGAACAGAAGAAGGAGTTCGATGAACTGAGTGCGAAACTCGCAGGCCTCCAGCGGCGATTGGCCGACTACGATGAAAAGATTCAAGAGAAGGAGCGGCTTGCCGACAGAAGGGACCAAAAACTAAATGAGCTGCGGGTTCAACGACACGATTTGGCGAAAGAAAAAAACACTCTCTTAGAGAAACTGTCTCACTTCGAAAAGCTGCAGACCTATCTGCAGTATCTCGGACGTCTTTCCGTGTATACGAGAACCCGGATGGACTTTGAGCAGAGTATAAGCAGGCTTACGCCTGAGCAGGAAGCTGCGGTGCGGGCCGTACAGTTTAAACGACACTTTCTTATTAGAGGGGGAGCCGGTACAGGAAAGTCTCTCGTTCTCATAGAAAGTCTAAAGCGGGCGGTGCTCCAGAGAGAGCTGGACTTCAAAGAGGACGAGCAGGCCGTTCTCGTCACCTTTACCCGTACCCTGGCGAAGTATAACCGCTATATAGCCGAGATCAAGCATCTGGATATTCCATTAGAGGTCATAGACACAGTTGACCGCATCTTCATCAAATACTTGGAAAGTTTTGTTCCCGGAATAAGCTTGGAATTCGAATTCATGAGTGAATATTTCAAGGAAGGCGAGATTCCCTCCTTCATCAGCGGAGAGGAGCTGGCTGCCGAACTGGAGGAATTCATCTTTGCATTTGGTCTTACTCGTAGCGAATATGTCGACGGAGAAGTTTCCCGCAAGGGAATGCGGAAACGGCTTTCAAAGACGCAGAGAGAGGAGATATGGAATACGGCGGTAGAGACCAGCCGGGTGATGAGAGAAAGAAAGACCTACACGAAGAACTTCGGCAGACTTGCTCTGCTTCGACGGCTGCAGAAAAGGGGCAATGACGTGCTCACCGGATTAGAACCGCTCGAGGAAGAGAAAGAGCCGGCGGTGTCGAATTTCTCGAAGATCCGCTGCCTCTTCCTCGATGAGGTGCAGGATTTGAGTCCCGTTGCAATCGCAGCGCTGCGGGAACTGACCTCCGGTCCGATGATAATGGCGGGGGACATGGCTCAGAGTCTCTACGTCTATTATTCGCCCTTTGTAAGAGCCGGCATAGACATCCGCGGCTCGGTGAAGGTCCTGAAGACGAATTTTAGAAACACACGGCAAATTCATGAACTGGCGGAACGCTTTCGGCGGCAATCCGGAAATGATACTAATGAAGAAACGATCGATGAAAAATCTGATGTCGAGGTATTCAGAGAGGGACCGGCGCCGGAGCTCTATACCGCATATAGTCCGGAGGTGCTTCTGAGCAAACTTGTTGAACGCACGGCGCTCTACATCGAAGAGCTCCGCTACGACCCGGAAAACCTCTGCATCTTCGCTCCGAGGCGGAACGACCTCACGCCTATACAAGCTGCCCTCGAATCTTCCGGTATTGCCGGCGAAGATATGCGGGCACAGAGCTTCTCTTTCCGCTCCGCCGGGACGGTCCGCGTTTCCACCCTTCACTCGGGCAAGGGCTTGGATTTTCCCGTCGTTTTGCTCTATCTTCCCTCTCTGCACCGAAGGAAACAGTTTGGCGAACGGGAGACCGAACGCTTGCTGTCGAACCTCGTGTATGTGGGAATTACCAGGGCCATGGACAGTTTAGATGTCTTTATTTCCCACAATGATGACCCCATACTCACGAGACTGAAAAACCTCTTTTAAAAAATACCCGAAAAATGCTCATTCGTCATCGTCCGGCTTTTCATGGATTGGCGGTCTGCATCGACTCATACACTCACCGCACGGAATCTGTTTCCCTCTGCTTCGAGAAAGCGGATAAAATCCTCAGTACGGATGGTGAGAGTCGCGGTGTTTACGTTCGGATGGAAGTTGATATACTCTTCCTCTAAAAGATCCTTGTCGATCACCACCTCAACCGCATTGGTTTTATCATTTATGATTCCGAAGACGGAAACCGATCCCGCGCTCAGGCCGAGATGTTGAAAGAGGCGCCGCTCGGAGGCGAAGCTGAGGCGGCTGCTGCCGAGCGTAGTTTGCAGAACTTTTAAATCCGCTCGTTTTTCATACGAGATAATAAGGAGGTAGTGGTTCTTTCCCTTTTCGTCGCGCAGAAAGAGGTTTTTCGGGTGGCCGCCTTTGATTGCGGACCAGTACTGTCTCGCTTCGTCGGCGGTGTACACCGCCGGATGCCGGTGAACCGTATAGTCGATGTCGAGCTCCTGGAGCACGTTGTAGACTTTCTCTTCATTCACGCTATTCATACGAAAGGTATAGCGAAAAAAACGGCGCGAGTCAAAGGGAAAGGGAGCGGTCTTGGGAAGGGTTCGGTTGACACAGCCTCGTGTGAGCCCGGTGTCTAAGCCGAAAAAACCGCTTACTTTCAATTTTCCGAAAGAGCTATTACTATACCGTACATGAGAATCAGGAAGGGGTCGAAAGCCGGCGAAGGCGGCCATTTCATACGCAATACCCTAGGAATAAGTTCGGTGGAATTCTTTTAATAGTGGTTCAAAAGATGTGGGAAGCTGAAGCAGGAGGATCGATACCCTTC
>CAZQNO010000120.1:0-3729 GCA_964594775.1 uncultured Spirochaetaceae bacterium
AGGGCCCTGGGCGGCTAGGCTCTCCGGCAGGGACAGCTCGCTGTCTAGGTCCTGGAGCCTATCCCAGCCTTCCACACCGAGGAGGAATTCCGGACGGTCCCCTTCCCTACGAAGCCCCGGAATCGGCTCCGCTAGTTTTACGGAACGCAGAGTAAAAAGCGGCTCCTCACCGGCAGATCCCGCGCACTGAGCAGCCTTTTCTCCCTTCTGTGCTCCATCTGCGCTGAAAAACCGAAAGGCCGTCGGACTGCGTCCTTCCAGGGGTAAGAACGTCATCACCGGTCTCCCCTCGCTTGGGGGAAGCCGGAAGGTACGCGTTTCTCCGGAAAAGGAAATCTCGGCGTCTACTTCCACGAGGGAGGCGTACTCGACGGCAAAGGCTTCATCCGCCGTTACCGCGAACTCTGTCACCGGACGATAGAGCGGTGTGGAGGGGAGTCCATCGGAAAAGGCCTTTGCATAGAGAAAACGCCCCTCTCTCTCGGCCTTCACCCCCGGCTCTTCGATAAGCGCTATCTCTCCCGTATTGTCGCAGAGAAGAGAGAAGCTCTCCACCTCCTCATGACAGGATGTGCCTAAAAGAAGCGCCGCCGACAGCAGAAGTGCGGCGGAGAGTTTTCTGCGTAAATGGGTATTCTTCCGCATATTGCAGGTCCTTCCGTCTATACCATATAGATCATGCTGCGAACAATCTTCTCGGCGATCTCCTGCTTCCGCGTCGGCGGAAGTTCAGGATCTTCCCGGATTATCGAGTGGAAATGACCGAGAAAATCCTGCGGCAAAACAGTCAAATCGAGGGTCTGAGCGAAGAGCTTCCTCCCCGACGGTTCGAAGCGCTGATTGACGGCAAAGAGAAAACTGCACACCTTCTGCAGAAATCCGGCCAGAGAAAGAAGGTAAAAGAAGGGGTCATCGCTTGCAACCGCCGACTTTAGATCGGTGAGATAGTGTTCTTCGGCGGCGAAAAATGCCTCTCGAAGCCTTTTCCAGAGGTTTTCCGGAAGAATTTCCAGCTTTCTCCGTGTCACCTCTAGCCATGGAGACCCTTCATGCAGGACCGTCCCATAGTAGAGCCGATAAAAGGTGTACGTACCGTTTGTCCGAAAGAGATGCAGATTCTCCTCGGGATGATCCACCAGGTGATCGACGCGTTTTATATGCTTGTATTCAAGGCGTACCGGGAGCTGTTCGAAGAAAAATCTGTCCTTATCGCTATAGTCGGAGCTTTCGAAGCCGCCGGCATCTTCGAAGAAGTACTGCCGCTCTTGCGGCGCGGGCAGGGCCCCGCGGTAATACACATCAAGACTGAGAAAAAAGTAAGGGTCGTTTATATCGCTCTCCGCCGATTCGTGGAGGGTAATGGTATCGACCCCCTCAATCGAAACGAGTCGTTCGGTAATTTCGTTGGCGATGCGGTCCACCTTTTTTCGCATTTTTCCCCTCCATTTCGACGCAGCTATTTGACCAATGTACCCTATTGTGGCAGATTTTGCAAAGGATGGACCGTCGCGTATACATAATGGCCATTAAGGCAAACGATTCTCGGCTTCTCGAACTGGAAGAAGTACGAAGGAATATCTTTTGCCGAGGAGGCATCGCATCCGCTTATGCCTTCGAACCGGTAATCCCGCTCTCCGTTAGAGACCGCCCGCAGGAAAAGGAGCCCTTCCTTCCCTACTCCCGGAAGCTTCGAGGAGCGGACAGACGGTCCCTCGAGTTCGGCTCCCTTTCGTATTCCTCCGCAACTCTCTTCTTCCCCCTTCTTTCCTTAAATGTCTACGACACCTTTCGCTCGCTTGCCGGAGCCTTAGAAACAAGTGAGAGTATTACTTTACACCCCGAATCCCCATTGCCCCTGCCGGGAATCTTTATAGCCGCCGGAACGTCGGAAGAATTATTTCCCGCACCCGAAGCAGCAAAGCCGTGGAAGAGCTACAAACTCGCCGAATACCGTTTGGAATGGAAAGAGAAGGAAGGTGAAGCCTGGTGGAAAAACTGCTCTTGGGAAGAGGTCTGGGAACTCTCTATTCGCCGGTCTTGAAGATCTCGACGCGGTTGCGCCCTCCCTCCTTGGCCTTGTAGAGAGCCTCGTCGGCGGCGTTTCCCAGCTCGTCGGAATCTTCGAAGAGGGGATAGGAGGAAATCCCACAGCTAAAGGTGACGTAGAAGCCTTGCTCTTCGGCATGGTGGCGCACGCGGGAAAAATTCTCTCGTATCTCATCCATAATCGTGCAGGCGTCTTCGGCAGTCGTATTTATCAGAATGACACCAAACTCCTCTCCGCCGTAACGGCCGATGATGTCGGTTCTTCGCAGACGGTCCTGAAGCATCCGCGCCAGAGACTTGAGCACCCGGTCACCGGTCAGATGTCCATAACTGTCGTTTACATTCTTGAAATGATCGGCGTCGATCATGGCGAAACTCACCGGGGTACCGGAACGCTCGGCCCGCATTATCTCCCTTGCCAGCTGCTCCTTGAGGTTCGAATGGTTGAGCAGCCCGGTGAGGGAGTCCCGTTCCATGAAGTAGCGGAGATTTCTATTCCGTCGAGCCCGCAGGGTGACGATGGAAACGAGGTAATCGGGATTGATCGGCTTAAGAAGGAAATCGTCTCCCCCCTCCCCTAGGGCTTTCATCTGACGATCCTTGTCGCTCTCAAAGGAAAGAAAAATGATAGGAACGGTAATAAAGGCTTCGTGCTGCCGCAGGATTTTGGTAAGCTCGATACCGCTGCAGCGGGGCATGTAGAGATCCATTAAAATGAGATCGGGCCGAGATTCTACGAGGATGCTGAGAACCGTCTTGGGATCGGAGGCGACGGAGGTGATCATTCCCGCCTGCTGCAGGATGAGAGCGTAGTAGGCCACCTGTTCTCGGTCGTCGTCCACGATCAAGACATGAACGGGGGTCTTTTCCCCTCGCTGCAGTATGCCGTCTATCCTGTCGATGAGCCTTCCCATGTCCAGAGGTCTGGTAAAAAAGGCATCACAGCCCGAGCGGATAGCCTTCAGTCGAAGGGCAAAAGTATCATCGTCCGAAATGACGACCACCGATAAGGACTGCGAGTAGCGGTCCTTCAACTGTTTGATTTCTTTTTCTTCCCTTATTGCATCACCATCGATGAAGAGGAGACAGTGAGAACCGTCCTTCAACCATGTCTCTGCCTTTTGACAATCCTCCAGCTCCACCACCGTATATCCGTAAAATCCGAGATGTTTTGCGATGTCATCACGATTTTCCCCGTTGAAGCCGTAGAGGCAGATCTGCTTCACTTCCTCCTCGCGGGCCGTATTTCGTTCGGTGTCCACGAGTCCTGCCTGTTCGTGCACCGAAAAGGTTTCGTCGATCTCTTCGACCTCTTCGACCTCCTCGAGCCTTGCCTCAGAGTCTGTCCCTCCCCGCAGATAGTCGATGTAACCTTCTATTTCCTTCAACTGTACCGCAGTAGGCGCAGCTCCTCCTCCGATCATTTGTTCGAGATGCACCTCGAATTGCTTTGCCCGTACGGAAAGTCCGTCGAAGCCGAAGGTGGCCGCTGAACCGGCCAGCTTATGCACGTTGAGCCTAAAATCCATCATATTCTTAGTATCGGCATTTCCACGAAGCTCGTTTAGCTTTCTCTCCAATTCATCCAAACGCTCGGGAAGTTGCGTGCTGAAATCGTCGGAGAGAGCCTTGAGTTTTTTTTTGAGTTCCTTGCTTAATTGCATCCGCCGCCCCTCGTTTCAA
>CAZQNO010000121.1:0-3706 GCA_964594775.1 uncultured Spirochaetaceae bacterium
AGGGGTATCGATCCTCCTGCTTCAGCTTCCCACATCTTTTGAACCACTATCTAATGGATATGAGGAAAATCGGAGAATATTACGGCCGGGAAAGCTTCGATGCGCTCTATTGTCTGGGCAATACCCTCGTTCACCTCGAAGGACCGGAGCAGATCGGCATCTTTCTCGATGCCGCTTTCAAGCTAGTAAAGCCGGATGGAGTATTGATCTTTCAGATTCTCAACTATGATCATATTGTGGACGATCACATCAATGAACTGCCCGAGATAAAAACGGAGAAACTGAGGTTTTCCCGGTGGTATGAAGGTATCGATACAAACTCAACGGCAAGCGATGAGGAGAGACTGCGTTTTGTAACGAGGCTTCACGATTTCGCTGCTGCTCTATCCCCTGAGAAGGGGTGAGCTTTACCAAGAGCTTAGTCGAGCAGATTTTGAAACGACCGGTACCTTCATCTCATTCGATGGGAGGGACTTTTCAAGGGACGATTTTCAGCTGATAATGAAGGCTGAGAAGGGTAAAAGGAAAAAGCATGGGAACGAAGCATAGGATGAAAAGTACCGCTCGAACGGTCTGTTCGGTCTTACTCTTCTTCGGGATCGTCAGGACGGGCGGCGGGATATACCGATGGCAGAAAAATCTAGAGGCGCCTTAGGTTCCGACGGGCCGGAAGGAGCCGGGCCAGATGATACGGCCCGGGTGTCGATTATCCGGTATAGTGATGAGACAAAGCAGGATCTCACCGATATTGTGGTAAAAGAGAAGTGGCTGGACCTGTATGTAAACGGCCGGCCGGTGCTGCAGACACCCTTCTCGGGTCCTGGAGAGACAGCGGCCCGTGAGATTGCCACTGGGCATCTTACTCTACTTGATCTGATGCCGGACTTCGATAGACGCCTCGGCGGGAGGACACAAGCACTGGGTATGCGAATCGAGTCAAGCAAGACTCATGGGAAGTATAGCCTGTATGTTGATGTCCCATCGGAAGTGAAAAACCTCACTGTCCTCCTCGATGAGCTGTTCACCAAGATCGAGGAGGGGGGAGGGAAGGCCGAAAGGTTTTTCGAGACAGAATCTTCGCGCTGGAGCCCCCAAGAAATTCTCGCACTGGCCGGAGAATTTGCACGGATACCCTCTCTTTTCCAGAAAACCGGCGGAGTTCACACTGCAGCCTTCGCCCGGGACCGAATACTCATCTTTGCCGAAGACGTAAGCCGGCGCAACGCCGTGGACAAGCTTATAGGCAGGGCCGTGCTCGCCGGGCAATCCCTCGAAGGGGGCATTCTCCTTAGCTCCGGCCGCGTCTCATCGGATGCGGTGTTCAGGGCCGCCCGGCTGCGTATTCCGATTATTGTCTCAAAGTCCGCCCCCACCGATAAGGCGGTCGGCCTCGCCGAGGGCTGTGGAATCACCCTTTGCGGTTTCGTTAGAGGCCAAAGGATGAATGTGTATGCGCAAGATCGGAGAATTTCGAGCGGCTTTTAGCAAAATGCAGAGAAAATAGGGGAGAAAAGCAAAAAAAAAATTGACACTAATTATTTCTATGTTATAATTAGATTATAATTTGGATATAATTTTTTTATCTGATGAACCAAAATGAATAAGAAAGAACTTGTCTACACACAGCTGAGAAAGCAGATAATCGAGTGTAGCCTAAAGCCTGGGCTCCCGATAAACGAGGCCGACTTTGCAAACGAGCTTGGCGTCAGTAAGACTCCATTCAGAGAAGCAATCCGGCAGCTTGAAAGGGAAGGTTTGGTCAGCAGCGTTCCCAGCAGAGGTTCAATAATCACCTATATATCCTCAGATGATATCTACGAAACCTTCGAAATCCGTGAGATCATTGAATGTGGTGCTGCCGAACGGGCGGCAAAGCTCCATGATAAGTCTATACTTATCAAGAAGCGACAGGAACTGACGGATATGCAGCAGGAAGCGGCTGATAATCAGCAGATGAGATACGCAGGGTATTGCGACGATATCCACTTGGAGATTATCGAGGCCGTCGGGAATACGCGGCTTTTAGAAATGTATAGGGGAATCCTGGATAGCATAGAACGAATACGAAACAACAGAGGACCCCGCTTTAATGGAAACAGAATGGGTAACCTCATCGATGAGCATGTGGCAATATTGGATTCTATTATAGAGGGAGATGAGAATACGGCAAGACAAATGGTGAGAGAGCATCTAAAAAACGCGTATACCTATGTGGTGAGCATGAAATAGGAGAAAGCTATGGTGCAGGTATATTGGAATATGAATAGACCGGATAAGAAAATAGTAGAACAATTTGTTTCACTCGGCAGTGCTACCGTTCACGAGGCTGCGGGGAGGATAGGTGCGGTGAGGTCGCACATAAAACCCTTAGAGAGGGGAGTGAAAATAGCCGGCCCTGCGCTTACCGTCCAATGCAGACCTAAAGATAATTTAATGCTGCACAAGGCAATACAAGTGGCGAAGCCCGGAGATATTATTATTGCCGCTACCGAAGGCTACACCGAGGGGGGGTACTGGGGCGATCTCATGGCCGGCTCTGCGAAGGCACGAGGTATCGGAGGGTTAGTAATAGACGGATGCGTTCGTGACAGCGAAGACATAATCAATATGGGTTTCCCTGTTTTCTGCAGGGGGACATGTGTTCGTGGAACAACGAAGCAAAATCTCGGTCTTATCAATCATCCTATCCTCATCGGCGACGTTATGGTAGAGGCCGGAGATCTTGTAGTCGGGGATGCCGATGGAGTTGTGATTGTTCCCGCAGGTAAGATCGAAACAACGCTGAAAGCGGCGCAGCAAAGGATAGAAAAAGAAAAAGAGAAAAGGGCCGCATTGCAGACCGGAACTCCGGGGGTAGAGCTGAATAAACTCGATGATGTTTTAAAGACGTTAGGAATGGTGGAGGAAAAATAGGGGTGAAAGTTTCATATTCGAATTTGCAGGAAGTTTCAATCGCGCTTCTAAAGTCTATCGGCGCCAGTGAGGAAGAAGCTGCCATAGTGGTGCAAAACCTCATCATGGCGGACATGAGAGGCATCCATACCCATGGTGTTAATTTTATTCCGAAGATTTTTCTGCGAATTGAAAATGCGGTGATGAATATTCCCACCAACGATCATGTCATCAGCAGCGATGGAGCGGTGTGCCATATAGACGGTAACAACGGTTTTGGGCAAGTCGCCTCGGCCCATGCAATGGATCTTGCTATCGAGAAAGGGACCGAATACGGCATCGGTATGAGTCTCATTCGTAATACGAACCATATCGGTTTGCTCGCCTTCTACTCAATGATGGCAGCAAGAAAAGGAATGATCGGTTTTGCCCTGTGCAACAGCGCTCCAGCAATGGCTCCCTGGGGTGGAGCAGAAGCCTTTTTCGGAACGAATCCTCTCTCTATTGCGGTCCCGGGCGACGGTGATTTTCCGATTGTTCTAGATATGTCGACGAGCGTAGTAGCACGCGGGAAAATCCGAAGAGCAATACGATTAAATGAAGAAATCCCTCAAGGCTGGGCTTTGAATGCGGATGGTCAGGCAACAACAGATCCAAACAAAGCGATGGAAGGAACCCTTTTACCTGTTGGGGGGCCGAAGGGTTCCGGCATGGCCTTTTTTATCGACCTTCTTTGCGGCATTGTCTCTGGGTCCAAATTCAGCCGGGATGTTTTAACCTTTCATAAACCTATCGGACCGACCGGTGTCGGCGC
>CAZQNO010000122.1:0-3615 GCA_964594775.1 uncultured Spirochaetaceae bacterium
CAAACCGGTCATGTGGATTTTCTCCGTCCATACTAGATATAACGGGGAAAACACAGCTGCTGATTTTAAATTTCGGGAAAAAAACCAAATGCGAAAAACTGACAGCTATCTTTTATAACTGTGGATCGATCGTCTTGCTAAGATCGAAGAGTTAGTCATTATGCAGCATATACCATAGTATCTTCGATAACTTGCAGGCCGTGGCAACAATGGTTTCCTCCTTATGTATCCGCCCCACTACCGCATTTTGCAAGGTATTCAAAACAGCCGGGCGGCTTGAATACGGAACACATGAGCGGCACCCGCATTGAGTCCGCGGCGGCGGATAATACCGAATCTCTTTTCTTAAAAAAATTTTCTTGACAGCGGGCCTTCCCGTGCGCTATATTTTTACTCAATGACTATTTTAGTTTTTTAGTCATTGTTATGCATCAAAATGGAGGCTCTGCATGTCACGGCATTTCGAAACGGAAGAAAGAGAGGCGATACGGACTGAGCTTTTAACGAGGGGAACGGAACTCTTTAACCGGTACGGATTCAAGAAGACCAACGTGGACGAGGTCGTCCGTCTCGCGGGGGTGTCCAAGGGGTCATTCTACTCCTTCTTCGACTCAAAGGAGGAGTTCTTCGTCGAGATACTTCTCGATACCGAACTGAAAATCCGGGCGATCCTTGAAGAAAACCTCTTTTCAAGCGAGCTTCCGGTTAAGGAAGCCTTCGTCGACGCCCTCTTCCGCCAGCTCATCTACCTTCAAAACACCCCGGTCCTCCATGTCATGACCCGCCCGGAGGACTATCACTTCCTTTTCCGGAAGCTCGACTCGGACCAGATGGAAAGACTCTTCGCCGCAGATGAAGAGTACATGATCCATCTCTTACAAAAAGTCCGGGTCTATGCCCCCGTTCGGGACATAGACCCGGCGGTCTTAACCGGTGCGATGCGGGGGATTTCCCTTCTTGTCCTTCACCGGAAAGAGATCGGTGGCCCCGTATTCGAAGAGTCTCTTAAGCTCATCCTCACGGCTATAGCCGATTATCTCTTCCCCCAAGGAGACGAAGAACGATGATAGAAGTAAAGAATCTAAAATACACCTATCCCGGGAACCGGGAGGAAACGATTAAGGGGATCGATTTTTCCATTGGAAACGGGGAGATATTCGGCTTCTTAGGCCCTTCCGGGGCCGGAAAATCGACCACCCAGAAGATCATGATCGGACTTCTCGGCGGATTTCAGGGAACGGTCACCGTCGAAGGAGTACCCCTCGGGTCCCTTGGGAAGTGCTATTACGAAAAGATCGGGGTCTCCTTCGAAATGCCCAATCTCTTCAGCAAGCTTACCGCTCTGGAAAACCTCAAATTCTTCGCCTCCCTCTACTCCGGCCCGACGGAGACCCCGGAGGACCTCCTTGAGCAAGTCGGCCTTGGGGACAAAGGGGACGTCTTAGTCGGTAATTTCTCGAAGGGGATGAAGATACGCCTGAATGTCGCCCGGAGTCTTTTAAACAAACCTCGGCTTTTATTTCTGGACGAACCCACCGCCGGCCTCGACCCCGTCAACGCGCGGCGGATGAAGACGATCATCACCGCTAAGATGCGGGAGGGAGTTACGATCTTTCTGACCACCCACAACATGACCGTAGCCGACGAACTCTGCGACCGGGTCGCCTTCTTAACCGACGGTTCGATTTCGGTTACCGATTCCCCCCGGGAACTTAAAGTCCGGCATGGAAAAAAGATCGTGCGGGTCGAGTACGCGGAAAACGGCGGGACCGAAACACGGGAGTTTTCCCTCGAATCCATCGGCGAAAACGTCGGGTTCATCGAGCTCCTTAAGTCCCGTCAGATCGAGACCATCCACTCCCTGGAGGCGACGCTTGAAGATATCTTTATCGAGGTAACCGGCCGGACACTCTCCGGGAACAGTGCGGGAGGAGACACGTGAACCTCGTTACCCTCTCGCTCTACAACGTCAAGCTTCAGTTCCGTCACGGGTTCTACTACGCCTATCTCTTCGTCTGCGTGGTTTACGTCATCACCCTCCGCCTTGTTGATACCGGAATACGAGAGGTCCTGACCCCGGTCCTGATCTTCTCCGATCCGTCGATGCTTGGGATCTTTTTCATAGGTGGGATAGTCCTTCTCGAGCGGGACGACAACACCCTGGAGAGTCTCTTCGTAACGCCCATGAAATCAGCGGACTACTGTATCGCCAAAGCGGTTTCCCTCGCTGTCCTGGCCCTCTCGTCAAGCCTTGTTCTTGCGGTAGCGGGCACGGGGGGATTCGCCTTCAACTGGCCCTCTTTGATCGCGGGGACGGTACTCACCTCCTCACTGTTCACCTTTTTGGGTTTAAGCGTATCGGTCCGGGCGAACTCGGTAATCGACTACGTCCTGACCGTGATTCCCGTGGTCATCGTCGCGGTAGTACCCCTTCTCAGGCATTTTGGGGTATCCGATTCATATCTGTTTTATCTCATCCCCACCCAAGCGTCTCTTACCCTCATTGCATACGGGTTAACGCCTGGTTCATCGCCACTGTGGGAGCTTCTGTTGAGTGGTGGGATTCTTATCGTCTGGAACATAGCCACCTGGCGATGGGCCGGCAACCGGTTCAGGAAACACTTAGCGGGAGCTATGGAGGGTGGACCATGAAACGACTGTCGATACTTCTTTCTAGCGAGATTAAAAGCACGGTACGGGACGAGATCTTAATCATCATAGCCTGTGTCCCTATCTTTCTTACCTTCCTTATCCGGTTCGGCGAGCCGCCGCTTAGAAATCTTTTTACCGGGCTGGTCGATCTTACCCGCCATCACGGGACGATCGTAGCGGTCCTTACCTCCATGACGCCGATGATGTTCGGTTGGCTCATAGGCTTTAAACTCCTGGACGACCGGGACGAACACACCATTTCCGCCATCGCGGTAACGCCCCTTACCAAGCGGGGATACCTCATTTACCGGACAGTCCTGGTCCTGGCCTTGAGCTTCCTCCTGAACACTGCGCTCATCCCCCTGACCGGGCTTTCCGGTATCGTTTTTACCCGCTTTGTGCCGGTCTCCCTCATGGCCTCCCTAGAGGCCCCTATAATGGCGTTGGTCCTTGCCGCTTTTGCAGGGAACAAGGTGGAAGGTCTCGCAGTCGCCAAGTTCATGGGGATATTCGGGGCCGCCCCGGCCCTTCCTTTCTATATACACTCCCCCTTCGTCTACGCGGCGGGGATAACCCCCTTCTTCTGGACGGGTAAGGCCCTTTCGATCTCCGCAGGCCCCGCAGGCCCCTACATCGCCGCCGTTGCCGCGGGCTTCGCCGTACACCTGGTATATCTCGCTGTCTTTTTGAAAATTTTTAATCGCCGGGCGGAGCGGTAACACCCGACAGTTTACTATCAGTACCGGACAGAACACGGGACCCGACCCGGCGGGTCCACAGAGAGAACATCGTCCTATACCTCAAAGATATCTCCGAAAACATCGGGCTTTCACAGACCGGGGCCTCCTCCTGCGCCAACGCCCTGAAAGAAAGCGTTTTTCCTCCGCCTGTCGGAACGGTGAGAGAAAAAAGGCCCGGGGTTAGGCATGATGCCTCTCTGCACTCATGGTGAATGCCTTATTC
>CAZQNO010000123.1:0-3567 GCA_964594775.1 uncultured Spirochaetaceae bacterium
CTTCCTCTCATCGAGACGCTTTTGCAGCCGTTCGAGCTGGATCTCAACGATCTCGGCAATCTGCTTCACCCCAAGGCGGCGGAACATGATGATGTCGTCGATCCGGTTGAGAAACTCCGGCTTGAAGGTCCGCTTCATCATCGCATCGACCTGCTCCTCTACATCCTCGAGCTTCTCCGCCTGAAGGATGAGGTCGCTGCCGATATTGCTCGTCATTATGACGATGGCATTGCGGAAATCGACCAGCCGGCCCTGACCATCGGTGAGTCTTCCATCATCGAGGAGCTGCAGCATCACATTAAAGACGTCGGGATGGGCCTTTTCGATCTCATCGAAGAGGATGACCGAGTAGGGCCTTCTTCTTACCGCCTCGGTAAGCTGTCCTCCCTCCTCGTAGCCGACGTAACCGGGCGGCGCCCCGATGAGCCGGGAGACCGAATACTTTTCCATATACTCGCTCATGTCGATGCGCTGCAGGGCCCGCTCGTCGTCAAAAAGAAACTCAGCGAGGGTCTTGGCAAGCTCCGTCTTTCCGACGCCCGTCGGGCCGATAAATATGAACGAACCGAGGGGCTTGTTTTCGTCGGAGAGTCCCGTCTTGTTGCGGCGAATCGCGTCGGAGACCGCCACGATGGCCTCGTCCTGTCCGACCACCCGCTTGGCCAGGGTGGATTCGAGGGCGAGGTACTTGCTCATCTCGCCGGCAAGCATCTTGCTTACCGGGATACCCGTCCAGGTGGAGACGACCTTGGCGATATCCTCCTCCGAGACCTCTTCCCGCAGCAGGGGACTCTCGGTCTGAAGATCCTCCAGCTCCTTCCCCTTCTCTTCGAGAAGCCTTCTGGTTTCTGGAAGCTTTCCGTGTTTGATCTCGGCGGCCCGGTGGAGGTCTCCCTCCCGCTCGTAGCGGGTCTCCTCCCGCCTGAACTCCTCCAGCCGGGCCTTGAGGCTGCGGATCTCTTCGATGATACCCTTTTCGTTCTGCCACTGCAGCTGCATGACATCCCGGCGGCTCTTGAGCTCGGCCAGCTCCTTCTCCAACTTTCCGAGCCGTTCCTTCGAGGCGGAATCCTCCTCTCTGGTGAGAGCCTGGCGCTCTATGTCGAGCTGAAGGATCCGCCGCTGAATTTTGTCCAGCTCTATCGGCTGACTCTCAATTTCCATTTTCAATCGGCTCGCCGCCTCGTCGACCAGGTCGATGGCCTTGTCGGGAAGAAAACGGCTGGTGATATACCGGTCGGAGAGACCCGCCGCGGCGATGAGGGCCTCATCGCGGATGCGCACTCCGTGATGGACTTCGTAGCGGTCCTTTATCCCCCGGAGAATGGCAATGGTATCCTCGGCACTCGGCTCTTTTGTGTAGACCGGCTGAAAACGGCGCTCTAAGGCGGCGTCCTTTTCTATATGTTTACGGTACTCATCAAGTGTCGTCGCGCCGATGGCCCGCAAATCGCCCCGGGCGAGGGCCGGTTTCAGCAGATTGGAGGCGTCCATGGCCCCTTCGGCGGCTCCGGCACCGACGAGGGTGTGCAGCTCGTCGATAAAGAGAATGATGCGTCCGTCGGACTGGGCGATCTCGTGGATCACCGCCTTGAGGCGCTCCTCGAACTCTCCGCGGAACTTTGCCCCCGCCACCAGAGATCCCAGGTCCAGGGCCAAAAGCCGCTTCTCCTTGAGACTCTCCGGCACGTCGCCGGAGACGATACGGATCGCCACCCCTTCGGCGATGGCGGTCTTGCCGACCCCCGGCTCGCCTATGAGAACGGGATTGTTCTTCGTCCGGCGGCTCAACACCTGCATGACCCGCCGTATCTCCTCGTCCCGCCCGATAACAGGATCGAGCTTCTCCCGCTTGGCCAGGTTGGTGAGGTCCCGGCAGTACTTTTCCAGTGCCTGGTATCTTCCTTCCGGATTTTGGTCGCTTACCCGTTGGTTTCCCCGGATGCTCTGCAGAGCCTGCAGGACCGCATCGCGCGTAACGCCTCGACGGGCGAGCATCTCGGCAGTCCTGCCCTCCTGACTCAAAATGGCCAGAAGGATATGCTCGGCGCTGATATAGTCGTCCTTCAGGTCCCCGGCTTCCTTTTCCGCCCTTCGCAGGACCCCGGAGAGCTCCGGAGACATGGTCACCTGGCCCGCCTCGCCGTACATCCTCGGCTTGCTGTTGAGTATCTGGTCCAGCTCGGCCTCTACGGCTTTCCGGTCCGCCCCTATCCGGTCGAGAAGAGGGGGAATCACCCCGCCGGTCTGCTCGAGGAGGGCCATCAAATAGTGTTCCACGTCTATCATGCTGTGATTGTATTTCGTCACGAAACTGTCGGCCTCCTGGAGGGCCTCCTGGGCCTTTACCGTCAGCTTGTCGTATCTCATCGATTTCTCCTAATTATTGCGTTTGCATTTTATCTCGATTCCGTTACAATGAATCACATCTTTGTTAATAAGATACTGCCGGTCGGAGGAGCGGTCAAACAGATCCTCTAACGAAAAGGAGGGCCGAGTGGCCGAAAACGATAGTACCGGAGAAAACGCCAAGCGGGACGAACGTCTCGTTTTGATCCACGGTTTCGACAGGGAAGAGACCATCGCCATAATGCGGGCGGCCAAGTCGGCGGTAAAGGACCCACAGGGAGTCGCCTTTACCACTTCGACGCCTTCCAATATCGAATGGAAGCTGAAGGACCTCATCGTCGAGGTGAGGGAGGAACATGAGTTCATGCGAAAGAACCCGCCTCGGTCGTGATGAGGGCCGGCCGTGAGTTACCTCATTCTCAATCTGCTTCTGGCGGGTCTGCCCTCCCTCATTCTTATTGCCTATTTCCAGCATAGGGACCGCAACAAACCGGAGCCTTTAGGCCTCATCTTCCGTGCCTTCCTGCTTGGCATCGTTATCGTCTTCCCCGCCGCCCTGATCGAGCTGCTCCTCGACGCCTCGATCATCACCCCGGTACCCATCTTGCGCAACCTCTTCCGGGCCTTTATCGTTGCCGCCTTCGTCGAAGAGGGACTGAAGTACCTGGCGGTAAAGAACTTCATCTTTCACCGGCCCGAGTTCGACGAGCTCACCGACGGGATCATCTATACCATAACCGCCAGTCTCGGCTTCGCCTTCTTCGAAAACCTCTTCTACAGCGTCGGCGGCCCGGCAACTCTTATAATCCGGGGCTTCACCGCCGTCCCCCTGCACGCCGCCGCTTCCGGCATCATGGGCTACTACATCGGCCTGGCGAAGTTCCAGAACGCCCTCGCCCTGCAGCGAGGCCTCCTCATCGCCGTCCTCATTCACGGCTTCTACGACTTCTTCCTCTTCCAGGGCGGCCTCCTCAGCTTCCTCGTCATCCCCCTGCTCATCTGGGCCGTCCTGCACCTTCTCAAACTCTACAAGAGCGCCGCCGCGGCTGACGGGCACTACGGGCGGCTGTGAGCTGTCACTGAGAGCCCGGCCGGCCCGCTCATATTTTGCAGATACTTAGCCCAACTACTTGACTGAAGTCCTCCGATTAGATACCTTAACATCAACGACGCAGGGTAGAGCAGTTGGTAGCTCGTCGGGCTCATAACCCGGAGGTC
>CAZQNO010000124.1:0-3534 GCA_964594775.1 uncultured Spirochaetaceae bacterium
GAGGGGATACTGCTGAACGACTTCAACAACAGCCGGGAATTTATCGACCCCGGCGACGCTGGGGCGGAGGTAGACTTTCGGATAAGCGCCGACGGCAGGCAGGTGCCTATCACCGGTGTGCTGCTGGAACGGTCCGCCTCAAAGCTGGGCGCCGCCATCACCTGGCATTTCCGCCATGCCCTTTCTTTTAAACCCGGAGAATTAAAGGAAGTCCAGGTGGAATACCGGCAGGACATCCTCTACGGCGGCGGTTGGAGCGATGTGTACCGATGGGATTACATCATAGGCACCGGGGCCACCTGGAAGGGACCGATTGGCATTTTCCTGCTGGTTCTACCCTCCGGGTGGAAGGGGTACCCGCCCTACCTGGAACTCCTGGCAGAAACCGACGGCTTTCTGGTATTTGGCCGGCGAGACTGGGAACCGGACAGATTCGATTCCTTCTCGTTGACAGGATTTTCCGTTGGCCACATGGAACAGTACGAATTTCTGGAAAACGAGCTTCCGGAGCTTAAAACCATGTGGCATACCGGCTCTCCGGAGGCCATGCAGCCCCTTGTGCCCGTACAGCCCCTGGTGAAGGGGGTGACCGCATCCTCTTCCCTCCCCGACCGGCTGAATATCTTTACCGCCGAAGGCGTCGTGGACGGTGCGGGGTTTGGTCCCATTTCGGCCTTCGACGGCCTTTCGGAATCCTCCTGGTGCGAAGGTGCTTCCGGCGACGGCATCGGTGAATACCTGCAATGCACCCTGGCCGAACCCGTGTGGAGTATTACCATCCGCAACGGTTTTACCCGCTTTCCCGCCGCCGACTGGATGTTTGCAGATTATTCCTTCGAAGATTCCATCCGGGACGACGCACTGGGTATCAAAGACTACTTCTCCATGAACAACCGGGTGAAAACCCTGGAAATTTCCACCCCCGGCGGCGAGGTGCTGTATACCCTGAACCTGGCAGACCGGCGGGACACCCAGACCTTCTCCGGTATATTCCTCCCGGCGAAAACCCTGCACTTTATCATCCGGGAGGTTTACCCGGGCAGCCGCTGGAGCGACACCTGCCTGGCGGAGATGAGTTTTACACCAGTACAGTTCGCACCGGATTTGATTCCCTGGCTGGAGGACCCATTCTTCGGGGAGAACCTTAAGGGTTTCAGGTTTTGACCCGCCGGCGAAGCAACCCGGGGTGTCTAATGATTGAAGTTTAAGACTTGCCACAAGATTTTATTGACCGGTTTACCGATTCAAGGTAATAGCGATAATTCAGGAACCAGCAGAAATAGCCCGCATTCTGAGGCATCTCTGAAATAGGTGTCCTTTCTCCTGCTTCGATCCACGGGCGAGGTGTGTTCTTTTGCCCAGTGCTTTCAGGGCATTATGGGTTTGTTTTGGTCTATTGGCACGGTTTGAAGGATTTTGAAGACCGACAGGTTGGGTCTGTTCGTTCCAGAGCGACGATTTCTGCCGTTTTTGGGCGGAAGATCCCCATTTTCCCCTGTTTTCGCCTTGACGCCTCGGATCACTTTTCCACTATCATTAAGATGCCCCGCAGCCTTCGCTTCGGCATGGGGTAGAAGCAGGGCAATATCCGCATCGCTCTCCGGCAATTCCTCCGTTGCTGCACAGGACCCGAAAAGTATCTTAACTCAGTTGGATATTCAGGATGATGTAGAACTTGAAGTTCGGGAGAAGGAATTGGTCCTCAAGCCGGTAAAAAAGTCATCCCGTGAGGCTTGGGAAAAAGCCTTTACGGAAATGGCGGCAAATGGGGGCGATGAAATGCTTTTCCCCGAATTCCAGGATGAAGAGAATTTCGAATGGGAATGGTGATACACCAATACGATATTTTTCTGATCAACCTCGATCCCGCCAGTGGGCACGAGATAAGAAAAACACGCCCCTGTCTAGTCATTTCTCCCGACGAAATGAACAAGACAATCGGTACCGTGATCATTGCTCCCATGACGACAAAGTCAAAGGGATATCCCAGCCGGGTCGAAAGATCCACCAAAAGATGCTCGAAGCCCGGAAACCAGCCATCATCAATTATAGTTTGACATGTACCCGAATAAGCAGTAAAATAGTGTTGAACACTACTTCTTAAATCTTGGGGGCCTGTTTGAAAACGATAACGGCATCGGAGGCGAACCGGCAATTTTCAAAACTGCTGAAAGAGGTATCTTCGGGCGAAAGTTACACCGTTATTTCCCGGGGCAAGGCGGTTGCCGTCATGAATCCGGTTAGTTCCGGAGAGAGCCGGCGTTCGACCGCGCGGCGGCAGTTATTGCAGCGACTGAAAGCGGCGAAAGTCACCGGTCCTGTCGAATGGACTCGTGATGAACTGTATGAGAAGTGAACATGAGGATAGCTCTCGACACAAATATCCTTGTGTACGCCGAAGGGCTTGGAGAAAAAGAAAAGCATAGCACCGCGATCAATCTGCTTGAAAGAATAGAAAATGAGTACCTGCTACTGCCGGTCCAAACATTGGGAGAATTATACCGAGTATTAACCGCAAAAGCCGGGAAAACAGCCGTGGAAGCACGTGAATCTATTCTCGGGTGGGTCGACAGTTATGAAGTTGCCGATTCAACCTGGACGGCGTTTCAGTCCGCATTCGATCTCTCGGCGGCGCATCAATTCCAGATATGGGATGCCCTGATAATATCGGTGAGTGCCGAGGCACATTGTCGGATACTCCTCAGTGAAGATCTACAGGACGGGTATGTATGGAGCGGACTTACGATAATAAATCCCTTTCAAGAACCGCCGCATTCCCTGCTTAAAAGAGTTATCGACGCAGAGTGATTGGAGGGAGGAATACCCCGATACTATGCGGCGGATGGGAGAACTTTCTCTATTTCAGAGCCTCCACCTCTTCGCGGGAGAGGCCGGTGATTTTGATAATCAGGTTTTCATCGAGGCCTTCCTCGATCATTTTCCGGGCACTCTCGAGTTTTCCTTCTCTCTTACCTTCCAGTTTCCCCTCTTGTTTACCTTGTTTTCTTAATTTCTCTGCAGTAGTCATAAGCGCCTCCTTCGCTCCTTCGGGCAGCATAGTGAGCGTTCGTAGAACGGTCTCTGGGTCTATCTCCGTCGCTTCAAAGATATACCGCCATGCGGCTTACACCTGCCCCCGCAGAAGGGGGGAGCGGAAGCCCTGCCCGGGGTACCCGGCGGAAGAATGGAGCCGGAGAAGTACACCGGAAAAGCAGGGCTGGAGCGAGGGGGAAGGCCTTCCCCCCTGATGAATGCAATATCCTCTAGTCAAGGTGATGCATACGATGCGGAGATTACAGGCTATCATTAGGAGGCTGCCATGAGCATACACATTGTGAATAAAAGGAACATTGCACGTGTACATCCTTAAAGAAAACGTTTACCACCGACAAAAATTGACATATCTACGATTAAATAGTATATTAGCAATATGAAAAAAAGAACCCTCCATGCATACCTGCAACGAGATGCGAAATACTATCCCATCCTCACCATCACCGGTCCCCGGCAGTCGGGAAAAACAACCCTGGTAAA
>CAZQNO010000125.1:0-3504 GCA_964594775.1 uncultured Spirochaetaceae bacterium
GAACGACCATATGAGGAAAGACCACGAGCTCCCGCAGCGGAACGAGGGGGAGCTCCTTTTTCCCTGATCTGAGTCCGGGTATGATCATGCCGTTTTCTTTTTGTAGGTAATCTCCGGTCTCGTCGAATTTTCCACCACGTCGCGTTTGATGATTACCTGTTTCTCCCCTTCGATAGAGGGAATCTCGTACATGATGTCTACCATCATTTTTTCGACGATGGATCTGAGGCCCCGAGCTCCCGTGCGCTGCGAGATGGCCTGCTCGGCGATGGCTTCGACCGCCTCTTCCTCGAAGATCAGTTCTACACCGTCGATTTTGAGGGAACTCTGGTACTGGCGGATCACCGAATTCTTCGGTTCGGTGATGATGCGCTTGAGGTCCTCCTTGGACAGCTCGTTGAGGGTTACGTGAATGGGAAGGCGGCCGACGAACTCGGGGATGAGGCCGTACTTGTTCAGGTCCTCGGGGTGGAGATTTCGATAGAGTTCCACAAGATCCTTGTCCTTGACCGATCGTACGTCGGCGCCGAAACCCATCGGATGCTGGCTGATCCGCTCTTCGATGAGCCGGTCCAGTCCGACGAAGGCGCCGCCGACGATGAAGAGGATGTTGGTGGTGTCTATACGAATCATCTCCTGGTTGGGATGCTTCCTTCCCCCCTGGGGCGGAACCGAGGCAACCGTTCCCTCGATGATTTTTAGGAGGGCCTGCTGCACCCCCTCGCCGGAGACGTCCCGGGTGATGGAGAGGTTCTCCGCCTTGCGGGCAATTTTATCTATTTCGTCGATATAGACGATGCCCCGCTCGGCGGAGGCGATATTGTTTCCCGCCGACTGGATGAGTTTCAGCAGAATGTTCTCTACGTCTTCGCCTACGTAGCCCGCCTCGGTGAGGGTGGTTGCGTCGGCGATGGCGAAGGGAACCTTGAGTTTACGTGCCAGGGTCTTGGCGAGAAGGGTTTTACCCGTACCCGTGGGGCCGGTAAGCAGAACGTTCGATTTGTCGAGCTCCACCCCTTCGTCGAGCCGGTCCTTGTGAGATATTCGTTTGTAGTGGTTGTAGACGGCCACCGAGAGGACCTTTTTCGCCGCCTCCTGCCCTACCACGTAATCGTCCAAATAGACCTTTATTTCCTGGGGAGTGGGGACCTCTTCCATGAATTCCGAAGCCGCAACCTGCTCCTCCTCGTCGAGGATCCGCTTGCACACGTGTACGCATTCATCGCAGATATAGACACCCGGTCCCGCTATCAGTCTTCTCGCGTGATCGGCGCTCTTTCCGCAGAAGGAGCAGACCTTCGTACTCTCACTCTTCGTGTTCTTTGACATTCTTGTCCCTCACTAAGACGTTGTCCACGACTCCGTATTCCATCGCTTCCTGGGCGGAAAGATAGTAGTCCCGCTCGAGATCCCGGGCTATCGTTTCTTCTAACTTGCCGGTTTTTTCGGCGAAGTAGCGGATGATCAGCTGCTTGAGCCGTACGATTTCCTTTGCCCGGATATCGATATCCACCGCCTGTCCGGAAGCACCTCCCCAGGGCTGGTGCAACAGTATTCTCGCGCTGGGAAGGGAAAACCGCTTTTCCTTTGTTCCGCCGGCGAGCAGCAAGGCCCCCATGGAGGCGGCCTGCCCCATGCATATCGTCTGCACATCGGGCTTTATGTATTGCATCGTATCGTATATGGCCAATCCGGCCGTTACGCTTCCGCCGGGAGAGTTGATATATACGCTTATGTCCCGTTCCGGGTCCTGTGATTCGAGAAAGAGCAGCTGGGCGACCACGAGATCGGCGGTGAGATCCACGATTTCGCCGTCGATAAATACAATTCTGTCCTTGAGAAGACGGGAATAGATATCGTATGACCGCTCGCCCACGCCGGTCTGTTCGATTACCACCGGAACGAGAGAGTTCATCTGTTCATTCATAAAGTCAAAATCCTCTTGCATTTAAACTAATTATTCTTGTTCATAAAGTCCAGGTAATCGATTTTCTCACCCTTCTTTATTTTCGACTGATCGAGTAAAAAATCGAAGAGTTTTCGGTTTTTTATGTCGCTTTTTACGTAGTCGATCATGTCGTTCTCTTCAAAATACTTCTTCAGCTCCGCGAATTCCCGGTCGTTTTTCTCGGCCTGGCTCTTTATCTCTTCGTCGACCTCTTGGTCGGAGATTTCCACCGCTTCGGGCTCTAATTCCTTTATTTTCTCTACCAGGAGTTGGAGCTTTAGGCTCCGCTCGGCACTCTGCCGCCACTCCGAAAAGAGGTCTTCCTTGGTCCTTCCCTGGGACTGCAGGATCTGAAGCACCTGTTCTTCTTCGATCCGCGACTGTTGGACGAAATTCTGCCAGGAGTTCTCCAGCTCCGCCTGAACCATCGACTCGGGGAGGGCAATGGTGGACGACTCGATGATCGCATCGAAGAGTTTTTCGATCTTGTGCTGACGCAGTTTTTCGTCGAGGTTCTCCTTCAGCCGGCTTTTAATCGATTTCTTGAGATCCTCGAGAGTCTCGTATTCATCGCTCACGTCTTGGGCAAGCTCGTCGTCGAGGGCCGGCAGCTCCTTCTGTTTGATCATCTTTACCTTGACGCGGATTTTCAGCTTTTTGCCCGCGTAATCCTCGTACTCGTAGTCTTCGGGAAATTCCTTTTCGACGACCTTTTCCTCGTCCTTCTGCATTCCAACCAGGTCTTCGTCGAATTTGTAGACGTTGTAGCCGCTGCCGATGGTAAAGACGAAGTCGGCCCGTTTCGTCTCTTCTCTCTCCTCATCGTTTTCATCGAGTTCGACGTAATCGACGGTGACGATGTCGTCCTTCTCCACCGTGCCGCCCGCTTTCTCCACGACCATGGAGTTTTGATCGCGGATCTGCTCGAGCTCCCGCTCTTCGTCCTTCTTCGTCGCCTTTACTTGCGGCACCTCTACTTCGAGGCCCTTGTACTCGCCAAGCTCTATGTCGGGATATACGTCGTACACGACGGAGTAGGTGAAGTCTTTGTCGAAAGCTAGGACAGTGTTCTCCTCGTCTGCGAGGGTGGGACGGGAGTAGGGCAGGGGCTTCTCCTCTCCCTCGTCGAAAACCTGTTTGAGGCTTTCCTCGATGATGTTAATCATCGCCTCTTCTCTTATGCCTTCTCCGAACTTCTTTTCCAGGACGCCGGTAGGAGCCTTTCCCTTTCTGAAACCTTTAATATGGGCCTTTTTTGCGTATTGCTTCAAAAGTTCATCGTAGGCGTTCTTTGTCTCTTTCTTGTCGACCGTGATCGTCAGCTTAACCGACGAATTTTCAAGGGTTTGCACTTCCTTGCTCGTTACCATTACCTTACCTCTTCCTTGGAGTAAAGCATGAATATACACAATTTTATCGGTTTAGAAAACCGGTGGGCTGGACCCCGGAGCGCAAAAAAAGCGGACCGAAGCACTATGTCTTTGGTCCGCTCATTCATATAAGAGCGAGAGACGGGATTTGAACCCGCGACATCCACCTTGGCAAGGTGGAGCTCT
>CAZQNO010000126.1:0-3483 GCA_964594775.1 uncultured Spirochaetaceae bacterium
CCTCCTACTTCTCCGCCGCCTCCAGGTCTCCCTTCAGCTGCGCGAGCCGGGAGGGACGGGCTTCGGCAAAGCGTCGTATGCCACGCCAGATGTACTCCGGTGAGAGGTGTGCCTCTTCGATGACCTCATCGAGCGTTCCGCCGGTCCGCCAGCGGTCGTCGAAGTCCGCAGAAAGCGCATATTCTTCCGCCAAGGGATTGAATATCCAGTCGTGCATGAGCCGTTTCGCCTGAGTGGTGATAATTGTGCTGTCGGCCCGGTCGGCAGGAGAGACGATGCGGTTGCGGTACTCCTGCGGCTGCAGGGCGAAGAGCTGGGCACTGGCGGTGTATACGATCTTGACGTTGAGGTTTTCCTCGTCGAAACGGGCAAGGAGCTCGACGATGCTCGTCATTGCACTGGTGCCCTGAACGAAGAAGGTACCGGCCTTCGGCATCCCTGCCTTATAGTCCCGCACGATGTAGGCGCCCTTTGCCGCTTCGAAGTGAGAGGCCATACCAAGTCTTTTTCTGTCGGGAATTTCTACCGACGGACGGGTGAGGTGCAGCGCTACCAGAGATGTCTCTTGTGACAGAGCCGCCGCTAAGAGGACCGGCACCTCGTTGTACTCCCAGGGGTGGAGGTCGATGCAGCGGCCCTTCGGGAAGAGCTGGGTAACTCCCGGGGAGAAAATCCCGAAGTGCGTTCTGGAGTCGTCGGCCGTTTCGGGGCCCGAATGGCCGGCCACCCAGATGAATTTACCCATCTTCAAGTCGGTGTCCTGGCTCATCTGGCTGAAGAGGCGCAGGGGGCCGTACTTGAGGTAGGAGAAGGAACCGTAGGTAGAGGCTGCTCCCCAGAAACCGTCGAAACTCTTTTCCGGTTCATCCGACAGATTAAGGCTTGCCATGGAGGCGAGGATACCGGCGTTGCTGAACTCGGTTATAGCTTGGGGAAGGAGGGTACCCTCGTCGTTTCCCTTCCGCTCGTACCAGCCGTAGCCTTCGAAGCCGCCGTAGCCGTCTGCGAAGCCCTTGATATTGGTCGACCCTGCGAGGTCGGCGGAAGCCGCCATTACCGCCGGCCGGCCGTACTCCTTTGCGCAGAAGCTGTTGATCCAGGATCCCCATGAGGCGAGGGCGTTGCGGTTCGCCGCCGTTTCTCCCGGTTTTTTGTAAATGTCTTCGGGATAGTTGGCAAAGTCGTAGAGTCTCTTGTCTTCAAAGGGACTTTTCTTCGGTCCCTTCGTACCGAGGCGGAAGCCCTCGATGCTCTCGGGCACGCTGTCGCCGATCTCTACGAGGCTGTCGGAGAGGCAGCGGACGAGCTCCCTGTCCGAGCGGATAACCTTGGCGACTGCCTCGAGATTTGCCCGGAACTCCTCTTCCAGCGCCTGCCCGGAGGCGGGTGCCTCGCCGTCTACATTGACGAACTCGGCGCCGTAGTTTTCGGCAAACTCCTTCTTTGTCTTCCAGAAGAGTTCGCTGTTCATCTTATGCGGCGCCCCGTGGGAGGCGTTGTCGTACTTGTAGTAGCCCCGCCCCTTCCGCGTCTTGAACCAGGCGGCTTGGGGACAGCGATTGGGATTATTCTGCCCCTGGCCGTGCTCGCAGAGGGCGAGGAGGGTGTCGGTTACCGTTTCCCATTCCGAACCCTTTTCCGTACCGGTGACCCACCAGCCGTGGGAGCCGAACCAGTCTTCCGGAGTGCCGTAGACAACGGTGCTGAGAGAATGGTCGTCGATTCCAAAGTCGTTCCAGTCGACGAGGAAGTAGAGATTGTCCAGGGCAAGACCCCAGGCGGAGTTAAGGGTTTCGTGGGTCGCTCCGGGAGTCAAACCGCCCTCGCCTTCGACGATGAAGACTTTAACCCCCTTTGCCGCAGCCCGCTTGAGACCGAGGGCCAAACCCGCGGCGGCAGGGGTTCCGTGGCCGGAAGGGCCGGTATTCGTCTTTAAAAAGAGGGTTTTGCCCTCCGCTTCAGCATGACCGGAGAGACCGCCTCTACGGCGGAAACCGAGGAGGTCTTCCCAGTAGAGGGCCCGTTCGTCTTCCTTGTAAATACGGAATTTTTCGTCCCCCGTCTCTTCGGCTCGTG
Organism: uncultured Spirochaetaceae bacterium; assembly: GCA_964594775.1. Taxonomy (GTDB): domain Bacteria; phylum Spirochaetota; class Spirochaetia; order DSM-16054; family Sediminispirochaetaceae; genus CAYFVU01. The sequence continues at coordinate 2,077 of CAZQNO010000126.1, forward strand.
CCCGCATCGCTTCGTTAAGGACCGCCAGGCTGCTGTATATGAGAGGAATCGTGTGTCCGGCTCCCAAAACGAATTTGTCGGAAAACCGTTTATCAGGCCGGCGTATGTCCCACCGCATCTCACCGCTGAGCATGAGAGAGAGCAGCAGGTGCACCTTCGACCGCGATCCCCCGGGGTGTCCGCTCTGACGATAATTGAGGATAATATCGATGTATTGATCGATACAGTCCTTCGTCTTCTCCCATTGGGGAAAATGGGAGGAAAGCACTTTCATTTTTTCCGATCTGCTCTGGGGTTTCGCGTTCACAAATGACTCCTTAAAATTTCAACTCAGAAATAGTGTGCTTATACTACAATTGTTCCCCTCGCTTTGTAAATGCAATTTCCCGGCCGGCCGGCGTATCTCTGGTCTCCGTTCCGTAAAAGATGATAGATTTATGGAGTAATGGAACTTTACTGGAAGAACAGGAGAATCGCCGCCGGCACCCTGCTCGAAGTGAGAGAACAGGGAAACGAGCTCTTAGACACGGAAGGCCGGCTCATTCGTCGAATATGGGAAATCATCGAGATTCGAGCAAGGACGGAAGATGAGGCCTACTACGATCCGAAAAAAAAGAGGACCTATTCGATGCGGCAGGTCATGGGAAAGAGGCGGCTTCGCCGTATGCAGGAGGCCGGCGAATTCGTACAAATTCCCGCTTCCAGCGAGTATCTGGTGATAAAGGAATATCACACCGACTTCTTCAGCGGCTTCCGCTGCTTCAGCGTAGACATGTTGGGACTGCTCAGCGAGGTCAAGTTTATCGAGAAGGAGACTATGAGGCATCCCTGGTGAGCAGCAGTTCCTTTGCTCTGCCGAGTTCGACGAAGTAGGATGAATCTCCCCCTCCGTCGGGATGGTGGAGTTTGGAGAGGCGGCGGTAGCTTCGTTTTACCCTTTGCTCATCGGGAAAACGCAGAGGAGCCGCCGAGGGGAGTTCTTCGATGATGAAACAGGCCAGCAGGAGCTCGGCGCTGAGTTCGTCGAAGTTTCGGTATCTCCCTTCCATCTGCTTCAGGTAGTCCCGAAAGAAGGCGATCCACTGAACGGGGCGGAAGGTCTCGTATTCGCCGACCCGTTTCTTCGTTTTCGGAAAGAGCGTATTCGACCAGAGCGGATATCTTCCGCTCCTGTTCAAGCCCGCCTCCAGTTCGGCGAGGAAGCGGATGTAGGAGAGAACGGGAGCCGGAAGGCCCCGCATACGGGCGGCGATGTAGCGGATCTTCTCCTCCTTTTTTCGCTTCCTCTCCTCGAGATAGTTCCGTTTTATCATGAAGAAGAGGGGAAAGAAGGGGTCTTTGGGCAGGCGATAGGTCCGATAGAAGTACTTGAGGTTTTCCGGCGCGATTTTCGCCTGCTGCAGCAGG
>CAZQNO010000127.1:0-3476 GCA_964594775.1 uncultured Spirochaetaceae bacterium
TAGACTTCGAGGATCTCCGCTCCGGCGGCAAATACCGCCGGCAGGGCCGCCTCCGTCTGTTCGCAGACGAGCCGCCACGCACCTTTGGAAATCAAATCAGAACCTTCTGCAGATATGCCCGGCCTTCGGACTCTTCCTCCACGTCGGGAATGTAGTTCTCCGAATAGAGGTAGAAGACTCCCTCGTCCTCCTGCGGATTAGGATCTTCCTCGAGCAGAGGCATGCCGTAGTGTCTGCAGGCGTGTTCCACAAGAAAATCGAGGTCGCTGCGTCCCACTATCAGTACCGCCTCGTAGCCCCATTCGCGCACATTCTTGATCAACGACTCCACTGCCTTCCGGTAGAATACGACGTTTTTTACCGTCCGCTTGAAATAGCGGTAGCTCTTCTTCAGGATTACCTCGGTGCCTTCCGGGGTAACGGCGTAGCGGATGTTGCGGTTGTTCAGCTTTCGTATCGTGATCCAGCCCTTCTGGGCCAAGCGCTTGAGAATGGTATTGGTCATGCCCAGGGAGAGTTCGGCCACACGGGCGAGCTCCCGCTGGCTCACGTGACTCGAGGAGTTATAGATGTTTTCTAAGATTTCCAGCTCTTTTGTGCCGGTTTCCATGAGATTTTCTTTCTGCTAAAAGCAGCGGGTACGGCGGTCCCATTCCGGCGGCCATAAACGCAGCCGGTTAGTGTGCCGTCTTTTCGACAAAGAGTTGAGGCCCGAAGAGGCCGAAGAAGGCCGTCGCCGAAACAGACTGACCGGAAGCCGCTACGGTATGTGTCCTCACATTGTTCAATATTTGAACACTATAACATAGTTTCGCCGTTTTTCAATGCAGAAGGGTAAAAAAGAAGGAGAAATTTATCAAAATTCACCGAATTATTTCCGGCACCGGCATAAGCCGGCAGGCAGCCTCACCGCCCGACAGGGGACCTCAAACTCCCACTCCACTGTAGGTGAATCCGAGTTTCTCCAACATCGGCCGGTTGTAGACGTTGCGGAAATCGAAGAGAACGGGTTTGTTCATAAGCTTCTTAGCCCGCTCGAGATCGAGGTTGCGGAACTGGTTCCATTCGGTTATCAGCAGAAGCGCATCTGCCCCCTCCATCGCCTCGTATTCATTGGCAACGAAGGTAATCTGCTTCTTGATGGCCTCCAGCCGCCAGGCCGCCTCTTCCATGGCCTCGGGATCGTAGGCGCGAAACTTTGCTCCCTTTTCGGCGAGCTCGCTTAAGATGGTGATGGAGGGACTCTCGCGCATGTCGTCGGTATTCGGCTTGAAGGAGAGGCCGAGAACGGCGAAGGTGAGCCCCTTTACATCGCCGAATTCCCGCAGCACCTTCTTGCCCATGATGCTCTTCTGCCGTTCGTTGCTCTTTACCGTCTGTTCTACCAGATGAAGCCGTGCGCCGGCCTTCTTCCCTATTTCCGCCAGGGCCTGAGTGTCCTTGGGGAAACAGGAGCCGCCGTAGCCCGGCCCGGCGTGGAGAAACTTCGGGCTTATCCGCCCGTCGCGGCCCATGGCCTTGGCCACATCCTGCACATTCGCCTTGACCTCTTCGCAGAGGTTGGCGATCTCGTTTATAAAGGTGATCTTGACGGCCAGAAAAGCATTGGAGGCGTATTTGATCATCTCCGCCGTTTCGATGTTCGTCTCGATGAACGGCGTCTCGTTGAGAAAGAGCACCCGGTAGACCGTGCGCATCTCCTCCTTCGCTCTATCGCTCTCTGAGCCGAGTACGACCCGGTCGGGATGGGTGAAGTCGAGGATTGCCGAGCCCTCCCTGAGGAATTCGGGATTGCTTACCACGTCGAATTCCATTTTTGCGCAGTCACCGCCCCTCTTCTCCAGCTCCTCCCGCATCCATCCCTTCACCATTTGTCCTGTTCCGATGGGCACGGTACTCTTGTCCACCACTACCTTGTAGCCGTCCATCGTCTGGGCGATGCTCCGGGCCACGGCCTGTACGTATTTGAGGTCGGCGCTTCCGTCTTCGGCCGGCGGAGTTCCGACGGCGATAAATATTACCTCGCTCTCCTTTACTGCTTGAGCGATGTCGGTGGTGAAGGCGATCCGGCCATAATAGACGTTCCGATCGATTAAATTTTCGAGCCCCGGTTCGTAGATGGGGATTTTACCCTTATTGAGCTGTGCTATTTTCTTCTCGTCGTTGTCTACGCAGATGAGCTGGTGACCGAAATCCGAAAGGCATGCTCCGGTGACCAGTCCCACATATCCGCTGCCGACGACCGCTATTTTCGACATATCTTTCTCCCGAAGATTTTATTGTGCGACTATAGCACAATTTTCCCTTTTTCTTTCCCCTTTTTCAAGCAGCCTCCGGATATAAACCGGGTGCAGACGACTAAGAGCCCGCCGCCCTTAAAGACTCACCGCCCGTGTCCCTTCGAAGGAGAAGTCGATCTTGACCTCCTGCAGATCCGCCAGCTGAGAGCGGAGTTTATTCTGGTGATCCTCCCGGCAGTAGACGATGAGGAAGGCGCCGATCTTTCCTCCCGGCAGCTGGGCGTAGGCGTCGAGTCTGCGGATCCGCTCCATCAGTTCCACCACGTAGTCGTCGCTGAAATTGCCCGGCAGCTGCTGTTTGAGCTTCTGCTGTTCCTGGATGAGCTCGCCGACCTGGTCGAGTCTTCCGCCTAAAAAGGCCTTCTCCAGGTCGTAGGCCACCTGCTTTATCCCGTGCATCGTCTCGATGGCCGATTCCATCTGATTGTTGAGAAGGTCGAGGGAGGGCTTAGACTTGAAGTGTCTGCCGCTGTAGAAGAAGAGGAGGCGGTCCTGGAATACCTTCCTCGCGATTTCGGGGATTTCGATTTCCCTGCCGGCGATCTTCTGCTCATCGTACTCGATGAGTTTCAGCCCGCCTAGGGCGCAGATGGAGGGGTCGTGGTAGCCTGAGGCGCTGTCTAAGACTTCCACCTCGATGTGACTCGCCTCCTCTAAGAGCTGCTGTTTGCCGGCCTCTTCTCCCTTGAAGCGGTGCATGGCGTTGAGCAGACTTACGGTGAGGGCGCCGGAGGAGCCCAGACCGCTTTCGGAATTGAGGTCGGACATGATGTAGATGTCCACGGGAATCTGTTCCAGCTTCATCAGCTTGAGGGTTTCCCGGATGAGACTGTGCCGTACATCCTCGATCTTCGACACTTTTTCGTGCACGTCCATGTACTTGAGGTTAATGTAGCCGTCCACGTTGGTTTTGAGCCCCACGTAGACATACTTGTCGATGGTGACGCTTACCGTGGCGCCGCCGAAGCGGTGGGCGTATTTTTTCAGGTCCGACAATCCCCCGCCGAAGGGGATGCGAAGGGGGGTTTTTGCGAATATCATGCTCAATACTATCACGTTTTACCGCTTGCTTTACAGCCCACCGCCGATAGATTAATATCCAAAGCGGTATGGTCCCTTCGGTTTACATAGTGGTTCAAATCATGCGGGATAGGCAATAGATACTCGCTGAGAGCG
>CAZQNO010000128.1:0-3398 GCA_964594775.1 uncultured Spirochaetaceae bacterium
GAGATAAACATATGAGCATCTACCCGATCTTCAAGCTGGTGGAAGTTGGGCCTCAAGCCCAAATGTGATTTCATGTCCTTAAACGCCGTCTCAATCCGGCCGAGGGTGATGTACGTGTGCCAAATCTGTTCATCAGTGAGGTCCGTTCGATTGGTCCTCAGCACATACGTCCCTTCGCTCTTTCTCTTCTCCCCATAGCGGGGATCTTTTCTCTTCCACCGAATATCTACCGCGTTGGCCGTTTCTTCCCGTCCTTCTTGTTCGGGAACGACGGTTATCTCGTACAGAGAAGCCGCCCTGGAGTATTTCTCTTGTAACCGACCGACCATCTCGAGAACTTTCGGATACTTCTTTACATGATGCTTCTTGTCGAGACCACTCTTGTAGTAGTCCAGTCGATCGAGCAGCAACTGCTCAGCCCGGCCCATCATCGCCGCTTCCTTCTGCCGCTTGCCCTCACTCCTGACCAGCAGGTACAGCTCATCCTGCTCTTCATTCTCACGGCGTTGTACTTCGATCTTGATACCCCTTTGCCTGTCTTCTTTCATGACGATCATTTCATGAAAGTCGAGTTCAAACGGCGCTTTCCCTCTCCCAACGACGATGTAGCTATACTCATGCTCCTTGAGCCATCTGATATTGTCTTCTGTGGCGATTCCGGCATCCATGACGATGGTCCCTTTCTTCTGCCCCCGCGTGTGCTGCTCCATTTCGACAATAATTTTCTGGAATGTGTCGGCTTCATACTGATTTCCCGGATAGAGCTTGCTGTACTTCGCGAAGCCCTGCCCGTCAACGACCAAGCCCATCGTCAGAAGCCTGCAATCACTTCTTCTCTCTTTCGATCTCCCGTAGGCGGCTTTCGGATTTGCCGCGCACCGCCCCTCGAAGTAGGTATTCGTAAGATCATACAACACAATGCTCTCCTCCAATGAGAACAACGCTTTTTCACGAGCGTACAGATGTTCTTCGAGCGCTTCCTTGCATTGAAATAGCCTGTCGGTCCCCCGATAGTAGGATTGCAGGGAATGGTGGGACGGCATACCGGTCAGTTCATAGATCGCGGAAAGCTCTTCGGCCCATTTGCGGGTCCACAGCTCGCTTCCCGGCGCGATGAGTCGCCCGACGACAAGGGCCTCCAGTAATGGCAGAGCGCTTTTGGGAATACCCGTTCGAGTCAGGACGGCGGCAACGTCCAGCTTTTGCCACATCGAATGGCACACATATTCAGCGCCGAGAGAACGGGGAGTTGCAACGGCAAGGCTTTTTGTATCAACCATGTGATACTCCTGTCCTTCCTCCGCGTTCAGTTCCTCCGCTCGTTTGGTGAAAATCTTCTCCGCCGCCCACTTCGCGTGCTGTTCTATCCGCGGGTCTATTTCAAACAAGCTTCTCCTTCCGGTAAGCATATCTTCGATTCGCCGCGCGAGGGTTTTGTACTGTGATCGATCAATCGGTAAGTCCCCGAGGTTAAGCACGAGCCGTTGGCGAGGACCGTTTTCAGTCCGCACACTTTCTACAAGGTTGAGATAGGAGTAGTTTTTTGCGGTTTTTCCGTTTCGCACGGTGACTCGGCGAATAAACATGCTTCGATACTACCACAGGAACGGGTCGGCGTCAACTATAAATTGTAAGTGTTAGTCACTACACAGACAACTAGAATTTGCATCTTATTGTATTGTAATAATTTAACTTTTTGAAAGTGCCGAATTTTGCCTGTTTTGTCCACAATTTTGAAAAGTTTGGCAAAGTTGGGCTGAGAAAAATCAGGAATGACCCTTATAGATTTGTGAAAGTGCATACCATATAATTTATCTAAAATACCTATTGTAAGGAATTTCTATGCATAGAATGAAAAATTACATTCTTATCGTTTTCCTGTGTTTAGTATTGACCGGATTTACAGCGGCTGAAGAAATTTTGCCGAAAACTTCCGAACCGGGTGACGGGATCCATCTCGGACAAGCCGTTACATTCGAGCGGGCGGGGTTAGGTTTACTTCAGCATAATCCGCTCGGGCAATACAGGGAATTCAGCAGTGTTGGCCTCGGTTTCAGGCTCGGTGCAGGATTCTCAATTCCCCCGTTAGGCAGGACCGTGCCCTTCTTAGAACCGATGCTAGCGTTATTTGATATAGGGTTCGTGTTTAACGTTACCCCCAGTGAATATTACAATTCCCTCACCTCAATTCTTTGGTCGTTAGGGATCGGATACCGCTTCCCAATCCTAGACATTCTAGCAATTACACCGTCACTGCATTACGGCGGTATGATACTCGCGCTGAAAGGAAACTTAGCAGGTTACGGGATTATAACTTCAACGGCGGCATACGATCAGCTTCTTAAAATTGCCGTTGAGGTGTCTGAAATTTTCCCGATAGAAACTTCTATCGGTATTATCGATTTCTATGTAACCCCGGGGTATCACATGTTTTTTGAACAAGAAAGCGTCGGCCATGAATTGACTTTTCAGCTTGGGTCAAGGGTCAATTTTTAGAAGAGGAGTAGCAGATGAAACTACAGGTAAAAATCTACGCGATAATTTTGCTTATCATATTCTCGTTGTTTTGTTTTACAACTTGTTCGAACATCTTAGCGGAGTTCAGTCCTGAAAAGATTGAAGAAGCAATTAATAACGCAAATAATTCCTCCTACATTGTCAGTTACGACGGAAACGGCTCGGACGGCGGAGATGTCCCCGCGGATGAAGCTGAATACGAGGTTGGTACAGAGGTAACGGTACTAGGCAATACGGAAAACCTCACAAAAAGCGGATACACATTCAGCGGATGGAATACGGCAGCTGACGGTTCCGGAACCGCATACGCTGCGGACGACACCTTCACCATGGGTGAAACCAACGTGACCCTCTACGCCCAGTGGGCGGAGACACCCACGTATTCTGTCACATACGATGCGAGCGTAGCAGATTCAGGAACTGTCCCTGTGGATAATAAAAATTACTACGAAAGTGAGTCTGTAACAGTACAGAGCAATACCGGAAACTTAATAAAAGCAGGACATACCTTCTCAGGATGGAAAACTGTATCGGATGGAAACGCAGCAGATTACTATGCCGGTGACACATTCAGCATGCCAGATAGGAATGTTACTTTATATGCTCATTGGACGACGAACCCAACATATACCGTAACATATGTCGGAACGGATTCTGACGGTGGTGATCCTCCAGAAGACCTTAACAACTACGAAGAGGGAGCGAGTGTTATAGTTCCTGGCGCCGGCACGTTAACACGAGCAGGTTATACATTTGTAAGCTGGAATGCTTTTGAGGACGGTAACGGTACGGATTATTATACAGGAGAATCGGTCCCTATGCCCGCGCATGATGTTACACTTTATGCGCAGTGGAAAAAATGGCAGATAGTCGGTACAGCC
>CAZQNO010000129.1:0-3186 GCA_964594775.1 uncultured Spirochaetaceae bacterium
CGGCGGTTATTACGAAGAAAGTCCGGCCGAGGATCGTCCATTTTCGCACGACACTTCATTCCGATCTGGCGAGAATGACCTTGGCGAATTCCATAACCCTGACGCCGGGGACTATTACCGTCGATCTGAACGACGATCATCTCACGGTGCACTGGTCCTTCTGCACGACGACCCATTCCCGGGGAGCGGGAGAGATCATCAAAGGCCGGATGGAAAAGGTCCTGCACAGGGTATGGCGATGAGAGTGCTCCTCCTCGACATTATGCAGTGGTTCATGGTCGCCTGCGCCGTCGTGTGCGTTGTCCGCCTGATTCTCGGGCCTTCGGCGGCGGACCGTCTTGTGGCCCTGAATATCCTTTCCGGCATTGTTTTGGCCTTTCTTGTCCTCCGGGGGGTACGGCACGACCGTGCAGTCTTTCTCGATGTCGCCTTGGTCTACGATATATTCGGTTTCTTAGGTTTCCTTGCCGTAGCACGATTTTTGAGAGACCGCATAAAGGAATAATGACATGGCAAGAATAATCATAGCCGGCGCCGCGTTTCTTTCGGCCGTCGTATTCGGTATCGCCGGCCTGGCCGGACTGTTCCGCTTTCCGGACCCCTATTCCCGGCTCCAGAGCGGCTCCCTCTGCGGGACGACCGCGGTCTTCTCCGTCTTTATCGGGGCCCTGGCGTTGTCGCCCAGTACCGCGGTTACGGTGCGAGTTATTATTATTACGCTGTTTTTCCTTATTTCGGCGCCGACCGGCTCCCATATTGTCGCCCGGTTCACGTGGAATGCCGGTATAAATCCCTGGAGACCGAAGGACGAGGAAAAGAAATGATTATTATTATTCTATTACTCATTATCGGCCTTGCCGTCTTTTCCCTCGTCTCGAAAGACCTGCTTCACGGAATAATCGCGTTGTCCGCGATAAGCCTCATAAGCGCCCTGCTGTTCTTTATTCTCAATGCTCCCGATGTCGCCATTACCGAAGCCGCCGTCGGGACCGGAGTGACCACGGTAGTATTTGTCGGGGTAATTCGCCATACAAACAGAAAGGACACGGACAATTGAAAAAAGGAAGCTCCGTTACGTCAATAATCCGCACCATGACCGCCGTCGGCAGCGTCGCCGCCGTTTTGCTGATCGTATTCCTGCTCGATTCTCCCTGGCCGACTGCCGCGAGGGACTACCTCGAGGAGTACGGCAGAGAAGAAACCGGCGCTCCGAATCTGGTAAGCGGTATCTATCTGGGGTACCGGGCCTTCGATACAATGGGCGAAACCATTGTCCTTTTGGTCGCGGTAAGCGGTACGATAGGAATTTTAAAAAAGATCAAAGAGATGATGGCCGCCGAGAAAAAGGAGAACGCCGGAGAGGCCTCAACGTTCAGACTCCCCCCGGAAAAACGGGGGACCCATACCCTGCGGACGAACCTCATAGAGGTCGTAACCGGAAAAATCGGACCGATTGTACTTATCTTCGGGGTCTATGTTATGGTGTACGGGCATCTTTCTCCGGGGGGCGGTTTCCAGGGAGGAGTGATCATCGCGTCGGGAATTATCTTTCTCGCCTTAGGAAGCGGACTGGACACTTCAGCCGCTTTCACCGACGCGACCGCCTTGAACCGCCTCGAAGCGGTCGCCTTGCTCGTCTTAGTCCTCGCCTCTTTGAGCGGGATCGCCGCGGGAAAGGGATTTTTCGGGAACCCCGTGGAAAACGTTATTGCGAGACCGGAGGCTTTCATCATCCTTTTAAACTCCCTTATCGGTATCAAGGTCGGCGCGGGAATCGGGCTTTTGTGTATTTCCATGCTGGGAGAAGAGATATGATTATCGAGCGTATCTTGCTGCTGCTGCTGTTTTGTATCGGTTTCTGGGGAATTGTGGCGAAAAAGAACATCATCAAGAAGATATTCGGCTTGACGCTCATCAACAGCGCGGCGGTCATTCTTTTTATCCTCGAAGGCGGCAGGATAGGGGAAAACGCGCCGATTGTAGGCGGCGAAAACGGGAAGTTTGTCGATCCCGTCCCGCAGGCCTTGATGCTTACGGCAATAGTCATCGGCGTATGCGTGACCGCGTTCGCCCTTGCGCTCGCGTTCCGTTTGTACAAGGCCGCGGGAAGCTACAATATCGATATCATCCGGGAAAAGCTCCACGATGAGTCCTGACAATATTGTATTCGCCCCGGTCCTGCTTCCTCTTATCGGCTCGGCCCTTGCCTATTGCTCCAAGGCATTTTTCCGCGGTACGGGAAGTAAAACCGTGGAATATATCGGGGTCTTTATCGGGCTCGCGCTGCCCTGGGCGGTATTTCTCTATACGGCCCCCCTCGTATTTGCCGGGCAGTCGATAGAAGGTGTTGTCGGAAACTGGTATTCCGGTATCGGCATCCGGTTCCGCTTCGACGGTCTTGCCTGGCTGGTCAATGTCCTGGGGTTTTCCTTAGGCGGGGCCGCGTGGGTCTACTCTCTCTCGGCGGGACCGAAGGGGCCCGTCTTCAGCGCCGTTTTCCTCATCCAGACCGCGGCGCTCGCGGCGACGATTATGACCGCCGATCTGTTCAACCTGTTTGTATGCCTGGAAGTCTTAGGTATAGCCTCGTACGTGCTTGTAGCAAGCTCGGAGAAAGCGGGGGCGGCGCTTGCCTCGTTCTCCTACCTGATGGTAAGCGCCGCGGCGATGGTGTTCTTCCTCATCGGTTTGTACGGCCTCTACCGCCTGACCGGAACGCTTTCGTATGGAGGAATCGCCGCCGGGCTTCAGGCGCTTCCCGACGGGGGAGGCGCGGCCGCCGTCGTGTCGTTCGCCCTTATCGTGGCGGCAGTCGCCATACGGGTGGCCGTTATGCCCCTCTACGGGTGGCTTCCCGACGCTCACGCGCTGGCCCCCCACGCGGTTTCCGCGGTCCTCTCGGGGGTGTTGATAAAGACACCGCTGTTCGCCCTCTCCCGCGTTATGCTGATCGTGCCGGCGGGAGGAGGGGCCGGCCGGCTCTTGGGCTACGCGGGGGCCGCTACCGCGCTGGCTGCCGTTGTCATCGCCCTTTCGCAGAAGGACGCGAAACGGCTGCTCGCCTACCATTCCATCAGTCAAATCGGGTATGTGGTAAGCGCCTGGGGGGCGGCGATCTACGCGGGGACCCATACTCCGGCCGGAGTACTTCTTATGTCGGCGGCTTTTCTGCATGCCTTCTACCAT
>CAZQNO010000130.1:0-3157 GCA_964594775.1 uncultured Spirochaetaceae bacterium
CGGAGGCGGCCCTGCCGGCGGTATTTGCCGCCGGAGCGGAGATCCTCGAAGTCTATGGTAAAGCCGATTTCGCCACCACCCGGAAAGAAGACGCCAGCCCCCTTACCGAAGCCGACCGCCGGGCCCACGAGGCCATAGTCCGGCAGCTCGGCAAGACGGGCACGGCAGCACTGCCGATTCTCAGTGAGGAAGGCGCCGATATTCCCTTCGAAGAGCGCCGCCGCTGGAGCCGCTACCGGCTTGTTGATCCCCTGGACGGGACGAAGGAGTTCATCAAGCGCAACGGTGAGTTCACGGTAAATATCGCCCTAATGAAACAGGCATCCGGAAAGGGAAATGATGCCGGCGCTTATCCTCTCTCCGGTCTGGTGTACATTCCCGTAAACGACGTCTTGTACGCGGGAGTCCTCGGAGAGGGAGCCTGGAGAGTAGAGCGGGCCCGTACTCAGGGAATAGAGAAGCTGAAAGACATTCGTGAAAAGGGGCAACAACTCCCCCTGCGCTCCGTGCGCAGTCCGGAAGGAAGCTCCCGAAATGCGGCGGCATTGCGCGTCGTGGTGAGCAGGAGCCACAACAATCCGCCGACTGAGGCATTCATCGAGGCCGTTGCAGAGCTTCGCGGACCCGCCGAACGGGTTTCCAGCGGCAGTTCCATCAAGCTCTGCATGGTCGCAGAGGGAAGCGCCGATCTCTATCCGCGCTTCGGGCCGACGATGGAGTGGGACACTGCCGCCGCCGACGCGGTCTGCCGGGCTGCAGGCTGCGCTGTCCTGAGTCTGCCGCAGGACGAAAAACCCGATGATATCGCCCGCCGAATAGAGGCCGTGCGTCCGGCCGGCAGCCGGCTCCAAGACGGAGCCGATAGTTTCCGGCCCCTCCGTTACAACAAGAAGGACCTTCACAATCCCTATTTTCTGGTTATGCGATGAGCCTTTCGAAACACTACATCGACACACAGACCCAAAGCTTTCCCTACAGCAGCGAAGAGCTCGCGGCGGTGCTTAAGGAAGAACTGCCGGAGGTCGTCTTCGCCTATGTGCTGGGATCGTCAACGGGAGGTACTGTTGCCGCTCATGCCGATCTCGACCTGGCCGTGTATTTAGAAGCGGACGAAAAAGCGGGCTCCGGCCTGCTCGATGTGTATTCGAAGGCCCAGTCCGTCGTAGAGCGGGTCGTCGGGCCGGTACGCTGTGATATGGGAGTTCTCAACAGGGCGGAACCGATATACCGCTTCGAAGCCCTCAAGGGACAACTGCTGTTCAGCAGAGATGAGGAACGACGCAGCTCCTTCTTCTCCCTCACCTGCAGGGAATATGAGCACCAATTGTTCGACTATCAGCGGCAGCGAAACTATCGGCGCGCGGCACAGGAAGCAGCACAAAAGCGGCACAAGAAACGATAGAATGAAGTACAATGGAATAATCGAACGAAAACTCGCCCTCCTCGACGACCAGGTGCAAAAAATACGGCAGCACAGCAAAGACCTGTCTTACTGCGAGTTCGAGGAGAGCTGGGCGCTGCGGTCAATGGCCGAGCGTGCCGTCCAGGTAGCCGCGGAAATCGTGATAGATATTGCCGAGAGGATCATCGCCCTTGAACAGGCCGGGCCGGCAGCTTCGGCGGCGGCGGCAATGGAAAAACTCGCCGCCCTTGGAGTTATAGAGAAGGCCGAACCCTACCGTTCTATCGTGCGGTTTCGCAAGCTCATTGTGCATGAATATGAGCAGATCGACCCGCGGATCCTGTTTTCCATGATTACCGAAAGACTCGAGGATTTCCTGAAATTCCGCGCCGAAATCGACCGCGTCGAATGAATAAAAAGGCCATTCAATGACACCACACTACCAAATGAACCACCTAAAGCAGCTCGAATCCGAGGCGGTCTACGTAATCCGCGAGGTCGCCGCCCAGTTCGAACGGCCGATCATGCTCTTCTCCGGCGGCAAAGACTCCATCACCATGGCTTACCTCGCCGGCAAAGCCTTTCACCCCGGCAAGATTCCCTTTCCGCTTATGCACATCGACACCGGACACAATTTTCCCGAGACCCTCGAGTTCCGCGACAATTTACTGAAGGAACTGGGGGCAAAAATCATCGTGAAAACGGTGCAGGAGTCCATCGACTCAGGAAGGGCGCAGGAGGAGGAGGGTCCTAATCCCAGCCGCAACGGGCTTCAGACTGTCACTCTTTTGGATGCCCTCAAGGAATACAAGTTCGATGCGGCCATGGGCGGGGCCCGGCGGGACGAAGAGAAGGCCCGCGCCAAGGAACGCTTCTTCAGTTTCCGCAACAGCTTCGGTCAGTGGGACCCCAAGAACCAGCGGCCCGAACTCTGGAACATCTTCAACGGGCAGAAGAAGCCCGGCGAACATTTTCGCGTCTTTCCTATTTCCAACTGGACCGAGCTCGACGTCTGGCAGTACATCGCCCTGGAAGGTATCGAAATGCCGAGCCTCTACTTCAGCCACCGGCGAAAGGTGGTGCGGCGCGACGGCACCATCCTCGCCCTCGGGCCCTACAATCGTCTCGTCGCCGGCGAAAAGGAAGAGGAAGTCGAGGTGCGCTTCCGGACCATCGGCGACATGACCTGCACCGGCGGGGTCGAATCCCCCGCCCGCAGCGTCGAAGACATCATCCGGGAGATCGCCGCCACCCGCACCACCGAACGCGGCGGCCGGGCCGACGACAAGCGCAGTGAAGCGGCCATGGAAGACCGCAAGAAGATGGGATATTTTTAGAAGAAGCCGATCCGAGTGAAGTCCGGCAAGCGGCCGGCGTTATTTAAAACTTGAAGAACAATATAATATTTCATATAATTTTAGTAGCTAAAGCAGATACGGCTAAGTGCCCCTAGTGAAGGGATACACCCTTTTAGGAGGCCGATATGGGAGAAACTGCCGTGAAGTTGGACGAGAGAGAATTCGAAAGAATAGGAGAGTTTGTCAAGTCGCATCTCGAAGAGTGGATGGGCGAAGTCAACAGGGCGCGTGAGCTCGATGTGCTCGAGCGGGTCGTACGGGTCGAGGAAGAACTCAAGAGCCTGCGAGCTCTTATGAATGAACGTTTTGATATGATGGAAAAACGATTCGAGATGGTAGACAAGCGTTTCGAGTCGGTAGACAAACGTTTCGAGACGATGCAAGCCTATATGGACAA
>CAZQNO010000131.1:0-3105 GCA_964594775.1 uncultured Spirochaetaceae bacterium
CATGGTGGGAGGCGCGCTGCGGGAGATCGCGGCCGCCGGCAACGAAGAAACCCAGGCGATCCACATGGGCTTGAACGCCCTGGAGGAAACCTTCGACGGGCTGAAGGATGCTTCGGCGGTGATAGACGGTTTGAAGAAGAGTTACGGCGGGCTGTCCGATCTCCTCGACAGGGAGCATTGAGAAGCAAAAAAAGAGAGAAAACATTCTCTCTTTTTTTGACTGGAGAGTGCTAAAGCACTATCATTGAAATTGAGGGCGGCGCAGCAAAGTCGGTCCGGCCCCTTACCGTTACCGCCTGACCGTCCATTGTGCCGCCCTCATTTAACATATTTTACTATCGGCAGATTCAGAAAATACCGGCAGTTTTCTTCGGCTTTTTCCTTCTCTTTTTTTCTTCTCCGGCCGCCGGTCCCGGCAAATTCATCATAACTAGTGGAGTTTTTTTTCGTATTCTACGATAATTAAAGGAGTATTCTGTGCTACACTTATGAAGAGAGATGAAAAGCGTAGATAATTGGGAAAAAGAGATACCGCCGCATCGGACAAGGGAGAGACAAGTTCCTTCGCAGCGGCATCGGGTCATACCAAAAATTCTCCTACTATTTCTTCTCACCGTTTCCACATGGGCACAGAGCGATGAGAGTGCCGGCACAGCAAAGACGGAATCTGCAAGCGGAGGGCCCGCTTCGGCGGCCACCCCAACAGCGGCCGCCAAAAGCGCATCGCTGCTCGTTTTACCCTTTATAAGCGGCAATGCGCCGGGTTTCGCCCCTCTGGTGGCGGAGAAGGTGGTTTCCCGCCGTTTTGGGGATGCGGAGGTTCTAAATATCATTGCTCTTGAAAAAGAAGCTTTGGAGATTACCGACCCATCGGCGGTCGCTTCGATGAGCGATACAAAACTGGTGAGCTCCCTCAGCGAGATCGGCAGCGAAGCGGGTGCCTCGTACGTCATTGCCGGGCGTATAGAGAAGGAGGGGAGTCTCTATCACCTCTCGCTGCTTACGGTAAATGCGGACGGAGCTTCGGTAGTACTGCGGGAGAAAAAGACCGCGGTGGGAATAGCCGATCTCGACCGCATCGCACAGGAATTTACCGAACGCTTTCTTGAGATTGAATTCGGTGTCGCAGCGGCCGAAACGGTAGCCGAGAACCGCGCCGCCGAGTCAGCCGCTGCAGCAGTCGGAGCGGGTGCCGGCCTTGCCGAGTTGGAGAAACTGGCCGAGGAGAATCCGGAAAAGGCGATCGAGAAGCTGCCGGAGAAGGTGCAGGAGGAAGTAAAGAAGAAGGCGAAGCAGGAGGCGATAGAAGAAGTCAAGCAGGAGGAGGTCCAAAAGCTCTTTGAGGAGGAGAAGGCGCAGGAAAAAGAGCTTCGCCGCAGAAGAAATTACCAAATTGCCGCATTTTCCGCATATGGGGCAAAGATCGTCGGCGACGGTATTTCGGACATAGGGATGCAGTCTCGTATGCGTGCGCTGAGGGGCTGGAGCTTCTACATGAATCAGTACAATTGGGCCGACTATTTCGATCAGTATCGTGATTTCCATGAGCGTGCACAGCGGCAGGCTATCGGCGGCAATTCCGTGCAAGTCGCAGCCCACACGACCCTCTCCTATCTGTTTTTCCGCTATCCCGGCGGCTATCTCACTACTTCCGATAAGGGGAGGAGGATCTATGCCGTTTCCTCCGGGCTCTATACCCTCGGAGAGGCGATTGGCTTCGGGTCGGCGATTCTCGGTTACGGGAGCATGCAGAGTTACGACAAATATCTGGTGGAAACGAATAAGAGCGACATTTCCGATAAATACGACGCTTACAGATTGTCCCACCTCTTTTACGAAACGACGCGCTACACCTCCTACGGGCTCAAGCTGCTCGGCATTGCCGGAACGGTGGCAGCCTTTACCGTCTATTCAGGGGACGAGCCCTTTGTCGAGTCGTCCTCGAATCGGAGCCTCATGGGTTTTAGTCACGTTCTCTCAGGCGCGGCGGCGGTTTCGGCCCACATGGCACTAAATACCTATGCCCGCGGCATCGAGGCGGGTATTTCGGCGCGCTCTCCCTCGGGAAATCCGGAGGCGGATCCCGCGAAGCTTTACGGAGGCTACACGATCGCCTTCGCTACTGCGGCAGTCGGACTCTACACTGCCTCCTTTCTCACCGAGTACCGTGCCCTTATGGGCCCGGGCAGGAAAAGGGGAAAGAAATCCGCTGCGGCTAATCGTGGTGTTCGAACCGACGACCGCCGCGACCTCTCTTTGGCTTTTCTCCCCTACCGGGACGGGTTTTCCGTGAACTTTTCGCTAAGGAGCTATGGCAGATGAGTAGAGCGAAGCACGTATGCCGGCGCGCCGCAGGGCAGGTACTGGTCGCTGTGGTCATCCTCCTCTCTTCCTGCGACCCCCTCCTCCTCGCCCCCTCGCCGCGGGCGAACTGGAACGATCCGGATCTCGGTGTTGCAAAACTCAGGGCGGATGTCTATGGAGACGGAAAGATGCGTTTCGCCTGGGATTGGATAGACCTAGACTTGACATTACCGAAGCAGTACTGCGTCCTCGAGAAGCCGGATATCGACAAAATAATCATCAAACACCGCAGAAACAGCCCTCCTACCACGCGAATAGGGGGCATCGAGTACGATATCGACGACTATGAACCAAATTCAAACACCCTGTGGAATCACGTTTTTTCCGATCTCAAATTCGACAGAGAGCACTACTTTGCCCTCTACATGCATGAGAAAAATGGGCGTTGGCTGGCACCTCTCTATGCGAGTGAATACATGGAGGGCAGCCATACCCACACAGGGACGAGTGGCGTTCAGGAATACCAGGAAATCACGATATTCCCGGGTCCTCCCCCTAGTGCGGTGATTAGCGCGGAGACAGACGGTCCTCCGAGTAGTTCCCCTATCTCGGCTGACGACTGGGGACTCTACTACTTCGATGTGCATGAGCATAATCGAACGATTATTTCGGCGAGTCTCGATATCACCGTCAGTGCAGATTGTGATGTAGTCATCTATCCCGTGCGCTTCAGGCCGGATTTTGGAAATCAGGTCTTGGGTGCGGTGGCCGACAGGAGTCTCGAGCTCGTGTACCCCGTCT
>CAZQNO010000132.1:0-2810 GCA_964594775.1 uncultured Spirochaetaceae bacterium
ACTCGATAAAAATCGATCATTGATATTTACACGAAACACGTGTACACTATATATGTGAATTCCGTAAATAGGAGGAGGTATACATGAAAAATATCACCTTCAGTTTCAATGAGAAGCTCATTCAGAGGGCCCGTGAAAAGGCACGAAGAGAACACCAGAGTCTCAATAAAATTGTAAGGCAATGGCTCACTGAGTGGACTCTCGAGACGAAGCGAGCGCAAGAATATGATCACTTGATGGACCGGGTACAGAGTTCATGTGAGGCGGGTCGAAAATTTAGCCGGGGCGAGATGAATGAACGATAGCTTCTTTCTCGATAGCAACATTTTTGTATACAGCTTTGACAGCAAGGCGCCTGGTAAACAAAAGCGTGCTCAGGAGCTAATTCGCATCGGGCTCGAAGGACGGGGAATAATAAGCTGGCAGGTTATTCAAGAGTTCTCCAATGTGGCCCTCCACAAGTTTGAGAAACCTATGGGAAGAGATGATCTGAGAGACTATCTGCACACCGTGTTGCTTCCCCTGTGTAGCGTGTGGCCGGAAGAATCACTGTACCATAGGGCCCTAAATGCCGGATTGGATACGGGCTATAGCTGGTACGACAGTCTCATACTTGTCTCTGCAGTGAAGTCCGATGCCGACATCCTTTATTCCGAAGACCTTCAGCACGATCGGGTCTATATGGGCGTTCGTATACGTAACCCCTTCTATGAATAAAGGCTGTACCTCTGCGGCTCGGGCAAAGTCTATGCGGTCACCCCGGGCGCGATATAAATCGAGAAAAACATTCTTGCGTAGCACGTGTTATTCCACCTCAGGTTCGGATTGCCGCTTTCTCTGATCCGGATGATGCAGTTGCTGAGAACTCTCATTTTTGGAAAACCACAGCATGTCGTACCGGTCCCCCCCTTGACCTTCGATCGCCACTTCCTGCAGAACACACAGTGCATTTTTCCGGCAAAAAGACCTGGCAGGCTTACTATGCGGACATTGAAGGGAAGGGGATCGAGCACGGGTCGAACTTCCGTTTCGAAATCTCCGGGTGGATCCGTGTCAATCTTCACCTTCACCTTGAGGAGCTGGTTCGAGGGGACTTCCTCTAGAATCGACGGCCCGGGATTTATATGAAGCAGGTGGCTTCGCGTTAGTGCTTTGATAAATGCTGATTCGACAGGCTCGGGTTGTTTCTCCCTGACAGTCACCTCGGCTTCAAATCCGCTCCCTGAATCGGTTCCAAGCTCTGTCGGATGACCTTTCCGGCGCCGCACTGAACAAAAGCGGTGATGAAGAGGCCTTTGTGGATGTCTTCCCCGTCGACCCAAGTCTTTCCCGAATCCGCAATCTTTTTTCCATTGAGAACGGTCAGACTCT
The DNA here is from genome assembly GCA_964594775.1 of uncultured Spirochaetaceae bacterium. Lineage (GTDB taxonomy): Bacteria > Spirochaetota > Spirochaetia > DSM-16054 > Sediminispirochaetaceae > CAYFVU01. The sequence continues at coordinate 1,372 of CAZQNO010000132.1, forward strand.
TATTATTTTGGTACACTCGCTTTCCGTTTACATCGTAGAGGAGTACCAGATCTTCAACGGAGTCGAGGATTTTCTCGGCCAGAAGCCCCGGAGAGACTCGGAGAAAGCCGTAATTCCAGATGGCGCACACCATCGCCCCAAACTCGGCAACGCTGAGAAACTCATTCGCTTTTTCGAACCTGAGATCGCTGAGGGATTTCTTGTCTTCGGGTTCCAGGACTCATACGGCAATACCCTCGTTCATTGCATTTCGGTATAACGGGCTGTGGTGGTTCTTCTCCTGATCGAAGCTCTCGGCACTTTTTATGAGCGGATCGAAGTAGACCCCCGATTCGAGTTCTTCCTCCACGAATATGCTCATGATTCCCTCTTCAAGATCGATGCTGCGTTTCTTTACGACTACGAGGACGTCGAAATCCGAACTCTCGTGGTGGTCGCCCCGTATGTGTGCCGATACGCTTCAGGACGGTTTCGGCGTGTGAAAACATGCTTTTTCCTCTGCGCACAGAATAGTACGTCCTGTGTGGCGGTCAACTGTATATTCCGGTGTCTTCATTCTTAATTTCGATCTGCTCACGGAAGCACAAAGGCCTCTTTGCCCCTAATAGAGGGTAAGGAGGCCCCTGGTGGGGAACTACGACAGTGCGTGGAAAGATATCGTACGGGCGCACCTTCGTCCCTTCCTCGAGTTCTTCTTTCCGCGTATTGCCGCCGAGATTAATTTTTCCGTTACGCCCCGGTTTCTCGATAAGGAACTCGGCAAAATCACCGGAGACAGCCGGCAGCCGAACCGCTACGCCGACTTTCTGATACGAACTCACCTGAAGAGCGGGGAGGAGCGGCTCCTGCTCTGTCACATCGAGATACAGGGAGCGGAGGAGAGGAACTTCGCCGAGCGCATTTTTCAGTACGCTACCCGCATCTACCTGCGACACGATAGCTTTCCCGCCTCGCTGATGGTCCTCACCGACGAGAACCCGCACTTCCGCCCTTCCGGTTACTCGATCGAGCGGCCCGGGGTGAGCCTGGAGCTGCGGTTCAACACGGTGAAGCTGCAGGACTACCGGCACAGGAGGGAGGAGCTTGCCGTGAGCGGAAACCCCTTCGCCTGCGTGGTGGAGGCGCAGCTGGAGGTGAACGAGCTGCGGAAGCGGCGCGGGGCAACCGGGAGTCTTGACCGGGAGGAGAGAGGGTATATACTGAAAAAGAGCTTGCTGAAAAACATGCTGCGGCGGGGGTACGAGCGTGAGTACACCGGGTCGCTGCTGCAGTTTATCGACTGGATGCTGCAGCTCCCCGAGGGGAGAGAGGCTGAGCTGAAGAGAGAGCTGGAAGAGGAGAGCGGAGGTAGAGATATGCCGTACGTAACGAGCTGGGAACGGATTGCGAAAAAAGAGGGAATGAAAATCGGCGAGCAAAGAGGAGAGCAAAGAGGAGAG
>CAZQNO010000133.1:0-2736 GCA_964594775.1 uncultured Spirochaetaceae bacterium
TACCATCAGCACGGCTCCGGCCAGCGAAAGCAGCTTCGATTCCGTCGAATCCGCCCTGCTTGTAAGTACCACCGGGGCTTTCGCCCCCACCAGGAGACCGACGGTCCTGATTTCCCCGAGGTGGACTAAGGATTTTACGAAAACATTTCCGCATTCAATATTCGGAACCAGAAGAATATCGGCGACTCCCGCGACATCTCCCGATATTTTTTTATGTTTTGCCGCGAGCTGGGAAACGGCGTTGTCCAGAGCCAGGGGACCGTCGACGGTGCAGGGGGGGACATACTGCCGCCGATCCGCCATTTTTGCCAGACATGCGGCTTCAACCGTCGCCGGCATCGCCGGATTGACCAGTTCAACCGCCGCGAGGACCGCGGCTTTCGGTTTCTCATACCCGAATAGTTTCGCCAGGTAAACGGCGTTCAGCAGGATCGCCGCTTTCTGTTCGAGGTCGGGAAGGATATTCATGGCCCCGTCGGTAATGAAAATAAGCCTGTTCTGATTTGTTATCTCGGCTACAAACACATGACTCATAATGGAACGGGTGCGCAGACCGCTCTCTTTGTGGAGGACTCCCCGCAGGAAATCGTCGGTATGGATATACCCTTTCATGAGGATATCGGCATCTCCCGCGGCAACCAGATGTACCGCATGGTCCACCGCCTTAAGCGGATTCGGTTCGTGGTCGATATGGAGGTCCTCCACGGACACCCCGATCCTTTCGGCAATCTCCCGGATTTCCCGTTCGTCTCCAACCAAAACCGATTCCGTTATGTTCCGCTTCTTCGCCTCTACCGCCGCTTCTATAATAGTCTGGTCCTGGGCAACTGCTATGGCGGCCCGCCGGATTGGATAATCCTCTACAAGTCCCAGCAATTCGTCAAATGTGTTCATGCAACGCCTCCTTCTCCCGTATTGTATCACGGGATTATTAAAAACTCATTTTGATTTTCCTATCGGAAGTTATCACTTCGTACTGCCGACAGTGAACTGTCTCTATTGCAGCCTAGAAACTCTTGCCGGAATTCTCGCGGTTCCGGTATCAAGGCGAAAAGTTCATTTCTGGGACAGGCTCTATATAATTTCAAAAGCTCTGGCAAGCTCGCTTCCGAATTCTCCTTTCGTTTCCTCCGACGCTTTCGACGCGCGGAGCCCGACAAGCTGTGCTCTTTGCACATCTTTCCTATTTGGTTTTAAATGTTTCGATGGCATTCTCGAGTCGGCGGATCGATTCCGTGTTCTGATTTCCCAAATCCGTGAGAAGCCCCATGGATTCGGATATCTCTGAAGTTCCCGTTACCACTTCGGTGAAACCTAAGGCGTTTTCTTTGGACAATGACGCGATGGTGTCCATAGCACCGCGGATGGTGGCGACCCGGTTATTGGCGGTGTTTGAGGCGTCCTTTAAATTTTCTGTTACCGAGACGATTTCCCCTAAGGCCTCTGTAATCTGGCCGCTTCCCAACGACATTTCCGCCATTCCGTTCAGCATCTCACTCATGGCTTCCGCCACCTCGTGAATTCCCCGTATTATCGTGTGGATGGTTGTTCCGGTGTTGTCGGTGATTTTTTCCGAGGATTTGATCTTCTCGACGCTCGCTTTCAGTGTCTTCGCGATGAGCCCGGCGGTCTCGGAAGAGTTTTCCGAAAGGCGGCGTATTTCGTCGGCAACGACGGCAAACCCTTTTCCGGCTTCCCCCGCGTGGGCCGCTTCGATCGCCGCGTTCATAGAGAGAAGGCTTGTCTGCGACGCAATATTGTCGATCATTTCGATCATCGGCATTATCTGATCGGCGAAGGCGGCGATCTCATTCATGCCTTTTACCGTTTCCTGCATCGCCGTTTCCCCCGATTCCGCCAGTACGGCAAGGTCGTCGGAAAGTTTTTTCTTTTCTTCCCCGACACGGGTTATCGAGTTTATGCTTCCCACCATCTCTTCTATCGAAGCGGAAGATTGAGTGACCGACGCGGAAAGGGTCTCGACTAAACGGGTCACCTCCCCGATAAAGCGCTCTATTTCTATAACCGCCTCGTCTGAGGTCTGAATGTCCCGGTCTAGATGCTCCACCTTCTCTTTCAGTTTCTCCATAGTGGTCATGATCTGTTTTGCGTTCGCCGAAATTTCTTCGGTACTCGCCGCCAGATTGGACCCGATATCCGTCCCCTTTTCAATAATTTCACGCTGGGTCCGTATAATATTGGTAAAATTGTCTCTGATCGTGTTCGCCCCTTGGGCAAGCGTGCCTATTTCGTCGGACGAACCGACTTCGATCGCCTCCCGAAGGTCCCCTTCCGCTATCCTGCTCATTCCTTCTACGTCTTTTTTTATCGGCTTGAGTATCATCGAAGGAATGAGCAGGAATATAATCCCCCCTCCAAGGAGAATAAATACAAAGCTCGAGGCAACCATCGCTATCACGCTGGTACGAACGGCGTTTTCATACCGATGAGTGGAAATATTCACCAAAGCGTCGGTTTCCTGCTCCAGCCTGCCGCGGAGTTGTTCGAGCTCCAGCAGGCGGCCCCGGCCCTCCTCCAGTCTGTTTTCTAAAAATAGAGAGTTTATCGATACGAGTCGTGAAAAAAAATCAAGGTACAGGTCGTTGAAATTTTTCGTCCACTCCGGGAATGGCCTTCCGAGAGATTCTAAACATTTGAATACGTCTAAGGAGATTACGGCGCTTTCCACCGCGTATTCCTCTTTCCCGGTAAGGATCCCGTCCCGGATCCCGATAT
>CAZQNO010000134.1:0-2726 GCA_964594775.1 uncultured Spirochaetaceae bacterium
AAGCCCGCTGCGGCGCTGCGTTCGATTGCGGCCGGCAGCGGATCGCCTTCTCCTGCGCCCGAAGGCGCCCGAAGGCGCTCGAACTCTGTCTCCGAGCCTGCGATCTCGTCCAAGCGTGTCGCGAACGAGCGCGGCTCGTATGCGTGGTGTACCTCGTCACTTACCGAAACAGTGATACTCTTCATCTTCTCGCAGTAGCGTCAGATTCTTCGGCGCATCGAGGAAACGCAGAGGTAAGAGTCATCAACCCGGAGGCGGGAAGTTACACCACGTGACGGGACAGCACCCGGTTATTCGCCGTCGGCCGTACCGCGCACAATGAGGGATCTCATATTTGACGACACTTCGATACCCATAAAACAGTCTATTACCGTATTTGAATCAGTGGTTAGGACTGACGCCGCATAACCAGAATCTAGGATCGGCGTATGCGAACTTGTCCAATAAGCGCCGGACCCCACATTGGCGAAGCCGTTGGCGTTTAACCACGTATAGAGTGTGGTTTGACCGGCGTGCAGTAACGTGGCCAGTTCGTAGTAGTTGGGCAGCCTCCAGTCATCATCTCCGGCTAATGTGGAATCGTTGGCGTAGGAAAGGGCGCTGCTCCACGTCTTTTCCGCACTGTCGGGACTCTGCTCCCATATCAGTCCGGTAAGACTGTCTGCAAGCGTGCCGTCGCCGTTATCGGTAAACCGCGGAGAGGGCCAAACCACTCCGGCCTCTAGATCTCCGTCGTCTCCGCTCGCATAGCTCTCGGTCTGCCCCGTTTTCATAACATAGTCCGAAGCGCCCCTGCAGATAATCAGAGGGTAAGCGGACCCGGCGCTGCTCTTGTCGACAGTGCCTATAGTCGCGTTTCTGCACCCCAAGTAGAAAGTATTCGCTCTGTCGGTATCCCCCGGCCGGGTGGTCGATGTCCAATAATAGGTGAACTCGATATCGGAAAAGCCGTTAGTGTTTAACCAGGTGTCGTTCCTGTATTCCCCGAAATTATGCAGGGTCATAAGCTCGTTTCTGTTGGGCAGCCGCCAATCGTCATGTCCTGCCAGCGTGGAATCATTGGCATACGTAAGCGCCTCACCCCAGGAGCTCGTAGCTGGTGCGCTTGGGTTCTGCTCCCACATCAAACCGGTAAGGTTATCCGTTACCGTCCCGTTTCCGTTGTTCGTAAAACGCGGAACAGGCCATTCTGCGCCCATCTGCAGGTCGCCGTCGTCTCCGGTAGCGAAATGATCGTCGGCATCCTGACCTGTTTTGGGAATAAGCCATCCTGTCCCCTCTTCGCCCTCTTTATCTCCGCCGGCGCCGCCTTCCCCGGCCGAAGGACAGCCGGTAAAAAGAAGGGCGAACACTGCGACCACCGAAATCGCAAAAAAAATCGCCTTCATTTCCTCCTCCTTATACAGAGGACTGTAGCACCGGAAAGAGAGGAAAACATCAGCCGAAAGTATGATAGTGTGCTTTTCGTGGATACGCTGTTCTACCTGATTTCTCTCTTAAGCTTGGCCTTCGGGTTCCTGAACCTCGGCTTTCTCGTTTTTATCAGGCAGAGTTCCCATGACCGGGGGGCCTGGTCCCTTATGCTGCCCCTCGTTGCGCTTGTCATTATTACGGTCCTGCTGGTTATCGAATACTATCTGGAATACCGGTATCCCGACCGAAACTTTCTTTTCGTTTTTCTTCTCTTCGAGTGGTCCCGGCTCGCTGTCGCCTTCAGCTGGAACTTTATTACCTACTACCACTACGCGATAAACGGAGTGGAGGTCCTGAAACGGCGGGCGGTCTATGTTGTTGCCGGTATTTGCCTCGGCATCGCCGCCGTCGCCCCTCTTCTTCTCTACTTTCAGCCGACCTACATGCCCCTTCTCCATGCGGCGGTGGTCCTTCTCCTGTATCACGCTGGGATACGGGCGGTCCTCATACTGCGAAAGGGGCGGAAGCTCTATCCGTCGACGAAGACGGCCCTCTCCGTGGCGGTAATCAGCCTTTTAATCTATCCGGCCATCGGTATCGGCGATCCTCTGGGCTGGCGGCTTCCCTTTCTCAACCCCCGCATGAGCCTCTGGATTCAGACCCATCCCCTTTACTTCGCCGTGGCGAATATTCCTTTTTCACTGTTTATCTTTGGCAGTTTGAGTAAGAACAACAGGGGCTCTCTTTTGTCGAAAAGGATCCAGACGGGTATTGAAGAGAAGCTGAGTCCTCGTGAGGAGGAGGTGCTAAAGCTCCTCCTCCTCGGCTACTCCTACAATCGGATTGCCGAAACCCTCTTTATCTCCCTTCCCACGGTAAAAACCCACGTGCAGCACATCTATTACAAGCTCGACGTAAAGAGGCGGGAGGAGCTGTTTCTCAAATTCGGCAGGGTGTTGAGTCCCGGAGAATTCAGCAAGAATGAGTAGGAAAATGACCGAAGTACCGCAGTTGAGACTGAAAGAAAAGAAGAAGGAAGACCGGGCCGAGTTAGTCTAGCACCCGAGCCGGTTTCCCCCACTGACGGCCGTAATACTCATCGACATTTCCGCCTCCGCGAAATCTCGGCCCCGACCGGTCGTCTTGCGCTTGCGGCTTGCGCTCGGAGATTGGTTTTGTTTTGTTATTGCATGATACAATAGGGCACCGCAGCCGGCCCTTCCATCGACTGCGGAAAAGACCGACCCGTGGAGGTGTGCGATGGAACGCTGTCGTTTCGTGGTTTTTTGGTTTTTTCTGTTTCTGGTGCCGGC
>CAZQNO010000135.1:0-2710 GCA_964594775.1 uncultured Spirochaetaceae bacterium
GGGGTGGAGGGCTGTTTGCTTGTAATATCTGCAGGATTGGGACCAGTAAAAAATGGATACGATAAAGCATATACAAAGATATCTCTCACAGCAATGGGCCGATCGTTTTCAAATTGTAGAAGAAACGAGCGGCCTGCGTTTTGGATTCGAGACGAACAAGAAGAGCGATACTCCAAGGAAGGAACCGGGCTCGTACACACTCAGGCTCTCCGACAGATCGGTCGTGGGACGGCTGATTCTCTTAGAAAAAGACCCGAATATCGACGAGGCCCGGGCAGAGAGAAGTCTTTCGGTCGTAGGCGATGCGATGGAACGGGACATCCGGCTCTACGAAAAGACGGCAGAGGCGGAGGAGAAGGGAAAGGAGCTGTCGGAGCAGCGGGCCCTGCTGCAGGCATACTTCACCCATTCCCCCGCTCCCATGTGGATACTCGACTTGTCCTTCGCCGCCGACATGAGGGCACAGCTCGACACAGAAGATCCCAAACAATTAAAACGGCAGCTCGAGAAACGCCGCGGGATAGTGGTCGAGGCAAACGAGGCCGCCCTCCATCTCTACGGCGCATCCTCGAAAGAAAAACTCGAACAGGAACTTCCCGCCATAATCGGCGAAAAGGGATTTCCCGCCCTCCTGCGGGGGACCGCCGAGCTCCTCGGAGGAAAAACGGTATTCGAGACGGAGACGGTACACCGCAGCTTAGACGGCAGAGAGCTTCTCATCATTCTCAAGCTTGCGGTGGTGCCCGGCTGCGAAACCTCGCTGGAACGGGTGCTCGTTTCGGTCACCGACATTACCAAGAGCAAGCAGCTCCACCGGCAGCTTGACGTGCTGACCCTTCTGCCGGAAGTAAATCCCGACATAATTCTCGTAATGGAGTGCTTCGATACCATCACCTATGTGAATCCTGCGGCACGGCTGTGGCTTCGGGAACACGGCTTCAATTCGACCGAAGAACTCCACCGACTGCTTCCCGCCGCTTACCGGGAGAACATCTGCACGCATTGCGACAAGAGATCAACACATACCGAACGGATAGAATACGAAGGCAGGGTCTACCACTTCAAGAGAAAACCCTTAGCCGGCGCACGGAAGTGCATGATAACGGTCAGCGACGTGTCGGAGTTCGAACGGATCAGCCGGGAGAGGGAACTCTACTTCCAGGCCTTCCGCTCCTCCATCCACGCCATGGTCATCACCGACGCCGCCGGCAAGATAGAATACATCAATCCGCAGTTCGAAGAGTTGTATGGAGTCACTGCCGAAAAAGTTTGCGGAAAGACTCCGAGGATCCTCAATCCCGGAAGGGACGCCTACCGGGACCTGGGCTACAGCGATGAAGAGTATGAGAAACTCTTCTCCTCCATGTGGAAGAGTATCTCCGATCCCTCCCTTGGACATTGGGACGGAGAAGTGGTGAACAGGAAGTCCGACGGACAGTTGGCATGGATAAACCTGCTGATCAGCGCCGTCTTCGGAGAGGACGGAAAAATTGGCAACTACATAGGGATCCCCATCGATGTGAGCGAGAGGCGTCGAAGGGAGATGGATATCCGCCTGGAGATCATCCACACCATCACCGAGCTCGCCGAGATGCGGGACAACGAAACAGGCGCCCACATACAGCGGGTCGGCCTCTACTCGGGGCTGCTCGCGGAGAAACTCGGCCTATCGAAAAAGTTTCGCGACGATATCGAGATCTTCGCGCCGCATCACGACATTGGCAAGGTGGGCATAAGCGACTCGATACTCCTCGCCGAGCGGCGCTTGACGAATGAGGAGTTCGAAATCATCAAGACCCATGCCGCCCACGGCTATCGGCTCCTCAAGGACAAACCGTCTTTGGAGATGGCGGCGAGTATAGCCTACACCCATCACGAAAAATTCGACGGCAGCGGCTATCCCCGGGGCCTTACCGGAGAGGCCATACCGCTGGAGGGCCGCATTACCGCCCTGGTGGATGTCTACGATGCCCTGCGCAGCACACGCCCCTATAAAGAAGCCTGGTCTCACAAGGACGCGGTCGAGGAAATCCGCCGGGTTTCGGGCAGCCATTTCGACCCGCGCATTGTGGAAGTCTTTCTCTCCCTCGAAAAAGAGTTCGAAGAGATCGCCCGCACCTATTCGGATTAAGGTCTCTTCCGGAGACCGGAAGAGCTCGCCGGGCCGTGTGAAAGCCGTTTCGTGTAGATACCGTCAATCGGTTTAGGCGCACAATTCTTTAAGACGGAAGTCTGGGGAGAGCCTAAACCTCCCAGTGCATATCATGTGTCTTTCTATCCTAAAACGAGTTCCATTTCCGGCGGATTAAAATCTTCATTCATCTTTAGCCCGTTCTCCGATCTGGGCTCAAAGGACGTGTACTACGGCTTCGGTCTTGATATCGGCACAACCATTCCGCTTTGGAAGTTCGACGGAAAGGGGGTCTTTACGGATGACGACTATACGGGGGATGAGGTGTTCCCCGCTAATTACGGCGGAGATTTTTATCTGCGGCTGAGTTTTGATATCGGAGGGCCAAACAACTAAGCAGAAATTACGGCATTGTTATGCCGGTTTCGTGTATTCCCGATTTATGTGTTTACTTTCCAGATAAACCGTATCCGGACAGATATCTATACAGGCATACGGATCCCGTTTTTCGGAAAGATCCCAGGCAAGGGTTCCGTTCATGACGGTACAAAACTTTTGAAAAATGGTAATATCCTTGAT
>CAZQNO010000136.1:0-2690 GCA_964594775.1 uncultured Spirochaetaceae bacterium
ATTCGTATTCTCTTTCATTCCGTCAAAATCTTTCTACAAAAGAACCGGTGCTTTTCCGCAGAACCAGTTTTCCCTTCTCCGTCAGCTTCCATGCCCTCATGCCGAAAGTCTTCCCGGTCGGCTTTCGCGCGCAACCGGCACAGCCCCCCGAGCAGGTCACCGCCGGGGGATACCGTTCCAGGTATCCCCTTCGGCGAAGATCATCTAGAAGGTATACAATGAAATCCGGATCGACACACATCCGCCGGGCGACATCTTCAACCCTGGCGGTACCTTTACCCTGCACTACGGCAAGTATTTCCCTCAACATGGTCATCTCCCTTCAGAAAATCAGCCTTCCCACCTGATACGCCAATACTCCGTATACAAAGGATGAGAAGATGTAATACAGGGAACTCCCGATGGTCCACTTGAGAGACTTTGTTTCCGAGTAGATCGTCGCCACGGTTCCCAGACAGGGGATGGAAAAAAAGAAAGCGAAGATAAAGGCCAGGGCGGAAGCCGGGGCAATGGAACTGCCGATGGCTCCGATCAGGGCACCATGTTCGAATTCACCGCCGGCAAGAACAAGGCCCGTTATGGCCATGGGACCCCGGCCGACACCGTACAGTACCGCGAGAACCGAGAGGGACGCTTCTTTCGCGATAATCGCCGCGGCCAGAGCGATAAAGAGCCTCCAGTCCAATCCCATAAGACCGGAAAGAGGATCAAAAAACCTGCCGATGGACGCGAGAACACTATTCTCCACATTCCCGTCCGGCTGGTACGAAAGAGCCCACACAACCGCCGTAACCAGGGCTATCAGGGTAACGGCACGCTTAAGAAAAGCCTTCACCTGGACCCACACATAGCCCCAGATTGTTCTCCAGTTCGGTTTGTGATAGGGGGGAAGCTCCATGATAAGGCCCGTCTTCTCTCCTTTCAACATGAATTTTCGAAGCAATTCGGAGGTCAGAAAGACATGAAGAATCATGACAGCCAGAAGCGCCAGAATAACCAGAGGCATCCCCGCACCGAAGAAGATTCCACCCATAAGACTCACTACTCCCCACAGGGCCATACAGGGGATAATGGAGACCAGGACCAGGGTAATCATACGCTGCCGCCATGAATCGATAACCCGGGTTCCGGTAACTCCGGCGATATTGCACCCGAAACTCATCAGAAGGGGCATAAAGGATTTTCCGTGCAGACCGATTCTGCTCATGGACCCGTCAAAGACATAAGCCAACCGGGCGAGGTATCCCACGTCTTCCAGAATACCGAAGGCGAGGTACACACCGAAGATATAAAAGAGCATAAGCAGACCAACCCCCAGACCGGGAACCAGACCGTCGGCAAAAAGGGATCCGACCCAGGGAGACACGCCGGCAAAGAGTTCCCGGAGGGCGGAGGTCAGGGCGGGCAGAACCATCTGTATCAGGGTCATAAGGGGCATAGCCACAATCATCGCTGCGCCGAAAGCAAGGATCATGACGCCGACGGCAATGAACTTGCCCCAGACCTGATGGGTCGCGGCCTTGTCGAACCGCTTTCCCCGCCCCTTCTTTTTTTCCGGGGCCGTTCCGCGCAATGAAAATGATACTGCCTTCTGTATCCACGCGTACCGCGCGCCGGCTACAAGCAGGGCTCCGTCGGGTATTCTTCTTAAAATTTCCTCTATGCGTTTCCAGAGGTCCGGAGACACATTCCCCCTGACCCCTTCCAGAGTATCCGCATCACCCTCTATGAGTTTGATCGCCGTCCATTCCACGGGAACCCGCGAATCACCGCTTTCGGGAAGCAGCGGAAGAATTTCACAGTACTGCCCCATGCAGTCAAGGTCATCCAGCAGGGCTTCCGGAGCCGCGTTTGCCGTCCGGAAGCTTGCGTCAAGCTCGGAAAGGAGTTCAGCGACACCCGTACCTTTCGCCGCCACCATAGGCACCACCGGAACCCCAAGGGTCTCCCTTAAGGCTTTCACATCAATCCTCTTTCCCTGCTGATGTGCCACATCCATCATATTCAACGCCAGAACCACCGGCACGGACAGCAGCCGGACCTCGGTCAGCAGATAGAGCGTGCGTTCGAGCTGGGAGGCGTCCGCCATAACCACCACGACATCGGGTTGGTCGTTGATGAGAAAATCCCGGGCGATCCGCTCTTCCAGCGAATTCGCGGTAAGGCTGTAGGTTCCGGGCAGATCAACAATCTTGCAGGAGAAGTTGTTGTATTCGAATACACCGCTTTTCTGCTCCACCGTTTTTCCCGGCCAGTTACCCACATGCTGTCTTGATCCGGTCAGTCTGTTAAACACCGTGGACTTTCCGGTATTCGGCTGGCCGGCCAGAGCAATGGTAAAGATTTTCTTTGACACCCGGGTGCTCATTCGATCACCTCCCGCACACGGATCTTCGCGGCTTCGCCGCGCCCAAGGGCGACTTCAGTATCCCGAAGGTACACAATCAAGGGTCCGTATCCCCGGTTGGAAACCACGGAGACCCGGGTCTCCGGAATAAAGCCCATTGCCGTGATCCGGCTCATGAAGGTGCGTCCTCCGGCCAAACCACCGAGAATACAGTTTTTACCGGTTTGCAGAGAATCAAGGGTTACCATATTTCCCTCCTCCTATAAAAAGTAAACACAAGCTTCGTAAAAGCTCAATGTTTTTGCCGGGCTAACCGGCTTTTGCGGATAACAATGCTTCCGCT
>CAZQNO010000137.1:0-2688 GCA_964594775.1 uncultured Spirochaetaceae bacterium
CTTCCCGGTTTTTTTTATATTTATGACCTGTTTTGTTCCGCTCTAGGGGGGGCCCCCCCTCTCCGCGGGGGGGCCCCACCCCACCCCCCCCCCCCCCCGCCACTTCGGCGGCTTCTACTTCAAGGTAATCCACCTCTTCGATCCGCATCTGCACTGCATCCCGAGCCTCCATGTGGGGGTGGTAGGATTGACCTACCGAGTCATGGAAGAGCTCATCGACCGTTTTTCTGAAGATCCCGAGGCCTACTCCGCCGAGAAGGAATATCTGTGGAAACGGTCGGTTTTGATCACCGAAAGCATACTCTTCATCAAGCAGCACAGCGTAAACTGCGTTGCCGCGGGTCTCTATACCCTTACTTCGCCGCGCTACGGCTTTTCCAAGGAGATGAGCCACCGGGTCATCGACGCCCTCTTTACCGGCGAGGGCAACCGTCTCGCCGACTCCGAGGAGCTGAGAGAATACATCAGGAAGCTCTACGATCACTTCATAGATGCTGCGGCAGGCCCGGACGGGAAAGAGCGGGCGCGGGTACTTATCGACTTTCTCCTGCGCTACGATGAGTACCTGAGCGTCTGGGAGAAAAAGAGGGAACTGCCCGACAATGTGAAGTAAGAGCTAGTATATTCACGCATCGGTCCCCTATAATCCGCCTCTTTATCCCGTGATCCGCGCCGCCGCCTCGCCGGCCCGCCGCTTTACTTCCTCCTCGTCGATGGTGAGAAGGCGCCGGTCTTCCATCAGCACGCTGCCGTCGCAGATCACCGTCGCCACATCCGATGCCTGGGCGCTGTATACGAGAGCGGAAACGGGATCGAATTCGGGATGGAGATGAAGGCCCGCCGTCGAGAGAAGGATGATATCGGCCTTTTTCCCCGGCTCCAGCGAACCGATAGTGTCCTCCATTCCCAGGGCTTTTGCGCCGCCGATGGTCGCCATTTCGAGGACCTTCGCCGCCGGGAGCAGGGTCGAATCGCCGGAAGTCCCCTTGTGGATAAGACCCGTCAGGTGCATCTCTTCGAACATGTTGAGATTGTTATTGCTCGCAGAACCGTCGGTTCCCAGGGCTACATCGATTCCCGCCTCCAGCTGACTTTGGACCGGGGCAACTCCGCTTGCCAGCTTAAGATTACTTGTGGGATTGTGCACCACCTTCACCCCGCGGCGGGCAAGCAGTTCGATGTCTTTATCGTTGACCCAGACACAGTGGGCGGCGATTGTGGGGGACTCGAAGAGACCTGTCTGTTCGGCCAGTTCTATCGGTGAGGCGCCGTACTTGTCTCTGGCCTCTTCCACCTCTCCCCGGGTCTCGGAAAGGTGAATGTGGATCCCGCAGCCCAGTTCCTTCGCCGCCGCGGCAATCTCCTCGAGGGCCTCGGGGGCACAGGTATACACGGCGTGAGGTCCTGCATCGACTCGGATGCGTCCACCTGCAGCGCCGTTCCACGCTTCGTAGAACTCGGTGAGGGCCCCCGTTTTTATCCGCGCTTCCTTGGCATCGCCGGCGGCGATCCCCATCGAAAGGGCCGCCCGCAGGCCGGAAAGCTCTACGGCTTCGGCGGTCTTATCCATATGAAAGTACATATCGGCAAAAGAGGTTATCCCGCTGCGAATCATCTCAGCGAGACTCAGCATCGATCCCCAGTAAACCTCGTCCTTCCCCATGTTTCCTTCGGCGGGAAAAACCTTCTGGGTGAGCCAGGTCATTAAATCCATATCGTCGGCATAGTTTCGCAGGAGTCCCATTGCCGCATGGGTATGCGCATTTATCAGCCCAGGCAGCGCGATCGCCCCGTCGGCCTCGATGATCCTGTCGGGGATTCGCTCCTTGTCGGTCTCCCCAACCCGCTCGATTCGGTCGTCCCGTATATCTATGCTGCCCTTGGTGAGGGTCCATTTCCCGTCTATCAAGCGCATTATGCGGCAATCTTCGATTCTCAGCCTCACGTACTCCCCCTTATCAACGAGTATAATAAATGAAACAGGCAAATGCACGTTTACCGTTGCTTTTTCCTCATTTACTAGTATTTTGTAAGTAGGAGGTGCCTATGTCGGAACGAATATTAATTCCTCTAGACGGATCGGACCTCGGCGAAGCTGCTATCAAATATGTAAAAAACCTCATCGACCGCCTTTCTCCCGAACAAAACACTACCGTAGTACTCCTCAATGTGCTTACCACGCTCAATCACGAACCGATGTACAGCGATGGGGGAGCCATTCCCGTTGCCCTTCCCTACAGCAGGGAGGAAATGGAAAAACTCGCCGCCGAACGCCGCGATTACCTCGAAAAGGTGGGAACGGAGCTCACACACAGCGGTGTCGAAGTGAAGACTCAAGTCGTGCAGGGAAACAATCCTGCCGAAGAGATCATCAAGGCTGAAGAGGAGTTCAAATGCAATCTCGTCGCTATGTCGACCCACGGCCATTCCGGCCTCAAGCGCTGGGCTTTCGGCAGCGTCACGGACAAGGTTTTGCGGGGAGGCTCTCTCCCCGTTCTGCTGGTGCGGACAGAATAGGCCGGTATCGCCCGCAGGGAGATACATCGTTTTCTCCTGTCGCGTTCTCTCAACGAGTGCGTCTATATTATTGACACAGGGGCCCCGTTCTCGGTAGTATACGCCCCTGCGGGCCTATAGCTCAGTTGGTTAGAGCACCTGACTCATAATCAGGGTGTCCCAGGTTCAAGT
>CAZQNO010000138.1:0-2627 GCA_964594775.1 uncultured Spirochaetaceae bacterium
GAGCTCACTCTCTCGAATACCGGGAAACCTTTCCCGGAGGAAATAGATATTGAAAACACCGACACTCTTGGCTTGCGATTGATTAGTGCTTTAGTTGCCCAAATAGGCGGCACCATAGACCTGAAGCGGAAACCGCACCCGGTCTTTACCATCCGGTTCCCGATAGAAGGGGAATAGACGGCAGACGGAATTGGAGCGATGACTCAACAGGGTAACTTCTGCTTCTCTATGTTGAATCCCTGCTTGTTTAGCTTCTTCTAATCGGGAATGTCCATCGAGAAGAGTATTCTGTTCCTTCCATAAAATCAGCGGCTGAAAGCTATCAAAACCGCCGGCCTGAAGTTTCTTTATTGCTTTGTTCAATCCTCCGGAATCGTTGTTCCCATAACGGTCGAGCTTGTCCACTCGCCCGCCGGTGTCCGAGCGGCAATCATGAACCTCCTGTACTTGGCGTACTCCGCTTCCGCGGTATCCTCGGTATACAGGATGTAGGTGGTATCATCGGAGGCGATCATATGTGAAATATTGTCCCAGCTGTGAATAGCCGGATCCGGTTCTTCCAGGGTCCAGGTGCCGCCGGAAAGGCGGGCAAGCTTTACCGAAAATTGCGCGGCATCTTCGGGTGTAACCAGGTATGCCACCCGAAGGTTTCCGAAAGAGTCTATTACCCCATCAGGCGAATATCCCGATCCTTCGGTATCATCTACCATGTACCCTGTATCGTCGGGATTCCATGAAGTACCGCCGTCGGTGGAATAGAGATACCTCAACCCTGATCCGGTAAATACGACATGAATCGTTCCGTCGGGGCTGATGACAAGATCGTTTTCAACGGTACCGGTGACGGATGAAGAAATATCGGTTGCTTCCTTTACTGTACCGCCGCCGGCTTCGATCGAGGAATAATAAATCTTCCCCAAGGTAAAGGGTAGAACGTTACCTTCTTTTCCGAAGGCCAGATGAGCTTTGCCCGTGCTGTCTGTGGCGATTGAACTGCTTCGTCCGTAATTGACATCCGCCCACCCGCCGCCGTAGGGTATTTGCTTCGTTGTCCAGGAACCGCCGGGTGCTTTGTAGGAATACATGGGCCGCAGATTATCCAGAAGCAGGGTGTCGGTTTTATACCCCGAATGACTTACGTGTATTCCGCCGTCGGCATCGAAGGCCATTTCACCCACAGGCCCGGCCTCGTCATCATTCAGCACTTCGCTGTTCCAGGTTCCGTCGGAATTGCGCCGCGCGTGATATATGGTTCTGCCATAGCGGTATACCCCGTGAATTGTACCATCCGGTGCAATGCCTAGAGTTTCGGCGTATACGTCGCTGCCTTCGCCGTCATACACAACTTCGGTGGTCCACTCCGTATTGGGGTCTCCATGGGCATAATAGATATAGCTTACTCCCATGCGTTCCTCGGTGGTGGTGTTAAATGAGAAGAGCAGGTGGACGGTGCCCGCTTTATCCACAACTCCCGCGTTTGTATCGCCGGCCTTTACTCCTGTGTACACCGGAGGACCGGCCAGAAAATCACAGCTTCCAAAAAGAAGCAATCCTGTTACGGTTAATGTAATGATGTATTTTCTCATAAATGCCTCCTCATACATAAAACGTACCCCTTTTTTATTAATGTATCAGTTGAGTGAGGGTCAACTCTGGTGAATCTTTAGGTAATGTGATAATATCCCTCCACACAATCGACAATCGGAAAAACCGGAGGGATCCAAGCTGTAGTCCGCCCGGGTTTTCATTTCGTCCACGTCGGGACGGTGCCCGCCTGCAGGGGGATAGTATCGGTTCTTGAACGCTTTAGCGGGAAACCCTATAGTTTGTTATGAGGAGAGTTGGGGTATGGCAAAGAGAGAAGCTGATATACGTACAAAACTTGCGAAAGAATTGAAAGGGCTGATTGAAGAGATTCCGGAAGCAGGTCTGCAGTTTCTCATTGACCAGGCGAGCAAAAGAAATGCTTCCTCTCGTTCGGATCGCCCACAAGGCGAAGAGCAAAAAAGCCGGGAGGGAACAGCTTTTCAGGTGGCTCGACCGGGAACGTGACGACGTTGTCATCGACGCCGGCCTCGACCCCGATCATCCCGCGATCTACGAGCTGACCGGAATGCCGTCCCACCATTCCCTGCAATCCTACTATCGGGGGACCGACAGGCTGTATGAATGTAAGGAAGCGCTCGAAGAACATCTGTACGCTCGTGAAAAAGCATTGTCTTGTATGATCTTACGAACAGATTTGGCACACGTACATCACCCTTGGCCGGATTGAGACGGCGTTTAAGGACATGAAATCACATTTGGGCCTGAGGTCAAGGTAAGATTTTTGAGTTTATAACTAAAAGCTTCTCCTATCTGAGCTTCGAGGGAATTGAAATCATCAAGCCGCCGGGCAATTCGTGCCAGGATTTGTTCTCTTCCGGGGATCTTTTTCCTCGCCCTGAACCGTACGTTGTGTAAAGGCCGTTGCGGAGCAAAGAGCTCCTGAAAGTTGGCGTTGAGTGCCTTGGATAGCAACATTAATGTATTGGCCCTTGGGGTGGTACCTGCGCTTGTCGATTATAATCTTACCGATTCCGGATTCTGAAAACTGAACCGGCGAGAAGGTAAGTCGTTTTTTTACC